>CALJIG010000001.1 GCA_937974175.1 uncultured Ignavibacteria bacterium
AATTCAATAGATAAATTATATATATTTTATCTAAAGTAAATAACCCCGTAAGATTATAAAATATTTCTTTATATTAAGTCTTGATATAAATATATGTATTTTTTACACTTATGATGCAAATCATATTTTTAGAACTGTATAAATGTTAATTTTATATTATTGGATTATGAAAAAATCTCTTTTTATAAAACACGTAGTGCCATTTTTGCAATGGTACGGAGCAATGATACTTATTGCGATTGCGTTGGATTATTTCTTTCACCGTCTACAATTAGTTTCATTCAGCTATTATCTGGGATATGTTGGAACTGCATTAGTACTTATCTCTTTTATATATTCATTGCGAAAACGAAAGTTAATCCAAAGCGGCTCTCCAAAAACACTTTTGAAAATGCATGAATATCTTGCATGGGCTGGTTCTATTCTCATACTTGTTCATGCCGGTATTCACTTCAATGCAATACTCCCCTGGCTGGCTATACTTATGCTTCTAATTACTTTAGGAAGCGGATTAATCGGAAAGTTCATCTTAAAAGATGCTAATGAATCTTTTAAAGGAAAAAAAGCCGAACTTGTTAAACAAGGTTTAAGTAATGAAGAGGCTGAGAAAAATTTATTCTTCGATTCAATAACAATTGAAATGATGAAAAAATGGAGAGTGGTACACCTGCCGATAACATATTTGCTGGGCTTACTTTCCTTATTGCATATTGTATCAATTATTCTCTTTGCAAAATGAAAAAGATAATATTTATACTAATAACAGGATTAATTGTTTGGATTACAATTCAGTTCCCTAAAACAATGGTTAATCCCGGTGATTTGACAACCGGTCATCAGAATTTATCCGATAATTGTTACTCATGCCATAAACCATTCTGGGGAATCTCCAATGAAAATTGTATCAAGTGTCATACATTATCAAAGATTGGAAAGGATACTGTAGCAAAAAAAGATAAAATAGTATTTCATGAAACCCTTTCTAATCAAAGCTGTGGAGAATGTCATACTGACCATATTGGAAAAAATCCCGATATTAAATTTAGTAGTTTCAAACATGACTTATTGCCTGAAAAGAATCTTTCAAACTGTAACAGCTGTCACAAAAAGCCCGAAGATAAACTTCACTCTTCCATATCGCCGTCTTGTAATAATTGTCATACAACAAATAGCTGGAAACAAAATGTAAAATTTAACCATGAAATGATACAAGGCGCTGATAAAAATAATTGCGCATCATGCCATCAAAAACCCGGTGATGAATTTCATCTGGGACTCGCTGATAACTGCAGCAAATGTCACAGCTCAGATAAATGGACTCCTGCAAATTTCAATCACTCATCTTATTTTTTACTGGATAAAGATCATAACTCAAAGTGTATTACCTGCCATACAACGAAAAATTATAAAGACTATACCTGTTACGGTTGTCACGAACATACACAAAGCAATATTTTAAAAGAACATGACGAAGTAAATGGAGATTTAAATGATTGTGTTTCATGTCATAAAAGCGGAAACAAACATGATATGAAAAACAAAGATGGCAACGAAAAATTTGAAAGCGATAGCAGAGAAAAGTCAAATGATAAAAAAAGCAAACATGATGACGATGATGATGACTAAATTTACACTCAGTAATTTATACAAGACTAAGTAGATATTCAAAGTTCCCTGTTATACTAATTTTAATACTCAGGTCTGTACATTTTTTCTTTTATAAATACTTCAATATGTTTCGGTCTGGGCACCTGAGCAAGCTTATTATCAAAAATATATTCTGCTATCTTTACTGCCATATCCGCTTCTACCTGTAATATTTTTTTTATTGGAGGAAACACCAATCCGTTCTCAAGATCCTCACCGCTTAACTGTGAAGCCAACGCAGTTGCAGCAGTAATAAACATTCCGTTTGTTACTCTTTTAGCTTTGGTAGCATATATAGCTAGACCCATTGCAGGAAAGATGTAAACATTATTTCCCTGCCCGGGTGTATAAGTTTTACCGTTAATCACAACCGGTTCAAAAGGACTGCCTGCGGCAAAAACTGCTCTGCCACCGCTCCATGTATAAGCTTCTTCGGCAGTGCACTCTGAGCGTGATGTAGGATTCGAGCACGGAAATATGACGGGCTTTTCATTTATAGCTGACATTAACTCAATGACTTCTTTTGTAAAAGCACCTTTCATTGTGCTTAATCCTATTATAGCTGTCGGCTTTATTTTCAAGATTGCATCGGCAAAATTATCTGTAAATTCATTCTCAGCTGCAAACAAAATTTTATGTCCGGCAAGGTCGGTGCGTGATTTTGTAACAAGTCCCTTGCTGTCAAAAAGCCAGATTCTCCTATGAGCATCCTCTTTTGATAATCCGTGAAGCATCATAATTTCTACTAATAAACTTGCGATACCAATAGAAGCTGCACCGGCTCCTAAGAATAAGAATTTCTGCTCCGTTATATTTTTCTTTGTTGCTTTACTTGCGGCAAGCAAACCGGCTACAATTACACTTGCAGTGCCCTGAATATCATCGTTAAAAGTGCAGACTTTATCTTTATATTTTTCAAGAATACTGATAGCATTTACACCGGCAAAGTCTTCCCACTGAATGCATATTCCGGGAAATACTTCATTAACAGCGCTAACAAATGTTTCAATAAAGTCATCGTATTCTTTACCTCTTACTCTATGCTTTTTTAATCCGGGGTAAAGCGGGTCATGCAAAAGCTCTTCATTATTTGTTCCTGCATCAAGTACTATAGGCAAAGTATATTGAGGCGGGACGCCTGCACATGCTGTATACAGACATAATTTACCAATGGGAATACCCATTCCGGATATACCTAAATCTCCTAAACCAAGTATACGTTCACCGTCGGTTACAACAGTAAAACGTACATCCTGCTGAGGCCAGTTCTTTAGCAGGTTCTTAATTTTCTTCTTGTCGTAATTTTCTATAGATATGTACATACCTCTGGGACGTCTCAGGATATGTCCGAACTTCATGCAAGCTTCGCCTACTGTCGGAGTATAAATTATCGGCATGAACTTCACCGGATTATCCATTATTGTTCTGAAGAATAATGTCTCATTATTATCCAGAAGCTGTAAAAGAAAAACGTACCTGTTGATTGGTTTTGTAATGAATTCTATTTGTTCGTTAATGCGAAGTAATTGTGTATCCAGAGTTTCTACTGCAGAAGGGAGTAATCCGTTGAGTTTATATTTCTCGCGTTCTTCTAAAGTGAAAGCTGTACCTTTATTACGGAGCGGGTCCTGAAGAATTTTGTATCCTGTTTTATCCATCGTTTTACAAAATTAGTTATATAAATCTAAAAGCCCCTGCTTAATATACTCAAACGTTATGCGCTTAGCAGCGTAAATACGTTTAATAACAAACTATACTTTTCTCCATTCATGAGCATTCTTCAGCTTTAATCCCATCATAATATAAAATGCTCCTATAACAGCAAAAGCAAAAGACGTTAGAAGCACTAATGTACCTGCTCCTATTTCCGGATTAAATAATATGAAGAATGAGAATATTACACCGAGTATTCCTGCAGAGAAAAGTAATCCCCAACCCTTAACATTATGACTTTGTAGATCGATAGCTCTTGCAATAATAGAAACACTTTTAAACATCAGCCAGAAGCCAATAAAAATAGCAACAACTGATGCGGCAAACAGAGGATTACGGATAAGAATAAAACCTATAACCAGATCAAGAATTCCAATGGCAAGATACCATCCCCATGAAGTAAGAGTTTTACGGTTAGAAACAGAAAAGTATATCTCAAATAATCCGTGAAGCAAAAAGATTATGGCAAAATAAATTGTGAGGCTCAGATAAGTAACGTCGGGATTAAATAAAACAGCTATAGCGAGAATGATGAACAGCACACCGGAGATTAGAAATATCCACCAGTTACGAATTGAATTGGTGATTACTGAAACATTATTGTCCATTATTCTTTATGTTTTAAATTAAATTAGCTAAGCCATTTTAGCATCACTTGTCTGCACATGCGCGCCTTTTGTTCTGATACTGATTGTAAGATAAAACATTCCTAACATTAACAGCAGCAGCGCTGTCCACAATGTAAGAAGCTTTTCTCCTATAGGAGGATTTAATAAAATTACGAATGAAAAAATGATACCTAACGAGCATAATGTAATAAGCGTGCCGCGGCTTATCCATCCGAATGATTTGAACTCAACCACTCTGCCTATAATTGCAATACATCTGAACAACAACCAGCATCCTGTAAACATAGGCACAAGAGTAGCTGCAACTATAGGAGCAGAAAAAAGAACAATTACTATAATTATATTAACTAATCCGAATCCAACATAAAATTTCCATTCCCATAAAGTGTGGATGTTGGCAAGGGCAAAGAGGATTTCAAAAACTCCGCCGCCTAAAAATAACAATCCAAACCATACAGTACCTCCGAAGAACGCTGCTGTCGGATCGCTTAATGTGAAAGCACTGAGGATTACGAATAAAATTCCTGATGCTATTATTATTCTTCTATTGAGTTTTACACGAAGAAGTGAGGAAAGCGCTTGATTCATTTTAGTAAGTTTAAATTTATTACAGGTAAATTACCGGTTAAAAAATTAAATCTTTTAATTTATACAAGCCCCTTGTCTTTATATAACCTTAAATTCTTAAAACTATTTTACTTTTGAAGAGTAGTTTTTATCGAAGTACTTCAGATACTCGCCGCTCATAACTTTACGCCACCACGGTTCATTATCTATGTACCACTTAATTGTTTTTTCTATTCCCTCAGGAAACTGATACTTCGGTGACCATCCAAGTTCACTCATAATTTTACTTGAATCTATTGCATATCTTCTATCGTGTCCGGGTCTGTCTTTTACATAGGAGATTTGCTCTTCACCTTTACCAAGCTTTTCCAGTATTAACTTAACAATATCTATATTATACCATTCATTATTTCCGCCGATATTATATACTTCGCCTATCTTTCCTTTTTCAAGTACAGTAGCAATGCCCGAGCAATGGTCTTCAACATATAGCCAGTCACGAACATTTTTCCCGTCACCATACACCGGAAGCTTTTCACCATCCAATGCTTTTGCAATCATAAGAGGAATAAGCTTTTCAGGAAACTGATACGGCCCGTAATTATTCGAGCAGCGCGTTATTAATATAGGTAACTTATGAGTATGATAGTAAGCATTGCAGAGTAAATCAGCCGAAGCCTTGCTCGCCGAGTAAGGACTGTTTGTAGTTAATGGAGTCTGCTCTGTAAATTTTATTTCTTTCTTATCTTCAGGCAGTGAACCGTAAACTTCATCGGTAGATACCTGCAAATACTTTTCGAGCTGTAAATTCTTTGCTGCATCAAGTAAGACCTGCGTACCAAGTACATTTGTAACGACAAATTCACGCGAGCCTAGAATACTTCTATCTACATGCGATTCTGCTGCAAAATTTATTATCGTATCAATGTTGTTATCTTTAATCGTACTCTCTACAACATCTTTATCACAAATATCACCTTTTATAAATTTATAATTGGAATGATTTTCTATATCTGTAAGATTTTCAAGATTGCCCGCATAAGTAAGCTTATCAAAATTGAAAATTTTATAATTGTAATTCTCTAACATGTATCGAACAAAGTTCGAACCTATAAATCCTGCCCCGCCTGTAACTAAAATATTTTGCATCTTGAGTTGAGTTAAATTAAAATTATCTGAAGAACAATCCTACATTGACTGTAAGATTTACATTGAATCCGTCAGGTTTTACTCCGTCAGGAACTCCTGTAGTAACTACTTGGTCTTCAACTTTCCAGTCGCCGTGTGATGAAAGTAAATAACCTGCATTCAGCTTTGCATATAAAAATCCTGTAAGCTTTGCGCCGAAACCTAATGTAGGTTGAGCGGTGAATACACGGGTTTTCAACTCACGTGAATAGTCTGTAGTGGTAGCATTATAGCCGCCCCATATATTTGACCATGTTGGAGCAGTTGCGCTGCTTTGATAAAGTTTAAGTTTATATTCACCTGTACCGAATGAAGAGCCAAGGGTGATATCCAGCACTGAACCGAATCTCATTACATAATCTAATGTGAGCCCGCCTTCGCCGTATTCAACTGTAGCAGTTTTTGTATAAGATAAATTGTTTGAAGTTACTTTTCCTGAAGTAGTTGTAGAGAACCCTCTTCCGAAGCCGCCGATACGAAGCCATTTAAAATTTTTAAAAGGTATATCAATAAATCCGCCGCCGCCGAAGTAAACAACTCCGTTGCTTAAAGCAGGTATACCGGAGCTTACCAGCATGGTATTAATATCGTCGAATTTTACCCCCTGGTAACCGACTGTCGGTCCGCCGCCGATGGAAAATGCTCCACCCGGAAGCTGTGCAAATGCATTAGCTGAAATAATCAGAAGTAGTGATAGAAGTATTTTTTTCATATTACAATATCGATAAAATGTAAAAGGGATAAAAGTTAAAATTTCGGAATGTCTTTCTTATTTAATTACGAGTTTCAAATTACGAATTACGAGTTTTATAATATTAACTTTTCGATATTAGTCGGGAAACAATCGGATTTTTAACCGCAAAGATGCAAAGTGTTTACAAAGGACGCAAAACAATCACATTTCAAAATATCTTTGCACTCTTTGCTTAGACTTTGCTTCTTTGCGGTTAATAAATTCTTTAACAAAGTCGGATAATAGTCGGGTTTTCCTGACTGTCATTCCCGCGAAGGCGGGAATCCAATCATTTCAAAAAGTCGGAAAAAAGTCGGGTTTTCAATTTAGTTTCAAATTACAATTTACAAATTCCAAATTTTTTGTTTTTGGTCGGGTTTTGGTCGGATTTTAAAAATCCCGTTGTTGTTTTTACAATCCTAATTATTTTCAATTTCAAATTTAGTCGGAAAATAGTCGGATTTTCCTGTCTGTCATTCCCGCGAAGGCGGGAATCCATCATTTCAAAAAGTCGGATTTCTCGTAACTTGTAACTTAATATGTCGGACTATTATGTAAAGTTGAAATCAATACCTACAAAAATTATCACCAAATAATATAATACATTTAAACATATTTTAAAAATCATTCTTCCCTATTAGTAGTAATAGGGAGATTTTTTTTCTTGACACAACTTAAAATTTTTAAAACTGTGCATTAATACCTATCGTAGGCAGCGTGCCGATGCTGTTATTTGCCTCAATCTCTCTTTTAAATTTATTCCATTTATAGCCGGATATATTTTTCTTGTTCAATAGATTCTGGACATCAATATAAGTTACCAATGACCAGTGTTTGAAATTCCATCTCTTATCTATTCTTACATCAAGCCTGTTATAATCAGGCAGTCGCGCTGAATTATAATTTGCAACATCAATCGTTCCGTCAGCGGGATTTATAGGAGTGTAAGGTCTTCCCCCGTTATATCTGAACTTAGCGCCTGCTTCCCAGCCTTTACCGAGTATCGCTCCGGCATTTACTGAGAATAAAAATCTGTTATTAAAATCGCTTTCCCTTTCAACTCCATCCAGCGCAACAAACTTTGCATCGAAGTATGAAAAATTTATTGTTCCGTAGTATTTATCCGTCAGTGATTTCTGAAAGAAGAATTCAACACCTTTAGAGTATCCGCTTCCCGCTGATACAAGAGGCTCAAGACCGAAATCGCCGACGTTCTGAAAATCCCCTCCCTGGTTTGCAAGTATTAAATAATTTCTGACTGAGCTTGCAGGGTAATCGGAATATTTTTTATAATAACCTTCTATGGAAAATTTCATATCGTTGGTTAAAATATATTCTATTCCCCCCACGTAATGCTCGGCTTTTATATTTTTCAGATTTTTATTCTGTTCGTTTGAAACAAGCCAGATGTATGAAGGCGATTGGTAGAAAATTCCGTATGCTCCCGTCAAACTAAGCTTCCCTGTTACAGGAACATTTACAGAAAATCTTGGGGAGAAATAATTTTTATCATTGATGAATGCAAAGTAATCATATCTCAATCCTGCATTAACTTTTATCCCTCCGAATATCTTTTGCGTAAAATTCACAAAAGAATAAATCTTATAAGTGTTATCGTCATTGGTAAAATCCAATCCCGGGATTACATAGCGCTCACCTGTTGAAGGGTCGATTACAAGAGTTGTATCCTGCCTTAAATAAACTTTGTTGTTAAACTGAATATAGCTGCCGTTGACTCCCGCTTCTAAACTTGTATTATTTGAAAGTGTGCGGAAATATTCGTACTTCAGATTCGTTGAAGATTCCTTTGCAATATTGGAAAATCTTTCTGCAAAGTTTGAGTCTCTAGCAGAGTTATCAAAGTTAGTATAATTTCTTGTAAGATTTAAAAGCGAGTATGAATTTTTATCAAGCAATGATTTTAGTTCGAAACCGTTCGTATATCCCCACTGATTTGTTTTTAATATGTCTTCATTATCCTGCCTGTCTTCCAGCTTATCATTGTTAAATCTTACCTTGTCAAAATTCGCAATAACATTCATAGTAAGAAAATTCGTTTTGCTTAAATCATAGGTAACTTTTCCCTGCACTGTGGAATATTCAGGAATAAATCCGAACCCCGCTGCGCTGAAAATCAAATCGAGGTAGCTTCTATTTGCAGAGAGCAGCCACGAGCCCTTTTTATTCGCAAAAGGAGATTCGAATACAGCTGCAAAGCCTGTAGCGGATAAATTTATATCTCCGAAAAATTTCTCCCTGCTTCCTTCTCTTAATTTTATATCAAGAACTGATGAGAGCTTATCGCCGTATTTGGGTGAAAATCCTCCCGTTAAAAAATTTACTTCGCGGATAAAATCAAGATTGATTAAACTTATCGGACCGCCTGTTGCGCCCTGCGAGCCGAAGTGATTTATATTTGGTATAGGTGAATTATCAACAAGAAATAGATTTTCAGATGGCGAGCCCCCGCGGACAATCAAATCATTCCTTCCGTCATTTACAAACGATACTCCGGGCAGTGACTGAATAACTCTGCCGATATCTTCAAAGCCTCCGGGAGTTCTTCTAATTTCTTCGTACTGCAAATTTTTTATTGAAGTGGAAATGTCATTCGGCTTTGCAAACCGTTCATCTTCTACAAGAATTTCTTCAGTAGAGACGGATTCAAGCTCAAACACTAAATCAGTGAACGAGCCTGAGTTTACAATTACATTGTCTGTTAATCTTGCCATGTAACCGAGAGCAGAAGCTTTTACGGTGTATCTGCCAACAGGAACGGAATCAAATCTGAATGAGCCTGATGCGTCAGAACCCGCTTTGATTTTCAACTCAGATATTTCAATAACTGCGCCTTCGATTGGCTGCTTATTTGAAACGTCAAAAATTTTACCTGTAACTGACGAGTAATTTTGGGAAAACAATGAAGTGCTTACAGATAAGAATAGAAGAAGAAGTACTTTTTTTATCATTGGGGTCCTTGTGAGTCGTTATAATTTAATTACTATTCTAAATAGCAAAAGTAGTACTAAAAGTTCCAATTTAAGTATTAATATTTTTTCAGTGTGGAGTCAACACTATCACTCCAGCGGTGAATTCCGCCTGACATATTTGAGATTTTTGTAAATCCCCTGCTTGCAAACAGAAAGGCAACGTTACCGCTTCTTACTCCGTGATGACACATAAAAATAATTTCTTCGTCTTCTTCAAACTCATGCAAACGATTTATGATCTCATCCATAGGATAATGTTCTGCAAATTCTATCGAGCATATCTCAAGCTCGCTTTTTTCACGTACATCAATTAAACGGAATTTTTCTTTCCTCTCAAGTTTCGCTTTAACTTCCTCCGGAGTAATTTTTATATATAACATACTTTTTTGTTTAATAAAAAAGGCGAAGTAAATACTTCGCCCCGGTTATATTTTTTATTAATAAATTTTTAACCTTACAAACTTTATACACCTTATAAACCTTACAAACCTTATTAACTTTTAACTTTACAAACCTTCTTCCAACTACGCCATTACCTCTTCATATTTTCTTTCATCGAATATAAGCTCTTTACATAACTCTTTTCCTTTCTCATCGATTTTATACAAAGGCATAATTTTGCTTGCGTGCACAATTGCCATATCAAGGCCTGCTTCTACTGCATAGTGAAGGAATACGGAATTCAATACGTGTCTTATATGCGGACTTAATCCGAACGAGCAATTACTCAATCCAAGTATTGTTTTTGCCTTCGGCATTATTCTTTTTATCTCACGGATTGCATTGATAGTATTCGTTCCACTATCACGCAAATCTTCCTGACCTGAACCAAGAGGAAATGTTAAAGCATCGAAAATTAAATCTTCCTCTCTGAAATTATGGACTTCAACTGCATGGTCTCTAATTTTTTTTGCGATAGAAACTTTTTTCTCCAACGTATATGCCTGTCCTTCTTCATCGATGGATAGCACAATTACAGCAGCGCCGTATTTTTTTGCAAGCTCTAATATCTTATCAGCTTTTTCAGTACCGTCTTCAAAGTTGATAGAATTAATTATAGCTTTACCTGCATAATTTTTTAAAGCAACTTCAATTACATTCACTTCAGTAGAATCAATTACCAATGGAATTGAAACCGCAGTGTTAAATCTCTTCATCACTTCTTCCATATCTTTGGCTTCATCTCTTCCTACAAAAGCAACGCAGACATCAAGCACGTGAGCGCCTTCTTTTATCTGCTCCTTAGCCATGTTTACCATTGAATCGTAATCATTTTTTTCAAGTAACTGCTTGAACTTTTTTGAGCCGTTTGCATTACATCTTTCCCCTACCATTAAAGGCGCAGGAGTCATTATCATAGGAACCGAGGTATATATTGATGATACTGCCGGAGTGTATTCCCAGTCAGTTCTCTTAGGTGAATATTGTTCTGAAATCTCCGCAAGCTTAGATATGTGCTCGCCATGTGTTCCACAGCATCCACCGACTATACCCACTCCTAAATCACCTACAAAGTGAGACATCCACTTTTTCATTTCATCGGGAGATAAATGATAATGCGCATGTCCGCCGACGTTTTCAGGAATACCTGCATTCGGCATACAGAAAACAGGCACAGGAGAATTCTGGCAAAGATATCTAATATTCTCTTCCATCTCTTTCGGACCTGTAGCGCAGTTCATTCCTATTATATCAATTAAATCGTAAGGCTCAAGTGTTGTAAGCGCAGCTGAAATTTCAGAGCCCATTAACATTGTTCCCATTGACTCAACCGTAACAGAAGCAATCACAGGGAGTTTTCTTTTTTTCTCTCTGAATAATCTTCTTGCAGCTGCAAGAGCGCATTTCATCTGTAATAAATCCTGACATGTTTCTATACAAAATAAATCAACACCGCCGTCATACAAACCTAGCATTTGTCTATAGAAAGATTCTTCCATAGCATCGAAATAAATATGTCCGAGCGACGGGAGTTTTGTTGTCGGTCCGATTGAGCCGGCAACATATCTGGGCTTTATATTGGTTGTAAATTCATTCGCGCAGGCTTTTGCAAGCTCTGCCGCTTTCTTCGAAAGTTCGTAATCCAGATTTGCAATATCATATTCTGCAAGTACAATAGATGCTGAACCGAATGTATTTGTTTCAATAACATCTGCGCCTGCAGTTAAAAAAGATGTATGTAATCTTTTTACAGCTTCAGGTTTTGATATACATAGGTATTCATTGCATCCTTCAAGGTCTTTGCCGCCGAAGTCATCGGCAGTTAATCCGTAAGTCTGGAAATTGGAACCGGTCGCACCGTCAAATACAACTATCTTTTCTTTTACTAAATCTAAAAAATTTTTCATATTCGATAAAATTAACCTTATGTCTTTTGGTTTTCAAGCCAATAACAAAGCTGAGATATATTGTAGGCTAATCGCCGTAATCTTCACCTCGTAAATCTTTTCCTTTTTGTCTTTTCTCATCATAGTTTCCGAATGTAAATCTGAAGTTCATACTTACACTTCTGCCCATAGAACCAGTGAATCTTGAGAATTCTTCAAACCCGCTTCGAATGTAAGTGTTTTCAGTGCTTGCAACATTAAAAATATCATCTAAGCTAAGGTAAAGAGAAAGTTTCCTGTCAAAAAAATTCTTTCCGATACTGAGACTTGTAGATGAGAATGCTTTAGAGGTCGTTAATGCTGAAAAATTATATTTTGCATAATATACACTCAGGCTTATATCTATGACTTCAGGATTTGAATACCCACCCCATACACTTAAATTATACGAAACTCCGTTAGTGCCGGAATTCAATGAATCGTCTCCATAAATTCTCTTCCCCACTCTTCCGTATAGATTCGTACTCCAGAACTCACCTATATTCAGATTAAATCCTCCATCCATTCCATACTCATTTGAGTAACCGTTGTTCAAATATTTTGAACGGGTATAAATTGAATCAATGTATCTTAAATTCTGAATAAGGTTTGTATTATGTTTGAAAAATAAATTCGCATTGATATTATTTTTATCTAACGGCTTATTAAATTTGAATTCGAAGCTATGTGAATATGCCGGCTGCAATTCAGGATTCCCTGTGGAAAGAATATAAATATCCCTCTTTATCGGAAAAGGATTTAACGCTGTAAATCTCGGACGCTCTATTCTTTTATTGTAGGATAGCTGAAGCTGAGTATTATCCTTTAAATATTTTGTAATTAGCAGTGAAGGAAATATATCAAACTGATAATTTGTAAACTGAGAATTAGAGTTAACAATCCCTCGCATATCTGAGTACTCTACTCTTAAACCGGGTTTAAAACGAATGCTTTTAGTATTGTAACTAAGTGACCCGTAATACGAATAAATATTTTCAGTAAATTCATAATCGGAGGCAAATGAGCCCGAGGTATCCAGATTGTAATAACTATTGTTTTCTTTTTTGTAGGAGTCTTTAAGACCGGTTTCAAATTTTAATTCATCGCTAATTTTCTTGGAATAATCCAGCTTAATATTGTAATTATTATTTTTTATATCGGAGTATCCGTTTGTAAATGGAGTCGAGATATTATTAAGCACCTGAATCTGATCAAAATCAGATTTAAAATTTGTATTGTTCAGATTAAACTCAAGATTCAATTCATCCTTTCCTGTAATTTCTTGCCGGTTTATATAGCCGATAAAAGAATAATCTTTATTATCATTATTATTATTTCTCAGCAGCTGTTGAACTTCATTCGGAAGATAAGAATACTCCCTGTAGCTTCTGTTGCTACCATCGGTATTTGAAATATTTAACACACCTTCTAAACCGAAATATAAATTTTGGTCTATATCATAAATTATACCCGGGTTTATTCTAAATGCCTTTGTATTATTTTTATTTGTATCAGTAGATAATAGTAGTATCTCACCTGTTGAAATGTTTCGTCTTGTATTATAAGAATAAAACGGAGGATTGGATAATCTTTCCGAGGTGTTTAAGAAAAGGCTCGTCTTATCTTTCTTCAGATTTACTGACTGGTTAAGATTTCCATAATTATTTGTATTTCCCCAGCCGCCTAAAGATACTCTGTATTTTGCGTCATCCATTTTTTTCAGTACCACATTTATCACTCCGTCAATCCCTTCTGCTTCATATCTAGCGGGTACAACTGTCATCACTTCTATTTTTTCAATCATCTCCGTTGGTATTGAACGCAGGTCACCGTACATATTTTGCTCTCTACCGTCAAATAAAATTTTAACCGAGTTACCCCTGAGTAACACGTTTTCCCCGTCAACAGAAACCATCGGAATTTTTTTCATCAGCTCAAGACCGTTTGGTCCCGGGTCTATTTTCATCTTTGATATATTGTAAACCATTTTATCATCTTCAATATGCATGAAATCTTTTTGCGCTTCAACATTTATAACATCCGTTGAAGTGATTTTAGCAGATAGAAAAATTGTATCGCTTAAAAACTTAGCTATGTTATCAAAGGTAATTTTCTTTTTAACTCTGGTATAAAGGCTGTCATCTATGATAAGATTATATACTCTTCCATGCGCTAAAGTAAGACATGCCGTTCCGCTGAAATCAGTAGTGGAATTTTTTAAAAAATCATCTTCTTTTTTGAATGATACAACGCGCAGCTTCATTGAAGGAACATACACTCCCGAATCATTAAGAACTACTACGCAGTAATTAAGTGAATCTGAGGATTGAGAAAAGGCCTGAGAAAAACAAAGTACAAACAGTAAAAAAACGGAAAGAAATATTTTCATTAATTTTTTCTAATTCTAAAAATTAAACCCAAATCTATATAATTTCAAGTATATAAATATTATGTTTGACAAATACTCACCAAATAAGTTTAAAATTTTTCTCACTGCCTAATTAATTTTTAATTTTATATTTTCTCTTATAAAATTACCAATGAAAAAGATTCTGTTTTTAATACTCGTAATTTCGGCAAATTGTTTCGCGCAGAATCCTGATATTCAAATGGTAAATGCCTTTCCTGCTCTTACCTTTGATTTTCCCGTTTATCTTACTCACGCCGGAGATAATACTAACAGAATTTTTGTGGCTGATCTCTACGGGAAAATCTATGTTTTCCCCAATGATTCAAATGTCACTGCATCGCAAAAGAAAATTTTTCTTGATATTGTAAATCTTGCAAGATACGATGGAGAGATGGGACTGCTGGGGATTGCCTTTCATCCAAACTATGCATCTAACGGATACTTCTATGTAAATTATAATGATGTCAACACGGGCAAAACCACTATCTCAAGATTTTCAAGGAGCGCCGGAGACCCTGATAAAGCAGACTCACTATCCGAATTTAAAATAATACAGATATACCAGCCATACGATAATCACAAAGGCGGGCAGATTATGTTCGGCGCAGACGGATATTTATACATAGGAATGGGTGACGGCGGAAACCAGGGCGACCCGGGAAACCGCGCGCAAAATAAAGATACACTGCTCGGAAAAATTTTACGAATAGATGTAAATAGTACAAGCGGTTTATTGAATTACTCTATTCCCCCGGATAATCCTTACGCAGTAAGCGGCGGCGCAAAAGAAGTTTATGCATTAGGGTTCAGAAATCCCTGGAGATTTTCTCAGGATTCTGAAACAGGTTTAATTTATGTTGGTGATGTCGGGCAAAGTAATTATGAAGAAGTAAATATTTTACAGAACGGAAAAAATTACGGATGGCGTATAACTGAGGGCTTTAGCTGCTATAATCCCTCAAGCGGCTGTGATACAACCGGCATTACTATGCCAGTAAAAGTTTATAACCATATAGGAGGAAACTGCTCAATAACAGGAGGGTTTGTTTATAGAGGACAGAGAAGACCTGAGCTGACAGGAGCATATATTTACGGAGATTACTGCTCAGGCAAAATTTCTATGATGAGATATATTAACGGAGTTGTGTCGCAGGATTCTATGCTCGTTGATACTCCCAATTTAATTCTTTCATTCGGCTCGGATCAGAATAATGAATTATATTGCATGGCTCAAAACGGAAGCATTTACAGATTCAATAAAAGCACTTTATCAACTAATGTAAATATCACAGCTATCCCTGACGGATTATATGATGAAGTAAATAACCGATTAAATATCAAAGATAGTGTAAGAGTTAATCTGAGAAATAATTCTGCTCCTTATGTTATTGTTGATTCAGCTATAGGTATTTTAGATTCACTTACGTTCACTGCTACTGTAATTTTTAACAAAGCTCTCACAGGAAATTATTATATAGAAGTAAAGCACAGGAATTCACTTGAGACCTGGAGCAATCAGATAAATTACACAGTTGCAGTAAATACAAATTATAATTTTACATCTGCAGTTACGCAGGCATACGGAAGTAATATGATTTCAAAAAACGGTAAGTGGTGCATTTACAGCGGAGATATAAATCAGGATGGATTTATAAATGGGAATGATTTTACTTTTTACTCAACTCAGTATGGCAGCACAGGATATTTTAACTCAGATTTAAACGGTGACGGAGTGGTTAATGGAAACGACTTTACGATTTTCTCGAATAACTACGGGAAAGGTGTTATAATACCATAGGACTTTTTATTATCATTCATTTAAAAATTTTTAACATTAATGATCTCATACGGATTTTTTGATTCCATTTTTTTTGTTCCCATCTATGGAACGTTATTAATTATCTCTGCATATCTGGGGTATAAGCTTGCAAAAAAAGAGGAGAAAATTTTTGGCGGAGAAAGAAATTATGCTTCACAAGGTCTGCTTCAGGCATTTGTTATTTTTCTTTCACTGCTATATACATTTACATTTGCAAGTTCAACGAATCACTTCAGAGATGCGAAAGCACTTGTTGCACAGGAAGCGGATGGTATTTCAGAAGTTTACCGCTGGGCAAAACAACTTGATAAGGAAGACCAGCGTAAGTTTGTACAAATGCTATTGGAGTATTCAGAGTTCCGTGCAGATTATTCACAGAGCTACAATAGGGATAGAGCAATTCAGCTGCAAGGTAATATGTGGGATTTTATTGTATTGAAGGAAAAAGATGAAAGGTATGCATGGTATGCTCATAAAATTCTTGAAGGATTAAATACCACAACTCATCTTTACTGGGATAAATCTTATTTCGATAAAGACAGAGTGCCGCTTCCTGCAATAATGCTGATATTTGTATTTTCTATGATTGTAACTTTCTTTCTGGGCTATACCAATGAAAACAGGCGGGCACATTTTGCAGTTAACGTATTAACGTTTGTATCGCTTAACCTGCTTATGATGTTAGTAATAAGGGAAATTGATATGCTGTATCATGGATTGATTAGCATCAATCCCGAAAACATAAAAGACCTCGTAGGATTTTTCCATGGCGTATTGGAAAATCTAAATAAAAATTAATCTGCTTTCTTAAGAATTTTTTCAGAAAGTAAAATAAGGTTCATAACTTCTTTTTCATTGTTAGAGCCTGGTGCTTTTATAAGCATTCCTTTCTGAGAAAAAAGAATTCCAAAATAACCGCTTGCGCATTTCTTTGCATACACTGCAAGAAGATATCTTTGAATTTCCGAGTCAATAATTTTCATTATTGATGACTGAGCTTTTATAAAAGCTACATAGCTATCGGCAAAATCTTTTTCTCCGTGAGAAGTCATTTCCATAGAATCGAAATCCTTTTCTAAATCTCCGTGAAACAGAACCTCTGCATTATCTTTTATATATCTTTCGGGATTGCTCTGCGGCTGCGCATCTTTATAATGCATATGCATCACTCCAAATCCGTCATCAACATAAACACCATTACAGGTATATCTCAAAAGTGATTCATCTTTTCTTGTGATGTGATTGCGATGCAAGTCAACGAAGTTTTCAATATTCCATGAGCGTCCGTTTGACTTACCGGTGATTTTATAATTTATCGAGCGGTCAGGTTTGGCTTGAAAGAAAAAATTATTTTTTCTGCAAAAATTTTCCAAAGCCCTGAAAGCTGCCTCTTTATTTACCTTTGCAACATATAGAACTGCAAAGCCAAAAGTCATGACAACCCAGCATGACCACGATGTCGGATCAGTAAATCCCATTTTTCTTTAAATGTTTACTTAATTTTATTATTATTATATTGAAATTAAAGTTAAAAAGAAATTAAGAACAAATGTTCCTTCTTCCTCTTGTGTAAACCGGCGAAACTATCTTCACTACACTTTTGTTTTTATTTCTTGACAAATATATAACCCCAATCAATGTTCAACTATACAAATTTTGATTCAGTTCTCTTTATTCCTGTATACGGGATTCTTCTTCTTCTTATGGCATACCTTGGAAACCTGCTCGCTAAAAAGGAAAGAAAAATGTATGAAGGATTCAGAGATTATAAAGTAGAAGGATTACTAGTATCTTTTGTAACTCTCCTTTCGCTGCTATATGCATTTGTATTTGCAGGAGCTGCAACACACTACAGGGATGCACAATTATTAACAAGACAGGAAACCGATGAGCTTGCTTCCGTACACCGATGGTCAAATCATTTTGAATTTGAAGACCGCAGAAATTTTCAAAAGCTTCTTACTGAATATGTCGAGTTCCGCGCAGACTTTTCAAACGTTAGAAACAAAGAAAAAACTTCCGAACTTCAAGATGGTTTGTGGAATTACTTAATGAAAATGGAAAATGACCCCAAGCAAAATCTCACCGCCGTTAAGATGTTAACTACACTTGATACTGCAATTCATTTATATTGGGATAAGTACTATGTACTTAAAGATAGGATTCCTTTACCTTCGATAGTATTACTCTTTATAGCTTCTTTATTAATTACTTTTTTTGTAGGATATGCAAATGAAAACAGAGATAGTCATTTCTCGGTAAACATATTTATATTTGTTTCGCTAAATCTGATTATTATGATAACGATAAGAGAGCTTGATATGCTACATCAGGGATTGATACAGGTAAGCAGGGAAAGTCTTACAGACTTTGCTAAGTTGTTAAGACAAATGTATGAATCCGGAAAATAAATAATATGGATTCCCGCTCTGTGGTTGGAATCACAGAGCGGTCAGATTTTCTTTGTAGTTCATTAGGGGGTAATGATTTTAAAAGAATTAATCTTTTAATCCAAAAAAATATTAATCCATTTGTCTTCTCAGAAACGCAGGCTTCTGGAAGTCATCGCTGATTTTAAATTCTTCAATATTCTCATCTGTATATTTTTCTTCAACATGTTTTTCTTCACTAAGGTCATCGTTCAGTTTTATTTCTCTTCTTTGCCAGGCCGGTTTATCTAAATTAGATAACTCGTTATCTGTTATCATTGTTGTGATTTTCGGAGCGTAGTTAGGTTTTATTTCTACTACCTTTGCTTCTCCGTTACCGTTCAATGTTTTCTTCTGTCTGTTAAAACCTGTTGCGATAACAGTAACCATAATTTCGTCTTTCATCGTATCGTCTTTCACCATACCGGTAATGAATGCAGCATCTTCTCCTGCAGCTTCCTGTATGATAGAATTGATTTCATTCAATTCATGAATGCTAATCTTAGAATAACTTACATTCGTAAGAACACATTCAGAACCTGCGATATCAATTAAATCAAGAAGCGGATTTGATAATGCAGCAGCGGCAGCTTTTGCAGCTCTGCCTTCACCGGTTGCAATACCTGTACCCATCATTGCCTCGCCTTTTTCTTTCATGATAGTTCTTACATCGGCAAAGTCAACGTTGATTTTTCCGGGCTTCGTAATGATTTGTGATATACCGTTCGTTGCATTATAAAGAACTCTGTTTGCAAGGTCAAAAGCATCTTCTTCAGAAGTGTCTTTACCAACAAGGTCAAGAATTCTTTCGTTCGGAATAACGATAAGACTATCGATTTCATCACTCAGCTTTTGCACACCTGACTCGGCAAGTTTCATTCTTGGTTTACCTTCGAATGCAAACGGCTTTGTTACGATAGCAACTACCAGCGAGTTCATAGCTTTTGCAATATGAGCTATTGCAGGTGCTGCTCCGGTACCTGTTCCTCCCCCCATTCCGGCAGTAATAAAAACCATATCGCTGCCTTCGAGCATTTTTTCGATTTCATCACGGCTTTCTTCAACCGCTTTAAAACCAACTTCTTCTTTCATTCCGGCGCCAAGTCCTTTTGTGACGTTTTTGCCGATTTGAATTTTTACATCTGCCTTGCTCATATCAAGAGCCTGTGCATCTGTATTGATGGCGATAAACTGTACTCCATCGATGCCTTTATCCACCATCGAGTTAATAATGTTTCCGCCTGCGCCGCCGACACCTATTACTTTTATTTTTGCGCCGCTCATTTGGGTTGGAACGAGTTTAATCATGTTAATTTTTCCTTTCGTGTTAAGGAATTTATTTGGGTTAGTTAAATAATAATTTTTGTTTTAAGATGAAAATTTTTAAATTTAAAGCTCATCGAACCATTCTTTAATCTTTGCAAGTATTCCTTTTGCATTAAGCTTCTTTGACTTCTTCTTTTTATCTGTTGGTGAAAGTTTATAAGCATCATTGAGTGTTTTTACTCTGTGAAGAACAAGTCCCACACCTGTTGCAAAAATCGGGCTCTCAACTTCTTTTGTTAATCCTCCTGAGAGGCCTGTAGGAAATCCTAAGTTAACTTCCATGCCAAGAACTTCTTCGGCAAGCTCGCGTGAACCTCTTACCAGTGAACCGCCGCCTGTAACTACTACACCTGCGTGAAGTTCTTTTTGAATGCCTGAGTTTTTTAACTCAACTGCACTCAGCTCAAAAATATCCTGCATACGCGCCATTATAATTCTTGACAGAATGCTTTTCTTTGTGCGCTTCGGCTGATTGCGATGAATAGATTCAAATGTAATTTCATCATCGTTCAGAATTTCGCTTAGTGTTGCATAGCCGTATTCTCTTTTAATTCTCTCTGCTTCAGCATCGGAAATTCCGAGAGCTTCGACTATATCGTTCGTTACTAAATTCCCTGCAATGCCAATTCCTGCAGTATATTTTAAAACTCCTTTTTTGAAAACTGCAACATCAGTTGTTCCGCCGCCGATATCAATCATTGCAACACCTACTTTCTTTTCTGTTTCATCAAGTACTGAATAAGATGATGCAATTGGCTCGAGCACTATATCATCTATATCCACTCCGCAGCTTGTAACACATTTAGATAAATCGTCGATAGATGAAACAAGACCCGTAATAATATTAACTTTTGCTTCAAGCTTTGTACCGAACATCCCTACCGGTGTTTCATAAATTCCGTCCTTGCCGTCAATAATATATTCCTGAGGAACGACTTCAATTATTTTTGTATCGCTTGGTAATTTTAAAATTCTGGACTGGTCAAGCAATCTTCTTACATCTTCCTCTGAAATAACTCTGTCAGGATTGTTTATCCCAATGATACTGCTTGACTGAATACATCTTATATGATGCCCTGCGATACCAACTGACACCGATGAAATATCTACACCTGAATTTAACTTGGCTTCATCAAGGGCTGCCCTTATAGATTCAATTGTCTTATGAGGATTGACAACAATTCCCCTGTGCAAACCATCAGACGGTGCCTTGCCTATCCCTATTATATCTATTTTTTTATCACCCATTATCCTTGCAACGATAACGCATACCTTCGTTGTGCCGACATCAAGTCCCACAACTATATCTTCATCCATGTATGATTTTGTATTTTTCGACATAATATTTTATTGATAGTTTACAACAATCTGATTCGAGTAACGTAAATCGAGATAATTTATTTTTTTGTTTCTGTTATCGGGGTAAATTTGTGTTAGATAGTTATTCAAATATGTTAACCTGTTCAAAATTGTTTTCTGATAATCTTTATTTGCAATGCTTTCTGTTTCTCTTGGTAAATAACAAGGGAACGGAATGTCATTCGTATAAACTATTATTGAATTAGGGTCTGCAAAGTTTATTTCAGAAATATTATTGTACAACACTTTATTCTTTTTGTATGTATTCATTATCATAAACATTGCAATTCTTATCTCTTCACTTTTTAATTTTGAAGACTGCACTTCTGCCGGAGTCAGTTTTAACCCGCTTATTACAGGCAGATCAAAAATCTTTTTTATGTTCTTGTAAGTGAATAACTCAAGCTCCTCATCAATTAATTTCACTTCGTTATCGAGGCTTACAATTGCAAGAGGTCTTTTTTCGATAACTTCAATCACAAGTTCATCCGGCGGCTGCTTGCTTACAAATGCTTTCTTAATTTCAGGATGTCTTAAAATTCTGTCCTGAATAATTTTTAAATTCAATTCATCATCGAACGCGACTGTATCTCTTAATCTTGCAATATCCAATATTTCATCACGGGTTACAGATACGTTTCCTTTTATCGTTATCTTATCATATTTGCTGTCTGCCTTCCATTTATTTGCCAATACAACAGACGACACTACAATAAGTATTATGAGAAAGAATAAACTAAGAAATCTATATTTGCGAAATATTGCCATCAATATTTATTTTTTACAATTGATACATACTCATCGCAGTAATTCGTTATTGTACCTGCGCCCTGGAAAATTACTATGTCCTTATCTTTTACAATCTCTTTCAGCTTGCTGAAAATTTCCGATTTCTCATTGAAAGAATACGATTCCTTAGGGTAATTTTTATTGAACTCTTTAAATATTAAATCACTTGTTACACCTTCAATCGGCAGCTCTCTTGCCGGATAAATTTTATCAAGAATAAGAATATCTGTCTCTGAAAATGCATCACTGAAAGCCTTGTAAAAATCCTGTGTTCTCGAATACAAATGCGGCTGAAACACTGTAATAATTCTTCCGAGATTTATCGACCTCGCTGCTTCCAAAGTTGCTCTTACTTCTGTCGGATGATGTGCGTAGTCGTCGTAAACTCTTATACCGTTTGTAAATTTAAGTTCGAATCTTCTTTTCACTCCGCCGAAACTTTGTAAAGCTTTTGAGATTTGTTCATCTCCCAATCCTGTTTCCTTCGCAGATAAAAATGCTGCAGAGGAATTAAGCATATTATGCCTTCCTATTACGGAAAGATTTATCTCTGATTCATTCAATTTAAATGAACATGTTTTTTCCGAGTAAGTAATGTTGTCAATCACAAAATCATTTTCATCATCAAAACCAAAGAAAACTTTTTGTTTTTCAATTCTGTCTGCAATTGCCCTCACATTTTCATCATCGCCATTCAATATTACTTTACAGTTTTTTTTTCCAAGGTTACAGAACTTTATAAAATTATTTTGTATGTCTTCAAGATTTTCATAGATATCCAGATGGTCAGCTTCTATATTATTAACAATTATTACATCTGCTTTCAGAGTTAAAAAGCTTCTGTCGTATTCATCAGCCTCTACAACTGCAATATTACTGTTCCCTATTCTTGATGAGCTGCCGTCTAAGAATGAAAGATTCCCTCCAACAAAAACAGTCGGGTCCAGATTATTATCGATCAGAATTTTTGCAATCATCGAAGTAGTCGTTGTCTTGCCATGCGTTCCACTTACTGCAATTAAGAATTTATCGTTAACAATTTCACCTAAAGCTTTTGCTCTTTTTATTGTCGGTATATTTAACGAAACCGCTTTTATATATTCCGGATTATCTTCTTTAACTGCAGCAGAGTAAATTACCAGTTCAGTGTCATCCGGAAGAAATTCTGCGTCATGTCCTTCATGGATCGTTATTCCAAAATTTTTCAACCGCTCGGAAATATCAGTTGTGTATGAATCACTACCCGAGACTGTATAGTTATTTTTCGCAAGATACTCTGCTATCCCGCTCATTCCTATTCCCCCTGTACCTATGAAGTGTACCTTCTTAATATTTCCGAATACGTCGCTCATTAAATTTTATTTTGAAGTCCTTTTCTTATTTGTTGAAATTCAGATATCAGTTTTGTTTCATTTTGAAAATCACTCAGTCTTATTCTTAACAATCTTTTTCTGTTGGCAAGTTTTAATTTCACTAATCTAATATTGCTCTTTTCTAGTCTTCCTTCTTTTTTCTCCCGCGAGAATTTTATACCGACTATCTCATTATATGGCAGCTCTCTTTGGCCGAATCTGTTTTTCAAAGTGATTTTTCTGTCATCAAAAACTAAATATCTTGCTCTTACATAATTTGAAATCAGTATGGCAGTAAAGAACAAAATAAAAATACTTATGATATAAATTATAGAGTCCTGAACTACTACCTGAAATTTTTCGTTTGAAAAACTTCCTCTTACCAAAACATATAATATCAATGTTGTTAGATAAATCAAGAGTGATATATAATAAAAATCTAATCTGTATTTATATGTTCTTTCATTCATAATTTTGCCAGCTTAATAACTTCATCTGCAATTTTTGAAGCTGCATTTATATCGGAGAACTTTGAAATATTCGTTTTTAATTCATTCAATAAATTTTCACCGTATAAATATTTTTCAATCGTATTATACATTTCTTTATCCAGATCTTTTTGTAAAAGCATCACAGCAGCTTTTCTGTTCATCATACTTCTTGCATTCATCTCCTGATGATTTTCCGCTGAAGTCGGGAGTGGAATCAAAATTGCCGGCAATTCCAAATAAGCAATTTCCATTATACTCGTAATTCCTGAACGGCATATAACTAAGTCAGCTGCAGAAAAAGCATAAGCTATTTTCTCAATAAAATCTAAAATTTTTATTTTGTCAGAGAACTGCTTGTATTTATCGTTGTAAAATTTAAAATCCGGTACACCTGTCTGCCAGATAAGATTTATATTTTTCTCGTAAAGCTTCGGAGCAATTTTATCTAAAGCTACATTAATTCCTCTTGCGCCCTGGCTGGCACCGAATATAAAAATAGTTTTGTTCTCTACCGGAAGATTGAAAGACTTCAATGCTTCTCTTTTATCAATCAGTTTTAATGATGTTCTTATTGGATGCGCTATATTTAAAATATTGTCTTTTCTCTTCACATATTTATTACTGTCTTCGAATGTCAAAACAACTTTACCAGCCTTCTTTGAAAGATACTGTATAGTCTTACCCGGATATGAATTTCCTTCCTGTAACAGCACCGGAACTTTCAATCTGTTCGCTGCGTAAATTACGGGGCCACATACAAATCCACCTGTACCAATTACAACATCCGGCTTAAATTCTTTTATAATTCTTCTGCTTTTCAAAACAGAGCCGACGACTTTCATAGGAAGCGAAATATTCATCAGATACTTTTCCCTGTTGAATCCTGCGATTTCGATTAACTTAATATTGTAATTATTCTGCGGCACTATTTTTTCTTCTATTCTTCCTTTAGCTCCAATAAACAGAATTTCTGCATCGGGAAATTTTTTCTTTATTTCATCTGCGATTGCGATAGCGGGGAAAATATGTCCGCCGGTACCGCCCGCAGCAAATATTACTTTAAGCACTGGCAAATTTAAATTCTTCAACTTCTTTCTTCTGCGTTGCAAAAGAAGATATATTCAATAAAATCCCTATAGCAATCGAATTAAAAAATAAAGCTGTACCACCGTAGCTTATGAACGGAAGCGGCACACCTGTTGTAGGTATAACACCCGTTGCTACACACATATTTATCACTGCATAAAATGAAAGTACAGTCGTAATTCCGAAAGCAAGATATCTTCCGAAATCATCCTGAATATTTTTTACTATTCTGTAACCTCTGAACATAAACAGAGCAAACAAAGTAATTATAAGCGCAGTACCTATGAAACCGTACTCTTCACCTACAATTGAAAAAATAAAATCACCATAAGCTTCCGGCAAATAAAAATCTCTTTGGATAGAATTACCCGGACCGATTCCCGTAATGCCGCCGTTACCGAAGCCGATTATAGCCTGCATAAGCTGGTAGTTTGAATTTCCTCCTGATGTATACTCAGAGTGAGAGGAAAGACGATTCAGGATATAATTTTTTGAAAGAACAAATAAAACTGCGAATGGCAAAATTATCAGCCCCGTAAAAACTAAGTGCTTCAGTTTCACTTCTGAAAGAAAAAGCATTAAGAATGAAGTTGAAAGTATAATCAACGCAACAGAAAAATTCGGCTGAAAAGCTACAAGCGTACAAACAAAAAGAATATAAAATAAAATAACCATGTAGCCTTTGTAAAGCATATGAAGATAATCTTTTTTTCTAGCAAGCAAAGCAGCAACATAAATTATCAATGTGTATTTAGCAAAATCCGACGGCTGAAAACTAAACGGACCCAGACTTATCCATCTGCTTGCACCTTTCATTCCAACACCTCCAAAGAAAATGTAAATCAGCATCAGTATAGAGATCCAGATTAAATATTTGGAATATTTTTGAATCATTCTGTAATCTAACTTTGCGAAAGCAAAAATTAGAACTATACCGAATAAAACTCTAAGTGTATGCTGACGGAATAACATGTTCGGATCAGAAAATTTATCCATAGCGAAAGATGAGCTTGCGCTGTACACTGCACCTATGCTGAAGAACAGCATCAGCAGCACAGGAATCAGAATCCAGATATCAATTTTATGTTTTGATGTATCGCTCAATCTTTTATAGATTATTTACCAATTCTTTAAATTTTGTACCGCGCTCTTCAAAGTTATTGAACATATCAAAGCTTTTACATGCAGGCGAAAGAAGTACTGTGTCACCTGCTTCACTAATTTTATATGAATAACTAACTGCATCTTCGTATGAATCTGCTGCGTAAACTTTTTTAAATGGGCTGAAAAAATTATTTATTTTTTCTTTGCTTGAACCGACTGCTATAATTTCTTTAACTCT
>CALJIG010000002.1 GCA_937974175.1 uncultured Ignavibacteria bacterium
AAAACGGATTAAAACGGATTAAAACGGATTAAAACGGATTAAAACGGATTAAAACTTATCAAAAACGATGAATAAGTTTTCAATTGAAATTCATAAAAATCATTTCAAATCAGAGTAATCAGTGATTCAAGTTTTATCAGAGTAATTAGTGATTCAAGTTTTATCAGTGTAATCTGTAGTTAAAATTTCAAAAATCATATAAAATAACTCAACCCCTAATGGCAAAAAAATTTATCACTTCAAAAAAGAATAGAATCTTAATTCTATTGTTATGTATAATTTCTCTTGCATTATCAAAAGGCACAGCAGCAGCTCCTATCTCAGGTGTTATAACTGTAGGGACGGGAGGCACATATCCGAATCTTACAGGCGCAAGCGGATTGTTCAACGCAATAAATACAGGAACGGTTACAGGAAATATTTATGTTTCTGTACGCTCTGACTTAGTTGAAACAGGAACTGTAGCTTTAAACCAGTTTGCAGCCGGATACAAAATTCAAATCAGACCAAGCGGTTCTTTGACAACACGTCTTATCCAGGGAACAACCTTAGCTTTATTTGTTCCTTTGATTAGCTTAAACGGAGCAGACTTTGTATCAATAAATGGCGCTGACTCTGCAACTAATACAGGGCAATATTTCAGATTTATAAATAATAGTTCTCCTGCCTCAAATACCGGTCCTGTGTTCCAAATGACAAATGATGCCAGGCAGGATTCAATAAGAAATTGTATTATTGAAAGTAATTCAACAGGAGCTTTCGGAGCATGTGTTGTGCTTGGCACAACTACGGGTACTTTGGGAAACGACTCTATTTTTGTCGATAAATGTTTATTCAAACAATCAGCAGGCGCTAATCCAGGAAGATATCGTAATGCATATTATACATTAGGAACAGGTGGAGGTCCGGGCGCAAAAAGAAACAGCGATAATTTTATTACTAACTGTAACTTTACAGGAATGCTTGGCAATTCCGATGCTGTGATACTTACTGGAGGAGATGGAAATGGTGATAACTGGACTATCTCAAACAATAAATTCTATAATGATATTAATTTCACAGGAAACCATACTACTATTTCTATAGGTAATACATCAACAAACAATGTTACAATATCAGGTAATAGTATTGGCGGCTCGGCGCCTGATAGAAGCGGAACATCTTATAGCACAAATTCTGCTTCTTCATTTAGTGCTATAGGTTTATCAGTTGGCACGACTACTGCCTCTAATGTACAAGGAAACACTATTTCCAATTTTGGCCAGACGTTTTCCGGCGGCAGCGATGGAGCATGTGGAATCTTAGTCTACGCCGGCAAGGTAAATATCGGAACTACCATTGGTAATACAATAGGCGGGCTTGCAAACCCCTGGGATACTTTAAGAGCAGCTTATGATAACGGATGGATTCAAAATAGAGGTTCAACGGATACTGTAAGAATAGAAAACAATACAATCGGAAATTATGCGTACTATGGCGCAGATGTTGTTGTAACTTCGGGAATCTTAACTTATTCAGGAGTAAATATTATAAGAAATAATACAGTCAGAAATGGTAAGGGAAATAATACAGGCACCATTAATGGAAGTTTTAGTTTAAAAGGTATTCAGATACGTTCCTCAACGGCAGGTCAAATTGTTGAAGGCAATACAATTTATAATTTACAAAATAATAATACAGGTGCTTCAAACTATGCTACTTCAGCAATTCACTTTAGCACATCAACAGGTTTATCAACTGTTTCGAGGAATAGAATTTATAATATTACTTCACTTGGAACAGGAACAGGCGCAAATGCGCCTGTAAACATAGGTATAGACAATTCCTCAGCATCACTAAATATTATAAACAACCAGATTTCACTTTCAACTTCTACTTTAGAGCCGAGGTTAATTGGTATCTATAATAATTCGACCGGAAACATAACAACATTATATAACTCGGTTTATTTAGGCGGTGTATGCGCAAATACAATGCAAACTTCTTATGGTTACCTAAGAAATTCGACCTCAAATGATACGGTAAGAAATAACCTTTTCTTTAATCAAAGAACAGGCGGAGCAAATAACTATTGTATAGGGGTAACAAATGCAACAGGCTGGACATCAAGAACAGCAAACTATAACGCATATTTTCCTTCAGCAGTGAATCAGGTCGGCGTAATAGGAGCGTTTACTCAGCAGACATTTGCCAACTGGAAAATAAACTCATTAGGTGATAAAAGCTCGGTAAGTGCTACGGGAGTCAGCTCTGCTAATTTGTTTACATCAACTGCATCGGGTAATCTGAGTATAAACCCAAATAATGTTGAGTGCTGGTATGTTGCCGGGTTAGGAACACCTCTCACTACACCTCAGGTACTCAATGATTACGGAACAAGTTCAAATGTCAGGTCAGGTTCCATAACTACAGGTTCTACCGATATTGGTTCGGATGAATTTACACCTATTGCAAGTCCTCCTGATGTTGTAGCCAGCGGACCGCCTGCAAACAGTACTACTACAACCTACACTTTTATGGGCAGGACTTTAGGCAGCATCGACTGGGGTCCGGGCGGAACAGTGCCATCCGGACTTGAATTTAAATATTACGCAGGAACAAATCCTCCGGGTTCATTCGGGTTTCCGGTTGCGAACGGGTACTGGTTAATAACAGCTACGGGCGGTGATAATTTTTCATACGATATAACAATCAATTATGATGATGCAATATTAGGAGAAATTACAGCTGATTCGGATATACGTCTATCAAAATCAGAGGACGGGGGAGCTACCTGGAATACCTTCACAGTAAGCGGCACAGCTGCAGGACAATATGCACTTGATACAGCCAACAATACGATAAAGGTTTATGGATTAACATCATTCTCAACCTTTGCATTAACGGATATAGATACACCGTTACCTGTAGAATTATCTTCATTCACAGCCGCTGTTGAAAGAAGGAATGCAAAATTAAACTGGACTATAGCATCAGAACACAATAACTCAGGATTCGATATTGAGAGAAAAGCTTGTGGATCGATAAATGGATGGAGTAAAGTGGGTAACGTACCGGGCTCAGGAACATCTACAACCGCAAGAAATTATAGCTTCACGGAAAATAATCTGAATACAGGAAAATACAACTACAGATTAAAGCAAATTGATTTCAACGGCAACTTTAAATATTATGAGCTTGCAGAAGAAGTGGAGATAGGTATTCCAAATAAATATGAGATTAGTCAGAACTATCCTAATCCCTTTAATCCTACGACAAAAATAAACTATGATTTATCATTCGAAAGCAAAGTGCAGATTAAGATATTTGATATGACGGGAAGGGAAGTGTATCAGCTTGTAAATCAGGTACAGACTGCGGGGTATTACACATCACAGTTTAATGCATCAGTATTGGCGAGCGGAGTGTACTTCTACCAGATAAATGCAACGGGTGGAAAGCAATCATTTGTAAAGACAATGAAGATGGTACTGGTAAAGTAAATTTGAAAAACAAATAAAATCAAAACAAGTTTAATTCAGGATGCTGAAGCTAATTTTATCATTGATGATATTTATCTTATAGCAGAGTTTGCTGATTTTGCAAAGCTAATATTACATAAAATTGAGCATCAGTATTCTGTAAACTTGTCAGCAATTTGTTAGGACATTTACAATTTTTGTGGCGAATTTCTATTTCTTAGGTAAGTTAAAAGTTCATTTTATTTGTAAAAGATTTCTTTCACACTGAAAATACGGGTTCGAATCCCGTTTTGGTCTCAGATAAAAAGCTTTAGCAGATAATAACAAAATTAGATGAAGTTGTTTTTAGACTCCCATATATTTTTTATACGGTAGGGTGAGAATAAATTTCAAAAAATCTGCTGGTAGAAATAAATTCAGTGTTTTGTTTCTTTTTCCTTATTTACAACTGTTAGATGAGAAAAATTTTCGTTGTATAATTTCATTTTATTATATGATAAAAGAAGCATAAGAGTCATCTCATGTTCTTTTATAGTTTCGTTACTCTTTACTGCAGTCAGCTTATTCATGGTTGTTGGAATTAAATTGATTAATTAGGTTAAAAAGTTCAATTATACCCGGATTTTTGTATTTCTGGTTAATTATTCATCCGTTGTACGCGCCTTTATTTCAATTCCCGTGCCAATTTATTTTGAGTGGTATACAGCATAATTTGTAATTTGAAGAGTAGGTCAGATGAAAATTGAGCAGAATATTGTAGAGTAGATAGAATGGATTCTCCCTTCTAAAAATAAGGGAGAATTATTGAAGAATAAATTTATTAAAATTTTAACCTCTGATTTTAAACAAAAGACTAGACCAGCCGCCGCCATTGTAAACGTTCGTGAAGCCATTCTTTTTTAAAATTCTAACCGCTGAACCGCTCCTTATACCGGATGCGCAACAAGCGATAACCGGTTTATCTCTGTCTATTTTTTCTAAGCTGGCGGGTAATGCATGCAGAGGTATATTTATTGAGTTTTTTATATGACCTGAATGATATTCTGTATCTATTCTGACATCGACTATAGTCGCTCCGTTTTTGACAAGCTTTTTGTAATCTGTTTTAGCGCCCAAGCCAAAAAGATTTTTAAAAAATCCCATTTAATGGTGTTAGTTTTTTGGTGAATCGAATTTCAATTATTTAAAATTAAATTAACGGAACAGTATATTAAAGTCATATAGAAAAGAACTATTCGTTTGATGATACCTAGTTCGAGTATTATCATTCTACGGAATAAATATTTTATAGTCCATATGGATTAGTCCCATTTTCAATCCTTTGCACAATTGATTACACATAAGCCGGTGGTTATATTTGAATATGACAATAATCATTATATTTTTTATATCGCATTGGTACCTCTCATTATTCTCGCAATCTTTTCTACAGCATAGATATGCTTCTCACGGAGCATTTACAATGAACAGATTCTGGGAAAGATTTTTTTACATTTTCGCTTACATTACTCAGGGTTCTTCATATCTGAGTCCGCGCGCATACGCAGTAATGCACAGAATGCATCATGCTTATGCTGATACGCCTAAAGATCCACATTCCCCTAAGAACAGTCCTAATTTTTTTAAAATGATGTGGCAGACAAAACTGGTTTATGCAGATATCATGGATTATAAATTCGATGTTGAAGAGCGGTTTACAAAAAATCTTCCGCAATGGCATTCGCTTGATATATGGGGGCAAACGTTAACAAACAGGTTAATGTTCTTCTGTTTGTACACAAGTGTCTATGTAATGTTTGCTCCATATTGGTGGCTGTATTTTCTGATACCCATTCATGTTTTTATGGGACCGGTTCACGGCGCTATTGTTAACTGGTGCGCGCATAAATACGGGCACAGAAATTTTGAAGTGAAGAATACATCTAAAAATTTTTTATATGTGGATTTTTTAATGCTCGGTGAAGATTATCACAACAATCACCATAAATTTCCATCCAGCGCAAACTTTGGAGTTAAATGGTATGAGATAGATCCGTTATACTATATAATGCTCGGCTTAGAATTTGTTGGAATAATCAAAATAAAAAACAAAGGGAAACACGTAGAAACTGAGTATTAGTTATCCGTACAATTTTTTATAAATGCAGTATTAATTAAAGACAAAATGAAAACAATCAGAATAGTTAAATCAATAGCAGTATTGATGTTAATGTTCGTAACAACTTTTTTATCGGTAACGTTTGATATCCAGGCTCAGGAAAAAGCTAACGGAAACATTACGCCTCAGGTTTACAGCAGACCCGTTGATAATAATGCAAGATATTTATCCCAGTCAACACCGGGGCAAATGGTACCGGGAAAAGTTTACGGAGTTTCAGTAACAATGAAGAACTCAGGAAGTAAAGTATGGCAGAAAGGAAGTTATTCTTTAAAGCTTATGAATGTAACTGAATCATTAGAGAAAACATGGGCAGTAAGCAATGTTGATATAAACTCAAATGTTAATCCGGGTGAAGATGTTGTATTTAATTTCTCCTTAACTGCTCCTATGGTTGAAGGTGATTACAATATTCAGTGGCAGATGGCAGAAGGAAATGCATTCTTCGGCGAGCCTTCAGCAAATGTTCCTGTTAATGTAACAGGCAATACTCCTGTAAAGACAGATTCTGACATGATAGAAAACAATGCAGGTTTTATACATCAGAATGTACCGGGTGAAATGGATACAAAACAGACTTACGATGTAATAGTAATAATGAAGAATAACGGAACGACAACTTGGAAAACAGGTGAGTTCAAATTAAAAGTTGCAACTAAAGGCGGAGATAATACAGTTGTTGCTCCGTGGGAAGTAGCAAACGTAGAGCTTTCAAGTGATGTTTATGCTAACTCAGAAGTGACATTTAATTTCAAAGTTACCGCACCTGAAAACGATGGCAATTATAATTTTCAGTGCCAGATGGTAAAAAGTGGAGTTTATTTCGGCGAGCCTTCTACAAATGTAATTGTGAAAGTTGACTGAAATTATTTAATAAAGAAATAAGTAAAAGTGGGGTTTCATAAGCTCTTGTATCTGTAATTTTGAGGTACAAGAGTTTTTTTATTTACTTTAATTTTTTAACATTGGATTGGCTTATATGGGATTAATACTTGAACAATCCATGATCATTCACAACCATTGTCATACGTTTACTTGCAGCTTCTGCATGGTATAACTCATTGCATTTAGGGCAGAGCTCGATTTCATTCGGGAAGTGAATAGTAACAAGTACCTTGGCATTTTTTTGTGTAGGGAAATCTGTGCATTCTTTTTTCCAGTGCCATAAAGAATCTTTACTCTGTACAAAAGGACTTAAATGATGTTTCATTTGATTCTATTTTTTTAAATTTAATTCGAAGTTCAAAAATACATTTTACAATTCGTATGCCAATTTGCGATTTAAAAAATGATTAGTTTTCATCAAATATAAAACTACAGTATGTCTTTTAAGACAAATTTAGTCATAGTCTGACACAGTCCACTAAGTACTACTACTTACTTAAACTTGTTGGGATTTAAGAACATTTTTCTCCCTTTTTTTTCTCATCAAATAAGACTAATTTAGTCCAACATAACAAACGACTAAGAATAAGTGATAAAACTCTCGAAAAAGATGGAATATGCCTTGATGGCTCTGAAGCACTTTGCTGCAGCAGATAACGGAATTGTAACTGCTAAAGAAATTTCCGAGCGATATAAAATTCCTTATGAACTGCTTTCAAAAATTCTTCAGAAGCTGAAACGCGATAACGTGCTCACATCAATTCAGGGAACAAAAGGCGGCTATCAACTGAATAAAAAACCTGAAGATATTGATATTCACTTCTTAATGAATGCAATCGATGGTGACATCGGACTTACAGAATGCCAGTGCAATCATAACACAGGCGGTAAATGTACTCTGAATGACAACTGCTCAATAAAAGAACCTGTATCTCAAATGCAAAGAGAGATTGAAGAGCTTTTTAAAAGAAAAACAATTTTAGATTTCGTATAAAAATTACTAATAAGATTTTAAAAAATAAAAAACAACAGGAGAAAATTTAAATGAATTTCCCGATTTACATGGACCACAATGCTACTACTCCGATGGATCCCCGAGTTTTAGAAGCGATGATGCCTTACTTCACAAAAGTATATGGTAATGCAGCAAGCAGAAGCCATCAATACGGATGGGAAGCTGAAGAAGCTGTTGAAAAAGCAAGACAACAAATTGCTGATTTGATCGGCTGCACAACAAAGGAAATAGTTTTCACAAGCGGCGCGACTGAATCAGACAACCTTGCACTTATGGGTATTGCTGAAATGTATGCATCAAAAGGAAATCATATAATTACTCTTCCTACAGAACACAAAGCAATTATCGATACATGCAAATATCTTGAGAGACACGGAAAAGAAGTCACATACTTAAGCGTTGATGAATTCGGAATGGTTGATCTTGAAGCTTTAAGAAATGCAATTAAAGACACAACGATATTAGTTTCTATAATGATGGCTAATAATGAGATCGGAACGATTCAGCCCGTTGCTGAAATCGGAAAGATTTGCAGAGAGAAAGGTGTTATTTTCCACACTGATGCAACTCAGGGTGTAGGAAAAATTCCTGTTGATGTAAACGCAATGAATATAGATTTAATGAGCTTCACTGCTCATAAAATGTACGGACCTAAAGGTGTCGGCGCATTATATGTAAGAAAGAAAAGCCCGAGAGTAAAACTCTCCGAGCAAATGCACGGCGGCGGACATGAAAGAGGAATGAGAAGCGGTACATTGAACGTTCCCGGTATTGTTGGATTCGGAAAAGCTTGCGAGATTTGCAAAGAAGAAATGGAATCAGAATCAAAACGCTTAATTTACTTGAGAGACAAAATGATTAACACATTTTTATCGAGAGTAAAATACAGCTACCTTAACGGACACCCGACAGAAAGACTTCCGCACAACGTAAACGTAAGCTTTGAATATGTTGAAGGTGAAGGCTTAATGATGGGTATTAAGGATTTAGCGGTATCATCGGGAAGCGCATGCACATCGGCAACTCTTGAACCATCGTATGTATTAAAGGCATTAGGAAGAGGTGACGAGCTTGCTCACTCATCGATCAGATACGGACTCGGAAGATTTACCACTGAAGAAGAAGTTGATTTTGCAATTGAGCAGACAATCGATTCGGTTAATCACTTACGCGAACTTTCACCATTATGGGAAATGTTTAATGAAGGTATTGATTTGAAATCTGTACAGTGGGCAGCACATTAATTTTCAATAAAAAAATAAAATTTAAAATAATAGTAATACTAAATTAGGAGATTTAAAAAAATGGCTTATTCAGATAAAGTAGTTGACCATTACAGCAATCCAAGAAACGTCGGAAGCTTTGATAAGAACGATCCTTCAGTCGGTACCGGTTTAGTCGGTGCTCCTGAGTGCGGAGACGTTATGAAACTACAAATCAAAGTTAACGAGCAGGGAATTGTTGAAGACGCGAAATTCAAGACATACGGATGCGGAAGCGCAATTGCATCATCATCGCTTGCAACGGAATGGCTTAAAGGTAAGACACTTGACGAAGCTTACAATATCAAGAATACTGAGATTGTTGCCGAGTTAAACTTACCGCCGGTAAAAATACACTGTTCAGTATTGGCAGAAGATGCTATTAAAATGGCAATTGAAGATTATAAAAAGAAAAAAGATGTACCTGCTGAAAAAGAAGCGGTTACAGCTTAATTCTATTTATTAAATTAGTACAAAAAATTAAAACTAAATAATTTTTAACAATGGCAGAAACGATAGAAGTAAAACCCGAGTTTATTCCAGGGGTCAGCGAAGAGATTAATATTACAGATAAAGCGATAGCTGAAGTAAAAAAGATAATGGAAGAAAACAGCATCCCGGGTGAATATGGCTTAAGGGTCGGTATAAAAGGCGGCGGCTGTTCAGGACTTACATATACTTTGGGATTTGACGGAGAAGAGCGCCCCGGCGATAATATAATCGAGAAAGACGGAGTAAAAGTTTACATAGACATGAAGAGTAATTTATATCTTTCCGGAACAGAACTGGATTTCACAGACGGTTTGAATGGCAGAGGGTTTGTATTCAATAATCCTAATGCAAAAAGAACCTGCGGATGCGGCAGCTCTTTCGGTGTATAATTTTATATTCTGATTTTTGAAATATTTTTAGAACCTGATGAGACCGCGGCAGCGGATTATCAGGTTTTATATTTTATAACGATTTTGCCCTGTGGAAACAGGATTTGTAGAGACGCAATACTTTGCGTCTTACAATAATTTTTGAGAGACACAATGTATTGTGTCTCTACTTTATTAAAATGATTAATTATTTTCAGGTTTTAGGAATACCAAAAAAATTATCGATAGATACGACAGGGCTTGAAAAAATTTATCACGATTTAAGTAAAAAAAATCATCCGGATTTTTTTCTTAATCAGGGCGAAGATAAATATTTAGATGCGCTCGAAACCTCTTCTCAGATAAATCAGGGATACAAAACATTAAAGGATCCATTGGCAAGAATTAATTATATTCTTGCACTCGATGCTCCGCAGTTATTAGCGGAAAAGGATAATTCCGTTGCACCGGATTTACTTATGAAAGTTATGGAAATACAGGAAACTATTGAAAGCTATCACGATGCAGAGGAAAAAGAGAAAGAGGCAATTGTAAACGAGCTTGCGGAGATAAAAGAAGATTTGAATGAAGACGTGAATAATATTCTGAATGATATAAATGAGATGTTCAAAAAATATGATGAAGCTGTTGAGAAAAATGAAGACACGATTGAAACGTTAATGAAAATGAAAACTCTTCTACATAAAAGAAATTATATTAATACTTTAATACATACAATCGATGCTGAAGTTTTTGGCGGAGAAAAGATTAAACATTAACAATCAAATACTAAAAAGTTTTGCTGCAGATAGAAATACCAAAAGAGCTCAAGAAAAAGAATGATGTTATCGTAGGGATTGACCTGGGCACGACTAACTCACTTATTGCATACGTTAAAGACGGCACTCCGAAGATTATTACTAACGATGGCGAGGATAAACTCGTCCCATCTGTAATTTATATCGATTACGAAAAAAATATTCTAATCGGAACTGAAGCAAAGAAGCATTTAATCACTGATACCGATAAAACGATTTACTCTGTAAAAAGATTAATGGGAAAATCCTACGAAGATATTCAGGGAGATTCGCATTTAGTTTCATACAATATCAGTGAAAAGGCAAAAGAAGGATTGGTACGATTAACATTAGCAGAAAAAGATTATAGCCCTATAGAATTATCATCATTCATTTTAGCGGAATTAAAAGAGCGCGCCGAAAAATATTTCGGACATGACATTAAAAAATGTGTAATAACCGTTCCTGCATACTTCAATGATGCGCAGAGACAGGCAACAAAAGATGCAGGTAAAATTGCAGGACTTGATGTACTTCGTATAATTAACGAACCCACTGCAGCAGCATTAGCATATGGATTAGATAAAAATGTAAGTGGCTCGGCTGAAAAAATAATTGCAGTTTATGATTTAGGCGGCGGAACGTTTGATATTTCGATTTTAAAATTGAAAGACGGAATATTTGAAGTCCTTGCCACGCATGGTGATACATATTTAGGCGGCGATGATTTTGATAAAGCTCTTATTGATTATTTTATAAAAGACATTGATTTAAAATTATCAAAGACAGATTTAAGCAAGCTCAGAGAAATTGCAGAAGATACAAAAAGGAAATTAACCGATGTAAATGAACTTGAAATAAATGCAGAGCTACCTGATTCGAAATCCAAGTTAAATAAAAAAGTAACACTTGAAGTTTTTGAATCACTTATAAAACCGATTGTAGATAAAACTGAAATTGCCTGTAAGGCAGCTATAAAAGATTCTAAAGTTGATTTAAAAAATATTGATACAGTTGTAATGGTCGGCGGTTCAACAAGAGTACCGCTTGTTATAAAAACAGTTGAAGAAATCTTCGGCAAGCAGCCATTCAATAATATTGACCCTGATGATGTTGTTGCGCTGGGCGCAGCAGTTCAGGCGGATATTCTTGCAGGGAATAGAAAAGATATTTTACTTCTTGATGTAAACCCGTTGTCGTTAGGAATAGAAACTATAGGCGGAGTTATGAGCGTTCTTATTCCCCGTAACACAACTATTCCTACTCAGCAAAAAGAAACGTACACAACTTTTATGGATAACCAGACCGGAGTTGTTGTAAATGTTTATCAGGGTGAAAGGGAATTTGTAAAAGATAACCGCTCGCTTGCGCAGTTTATTTTAAAAGGAATAGTACCTCAGCCTGCAGGAATGCCTAAGATAGAGGTCAGCTTTATAATTGATACTGACGGAATTTTAAGAGTAAGAGCAAAAGATTTAAAAACTCAGAAAGAGCAGGAGATAGAAGTAAAGCCATCCTACGGATTAACGGATAACGAAGTTGAAGAAATGATTGTAGAAGGATTGAAAAATGCCCGCTCAGACATGAAGGAAAGAACTTTTATTGAAACAAAGACTGATGCTGAAAGACTTATACATGCGGTAGAGAAAGTTTTAGAGACCAGAAAAGAATCTATTACAAAAAATGAAAAAGAAATGATAGCTTCAATGCTAAATGAATTGAAGGCTGCCATCGATGCAAAGAACACTGAAATGATAAAGCAGTTACAGGATAAGCTTGATCAGGAAACAACTCCACTGGCTCAGAGAATTATGGATGACTCCATAAATAATGCCCTTAAAGATAAATCTTTAATGGAGCTGTAAAAAGTTTGACTTACTTTGCGGTGCGCTTGGGCCTGGGCGTATCACGCAAAGGATTTTTTTAAGTTTAAAAACAATTTTTAATTAAATATATTCATTAATTCTATTAAAAGGAGAATAAAATGTCATACGAATGGAAATTCAATAAAAGACCTTACTCAGATGAAGAAGCAAAAACCTTATTGAAGGATGTTATGTCGCCTGAAACAACTGACTGGCACTATAACACCCACCACAAAGGTTATGTAACAGCATTAAACAACATCGAAAAAGGTTTAGAGACTGCTGATAAAGCAGCAGCAAACGGTAACTTCAGCCAGTTCGGTGAAATGAAAAGAAGATTTACCTGGAACCACGCAGGTACTCTGATGCATGATATCTATTGGGATAATCTTGGCGGCGATGGAAATATAGACAGCGCACCGGAAATTAAAAAAGCTATCGAAGAAAGTTTCGGAAGCTTTGATAACTGGAAGGCAGATTTCAAAGCAGCTTGTATGTCAGCCAAACTTTCAGGCTGGGGAGTATTAGTTGCAGATCAATTATACAGCGGAAGATTATTAAATATCACTACTGATGAACATCATTACGGAGCAATCTGGGGCGGTATTCCGCTTGTAGCCTGCGACGTATTTGAACACGCTTACTATCATAAAGATGGTCCGGGCCGAGCAAAATACATTGATAATTTTATCAATGGCTTGCATTGGGGAAGAATCAACGACAGATTTAAAAAATTTGTAAAGTAATATTTTTTTTAATTTGACCACGATTAAAATTGATTTCTAATATTAAAAAATACTTCTCGCTATTAATATTAGTCTGTTCTTTTTCAGGTATGGTTTTATTTCAATCCTGTAAAAAAGCCGATGATGTTAAGCCGCCGGTAACGAATTCCAGCAAAGATTTTCAATGGAAGGAAAAGCTCAGCGTAGCTGATATTCCCGATATGCCGCTCAAAGGGTTTCTGAAAGGCAAGGAATTGAAAATTGATTATGTGAATTTTGAAAAATGGAGAGGCAGCGGGGATAATGTATTTAATTTCGGAGATAAAAAGCCGAATCAGCCATGCGGATATGTTGAAAACGATAATGCTGTTCAACTACTGAGAAAGTCAGGAGAAATTCCGAAAGGTGAATTTGTTAAAACATCTTTTGATGCAAACATGGACGGCTATGTTGCAGACTATCACTTCACTGAAAAAGATAACATGAAAAAAATCTCTGTGCCTTGGAATTGCGCTTTATTCATAGAAGAAATGACTGATGACGTTGTAAAAGGTAAGATTGCTATTTGTTTCAAAGACGATTCAAAAAGCTGGATCGCAGGTAAGTTTGAAGCAGTCAGATGTTCCAATTAGAATTCAGAATTTATTAATTAAACCATAACAATGAAAAAATTAATTTTAACTCTTTTCGCTTTTTCTCTCATCACAGCAGTGGGCTGCAAAGTTGATGTAAAGACAGGCGATGATGCAAATAATGATAAAAAGACTGAGACAGGAAAAGAGCAATCAAATTCTAGTGATAACAAATCATCGGGTGAAGCTCCGAAAGATAACGGTAATTCGGGCTCAAACGATTTAGGGCTGACTTCAGGAATACCAAGCAATTATCCGACAGATGTTCCTCAACCTAAAGACAGTAAATGTCTTGGTTCGCTGAACAGTTCTGAAGGAACAGTTGTAACATTTGAATCGACACAAAGCGTAAAAGATATTCTTGAATATTATAAAGCAGAAATGAAAAAGAACGGTTATGAAGTAGGTGAAGGCGGAGAAGTTTTAATGAGCGATAAAGGCGGAATTGTCGGCTGGAAAAAAGGCGCAAAAGAAGTAGGATTGATGTTAGGTGTAAACGACGATAAAAAAAATACATCTATAGTCATAACTTATAAATAATTAAAAAAAATATGAAAAAATTATTTTTTGTATTTCTGTTTGTACTTTCTGCTGCTGCTGCTTTCAGTCAGGAGCTTTCATTTTCTTATCCGAAAGAT
>CALJIG010000003.1 GCA_937974175.1 uncultured Ignavibacteria bacterium
AGTCGGCAATCTTTGGTTTTGCCGCTGATATTTTTGAAATAAGAGTTGACTTGCCTGCATTGGGAAATCCAACGAGCCCGATATCTGCGATGAGTTTCAGCTCTATTACAATTGTCATCTCTTCGCCGGGCTTTCCTTTTTCGGCATAGCGCGGAGTTCTGTTAGTAGATGTCTTGAAATGAGTGTTGCCTTTTCCTCCTCTTCCGCCTTTTAATATTATTTTCTCTTCACCGTCGTATAGCAACTCATCAACTATTTCTCCTGTCTCAAAGTTTTTTATGACACTGCCGCAGGGAACGAGAATTACTTCATCTTTTCCGTTCTTTCCGTTCTTATCTCCGCCGAGACCATGTGCTCCTCTGCCTGCTTTGTGGTGCCTTTTATAAGTGAAATCAACGAGGGTGTTAAGCTGTGCCGATGCTTTGAAGACAATATCGCCTCCCTTGCCGCCGTCGCCGCCGTTAGGACCGCCTTTGGGAACGTACTTCTCTCTTCTGAAACTTATACAGCCGTTTCCGCCGTCGCCCGATTTAATGAATATCTTTGTATAGTCTATGAACATGTATTATCTCTTTTCAAAATAATCGTTTAACACATCCACGAAAAGTATAACCGTTTTATCACCTATATTAACTTTGTTCTCAAGAAAAACTGCTTTTAGATATTCTGTTGCTTCACGCCAGTTTTTCAACTGTTCAATTTCAAGAAATGAATCCTGCATTATGTATCTGCTGCCCTTAAACACTTTCTTTGCAATGTTTTTCAGTTCATCTTCCTTGAAATGAAATTTTATATGGTCTGCGTTATCTATTTCTTTCTCTTCAAATTCGTCAGCAATACTGTGTTCTTCTTTTATTTCTGCGGTTGTTGCTGTTCCTTCAAAATTATTTTTCTCGTTTGGCTTTGATACTGTTGTCTCCTCAATTATGGTATCCTTGTGATCTGCAGCAATAACCGTTTCCTCTTCTTTGTTCTCATTCTGCGGGGAGTATGATTCTTCGGAACGGAGCATTATTTTTTTAGCCTTGCCTGTGATTATCTTAATTGCTGTTTTAAGTTCAAGTTCGCAGTCATCATCTTTAATTCCCGCTTCAATAAACATCTTGATAAGGTCTTTGTATCCTTTATCTTCGAGGAATATCCTGATGAAAGAATAGGGAACTGACATATCAAGGCTTATTTCAGTATTGTCACCGTATTTAAACTTATAAAGCTGAAGGAAAAAATTTTTAATTTTGAGTCCTGTGGTTTCTGTAGTAAGTTTTTCGTGAATGCTCAAATTTATTTCGTCAATAAGGTCTTCAACAATAGTACGCGGGATTGAAACATAAGAATCATCTTTGCACAGATCTTTTACGGGCTCGGTGTAAAAGCTGTAGTAAGTGAAAATCTCGACTTTCCTTAGTATTTCCTGTTTGCTTTTTGAATCCTGATTTGCGTAAATGTAGCTGAGCAATGTCCATTTTGGCCTGATGCAATAATTCAGGTTTAACTTTACAGATTTATCGATGATTTTAAGCAGTTCGCTTTTTGTTTTCGGTAAACTGCTATCGTTTAAAATAAACGATTTTGTAAAATCCGGCAGTCTGCTTGTGATTATCGTCTCAGCAGAAAAATCGTTTAACTCTTCCGTAATGGCGGAAGCTTCTTTGTATCTTTTATCTGTAATTTGTTCGAGCATTGTAAGTTTAATAAATAAAGATAATTCTAAATGCAGACAGAAAAAATCTAATTAGTTCTTAATATTTAACTTTATAGACATACCAGTTATATCCCCATGTTTTTAAACCGCCTGCTGGTTCGACAAATATAAGGTCTGATTCCTTGAATCCTTCTGAATTACGTGCGACGAATTCATAGTTGATGTCCCAGTCGATAAAATATTCAATCTTTTTGCTTCTAATGTATGACATCAGCTCCTTTTTCTGAATTGCGTCATAAGCATCTTTGTTAACAACGCCGTCAAGATTTATGACGGTCTTATCACCGGAAAAATATCCAATAGCTCCTGTTTGTACACATCCTATTACGGTGCCGGCAGGGAATTTTTGGTTTACCCACTCGCCAATTTTTTCATAGCCCTTATTTTTGTATTCCCCGAGAAAGAATTCTTTAAACCCCGTTCTTGTGACGTTAGGCGCTATGAACAAAACTACAAGAACTATC
>CALJIG010000004.1 GCA_937974175.1 uncultured Ignavibacteria bacterium
ATTGATAATTGAAACAGGATTAAACGGGTTCGGGTAATTCTGAGCAAGCAAGTATTTTGAAGGAACCCCTATGGCAACTTCACCTGATAACTCGAAGTACTCAAAATTACCGTTATAGTCTATCTGCTTTAAACGATAGCTATACCTTCCCGTTTGTAATGCCATATCTTTGAATGTATAATTTTGTTGAGTATTTATTGTGCCATGTCCTTCAACGTATCCAACTTTTTTCCATCCTTCGCCGAATGAATTTCTTTCTATCTCAAATCCTTTGTTGTTCTGCTCCTGTGTAGTGCTCCAGTTAAGTGTGACATTATTACTGTTTACGCTTGATGTAAATGATGCAAGTTCGACAGGTAATGGAAATAAAGCATTGTTTAATAAAATTGAAACAGTACCTGAGCTAAAATTTACTACTGCTAAATCAGGTTTTCCGTCACCATTTAAGTCACCGATTACAACTTCCCTTGGCTGCGATCCAACTGTGAAATCTGTCTTTGCAGCAAAAGTTGGAGTAGAGGCGCCTGTAGTTGTTGTGTTTAATAAAACGGAAATTGAAGATGCCGTATTATTTCCTACAACTAAATCAGGTTTTCCATCGCCGTTTAAGTCAGCGATTGATACAGGATATGGGGCAGTTCCCGTTGTGAAATCTGTACTTGCGGAAAATGTAGGTGTGCTTGCTCCCGGTGATGTAGTATTCAATAAAACCGATACTGAATTTCCGGAGTTGTTTGTAACAGCTAAATCAGGGTTTCCGTCACCGTTTAAATCAGCAATTGCAACATTTCTTGCGTTACTTCCTACTGCGAAATCTGTCTTTGCAGAAAAAGTAGGTGTTGCGCTGCCCGTAGTCGTAGTGTTCAATAAAACTGAAACAGTGTTCGAAGTTCCATTCGTTACTGCAATATCCGGTTTGCCGTCTCCGTTTAAGTCACCGGCAAATAGAAATAGAGTAGTTGTAGGCGTTGTTGTAAAATTCACACTGCTTGAGAAAACCGGTGTCGCATTACCGGGAGGTGTTGCATTCAATAAAACTGATATTGAACCACCGCTACTATTTTGAGATATTAAATCAGGTTTTCCATCACCATTGATGTCTGCAGATGTACACGAAATTGGATTGGTTCCGGTAGCAAAAAAATTTCCAGGCGCCAATCCATTGGAGAAGGTAGGAGTGGATGCTCCCGGAGTTGTAGAATTTAAAAAAACAGATATGTAGTTTAGAGAATTTCCATTAGAAATTCCAAAATCCGGTTTGCCGTCGCCGTTAAAATCTCCAATTGAAATCACATTAGGAACGAGTCCTGATGCAAAAGTAGTTGTGGCAGAGAATGTTGGGGTAGATGCGCCGGGTGTTGTGGTATTAAAACGAACTATAGCATTTCTAGAACCGGGGCTATTCCCAACCACATCCGGTTTCCCATCTCCGTTAAAGTCTGCGAGTTTTACTGATGTATTTCCTGAACTTGTTAAATCCGTCTTAGCAGAAAACGATACAGGTGTAACTCCCAGCGCCATTACGTTCATAAAAACTGAAACATTGTTAGTAGTCTCATTTCCAATTGCCATATCAGGTTTGCCGTCTCCGTTCAAATCACAGATTGTAACTGAGCTTGGTGCAGTCCCTACAGTGTAGTTCGACACTGCTCCAAAAGAAGGAGTTGATGCCCCGGGTGTAGTAATATTAAAATATTGCGATACCTTATTTGTTGTGTAATTTGTAGCTGCCACATCAGGTCTTCCGTCGTTGTTAATATCGCCGAGCGTAACTGCATATGGTCCGCTCTCCGTTGCAAAGTCTGTCTTAGCTGAGAATGTCGGCGTTGATGCGTTAGTAACTGTAGTATTCAATAAAATTGAAACAGAATTTGAACCGTAATTTGCAACAGCCAAATCATTTTTCCCGTCTCCGTTTAAATCTCGGATTGCAACTGAGGAAGGATTAGTACCTGTAGTAAAATCCGTCTTCGCTGAAAATGTTGGAGTTGCTGCGCCGGGTGTTGTTGTATTTAAAAAAACTGAGACTGATGTCGCATCATAGTTAGCCGTAGCTATATCCTTTTTTCCGTCTCCGTTAAAATCGCCCGTTGCTACTGAGTATGGTCCTGTTCCGGTTGTAAAATCTGTCTTAGCAGAGAATGTTGGTGTTGCGCTGCCTGATGTTGTTGTGTTAAATAAAACAGAGATAGAGTTACTCCCGTAGTTTGCCACAACAATATCAGATTTACCGTCACCGTTAAAATCACTGAATGAAACTGATGCAGGATTTGTACCTGTTGTAAAATCTGTCTTTGCGGAAAATGTTGGTGTTGATGCGCCGGGAGTTGTTGTATTAAAAAATACTGATACCGATGCAGCATCATAATTTGCTACTGCTACATCAGATTTTCCGTCTCCGTTAAGGTCGCCCAGTGCAACTGCGTAAGGTCCTGTTCCCGTTGTAAAATCTGTGGCTGTAGAAAATGTTGGTGTAGAAGCGCCGGGAGTTGTTGTATTCATCAAAACCGAAAATGTGTTAGCAGTATAATTAGCAGTAACCATATCCGGTTTGCCGTCGAGATTGAAATCGCTGAACGTAACCGAATAAGGCGTATTGCCTGTAGTGAAATCTGTCTTTGTTGAAAAGTCCTGCGCTGAAGCGCTTGTTGATAAAATATTTGCACTCATTAAACTCAGCAGGAATGCAAATACAAGTGTGAGTGTTTTTGCCATTAGGGGTTATTTTATTTAAAAACTTCCACAAAGTAATGACGTTTAATCATAAATGCAAAAAGAAATTTGGTCGAAAACACGCTGGAATTTGTGGGAAACTGTAAATATTGTATTGATAAACAAACTATTTACAAGATTTGCAAACACGTTATATATTAATAACGCAAATAGCAAAAATTCTTATAAACTTCATGTAAGTGACTAATAAAGCTAAGGCATTTCTCCAAAGTCACATATCTTTTAAATGAAGTTCACTTGCAAAAATCAATCTAGTTGCAAAAAGGGAATATCCGGCTTTTGAGGGAAACTTACAGGAGCAGGAAAACATTTAAGAAATGATATCATTCGGAGTATTTATTATACAAACGGGACAATATTTCTTTGAGCAGAGTTCGGAAATCTTGAAAGGAAATTTAGCAGATTTATTGAGGTTGAAAATTCAGAATGAAAGTTGGATATATTTATAGTGAATGTTTAACAGAAAGAAACAGATACATATCTGTAAAAGTGAGCAAATATACTCGTGAAGAAATGTGTGTGTAATAAAAAAGCCCTGCAAAAATCTATTTACAAGGCTTTTTATCTGCGGTCCCAACGGGATTCGAACCCGTGTTTTCACTGTGAAAGAGTTCTCGGACAATTAGAAATTGCTAATACAATCTATTTTTCAATTTTTTACTCACCCAAAAAAAAGATTTTATTAACAAAAATTGTAAATGTGCTAACGGATTGCTAACGGAATTATAAACGAAATTTAAATTGCAAATAAAAGAAAAGATTATGAGATATTTATAACTGAAATTTTTTTTACCAAGATAATGATGTTGATAAAATAATAATACCTAAACTTTTAGTGAATTTGACCGTATATAATGCACAATATGATGTGCCTCATTGACATTCAACTAATTAGTATTTATTTTTGTTATATACAATATGAAATTGAAATACCTATATAGAAAATATATCACGATAATTTTTGCTTCATTGATTCTCATTGCTAATGTAAATTTTGCATATTCTCAGTCTATATGCAGCATGAATATGAAGAAAGGCTGTTATTGTGAAGAGGTAAATCAAAAACAAGTTCAGAATGTAATATCAAAAACGGACTGCTGTAAAGAAGTTCGTAAAGAAATAAGTAACACTTCTAATTTCCAATCCATACAGCATGAATTTAATTCTGAAATAGTATGCATAATTACTTTACCAATTGAAGTAAGCCCCATTTCAGAAATTTCTTTCACAAGTTCAAATCAAAATATAAATCACAGTCCCCCCAAGGACATATCGGTTCTCAATTCCACATTTCGCATTTAAAATTAACACCTTTTTCGATTTAAGAATTTAAGCAATGGAATATTTATTTTCGTTTTC
>CALJIG010000005.1 GCA_937974175.1 uncultured Ignavibacteria bacterium
AAATTTGCTTTAAAAAGAAAGGTTTTAGTAATTGCCACGGCTGTTATAGCTTTGGTTTTTAGTATCATACTGTTCCTAAGGTTAGGTGGTGAGTTTATTCCTAAATTAGATGAAGGCGACATAGCATATCAGATTGCAAGAGTTCCAGGTATATCATTAACGGAATCGAAAAGAATCGGAACAATATGCGAGCAAATATTAATAAAAAAATTCCCTGAAGTTAAAACTGTTGTTACTAAAACTGGCGCAGCTGAAATTGCAACTGATCCTATGGGCGTAGAGTTCAGCGATGTAATTGTTATGCTAAAGCCGAAAGATGAATGGACAAGCGCAGATACAAAAGAAGAGCTTGTAGAAAAAATGCAGAAAGAGTTGTCGATTGTCCCGGGTATCGGCTTATCATTCACACAGCCGATTGAACTGCGCTTCAATGAATTAATGTCAGGAGCAAAAGGAGATATAGCAGTAAAAATATTTGGTGAAGATCTTTCGGAATTATCTAAAGTGGGAAATGATGCTGCGAAGATCATATCCGAAGTTCAGGGAGCGGAAGACGTATCAGTCCAGCAGTTAGAAGGTTTGCCACAGTTGCAAATAAAAATTAGAAGAGATAAAATTGCTCGATACGGAATAAATATCAGCGATGTAAATGAAATTATTGAAACGGGGCTTGCCGGAAAAACAGCCGGAGCAGTATTTGAAGGTGATAAGAAATTTGATCTTGTCATAAAATATAAACAGACTGACAGGAAAGACGTTCAGGATATAAAAAATATACTGGTGAATTCATCTAATGGGTCAAAAATACCTATGAGTGAGCTTGCAGATATTAATATTGAAGAAGGGCCAGCTGAGATTACCAGAGACAACGGAAAACGAAGAATCATTGCTCAATGCAATGTACGCGGAAGGGATATTGAAAGCTTTGTGAAAGAATTGCAACTCAAAATAAAAGAAAATCTGAAAATGCCTCCGGGATATTCACTTGAATACGGTGGGCAATTTAAGAATCTGGAAAGCGCTAAGGAAAGACTTTACATAGCGGTTCCGGTTTCATTGTTCTTTATTTTTGCTTTGCTCTTTGTAACTTTTAATTCGGTCAAGCAAGGTTTGCTTGTATTCAGTGGTATACCATTTGCTATTGTAGGAGGAATTTTTGCATTAGTCTTACGGGACATCCCGTTCAGCATTTCTGCCGGAGTCGGCTTCATTGCTCTCTTTGGAGTTGCTGTATTAAACGGAATTGTCATGATTGCATATTTTAATAAGTTGGAAAAGGAAGGTGTGAAGGATGTTCATGAACGGATTATTTTAGGTACATCTGCAAGGTTACGGCCAATATTAATGACTGCTATGGTTGCATCCCTTGGATTTATTCCAATGGCGATTTCATCAGGTGCAGGTGCCGAAGTTCAGAAGCCGCTGGCTACAGTTGTTATAGGAGGATTAATTTCATCTACGCTTCTTACACTTATAGTTCTTCCATTATTGTATTCTATATTTAACAAGAAAAGTAATTTTAAAATGAGCACCCATATTAAAGCAACAATTTTTCTTCTTTTTATGATAATTCCTTCGATTACATTTTCTCAGAGCAATAATCTTGAGAGTCTTATTGAGAAAGGAATAAAAGGTAACAGTGAAATACAGTCATTTCGGCTGGCTGTCGAAAGAGAAGAAGCAGCCTTAAAAAAAGCGGTGAACATTCCAAAGCCCCAGTTATTTTTAGAATATGAAGGGGTAAAGGGCGGGCTGGAAAATTTTGAAAGCAGGAAGATGGGCATTTCCCAAGAGCTTGAATTTCCTTCTGTTTATTTCATGCGTTCAGATGTTCAATCTTTACAGATAGATATTGCAAAGGCAGAGCTTCAAAACAAGATAAACTCTGTTACAGCAGAAATTAAGCAGCTCTATTATGCGGTAATCCGTAATAGCGCATTGAAAGATCTTGCAAAAGATAATGTAAGTATCAGTAACGATTTCTTAAGTGTAGCAGAAAGAAAGCTTGACGCAGGTGTCGTTACTTCACTGGACGTGCTGAATGCAAAGGTTAACAAGACAAGAGCAGAGAATGAGCTAAAGAATATTGAGAATGACTTAAGAAAGACATTTACGGATTTTAGGTTATTATTGAATGCCGACGAATCGGAATTAAAAATTACTATCGACACATCTACGCATTTCTATAACGTTCAGCTTGAGGAAGTGCTAAGCAGCGCTATGAGAAACAATCCCGAAATACTGCTAAGCAAATTGAGGCAGGATAAGGCGGAAAACAAAATTTCTCTTGCGAAATCATTATTGCTTCCTAATCTATCATTGAAATATTACAATCAAAAATTAGGAACTGAAAGCGGCTACTATGGATTTGAAGTTGGCGTAGGTATTCCTGTATGGTTCTTTCTTGAAAATTCAGGAGAGATAAATGAAGCAAAGGTTGAAAAGAAAATCACGCAGACAGAAGAATATTTTACTATTAAGCGAGTTCAAGCTAATGTGAAAAATGCTTTTGAAGATTTTCTTAATTCAAAACGGCAATCAGAGTTCGTAAGTAAACAAGTGCTTGATGAAGCCAGATTAATTGTCGATGCCACCAGACGCAGTTATGAAGAAGGGACGGCAAATTACTCGGAATTTCTGCAAGCTTTGAAAACATTTATGGAAGTTCAGGGGGCATATACAAACAATTGGTATAATTTCAAAATTTCAATAATTAATTTAGAAAAGCTTACAGGGAGAGTTTTAAAATGAAACACTTAAAAATAATAGCATTACTTTTTTCACTTAGTATCTTAGTATCCTGTGGTAAGAAACAGGAACCCGTAAGCGAAAAGAAAGAAGAACATCACGAAGAAGAAAATAAAACTGAAGTATCTCTTTCAGGAGAGCAGATAAAATTAATGGGTATTGAAGTTTCACCCATATCTGATATTAATATTTCAGGATACATAAAAGTCACAGGTGAAGTGAAGATAAATCAGGAACAGGAATCAAAAGTGGGCGGGATTATTTCAGGCCGTATCAAATCTGTCAATGTTAAAGAAGGTTCAAACGTTAGTTCCGGTCAGGTACTAGCTACTCTTGAAAATATTGACCTTGTAAGTATTCAGACTGATTACATTACTTCTAAAAACGAGGTTGAATATGCTAAGCAGGAATTAGACAGGCAGAAAAGAATCAGTGATATCACATCTAAGAAATCAATTGCTGAGCTTGAAGCAAATTATAAACGGGCTCTAACAAATATGCGGTCACTTGAACAGAGACTTTCAAGCTATAAGATAAATAAAAACCGTTTTGATAACGTGGGCGAAGATACAACGGTAAATGTTCAGAGATATTATTCCATTACTTCGCCAATATCAGGGAATGTGGTATCACGAATGATTACTGTTGGCCAGTTTGTTGATCCTTCTACTGAAATGTTTCATATTGTAAATACTTCAACTGTGTATGTTGATTTGAATATATTTGAAAAGGATTTAGCTAAAATTTCCAAAGGTCAAAAAGTAAAAATTGAAACTTCAACATATGGTGATGAAGTATTTGAAGGAAATATTTCAAACATTAATTCTATTTTTGATGATGCTAGCCGTACAGTTAAGGTTCGCGTATTAATAAAAAATAAGGGGAATAAACTTCTGCCTAATATGTTCGTAACGGCAAAGATATTGGTTGATGAGAGCAATGTTAAAGCCGTGCCGAAATCCGCTCTTGTAGAAGAAGGAGAAGAGAAGTTTATCTTTGTTAAGACAAATGAAAAGCACGAAGACGAACATAAAGAACCCGGGCATAAAGAAGGCGATAATGATGCAGAACACAAAGAAGATGAGCATAAAGGTGAACATGGACATGAAGGCGGAGTAGTGTTTAAAAAAGTTATGGTAAGAACAGGAGTTGAAGATGATAAGTATATTGAAATATTTCCGATTGAAACTATTGAAGGTGATAATGAGGTTGTAACTTCAGGAGCATTTTATTTAAAGTCAGAACTCAAAAAAGAAGAATTAGGTGAGCATGACCATTAATAATAATAATAAAATATAATGGATAAGAAGTTAAAATTTTTAATATTTTGTATTATTTTAGTTGGAATTTTTGAGATACTATCTCTTAGCGATATTCATATAAATAAATATTTTGCGATTCCTTTTTTTGCTTTAGTATCAATTGCCATCGGGCATGATACATTAAAGAAAGGAATCATCAATCTATTCAAGTTAAACTTTCGGAGCATTAATACCCTTATGACAATTGCTGTCATAGGGGCATTTTATCTGGGAGAGTATCCAGAGGGGACTATAGTCATAGTTCTATTTACGCTTGGTGAATATCTTGAAAGATTGGGAGTGATTAAAAGCAAATCAGCAATACAGGCGCTGCTTGATAACTCTCCTAAAACTGCATTGCTGAAAGGAAATATAGAAAGTACTCCTATTGATAATATTAAAATTGATGATGTAGTTGTAATAAAGCCAGGAGACTTGATTCCTTTAGATGGAATCGTAACAGAGGGAGAATCTTCAGTTGATGAAGCTACGATTACGGGGGAACCTATTCCGATTGATAAGCATAAGGACAGCAAAGTTTTCGCGGGAACACTGAACAAGCAAGGTTATCTGGAAGTAAAAGTTTTAAAAGAGGCGAAAGACTCCACACTTGCAAAAATAGTTGAGCTTACCTTTAACGCCACTAAGACAAAAGCGGAGACGCAGAAATTCATAGAAAAATTTTCAAGTTATTATGTACCTCTAATTATTTTCTCTACAGTACTTGTAATAGCTGTACCTGTGTTGTTTTTCGGAGGTGATTTTGATGCGTGGTTTTTAAAAGGATTAACATTACTGGTTATTTCATGTCCGTGCGCGCTTGTAATTTCAACTCCTGTCTCAATATATTCTGCCGTTGGTAATGCTTCTAAAAAAGGTATTTTAATAAAAGGCGGAAAGTATCTTGAAGCAATGGGTGAAGTAAAAGCGATAGCATTTGATAAGACAAGGACATTAACATTCGGCAAGCCTGAGATAAGCGATATTATTCCCTATGGAAATAACTCCCGTGAAGATGTTTTAGCATGCGCTTCAGGGTTTGAAGTTTTCTCAGAGCATCCTATTGCTCAAAGCATTGTAAACGAAGCACGTCAGGAAAATATTCCTATACATAAAGTAGACGATTTTATTTCTATACCCGGCAAAGGAGTTAAAGGTAATTGCACAGTGTGTTACGATTCTCACCATTGCATTGGTAGCCTTCAGTTTGTTACTGAAGAGCATAAGGTAAAAGAAGAAATAGTTAAAGAAGTTGAAGCGTTTCAGAAGCAAGGAAAGACGACGATAGTAATTAGCGGTAACAAAGGAGTCGAAGGCGTAATTGCTTTAAGCGATAAAATTAAGCCAGAAAGCCAAAAAGTAATTGATGAAGTGAAAGAACTTAATATTAAAACGATTATGCTTACAGGGGATCATAGTTCTCCTGCAAAGTATGTTGCTGATATTCTTTCTATTGACGATGTGAGAGCAGGTTTACTACCTGAAAATAAATTAACTGAAATTATTTCCCTTAAAGAAAAGTATGGTAGTATTGCAATGATAGGGGATGGAGTTAATGATGCTCCCGCACTAGCTTCTGCCGATGTAGGAATTGCAATGGGAGCTAATGGCTCTGATGCGGCAATAGAGACAGCTGATATTTGTCTGATGAATGATAATCTTTCACTGATTCCTTTTTTAATAAAATTGTCCCGTAGAACTCTTTCAACAATAAAGATTAATACATTTTTTGCGATAGGCATAAAAGTTCTTTTTATTGTACTGGCGATAGCGGGGTTAAGTAATTTAGTAATGGCCATTTTTGCTGATGTTGGGGTAACAATATTGGTAATTTTGAATAGTTTGAGACTGTTGAAATTTGAAAAATAATTGTGATTTGCAGAGTGTCTTGAAATTTAGAGTTTTAAATTCTATTGGAATTTGGAAAATATTTTGATACTTCATTCTTTGTGGTTCCATAAAGGAAGAGAAATTTATGCAGGATTTAGATTTAAGATATTGCGTTAAAAACAACATTACCAAACAATTTAAAATAAAAATTATGAAATCTTTATTGTTCCTTATAATGATATGCGCCTTTGCCACTGACGCATATTCACAGAATTTCCAATATGTGAAATTCGGTTCGGACACTGCAGTTTATACAGGCGCTGAACCTGATGCCGAGTACAGCTGGGCCTATATAAAAAATACGGGAAGTGCTCCGTTGAATTTAAGGTTTGAAAGAACATTTGAAAATGTCCCCCCTAACTGGACAAGTTCCCTTTGTTACGAATTATGCTATGCACCGTTTATAAACATTATTCCTCCTCCTCCTGATCCTCCAATAATTTTGGGTCCCGGGGAGCAAGATACTATGGATATAGTCTGGTATGTCCCTAACAATGGGTTTGGGAAAGTAACGGTAAAATTGTATAATACAGATAACGCAACACAATTTATCGAAAGAACATTTTATGTAAGAAGAGGAACAGTTGGAATTACTCCTATCAATTCTATAGTGAAATCTTTTGAGTTGAAGCAGAATTATCCAAATCCTTTCAATCCGACAACAAACATAAATTTTTCAATCCCTAAAAATCAGAACGTAAGCCTTAAAGTTTATGATATGATGGGAAAAGAAGTTGCCAACCTTGTGAATAATGAATTCCTGAAAGCAGGGGAGTACAAAGCAGATTTTAATGCAGCAAATTTATCATCGGGAGTTTATTACTACGCTCTTAAGACAGATGAATTTACTTCAACCAAAAGCATGCTCTTAATAAAATAATGTTACTTTTACGGCTGATTGATATTCGCATCATTCAGCCGTTCTATTTATCTAGGATTTTTGAGGAGAATTTTATTCACTCTAAGAAAACCTGCATTAATGGCAACTATTACCGTACTAAAACTCATAAATACTGCTCCCATTGCAGGACTTAACAATATTCCTTGCTTGTATAAAACACCTGCGGCTAAAGGTAGTGCTACAACATTATAAGCAGTTGCCCAGATTAAATTCTGAATCATCTTTTTATATGTCGCCTTCCCAAACATAATCAGGTTAACTACATCCATAGGATTACTGTTTACTAAAACTATCCCCGCTGTTTCAGCAGCAATATCGCTTCCGCTTCCGATTGCAATCCCAATCTCGGCTTGTGCCAAAGCAGGGGCATCATTTACTCCGTCTCCAGTCATCGCAACAAATTCTCCCTTACTTTGAAGCTCTTTTATTTTCCCAAGTTTTTCATGTGGGAGGACTTCTGCAATAAAACTATCCATATTTAATTTCTTACTTACACTTTCAGCGACTTTATTATTATCACCTGTTAATAAAACGGTTTTTATATTTTGTTCTTTAAGCATTTTTATTGCTTCATAGGATTCAGGGCGAATTGAGTCAGATAAAGAAATGTATCCGGAAAGTTTATTATCAATGATAACGAACACAACCGTTTCTGTGTTATCAAATTCGTACCTCTTATCTAATGATAATTTGTTTTCTTTTAAATAACCCGGACTTACAATTTTTATTTCTTTCCCGTCGACTTTGGCTTCAACACCCATTCCTGTTAGTGCTTTGAAGTTTTCAGTTTTTGGAATGGAAACTTTTAGCTCTTTCACTTTTGCTATTATTCCTGTTGCAATGGGATGTTCTGAGTTTTGTTCTAATCCAGAAGCAAGTTTTATCAATTCACTTTCATCCAATCCTTCGACAAAAGATTTTATCTTTGAAACTTCAAATTTTCCAACCGTTAATGTCCCTGTCTTATCGAAAACAAGTGTAGTGATTTTTCTTGAGTTCTCAAATTGAGTTCTGTTCTTAATTAATAAACCATTTTTAGCAGACAGAGCCGTTGATTTAGCGACTACTAGCGGAACCGCTAATCCGAGAGCATGAGGACAGCAAATAACAATTACCGTAACCATTCTCTCAATGGAAAAAGCCAAACTTTGTCCGTCAAACCACCAGTAGAGAAACGTTGATACTCCTGCAAGTATTGCTATTATTGCAAGCCATCTCGCTGCTGTATCTGCAAGCAATTGAGTTTTCGATTTTGCTTTTTGTGCATCATCAATCAGTTTTACAACTTGAGATAAATATGAATCTTTAGAATTATGAGTTACTTTTATTTTTAATGAACCGTTTCCGTTTATAGAACCAGCGATTACCTTATCGTTAACCTTTTTCAAAACCGGTTTTGATTCCCCTGTAAGCATCGATTCGTTCAAATAACTTTCACCTTCAGAGATAATTCCATCGGCGGAAATCTTTTCACCCGGTTTCACTAAAATTATGTCGTCGGGTTTTAATGAATCTGTTTTAACTTCTTTGACATCATTACCAATAATTAAGTGCGCTTCTGAAGGCATTAAGTCGACTAACAATTCCAATTCTCTTGAAGCACCGATAACTGATTTCATCTCTACCCAATGTCCGAGTAACATTATCAGTATAAGCGTGGTAAGCTCCCAGAAGAAATCCATTCCTTTCAATCCAAATACAGTTGAAACACTATAAACAAAAGCGACTGTGATTGCGAAACCTATAAGAGTCATCATTCCGGGATTTTTATCTTTCAGTTCTTCAACTAATCCCTTTAAGAATGGAAACCCACCATAGAAAAAAACTATAGTTGATAGCGTTAATAAAACATAATTCGAACCGCTGAAAACTAAAGTAAAGTTGAACCAATGCTGTATCATTTCTGACAAAGCCATAATCGGAACAGTTAGAATAAGGACAATATAAAATCTTTTTCTGAAATCATTAACCATCATTTGATGGTGATTGTGTCCTGTATGTCCCATAGGAGGATTTGAATGGTTGTGACTGTTATGATTATGCTCCATAGAGTTTGAATAAGTTATAGATTAAATTAGTATTGATTAAATTTTAATGCACCATAAATTTCGCCATGTTGGAAGGCTTAAGAGTTCCTTTCTTGCGGAATCTTTCCTTTATCATTACAAAAATTATAGGTGTTACAAATAAAACGTGAATAGCGGAAGTTAAAATTCCTCCTATCAACGGCACTGCTAAGGGTTTTGCAAGGTCTGAGCCAGTTCCAGTTGCCCACATAACGGGCACTAATCCAAATAACGCAGCAGCAACAGTCATGAGTTTTGGCCGAAGTCTTAAAATTGCTCCTTCTTCAGTTGCATCAATTAAATCCTGCTGTGATAAATTATTATTTTTTGCAATTAATTTTTTATCAAGAGCCTCATGTAAATATATTACCATTATCACACCTGTTTCAACTGCTACTCCATACAATGCTATGAATCCTACCCATATAGCTACAGAAAAATTAAGATCCAGTATAGCCATGTAATACACTCCGCCGATAAGAGCAAACGGAACCGAAAGCATTACTAAAGCAGCTTCAAGAAAATTCTTAAATGTAAAATACAACATCAGAAAAATTATGATAAACACTATTGGAATAATTATAATTAATCTTGCTTTTGCCCTCTCTTGATTTTCCCATTGTCCGCTCCATGTGTAATAATAACCTTTCGGCATGATAGGAAGTAATTCTTTATCGAGTTTCTCTTTTGCTTCGTTTACAAAACCTCCCATATCTCTGTCTCTCACATTTAGAAAAACTATAGCGCGAAGCTGAGCATCTTCAGAGCCGATCATAGGGGGACCGCTTGTAATTTTAATATCAGCAAGCTCGCCCAATGGAATTTGTGAATTCATTGGTGCAGGAGATTTTACATAAATCTTTTTTAATGCCTCAACATCAAGTCTGTAATCTTTTAAATACCTTATTCGTATCGGGAATCTTCTTCTTCCCTCTACTGTTTTGGAAAGTGTCATTCCTCCAATAGCAGTTTCAATCACATCTTCAACATCACCTATATTCAGTCCATATCTTGAAATTACGCTTCTGTTAATATCTATATCAATGTATGTTCCACCTTGAGTTCTTTCAGCAAAAACATCTGCCGCTCCCGGTATTGGTTTGACGATTCGTTCTACTTGTATTGCAAGTCTTTCAAGTGTATCAAGATTTTCTCCGAAGATTTTTATTCCTAAATCAGTTCTGACACCTGTTGCGAGCATATTAATTCTATTAATAATCGGCTGCGTCCAGCCATTGCTAACGCCGGGTATCTGTAATTTTGAATTCATTTCTGAAATTATCTGTGCTTTAGTCATTCCTTCTCTCCACAATGATTTATCTTTCAATATAATAATTGTTTCAATCATACTCACAGGAGCAGGGTCAGTAGGAGTTTCTGCCCTGCCAACTTTTCCAAGGACGTGTTCTACTTCAGGTATTTCTTTTATAATCGCATCCTGAACCTGCAAGACTCTTTTAGCTTCAGTTATTGAAACGTTCGGTAACATTGTCGGCATAAATAAAATACTTCCTTCATCAAGCGGAGGCATAAACTCGCTTCCTCTGTTCATTATAATGGGAATTGTAATGAGTAACGCTAAAAGATTAATTGCTAAAGTAGTCTTTCTATATTTTAAAGCTAATCTTAATACAGGGTCATACAACCGGCTGAAGAATTTCATCACAGGATTTTTTCTTTCATCATAAAATTTTCCTTTCATAAATAAAGTCATCAGCATCGGAACAAGAGTAATTGTAATGAAAGCCGAACCTGCTATTGCAAATGTTTTTGTAAATGCCAGCGGATGGAATAATTTTCCTTCTTGTCCTTCAAGCATAAACACAGGTAAAAACGAAACAACAATGATAGCTTCCGAAAAAAATATTGCTCTGCCAACTTGTTTAGCCGATTTAGCTGAAATCTCTATGTAATCAATTACTCCGCCTTTTGCCTGAGCAATTGCAAGATTCCTGTAAGCATTTTCAACCATTACAATCGATGCATCTATTAAAATACCAATGGAGATAATAAGACCTCCAAGACTCATTATGTTGGAAGTAATATTAAACTGCTTCATTAGTATAAATGAAATGAGCAGGGCAACGGGAATTTCAATCAGAATTCTTATTGCGCTTCTGAAGTGAAAAAGGAAAAGCATCACAATTAAGCTGACAATAAGTGATTCTTCAAATATTGCATTTCGTAAAGTCTGAATTGCTTTTGAAATTAAATCACTTCTGTCATAGGAAACTTCCACTTTTATTTCCGGCGGTAATCCTTTTTCAAGTTCTTTAATTTTTTCTTTAATACGGTCAATTACTGTTTGAGCATTCTCGCCATACCTCATTACAATTATTCCGCCGACAACTTCACCTTCACCGTTCATATCAAGCAGTCCTCTTCTTGTATCTCCCCCAATTTGAACCGTAGCAATATCTCCGATTCTAATAGGGACGCCGTTATTACCCGTCATGATATTAATATTCTCAATGTCTTCCTTATTTCGTATGTATCCTTTTCCTTTTATGAAGTAATCAATAGAGGAGCTTTCAAGATTACCGCCTCCTACATCTTTATTACTTCGCTGAACTGCCATCATAATTTCGTTAATGCTCAATCCGTAGGAAACAATTTTATTCGGGTCAATATCAATCTGATACTGTTTTACAAATCCACCAATAGATGCAACCTCTGCAACACCTTCAACAGACTGCAAACCGAGCTTCATATAGTAATCCTGTATTGCTCTCAATTCTCCTAAATCATATTTATCACTTTTCAGATGGTACCAAAAAATATGCCCGACTCCGGTTCCATCAGGACCGATAACAGGCTTCACACCTTCAGGCAATGTTCCCTGAACCTGTGAAAGTTTTTCGAGCACTCTGCTTCTTGCCCAATATATATCAGTGTTATCTTCAAAGATGACATAGATAAAACTCATACCGAACATAGACTGGCTTCGTACTGCTTTTACTTTCGGCATTCCCTGAAGATTTGTAGTAAGCGGATATGTAATCTGGTCTTCAATTATTTGCGGACTTCTGCCCATCCACTCCGTCCAAAGTATTACCTGATTTTCTGATAAATCCGGTATAGCATCTACAGGTGTAGTATAAACCGAATAAATTCCGTATGCGGCGATACCTACATATAATAGAAGTATTACGAATCTGTTTTTTACAGAGAAATCAATTATTCTCTCTATCATGATTTTGAGTATTTATACTTTTTATGATTACATTAAAAACAGCATTACAGCCGACATCAACACCATTAGCAAATCTTCAATTAATGTTATATTGGTCATAGGTAAATTAAAAACCGTACCTAAACATGCGCATTTTATTTTCTTTTTTTCAATAAGACTTTGTATCACTCCTATGGAACTTACGCCCATAACAATCAATGTAGAAGAGTTTGTAAAAACAGGAAAAGCTTTTAACAAGAATAAAACACCTAATGTTAATTCTATAAAAGGATACATATATCCGTAACCCAGCCATTTTTTAGCTATTACATCATATGAGCTGTATGAATAAGCAAAATTTTTCACATCAAGCATCTTAAAAAAGGAGAATACCAGAAAAAAACCTCCCATAAAATTATTCATCAAATTCATCCAGTCAAGCGTACCTGCATTTATTTGTATGATGGAAATTCCCATGATAATGTAAAAGAAAACTAAAATGAGAGGAAGATATGTCTTGAAACCGGGCTTTGGATCTTCGGCTGCTTCTGTTCCGAGTTCAACAGTATTTGCAGATGCTATCTCAGCTTTATATTTCCCCCCTAATCTGGTAAGATTCTCATTTAATTCCGTAAGCGTTATTTCATGATGTGCGTTAATTTCTGCCTGTGGCGGGTTTAATGTCACTTTCACATTTTCAACTCCTTCAATTTCAGATAAGGTCTTTTGTACTTTCCCTACACAGTTACCACAGGTCATACCTGTTATTTTATATTTTTTTTTCATTTCTTAAATTACAGTTGAGGTTTTAACTTTAAATTATTTACAGCATGAGTCGTTTTTACGAACACTTTTTACTTTCTTATATGTTACGAAAGCAATTACTGCGACGAAAATTCCTACACCAATTATATATTCCATATTGTTAATAAAAATAATATTAATGCTGACCTGGATTCTTTTGATCTTTTGGTAATTTACAGCAATCATCAAGATTTTCATACGCCTTCATATCTTTTTTCTTATCATTTGCATCATAACCTGCTGATGTAATAGCATCTTCAATTTTAGAAAGATTAGTCTTCGATTTATCAAATTCTACATGAGCAATTTTTTTATCTTTATCTACTTTTACAACTGATACACCTTCGACTTTACCTACTGCTGTTTCAATATTTTTTTTGCAGGTGCCGCATTGCATAGAAGAAACTTTTATCATTTCCATACCATCCGATTTATTTGAATTATTCATGTTGTTTGAATTGTTCATATTATTTGAATTATTCATGTTATTCATATCACGATTTTCAGTTTGAGCATCTTT
>CALJIG010000006.1 GCA_937974175.1 uncultured Ignavibacteria bacterium
AACATTTTTGTAACATTCTTTGCAGAGTAACATTTTTGTAACATTCTTTGCAGAGCAGGGGCGCCCGTCCGTCCCGACTCTGTCGGGACGCAGCAGATAAAAGAATTGATTCCATCAATTCTTTTATCTGTCCGCCTGTTCCGATTTCATCGGAACAGGGACGGGCGCCCCGTACACACCAAATTAATCATAATAAATTTACATCTCAACCATATCCTCCCTATTCCTACTAATAGGGAGATAGTCTTGACAAGACATTACATTTTAGCTTTTATGTATGTTTACTATAGAGTAACTTTTAGAATATGAAAAACATAATAGCTATTGTAGGCAGACCCAATGTAGGGAAGTCGACATTATTTAACAGGTTAACAAGCAGTAATGAAGCGATTGTTCACGATTCCAGCGGAGTTACACGCGACCGCAACTACGGAGAAGGAGAATGGACAGGAAAGAAATTTTTCCTCATCGATACGGGCGGCTTCGTTCCGCACTCAGACGATAAATTCGAAGAGGCAATCCGCGCACAGGTAAAAATGGCAATTGAAGAAGCCGATAAAATTTTATTTGTCGTTGATTCAAAATTAGGACTGCATCCGCTCGATAAAGAGGTCGCTAACATGCTAAGGAAATATGCAAATGATAAACAAATAATTCTGTGCTCAAATAAAATTGACGATATAAAGCAGGAAAATCTTGTTGCCGATTTTTATTCGCTGGGACTCGGCGAGCCGTTTCCTATCTCGGCAATATCAGGAAGAAACTCAGGCGACTTGCTCGATATAGTCTGCAAAGATATCGAAGAGGATGATACCGATACAGATGAAAGAATTAAATTTGCCGTCATCGGCAGACCTAATGCCGGGAAATCTTCTATCGTAAATGCGCTCCTCAACGAAGAAAGAAATATCGTAACCGATATCCCGGGAACAACGAGAGATACAATCGACTCAGTAGTAAAGTATCACAATGAAGATATTGTTTTGATCGATACTGCGGGACTAAGAAAGAAAACAAAAATTTCTGAAGACGTGGAGTTTTATTCAACGGTAAGAACATATAAAGCGATTCAAAGATGTGATGTTGCAATCCTTGTAATAGATGTAAGTATTATAATTGAGAATCTTGAAACTTCCTCTGATTACAAGCTTGCAACGTTCAAGCTCGATAAGCAGGATACGGTAATAATAGAAGAAGTTTATAAATATAAAAAAGGGCTGCTTGTTGTGATTAACAAGTGGGACTTAATAGAAAAAGACTCCAACACTGCTAAAATTATTGAGCAAAAAATAAAAGAGCACTTACAAAGCTACGACTTCCTTAAATTTATTTTTATCTCCGCAAAGACTAAGCAGCGCATACATAAAATACTTGAAGACGGAAGAAAGATTTACGAGCTGAGAAACTCAGAAATAAAAACAAGCGAGCTGAATGAAAAGCTTCTGCCGGAAATACAGAAATCTCCTCCTGCTTCATTAAGAGGAAAAGAGATAAAAATAAATTATATTACGCAGGTAAAAACATCACCGCCGGTATTTGCGTTTTTTACCAATGATGATAAAGGTGTACAGCCGAATTATAAAAAATTTCTTGAAAGAAAAATAAGAAGCTTCTGGGACTTCGACGGTGTTCCGATATCCCTGATATTTAAGAAGAAAAATTGAGTTTAGATTTTGTGATTTTTTCACTATTATAAAGCAATAATATACTTTTCATATGTTAATAAGCTTTTCTTTTGGCAATTTTCTGTCATTTAGAGATAAAATGGTTTTATCAATGGATCCTAGTAAATCTACTAGATTTAATAACCATTTAATTTCTGCCTCAAAAGGAGGATTAAATTTACTCAAATGTGCAGTTATATATGGAGCGAATGCTTCTGGAAAATCTAACTTGGTAAAGGCTTTTGCTTTTTTTAAATTTTTTGTAACCGTTGGTACAAAAAATGAAAAATCCAAAATTCCACCTGTTTTTTTTCTTTTAGACGAAAAATCAAAGAATTTTCCTAGTAGATTTGAGATAGAAATCAAATTAAAAAATAAATCTTATGCTTATGGTTTTACTTTTGTAAATGCTGTATTCAAAGAAGAATGGTTATATGATATTTCCACTAAGTCCGAAAAATTAATTTTTTTTAGAAAAACAAACGACCAAGGACAAACATTCATAGATTTTAAGAACATTAAATTTAAAAGTCCTGAAGAAAAAAAGTTTCTTGATTTTACAGCAAAAGGAACCCGAGGAAATCTTTTATTTTTAACAGAATGTATTAACAGAAATGTACTGAACAATGTCCCAGGAATTGAAGTAATAAAAAACGTATATGATTGGATTGCTAACGATTTAAAAATTATTTTTCCTGATAGTAAATATAAAGGCATTGAGTTTGAATTAATGGATAATAAAAATGTAAAAAACAGTTATGAGGAATTATTGAAAAGATTTGATACTTATATTGACTCAATCAATATGGTCGAAGTAAATTTTGATGATGAATTAAGAGACATTCCCGATGAAGTTAAAAATAAAATAAGGGATGATATTGAAATAAATACTAGTGCAATTATTAGTAGTTCAGACCACACAACTTATTTTATAAAAAAAGAATCTAGCGGAAATATCAGAGCTCATAAATTAATAACTCAACACAAAATTTCTAAAACTGAAATTGTCGATTTTGAAGTGTCTGATGAATCTGACGGAACTCAGAGAATTTTAGATTTCATTCCTATGATTCTTGATTTTAAAAATAGCCAAAGAACTTTTATCATAGACGAATTGGATCGTAGCTTACACACAAATCTTTCATATGAAATTATTAATTTATTACTAAATGAGTTTACACAATCAAAAAGTCAAATTATACTTACAACTCATGATACTGGTCTATTGAGTCAGGAATTATTAAGAAAGGATGAGATTTGGTTTGTAAAAAGAGGTAAAAATAAATCCAGTGAACTTTATTCTCTCGATGAATTTAAGCCTAGGTTTGACAAGGACATTAGAAAAGACTATCTAGATGGGAGATATGGTGCCATACCTAATTTTCCAAATCAAATAATAAATGGGTAGGGAAGGAAAACAGCATATAAGAAGATCCGGTTTTCGGGATTCTAAAGCTTTTATTATTGCAACAGAAGGAATAAAAACTGAAATTAAATATTTCAATGATTTAAAATCTTCCGAATATTTCAATAATACTAAAGTTCATTTACATGTTATAAAAAGAGAAAATACAAATAGTTCACCTGAATACATTTTAAAGATTCTTGAAAATTTTCAAAAAAAATATAGATTTGATAGCGAGGATGAAATGTGGATAATTATTGACAGAGATAAACAAAGTTGGACACCTAAAACTATTAAAAATATAGCTCAGAAATGTAAACAGAAAAATATAAGAATTGGTCTAAGTAATCCATGTTTTGAGCTTTGGTTATTATTACATTTAAAAGATATCGATGATTATAGTCAAGAAAAGAAAAAACAAATATTTGAAAATAAGAAAATATCATCTAATAAGAATGCAAGGACTCAATTAAATTATGAACTTTTTTCTATTTTAAATTCCTATAATTCAGCAAACATAGACACAGCAAAATTTTTATCAAATGTTGAACTAGCTATTGAGAGAGCAAAAAAAATTGACAAATATCCGACTCATAGATGGCCAAATTATTTAGCAACTCGCGTATATAGATTGGTTGAACAATTAATAAAGCCCCTATGATAACTGAAGTATTTTCTGCCGCTACATTCGGCGTTGATGCATATATTGTCAGAGTAGAAACACATGTTGAGAACGGACTGTTTGCATTTGCAATTGTCGGGCTGCCCGATAGCGCAGTAAAAGAATCTAAAGAGCGCGTTGCTGCCGCAATAAAAAATAACGCCTACCTGTTTCCCATAAAGAGATACACAATCAATCTTGCTCCGGCTGATGTCCGCAAGGAAGGCTCCGGCTTTGATTTACCTATAGCAATTGGAATCCTTTGCGAACTTGGACAGATAATGCCTGATATAGTGAATCAGTATGTTTTTCTTGGTGAGCTTTCTCTTGATGGTAAATTGCGCAAAGTGAACGGAGTTCTCCCAATTGCTCTCGAAGCAAAAAGCAAAGGATTCAAAGGAATTATTCTCCCTGTAGAAAACGCTGCCGAAGCTGCAATAGTTGAAGGCATTGAAGTTTATCCGTTCGAAGATATTCGTGGAGTTATAGATTTTATAAACGGACAGTCAACTCCGACCACTTACAAAATTGATGTTAAGAAAATTTTTGAAGAGCATCAGAATTACCCTGTAGATTTTGCCGATGTAAAAGGTCAGCTTGAAGTTAAGCGCGCTATGGAAGTCGCCGCTGCCGGCGGACATAATATTATTTTGATTGGACTGCCCGGCTCAGGTAAAACGATGCTTGCAAAAAGATTACCGACAATTCTTCCACCTCTAACACTGGAGGAATCATTGGAGACAACTAAGATTCATTCCATAGCAGGTATTCTTCCGTCAGGCTCGGCAATAATTTCAACACGACCGTTCCGTTCACCGCATCATACTGCAAGCGATGTTTCTATCGTTGGCGGGGGACAAAATGCAAAGCCCGGTGAAATATCTTTCGCGCATAACGGTGTGTTATTCTTGGATGAAATGACTGAGTTCAAGAAAAACGTTCTTGAAGTAATGCGTCAGCCGTTAGAAGACAGGGAAGTAACTATCTCGCGTTCTAAAATGACTGTGAAATATCCCTGTAATTTTATGTTAGTGGCTGCAATGAATCCTACTCCTGCCGGCACGCAGAAAGAAACAGATATGTATTCAGAATACGAAATACAAAAATTCCTTTCAAAAATTTCAGGACCTATATTAGATAGAATTGATATTCACATTCATGTAAATCCCGTTAAGTTCGATGAACTTTCAAGCAAGACCGATGCGGAGAAATCAGAAGATGTAAGAGCAAGAGTAATAAAGGCGAGAGAGATTCAGTTAAAGAGGTTTGAGAATATTCCGGGACTTTATTCTAACTCGAACATGACTTCAAAGGAAATAAAATTGTTTTGTAAGATAGATGAGGATTGTGAAAAACTTATGAAGCTTGCCATTATGAAGCTCGGACTTTCAGCCCGCGCCTATGACAGGATTTTAAAGGTCAGCAGAACAATTGCAGATTTAGAAGGAGCGGAAAATATTACTACAGCGCATATCTCCGAGGCGATTCAATATAGAAGTTTGGATAGGACTAGCTGGACATGATTGGTATAAGCTAAAAAATTAATTCATAACAGTAAAACGGCATATCTCTTCCGGCAAAAAAGCATTCTCCTCTTTTTTTATATCCGCGCTTTTCATAAAACCGCAGAGCTTTTTTTGTTTGCTGAGTATGAGTCTAATCTTATGGAAGAATAATTTTCTTTCCTTGCATAGTCTTCTGGCAAAATCCATCAGTAATCGGAATATTATGTAAACTTGGTCAGATACTACCCGATATAGTTTACCGGTATATTTACCTTGGTAAGCTTTCGCTCGATGCTAAGCTGCGTAAAGTAAACGGAGTTCTTCCCATTACGCTTGATGCAAAAAAGAATGGATTCTAATTCATTCTATTCAAATTTGAAATATGTTTAAGTGTTTTACTCGAAAAATTGAATGATTGTCCGAAAAAGCCTAATCCTATGAATATTATTTAACCAAATTAAGAACATATTCCAGAGCTTTATCAGAATCTGTTTCAATAGTTGGCTTTACTCCGTTACCTTCCAGTCGCGTTCCTTCGGGGGTGTAAAAATCAGATGTCGGAAGAGTGAGAATAAATCCTTCGCCTACAGAATATTTTTCGCTCTGCATCATTTTTCCGGCTGACTTCTTCCCTATCACTGTAGTATTTTTATTTTGTTTAAGCCCCGCAATTAATGGTTCGCAAGTGCTACCAGTATTATTATTAATAAGAATAAATAATCTTCCTGTAAATTTTTCATTAAGCGGTATAAGTTTTATCGTAAGTGCTTCATTGGAGTGAATCATATCATCGAATGTTTTATTATTTGCAATCGATATAGAATTATAGTTCGAGTAATCATTCAATACAGGGATTTTCTTTCCTTTATTTTTATCAAACCATGCTCTTGTTAAAAATATACCTCCATACTGCTCAAATTCAGCAAGATACTGCGCCGTTCTTAAACCGGCGGCAAGGTTCCCACCAGGATTATCTCGTAAATCCAGAATTAAATTTTTGGAGTCAGACTCAAGAATAATTTTAAAGAGACTATCTATTTCCTCCGGCTCTCCCCCTAAGGAAGCTATTTTAAGATAGGCAGTTTTGTTATCATAATTTTTAATTTCGTATGTGTTGGCTGCGTTTTGCATTTCACTGTCTGCATCTTTTTTTTCGTTTTGAATTTTTGTTTCTTTAAACAAATACAAATGCGATACAGGTATTTTCATGGCATTCATGTAAAACGAAAATACTAAATCTATATCATCATTAGAAGATTTTCCTGCTGAAATTATCGTTCTTTCAAAATTTTTCCAAACTTCCATCTGTAACATTTCTGCATCAAAGATATGCTCTTGAGCGGAAGTGAATATATTTTCTACAATTTTTCCATAATCAGTTAGTGGTAGTAATAGTTTAGTTTTGTTTCCGTTGATATAGCCTGAAAAATTTTTCTGCTTATTGTAAAGCTTTGCATTAAGCGAGTCACCGAAATACTCTCCTTTCAAATGAAATCTACCGGATGCTGTAAGCAATGTTCCAGTAATTTCATTTCCTGATATTGTGCCATCCGTAATTTTTGCAAGAGAACCCATTCCGGAAGCAGTTGAAAGTGTTGCTGCATTGAATACGACTCTGTCAGATGTACAAGCCATAATTGTTCTTACATTACCGATTCCTTTTGTATCAATTTCAAAATACCAATTGCCATTTAATTCATTAGTCTTAGCTTGAAGAAAACCACTTTTTAAAATTAATAACAAAAAAAATACCACAACTATGTTTTTTTTCATAGAATTGAAAATTAATGTGAAGATGAGAAATTTCCGTAATATTATTACGAAAATAAACCGGGATTATTTTATATCGGGGAGGATAAGAATTTAAACATATTACCAAAATTGATTTTCATTATCAATGATGATTAATCCTAAAGTATTTAAGTTATTGCGGAACAGCTAAAATTGCAATGGTTATACTAATTTGACTACAACATCTTAACCTCCGGATTTAGAAGGTGCAGAAAATATTTCAACTGCGCATATATCTGAAGCGATTCAGTACAGAAGTCTCGACAGAACTAACTGGACGTAGTTACTATTTAGTTAATTCAAAAAATTAATTCGTAACAGTAAAATGGGAGGTCGCGGCCTGTAAAAAAACATTCCCCTCTTTTTTTATATCCGCGCTTTTCATAAAACCGTAAAGCTTTTTTATTTGCTGAGTACGAATCTAATCTTATGGAAGAATAATTTTCTTTCCTTGCATAGTTTTCGGCAAAATCCATTAATAATTTTCCTGTTCCTTTATTCTGAAGCTCCGGATTTACTGCAAGCCGGTGAATCACCACAACGTTTCCGTTCTTATCTTCCCAGTTAACTTCTTTGTATTCTTCATCCTGAATAGTATTTATAGCAACTGCTCCTAAACATTTTCCTTCTTCATAATACCCGAAAAGATTTTGATTCTCTATGTCTTCCTTAATGCTTTGAACTGAAGGATAATCATCGTACCATTGAAAAATATTTTCCTGCTGCATCGAAAATCGGCAGTCTTTATAAATTTCAAAAATTTCTTTCAGCTGACTTATATTACATAGTTCAATATTGCTCATTACAATAAGTTGCTCGCAAGTTCGGCAAGCTCTGAACGCTCTCCTTTTACTAAATTAATATGCGCGTATAATTTCTGATTTTTAAAATGATCGATCAGATATGTTAATCCGTTTGATTCAGTATCCAGATAAGGATGGTCAATCTGGTAAATATCTCCCGTGAAAATAATTTTACATCCTTCGCCTGCGCGGGTAATAATTGTTTTTATTTCATGCGGAGTTAAGTTCTGCGCTTCATCTACTATAAAAAATATTCTCTGTAAGCTTCTTCCGCGGATATAACTAAGCGGTTCAATTACAAGCTTCTCATCCTTTACCATTTGATTAATCGTCTGATGAGCCTGGTCAGTTTCTTTATACTGGTCCTGAATTATTTTTAAGTTATCCCAGAGCGGCTGCATGTAAGGAGCAAGCTTGCTCTCAACATCTCCCGGTAAATAACCGATATCTTTATTACTCAGCGGAACAATCGGCCGCGCAATATATATCTGCCTGTAATTTTTTCTTATCTGCAATGCTGCTGCAAGCGCAAGCAAAGTTTTTCCTGTGCCCGCTTTACCTGTAATGGACATTATGGGAATATTCTGATTCAGTAATGCATCGACTGCAAATGTCTGCTCGGCATTGCGCGGCTTCACTCCGTACACAGTTGCCTTGTCTACTTTTAATAACATTTCTTTTACAGGGTCAACATAGGCAAGAATTGAGCGAACAGCGTTTCTAAGAATATAAAACTTGTTTGGAATAACATCTTTCTGCTTTTTAGAAAACGCTTTCTTCAGAGGGATTTCAAACGGCGGAGCATAAAGGGACTGCAAAATATCATCGTCAAAATCTTCTATTACTTCCTTGCCGCTGTATAATTCTTCAAGGTCGGAAATTCTATCCGTAGTATAATCTTCTGCAGGTATACCGAGCGCCTTTGCCTTCATACGAAGATTCACATCTTTAGAGACAAGTATCACCTGCCTTTTATCTCCGTACTTTTTCTTTACCTCAAGCGCTGAGTTTAAAATTCTGTGGTCAGGCGTATCTTCCCTGAACACATTTTTAATTTCATCATTCCATCCCTGTGGAAGTGAAATGGAAACCTTGCCCATTTTTTTACCGAGTGAAACTCCGCCATTAAATAAGGCATCGCCGGTAAGCGAATCAAGTGTCCGCGCAAACTCACGTGCATTCAGATTTATAACCTGATTACCTTTTTTAAAATGGTCTATCTCTTCTATTACTGTGATGGGAATTACAATATCGTGTTCCTGAAACTGCTGTATGCTAGTAGCATCATGGAGAATAACGTTTGTATCGAGAACGAATACCTTTGTGGATTTTTTTGGAGGCATCTAAATTTTTGTCAGAGGTTTATTTCCATTTTGAATTTATATCAAAATTTTTGAAAAATAAATCTTGAAAATAAAGATAATATAAAGTTTTTATTATTTTAATTGTTAATGAAGAATCTTATAAAGCAAAAAGGCAGCAAAGAAATCTTCCCTGCTGCCCTTTAATTAAAAAATTAAAACAATTAAAATCTTTATTGAACTTCTTATCTCAGCTTCACTATATCAACACCATAAATTCTTTTTGAACCGGCTGACTGAGTGAAAACAATAAGCGATGCATGCCTGTCATCGATTGAAGCCGGAATGCTGAAGCTCATCGGTGCTAAGTTAACAGTCTGTCCCGAAGCAATATTAATTGCATCACCGTTTGGTGATGTTAATAAATCTCTAAGCACCTGGTCAAAATTTCTTTCGCCGTTATTTGCTGTATATGCTATGTTGTCTTCTGTAAGCGCTACGTGGTAAACAAGATCAGTTACTGCATCGCCGGAATTCTGATTTATTGTAATATTCAGATTTCCCGTTCTTGCTGTTGTATCATAAGTTTTAGTGAGACTTACACCCATAGATCTTGATGCATTCAGCTGTGTATTAAGTACATTTGTCCAGTTAGTCTCGTTATAGTTACCCATAAATTCTCCGAGTAAAAATCCCTTCGGGTTAGCATTTGCTGAATTATAATATGTCTGTCTTGTGCCGTTATCTGTTTCATTGTATAAATAAAACGGATCATTCGGATAAAGAGTTGTGTGCCATCTTATAATAATCACATTGGGATTTACTACTCTATCCAGATATTGATTTGCAGCTACACATGGGATGCAGCTTGTATTGGTAAATAATTCAACCAGTACTTTATTTGTGCTTCCGGAAATATTCGAATAAGCCACAGGCGCATCGTTTGACTCACATGAGTATAAAAAAACCGAGAGCGCTAAAATTATTAAAGGTAAAATTGATTTGAGTTTCATATATTTCTCCTATGAGATAAAATTTTATGTTCTCATTCCCAAACTCTGTTTGGGAATGCTTGGTGCGCGAAACTCTGTTTCGCATTGTATAAGTGAAACAGAGTTTCACCTACACTTTCCGTCCCAAACAGTCCGCCTTGGCGGAGTGGGACGGGGCTTTATGTAATGTTAAAAAAATAAATTTTAAAAACTTGTCTGTATTGTTGCTCTGAATCCTTCGAACGGATTTACATAACGGCAGATACCGTTCGTGCATTTCAATCCGCCTCTTTCGCTTCCGTATGAAAACGTTACCTGATTTTTCTGATTGAGCTTGTAAATTATTTCACCGATGAACCAGCTGCTTTTTCCTGTCGGCTCTTCTTTATCATTGGTAAATTCGCCGCTTACAGTTAATCCTAAGTAAGGTGATTTTGTAAGATTGACCGATGCATACTGATTCATAAAACTCTTTTCACCTGTTCTTATTGAGTTATACTCCCACTGCTGCTCAAGATTTACTTTCAAAGCAAAATTATTATCAAGCTCATATCTTACTTCAACGGGAATTGTTGATGTTAAAATTTTCTCCGATGAACCCGGATTTATCTGATTGTAAACAACACTGCTCTGTCTTGAAAAAGCTAATTTTGTATAGAGCTTCTCTGTTGCATAATATTCCGATTCAATAAAATATTCCCAGAAAGGATTAAATGCATCGTTAGATAATTCAGGAATAAAATTGTTATCTCTTGCTACTCTTTGATAACTTACAACTGCAGTTGTATCTATATCGGCATACTGATAATGCTCGGAAGCAACGCCAAAGTTTAAATTGAAATAAAGTTTTTCCGATGCAACATAAATAATATCAAGCTGTCCGCCGACTTCATCGTTAAAATTTGTTACGTGCGGATTTCTTGAAATCAAAGTCGATGTATGTTCTTTCTGCGCTGTCGGTGGATTCTGGAACGGTAATAGTTTTGTAGGTCTGTCTGTGCTTCTGTTATCAGGTCCTGTTAAATCGAATCTATAGTTTTTATAATCAAGCGTTATACCGAGTCCTGCTTTAGAATATGAAAGCGAGGAGTATAATCCGTCACCCTGCGAAGAAAAGCCTAAATAGTTTGGTGAATTATTCGGTTCTGACATTACACTTTTATGAGCGTATGATGAATAAAAATTAAAATCTTTATAGCTAAAACCGAGATAAACTTCAGGTAGTTCCGCCTTTATATTTGTTGTATCAATTGAATTAGGAATTTTTCCTTTTGCAAAAACATAATTAGTGCCGAGTGTTACATTTTTCCATGGGGAAATTTCAATGTTCGCATCACGCACTTTATATGTTTCAACTCTTGTCGGATTTAAATAATCACTGTACTCCATATTGCCGCCAAGGAAAGCAGTCTTCAGTTTGAATGACTTTGTATTGCCGAATGAATTTTTATAAACCAATCTTATTCCGTCAAGCCCGGTATCATAGCCAAGTGATCTGTCTTCAAAAATATTCATAGTCATACCGCGTGAAACTATATCCCAGTAATCCCCGGCGCGGACGGATATTCCGATATCGTGTGAATACTCTGCAAATCTTTTTCTTATGCCTTTAAAGTCACGGCCGTATTCAATCGGGTCGCTGATTTCGTATCGCAGACCGATAATAACGTTGTTAACATTTACTCTTAAATCTGTAAGATTTTCAAAATATTCTTTTGATGTTTTGTTCAGCCCCGTGTACTCATAACCGTTACCGTATCTAAGCAGATTGTTAAGTGAAGCGTCAACTTTTAATTTCGGAATTTCAATCTGTGAGTACGATACACTACAGCTAAGAATAAAAAAAAGTAAAAAGATTTTTTTCATTATAGGAAATGATTTTTATGTTACAAAAATTGTATGCGCCTGTGTGTGGATTTTTCCCGCTTCCCAAGGAAGGAAAGTACTAATTACTACTTAATACTTATTACAATTAAAAACAAAAAAGGCGGAGCAAAGTCCGCCTTCTTATTAAACATATTTAGTTACCGAGCAGCGCTTTTACTTCTGCTTCGATTTTCTTTTCATCGCCTGTTAAATATCCTTTGTGAACTGCAACGATGTTTTTATTTTTATCGATTAAAATTGAGTAAGGAATATCGTCTCTGCCGCTGTAGCCTTCGTATATTTTTTTATCCGTATCGAATGCAACCGGAAAAGTATAGCTGTGTGATTCGATGTACGGCTTTACTTTAGATAACGATTTTTGATTATCCTGATTCAATGCAAGATAAGTGAAGCCCTGTGCTTTATACTTATCATAAATCTTTTGCATCTCTTTCATCTCCTCTTTGCAGGGAGAGCACCATGTTGCCCAAAAACCGATGAGCACGGGACCTTTTTCAAGAAGCTTCGAAAGTGAAACTTCGTTGCCGTCAAGGTCAGTGGCTGTAAATTCATAATAAGTCTGCGCTTTTACATTTGCGCAGAAGATTATTATTAAAAAAATTCCCGCTATTAATTTTTTCAATTTTTTTTAATAATATATTTAATAACTCTTTTAACTCGTGTGAATGTATTAATGTTTCAATTAATGGTTCAATTAACTTTTCATCAGTAACAATACAAGTCCTGTTATAACTAAATTGATAATTCCTAAAGGAATAAAAACTTTCCATCCTAAATTCATAAGCTGGTCATATCTGAATCTCGGAATCGTCCATCTTATCCAGACGAAGAAGAATACCCAGAAGAATGTTTTAGCGCAGAACATCAGTACCTGCAGAATGCTTACCAAAGTTTCGGATAATCCTATTGAGTGAATAAAAGGAATCTGCCATCCGCCGCAAAATAGTGTGGTAATCATTGCCGACATTACTATAACGTTTGCGTATTCAGCAAGGAAGAATAACGCAAACTTCATGCTTGAGTACTCTGTGTGATATCCTGCAACAAGCTCCTGCTCTGCTTCTGCGAAGTCGAACGGATGCCTGTTTGTTTCTGCCAATGCAGATGTTAGAAAAATTATAAATGCTACAGGCTGAAGAATCATATTCCATTGCCATCCGTGCTGTGCCTTAACAATTGTATCAAGCTCAAGCGAACCGTTCATTAGTACTATAGGAAGAATTGCCAGTCCCATTGCAAGCTCGTAGCTAATCATCTGCGCAGAAGAGCGAAGCCCGCCGAGAAGTGAGTACTTGCTGTTCGATGACCATCCGCTTAGCGTAACTCCGTAAACACCGAGTGAGCCGAGTGCGAGGAAGTAAAGAACTCCGACGTTAACATCAGCTATCTGTAATTGAATACTTCTTCCGGCTATTGTGATATGGTCTCCGAAAGGAATAACAGCAAAAGTAGAAAGTGCAACCATAATTGAAATAACGGGAGCAAGCGAGTGAACGAATTTATTTGCATTCACCGGAACAATATCCTCTTTCATAAGAAGCTTTACTACGTCAACAAGCGGCTGAAACAGTCCGAACGGTCCAACTCTGTTCGGTCCGATTCTATCCTGCATAAAAGCCGAGACTTTTCTTTCAAGATAAACGGAATAAGCCACGCACGTAAGTAAAACTCCGTGCACAACTGCAATTTTAGAAATTATAATTATTAAATTTAGTAACCATTCAGGCATATATAATCGAATGAGTTTAATTAATTTAGGGAATACAAAGATTGTGGAAAAAAAGGAAATATAAAATGGAAAAAGAGGAGGGAAAATTAAAATAATTGGATTATTAAAAGACTATTTGTATGTTATGTTAATAATCTATATTATATGCAAGTAGCTGAAAAAAAAATTTCAAATGATTTTTTAAAAAACATTATCATAGGGTTTTTTTATCCTGCGATTCTTGGAAATATAATTTATGTAATACTTTCTTACTTTAATAATCCCGAAGAATACACCAATTATATACATTTAAATCTAAAGCTATGGCTGTTATTTGTTATAACAATTTTTTATCTTTGCGATTTTTTGTATATATATTTCACGAAGGATTTTAAAAAAATGATGTTCTTAGCTGCACTTGTTTTTATTGTTCTGTTATTTACTTCATTTAGTAAAATACACATTGGAAAATCTATAACGGATATTTCGAATGCACCGGATATAAAATCAATTTTGAATTGTTTTATAGGGTTTTTTGTGATTTATTTAATTTGGGATATTTATGAGAAATTTAAAATAAAGGATGATAAAAATGAGAGTAGGATGTACAAAATAATAATATATTGGGAAATACTTTCCATTATTATAATTATTCTAAATTTATTATTTGTTGATAATATTAATGAATCTTATTTTCCCATATTTACTTTGGTTGCGATAACTGTTTCTTTCGGAATACTAGATTTTTGCAAATACCGGTTTTGGAAAGCAGCTAAATTAAAAGAAACACATGGCTAGGTATATTTATCGCATAGAATTGTATATATTCATTCACCCCTTCACCCATTCCGCCGTTTTTTTCACTCCCTCTCTGTAATCAGTTGGAGTAAAGTTAAACCGCTTATTGAATTTATCGCTGTTGAAAACATAATCCGTTTGAAGCTGATAAACCATTTCACTGAACTCCTTCATGAACGGGTCAAACAATCCCATCAAAGAAATTACAAACTTGGGAATAACCGATGACGACGGCTTCACATTCATTTCCTTTGCGAAAATATTTATCCATTCTTTTCCTGTGAAAGCATTTTTATCCGTCGGTACATGCCAGACCTGATTAAATGCATCGGGAGTATTGCCCAGCATTGCAACTGCCTTCGCAGCATCGGGAGTATAAGTGAAACTATGTTTTTTATTTCCACTGCCAAACCATAAAGCGCGCTTTCCCTTCGCAAGATATTTTACAACTGTTTCGACAAGAACGCTTCTATCGTTTCCCGGACCGTAAAAATCTGCCGAGCGCGCTATAAGCGCCTGAATGCCTCCGCTCTTCGTCTCATCCATGAGCATCTTTGCAATCGCTGCGCGGACCTTCCCTTTCTCACTTGGCGGATTTATGGGAGTTTCCTCCGTCATATTGCCGAGAAAATTTTTATCGTACAAGTACATGTTATCGAAAAAAACCAAACGAGAATTATTTTCTTTGCATGCTTCGATTGTATTGCGCATAAGCGCAGGCCATTTTTCCTGCCATGCTTTTTTTGTGTATTCAAATCCTACAAGCAGGTAAACAACATCTGAACCTTTTATAGCGCCGTAAAGGCTATCCTTATCAGTTACATCAGCAATGAAAACTTCATCGGTTTCATTTACCTTTTTAGGATTGCGCCCGACAATCCTTATTTTATCTGTGTAAGCAGTAAGTTCTTTTGCAAGAACGCTGCCGATTGTTCCGTTACCGCCTAATATTGTTTGCATATGGAGAAAAGTAAAATGTATCGTGTGTATAATTGCCACTGCCCGCTAAATCGGGATTTGATAATTGATAACTTTCAAGCCGTGGATAGATCGTAGTAATTAATATGAACTAATTAATTATATTTCTACTCAGTGGTTAGCAAAAATAAAAACTAAATATTAATTCTTTCTTTATAGAAGAGATTCAGCTTCAGTTTTATTTCCTGCTCAGTTGTAAGCGCCAGCAGCTCTTTTGAAAATGCTTTTATTTCTTTATGATTAATTGTGCGGATGATTTGTTTTATCTTAGGGAAAACGTTCGGTGTAACAGAAAGCTCATCTATTCCAAGCCCGATAAGCACTGCCGAGGCAAGCGGGTTCGACGCCATCTCGCCGCAGACACTGACTTTAATTTCGTTCTTATGCGCAGCTGCTACGATTTTGCTTATAGCTCTAAGCACTGCCGGATGAAACTCTTTGAACAATCCCGAGATAAGCTCATTGCCTCTATCCACTGCAAGAATATACTGCACTAAATCATTTGTGCCTATGCTGAAGAAATCAACTTCCTTCGCAAACTCCTCTGCAAGAAAAACAGCGGATGGTACTTCAATCATCATCCCGACAGGAATATGTTTATCATAAGGAATTTTCTCTTCACTTAACTCTTTCTTTACTTCCTTTAAAATTTTCCTTGCCTCGCGGATTTCCGGAATAGAAGAAATCATCGGAAACATTATCTTCACATTTTTTTTGGCTGATGCAATTAGTATTGCGCGGAGCTGCTCTTTAAATATCTCAACTCTATCCAGACAGATTCTTATTCCGCGCCATCCGAGAAAAGGATTGGCTTCTTTATGAGATGTAGGCAGCAGCTTATCGCCGCCGATATCGTAAGTCCGAATTGTTACGCTGTTAGGATGAGTAACATTTGCAATGTGAGTGTACTCTTCTATCTGCTCTTTTTCAGAGGGGAAGTCGCCCTTTTCGATGAACAAATGCTCCGTGCGGTAAAGGCCTATTCCGCAATGGGCATAAGTTGTAACGAAATCTATTTCTTCATCGAATTCAATATTAGCAGTAAGCTCAATCTTTTTGCCGTCTAAAGTTTCAGAGGGCAAATCTATTACTTCAAACAGTTTTCTTTCGTACTCTTTATTATCAGCAAGTTTCGTTACATAGCCTTCAATCGTCTCGCTTTTTGGATGCCTTATTACAATGCCGTCGTAGCCGTCTATTATAATGAGCTCGCCGGTAGTAACTGCATGTGAAACATTTTTCATTCCCACAACGGCAGGGACTCTAAGCGCGCGCGAAATAATAGCAGCGTGCGAAGTGATTCCGCCTACATCTGTGATATAACCCTGAACTTTTCTTTTGCTGAATAAAATTGTATCGGCTGGTGTAAGCTCGTGCGCAACGATGATAGAATTCTCTTCGACCTTTGAAACCAACTTCTCGCGTTTCATATTTCTGATAACTCTGTTCTTCACATCGTTTATATCGGAAAATCTTTCCTTCATGTATTCATCTTCGGCAGCAAGTAATATTTTTCCAAGCTTTGAAATTTCATCATCAAAAATATATCCGGCAGTCCGCTTATCTTTTATAATGCGGTTTACTACGCTTTCTAAAAAATATTTGTCGTTAAGAATCTCAAGCTGAGCATCAAATATCTGCGACTGCTTCTCGCCTATCCTTTCTTTTGATATTGCATAAATTTTATTTAGCTCCTTAACGGAAAACTCAATCGCTTTTTTAAATTCATCAAGCTCTTTTTCTATATCGCCTTCTGCTATGATATCGGAACTAACCTTTATCTGGTTGCGCGTATAAACATAAGCATGCCCGATGGAAATTCCGGGCGATGCTGCAATTCCTGTATATATGGTTTCTATATTAGACATGCTTTCCGTTCTTATTTGGCTTCAAGCTGCTGAAGCATTTTTTTTGCGTTATCGTTATTTGGATTCAGCTCCAATGATTTTTTGTAGTTTAATATTGCAAGCTCTTTGCTGCCTTTTAACATACAGCCTTCGCCCATTGAATCATAAACATTTGCAGAGTTAGGAAACATACTTATATTTAATTCAAAAATTTTAATTGCGTCATCATATCTTTGTCCCTGCAGCAGATTATACCCGAGTTCATTCAACTGGCCTTCTTTAAAATTATAATCATCAAATTCTTTTTCTTTTGCTTCATAGTATCTTTTTATTGCTTCATCAATATTTTTCTCAAATGTTATCATAAGCATTTCAGAAGCTATGGATTTTCTTGCCTTATCAATACCCAGCACTTCTACATCAAAAACCAATGTTGCATCGGGCGGAATAACATTGCCTGCGCCCTTAGAGCCGTAGGCAAGATTTGAAGGAATAATGAAACGGTATTTATCTCCGATCTTCATAAGCGCAACGCCTTCATCCCAGCCTTTTATTACCTGCCCTTCACCGAGTACAAACTCAAGCGGTTCGTTCCTGTCGCGTGATGAATCAAATTTTTTTCCGTCAAGCAGATAGCCGTCGTAGTGAACTATTGCTACCATTCCCACGACTGTAGGTTTTTCTCCGCTGCCGTTAGCTACAATATACTTTAATCCTGAAGCAGTTGTTATAGTATCACCCTGCGCAAAAGAAAAATTTGCAAAGAGTAAAATTGTCAATGTTAAGAATAAATATTTTTTCATGATAAGTTTAATTTATTTTTTTCGTATAACCATTAGCCCGTCTCTTACAGGCAGAAGAATATTTTCAACTCTGTTATCGTTCATAATTTTCTCGTTGAACTTTGCAAGAGCTTTTGTATCATCGTCCATATCTTTTTCTTCCAATAGAACTTTGCCGCTCCATAGAACATTATCGGCAAGAATAATTCCGCCTGCATTCATCTTATCAAAAACCATATCATAATAACTTGCATAGTTTGTTTTGTCTGCATCGATGAAAACCAGATCAATTCCGTGGTCAAGTTTCGGTATTAACTCAAGAGCATTACCCGTCAGTTTTTTTATTTTGCCCGAGACACCTGCTTTATCAAAATATTTTTCGTTGATAGCCTCCATATCACTGTTTATATCTATAGTGATAAGCCTGCCGCCGAACTCCAGTCCTTCGCATAAACAAATTGCCGAGTAGCCTGTATACGTTCCTATTTCAAGAATATATTTCGGCTTTATCATCTTGCTTATCATAGCAAGGATTCTACCCTGTATATGTCCGCTGAGCATATTGGGCGAAGCAACATTAGCATGAGTATCTTCATTAAGTTCGCGAAGCACATCGCTTTCAGGGCTTGTATATTTATCAGCGTAATCCTGTATCTTTGAATCTAAAAAATCCATAAAGTTTAATTTTAAACTGTGGGCAAGCCCTTTGATTTCATAAACCATGTTAACTGCCCAACATGCATAGGCTCGTGTCTTATTGCATGGTGCACTATAATCCTGTTATCGTCCTTGCCGGAGAATGTCATTCCGAATTTATTTTTTTCATTGAGAAATGAATCATCAAGTCCTCTTAAATGCGCCATTGAATCAGTATGGACTTCGTCAAAAATCTGAATCACTTCAGTGTAAGGAGGTCTTGTTTTTATATTAGCGGGCTTTGTTCCGAATCCGTATTCATTCAGCCATTCGTATTTTTTTGTATCGCCGCCAAGCGCATTATAAATTAAAAAGCTTTCCGCCCATGCAAGATGCGCTGTTATCCAATATGGAGAATTCAGTTCTATTCCGTTGATAACCGGTGTGTCATTTATCTGTGCGGCATCTACTCTTGATAGAAACCCTTTTGTTAATGCTCTTACGGATTCAAATGTATCTGCAAGAATATTGCACTCAGTGCTCATAACTTTAAATAAAATTTAGACATAAACTTATTAAGTTATCAATTTTAATTTGCTTTATCAATAAATATTATTTAGTTTTTGAGGAAATAATTTCAGCCTTTTATGATTTATCCTGTAGTCTCTACAGAAATATATTCCAGATTAGAAAAAAATATCTGGACAGAAAAGGACTACAATCAAATGGGCTGGCATGATTGTACAATTTATGCAATGGCGTTTAAAGAAAATGATATCTCACATGAATTATATAACGAGTTAATTTTTGATATTGATTATATATTCGAATGGGTTAATCCTTCTGCGAATGAAAATTTTTTCACATTTTGGGTAGCCCCATGCACTTTAATTTTTAAAAATGTCTGGGAAGTAAAAACTGAATTAGAATTACCGGGAAAGGATAGGGCGGAATTTAATTTAGAAATATCAGATCTGAAATGGACCAATCGTACAGCTCCTAAAAATTCTGACTACCAAAATTGGGTTATTGAAACTCACTATAATGGAAAAATAGAATTTGCCTCAAAAGGATACGTACAGATTGTTAGAAAATTACCTATGCATAAACGTGGCCAACAACTAAATTTCGAACAAAGGAATGGTATCTGCTTTGATTTGAAACCATGTTTAATACCTTAATCTAATTTTACCCCATGCAAAATTTCTTCCGCCTTCGCGAGAATAACACAACAGTCCGCATTGAAGTTCTTGCAGGAATAACATCGTTCCTTGCTTGCATGTATATTATAGTGGTGAACCCTGCTATTCTTAAAGATGCGGGAATGCCTTTCTCAGCAGTGCTGACAGCAACTGTTCTCGTCTGCTTTTTTTCCAGTATTGCTATGGGGCTTTATGCAAACAATCCCATCATCGTTGCGCCGGGAATGGGGATAAATGCATTCTTTACTTACACTGCCGTTATTGGTATGGGAATGAGCTGGCAGGCTGCGCTTGGTACTGTGTTCTGGTCCGGAGTTATTATAATGCTTCTCTCGTTTTCAAATATCCGTGTGCACATTCTTAAAGCTGTTCCGCATTCAGTTCGTATGGGGCTTGCATCGGGAATCGGTTTGTTCATCGCACTTATAGGACTTGAAAACTCAGGCTTCATTATTGCGAACAAGGCAACGCTTATATCCAAAGCTCCGCTGAATGCAATGACAGCAACATTTTTAATAGGGCTTGCAGTCACAATAATTTTAGTTATAAAAAAAGTCCCGGCTTCGCTGATACTCGGAATAATTTTCACAACAATTCTTGCAATTCCTATAGGAAGATTATGGGGAGATGCATCGGCAGTAAATTTCGGAACACCAACGCTTGTAACTTTTAACGGCATATTTGCTCAGCCCGATTTTTCTTTGTTTATGAGTATGGATTTTATCGGAGCGTTAAAGTTCTCCGCAATCGGAGTAATATTTACTTTTGTATTTGTCGATATGTTCGATAGCATTTCAACTTTTATGGGAATTGCTGAAGCGGGCAACTTACTTGATAAAGACGGACAGCCGAGAAATGTAAAACAATCGTTAATAGCTGATGGATTTTCAAGCGTCATTTCCGGAGTCTTTGGAACGAGCGCAGGCACAGCTTATATAGAATCAGCCACCGGTATCCGCGAAGGCGGCAGAACAGGACTGACGGCAGTCGTTGGCGGGTTGTTATTTCTACCATGCATGTTTTTCTCGCCGCTGCTTTCTATAATTCCGGCTATAGCAACAGCACCGATATTAATTATTGTCGGCGCTTTATTTATGATACCTATGACTCGTTTAGACTGGACTGATTTTGAAATTTCCTTTCCCGCTTTTATTGCAATGATAATGATTCCGTTTACATTCTCTATAAATGAGGGAATTGTATTCGGTTTGATAAGCTATACAATAATAAAATTAGTATTGCGGAAGTACAAAGAGCTTACACCAACGCTTATTATATTGGATATAATTTCGATAATTTTTTTGATTTATAATTAAAAAGTTTACCTCAAAATCGGCAAAATGTAATTTTACATTTTTTCATCTCTGATGAACTTTTAGCTTCTGTATTGTTGTAAAAACAATTCCGCTTTAATAATTTTTCCAGAATTTTTATAATCTTGACGGGTTTTTGCTGGGTTTCTGCAAAATAAAAATCGGCAATTTCCGGTGAAAAATATTCGGAAGAATATTTCTCTACAGGCAATTTAATAATAACAAATTTTTTATTCAACAAAATGTTCCCTATTAGTAGGCATAGGGAAAATTATAAAAATTAATCACTGTCAGATAATTCAAACACATTTTTTTTATATCTGTAACGCAGCGAAAACATAGCCCAGTTATTATTATGAATATCTAGAGTAAAATACTCCTCATCTCTCAACGCGTCAGTAGAATAATATATCTCTTCCTTATCAACTCCTCCTTTATCTTTTAATGCAAAATAAACCTCGTCAATATAGATTGGATTGTATCCGTGTTCTTTTCTATATTCTTTAATTTTCGCAGCCATATCCATTCCAGCCTGTTTTGAATTTTCAAGCTCTGAAATTCTTTGAATCGGAAGCACAAAAACAAAATACATATAAAATAAATATGGAAATAAAAAAAGAAAAAAACCTTTCTTGCCTCTCTCCTTATATATAATAAAAAACGTTAGTACAATTAATAATGGAATTATTATCCATCTATAATTATAGAATTTTAAAAATCTGTCATACATTCCAAATGAATATATAATTGTATAGAATAAATTAAATATGTCTATGAAAAAATCCAATCAGTACTTTTTTAAAAACTACTCAATTTTATTATTCCTATCAAACCTAATATCCGAACTGATTTCTTACATTGAGCTTATTTTTATGTATTTGTATGTTATAACTTGAGACAGCTTATCATTGTTTCACACTCCAAAAAAATTATTCATTATTCTTTACTAATTATTAATTAGAAAATGACTGAAGAAGAAAAAAAATCCATACATCAGGAGCTTCGCACTCTCAACTCTGAAATTCATGAAAGAAGAAAAAAAGCTGTTGAGCTTACTGCAAAGCTTGGAGAAGCTCCGGTATCTCAGGATTATGAGTTCACTTCACTTGCCGGAGGCAAAATAAAGCTATCCGAAATGTTCGGTGAAAATAAAAATCTTTTTGTAGTCCATAATATGGGCAGCAAATGTTCATTCTGCACTATGTGGGCAGACGGCTTTAGCGGAATGTATAAATATCTTGAAGGCAGAGGGAAAAGCGGATTTGTACTTATGGCTGATGATGATTTAGAGACGCATAGGAAGTTTAAAGAGTCGCGCGGATGGACGTTTCAAAGCTATTCAGCCAGAGAAAATGATTTTTAAAAAGAGATGGGTTATCAAAACGCTAAAGGAGAAGTTGAACCCGGACTTACTGTTCTGGAAAAAACCGATGACGGTAAGATAAGAAGAATAAATCAGGATTGGTTCGGGCCGACAGATATGTATTGTTCAGTATGGCGCTTCCTTGAACTTCTCCCGCATGAAGATATAAAAAAGGAATTTTGATTTTATAAGAAATATATTTTACAATTCATTTAAGAGTTTTTTTCCGGCGTACAGCGAAGGATTTATAAAGATATCCAGCTTAGTTTACACTTAATAAAAATGACCGTTAAAAATTTGCGTTGAGAAAATCACGAGAACAATCGCAAGCGAGAAGTTTGTTTGAGCCGAAGGCGAGTTTACTTCGAGCGCGATTTTCGGAGTGATTTTTAGCAAAATTTTTATCCGGTCTTGAATTTTTTGGTACTTTTGGATCAAGCCAAAAGTACATATAAAACGAAGTTTTATTACCGCATAATTTTAGTTTTAAACATCCCCCTTCCTACAAAGAAGGGAAGAATTACCGCTAATTTTACCTATGAACCTTCTTCCTCTCCTCCTTTCAACTGCAAACCGACAACTGAATACCTTGAGGTTATTTTACCTTATTGGTATGTTGTAAAGAAATTCAGTAAACATTCTGTAAAAATCCCAAATCCAAAAATTATGACAGAAGAAGAATTAGCAGCATTAAATAAAGAATTACAAACCCTCGAAGTAGAAATTCAGGAAAGAAGGAGAAAAGTTCTTGAACTGAATGCTAAAATTGCCGATACAATTGTATCGCAGGATTATGAATTCACTTCAACCGATGGCGGCAAGGTAAAGCTATCTGAAATGTTCGGCGATAAAAAAAATCTTTTTGTAATTCATAATATGGGGAAGGGATGCTCTTACTGTACAATGTGGGCTGATGAAGTGAACGGAATTTATAAATATTTAGAAGGCAGAGGCAAGAGCGCTTTTGTTTTTATGGCAGGAGATGATATTGAAACTCACAAGGAATTTAAAAAATCCCGCGGATGGACGTTCACAAGTTATTCGTCAAAAGAAAACGGATTTACAAAAGAGATGGGATTTCAGGGAGAGAAAGGTGATTTCTGGCCCGGAGTATCCGTCTTTGAAAAAACTGGTGACGGAAAAATTAGAAGAGTTAACCGTGACTGGTTCGGACCAACAGATATGTACTGCGCAGTATGGCACTACATTGAAATGCTGCCGCATGAAAGAATAAATCAGGAATCATAATAATCTTATATATGGAAAATCCCGTTTCAAAATTACTTGCAAAACAATATGTAGATTCAGCCGGCTGGGCGGACTGGATAATAAGCTCGCTATCAGAAGACGATTTAAAAAAAGAAATTGCGCCCGGTAGAAATCACGGTATATGGCTGCTCGGACATCTGATAACATGCGAAGACGATTTTGCTTTATTTATGGGGAAAGGTGAAATAACATATCCTGCTTATCACGATATGTTTGCCGAAGAAACAAAACCGCTGCCGTTTGAAAATTATCCGCCTGTTTCCGAGATGCGCGAAAAATGGAAAGAGATGTTAAAGAAAAATAAAAAGATTTATGATGAGCTAAGAGATGAAGAACTTCATGAAGCTCAGGCGCAGCTAAAAGGCGAAAATGATTTTTGCAAAACAAAAGAAGATGTTGCTGTTCACTGGCAGCTGCATCTAATGTATCATACGGGACAGCTCGGAATGTTAGTACCCAAAGAAAAGACTTAACAAATAAATTTAAAATGGATAATCCTGTTTCAAAAATACTTGCGAAACAATATGTGGAATCAGTTGGATGGACGGATTGGATATTGAGAACTTTATCCGATGCAGACCTGAAATTAGAAATTGCTCCGGGGAAAAATCACGGAGTGTGGATACTGGGGCATCTAATTGCTTGCGAAGACGATTTCACTTTGTTTATGGGAAAAGGAGAACTTTCATTGCCAAAATATCAAGAGCTTTTTGGTGAGGGCAGCAAATTACTGCCCGTAGAAAATTATCCTCCTGTTTCAGATCTTCGTGAAAAATGGAATGATCTTATAAGAAGAAATAAAAAAGTTTATGATAATCTAAACGACATTGAATTGATTGAAACGCAGGCACAAATTGAGAAAAATGATTTTTGGAAAACGAAAGAAGATATAGCGGTTCACTGGCAGCATCACCTTATGTATCACGCCGGGCAATTAGGAATTTTAACCTCAAAAGCCGGAAAAATAATGACTCCACAAAATTAATTTTTGAAATTTTTATGGATAATCCTGTTTCAAAATATCTTTCCGCTCAATATGATTCGATGGTTAACTGGGTTAACGGTAATATAGACCCGCTTACCGATGAAGAATTACAGATGGAATTATCTCCCGGAAAAAATCACGGCATATGGATACTGGGACACCTAATAGTAAGTGATGACGATTTTTCTCTTTACATGGGTAAGGGCGATTTACTTTTTCCTGAATATTACGAGATATTCGGAGCAAAGAGTAAAATACAGCCTGCAGAAAGTTATGCGCCTGCAACTTTGCTGAGAAAACAATGGAAGGAAGTTGTTGAAAAAAATAAAAAAATTTATGCTGAACTTACCGATGAAGAATTAAAACAGCCCCATGCTAAAATAGAGGATTTTGAAAATGATTTTTTTAAAACAAAAGAAAATATTGCCAAATTCTGGCAGCTCCATCAGATGTATCATGCAGGACAATTATCTGTGTTAGTATCACGAGCGGGAAAATCTGCTTATTAAAATAATTATACATGGCTGACGAGATATCAAAATTTCTTTTAAACCGGTTTATTAAATTCTCATACTCAGTATGTATGAACTCTTAATTTAATTTATAAATGAAGACTATAAAAATATTTTTTGCTATACTATTTCTAACAATTGCTGCTAATATTCATGCGCAGGAAATTACAACTGTTATCAAAGAAAAATTTGTAGATAAAGACGGCAATCCGCTAACCGGAAAAGGAATTATCATAGGAGATATGGATTCCGGCATCGATATTTTTCACCCATTCTTTTTCTTTGCAGACGGCGGTGAGTTTAACTGGATAGATGTAAGCGGCGACGGAAAATTTACAGCAGGCACTGACGGAGTTGATTTAAATAACGACGGAGCAATATCCGATAATGAAATATTAAGTTATCTTGAGATAGCAGATAAAACTTTCGGACCGTTTAAAATATCAGATAGAAAAGTTTATAATCCCGATATGGATTTTCTTTATAACGATAAAAATAAAAACGGTAAAAGAGATTTTGGTGAAGAAGGAGGATTTTCAGAAACTGATGCAACTTACGGAGAACAGTTTTTCATTCCTTCTAATTTTGAAGCTAAGGAATTACTCGTAGGAGAAAAAATAATCGGATTAAAAACTTCAAAAGTTATTGCTGTAAGACAAAAAGACGGTACAATCAGAAGAAGAGGAACAGATTTAATAAAGAATGAAGGCGACCATGATTATAATCACGGAACATCGGTAGCCGGTATGCTTATAGGAGGAGTAAGCGGATTACATAAACTTCACGGTCTTGCACCGGATGCTGAAATTGTAATGGCAAATAACAGTTATGATTACACTCCGCGGTTTGTTAAAAATTTTCCAACAATGATGAATTTTCTTAAAGAGGAAGGTGCAGATGTAATACTCTTTGAAGACGGTGAATGGGCATGGGAACCGATGGACGGCACAACTCCCGAAGAAATATTAGCGAGAAAATATTGTGAAGAGGGAATGCCTGTTGTTACAGCTACAGGAAACCTGGCGGCGGCGCGATGTGTTTTTATAGATTCACTGAAACCCGGAGGAAAGTATTCTTATACAGTAGAAGCTCCGAGAGTATCAGAGGGTAAAGAAAATAACGGAGTATTTGTTTCACTGCATTGGAAGGGAAACCCCGGAGATTTTAAGAGCATAGATATCATTGCTCCCGGCGATAATAAGTACAGCATTCAAACAAGCGGCAGCGGATTTATTAAGCAGGATTACAGAATCTCCTATGAGTATAGCCAAAGTGAAAAAGGATACATGCTGCTGAAACTTGGTTTCTATAAAAAAGATTCTGCTACTGTTCAGGGAGACTGGGTAATAAACATTGAACCTAAAAAAAATATCGTGATACGCGGCAGTGTAAATGATATTTCACAATCATGGAGCGGCTCAACACATTGGAAACATAAATTTACAACTGAAGGAACACTTGTATTTCCTTCTACTGCAGACAGCGTAATAAAAGTAGGAGCGTATGCAGTTAACTTTGCATGGAATGAAAGAGCAGTCGGTGATATTGCAACATATAGCGGAAGAGGACCTTCAATCACAGGAGATTTAGGAATTGATATCTGCGCACCGGGGCACTCAACTTTTGCAGCGGGCGAAAATTTCTCATACAGAACTTTTAGCGGAACCAGCTCTGCTGCTCCGCATGTCACGGGACTGATTGCATTAATGCTGCAGTTTGATAAAACCCTTACTAACTCTCAAATAAAAAGTATAATAAAAAATACAGCCATACAGGAAGATAAAATGGGAAAGCTTCCTAATCCAACATGGGGCTGGGGGAAACTTAATATTCCCGGAGCATTGAAAAGTTTAACAAACCAGAATAATTAATTTTTTTTTAATATAAGGAGAAACAAATTATGTCTATACCTCCAATTAATTTTCAAAAATGGATTGATGATAACCGCCACTTATTCAAACCGCCGGTAGGAAATGCATGTATCTACAACGGCGATTTTATAGTAATGGTTGTCGGCGGACCGAACTCAAGAAAAGATTATCACTTTCAGGAAGGTCCTGAATTTTTTTACCAGGTAGAAGGCGATATTGAAGTCGGTATTGTAGAAGATGGCGTACAAAAAATTGTTCCTATAAAAGAAGGGGAAGTTTATTATGTTCCTTCAAGAGTTCCGCACTCACCAAGAAGACCTGCAGGAACAGTCGGCTTGGTAATCGAAAGAAAAAGAAACGAAGGCGAGCTTGACGGTTTCCAGTGGTACTGTGAAAACTGCCATCAGAAATTGTACGAAAAGTTTTTCACGCTCAATGATATTGTAAAGCAGCTTCCGCCGTTGCTTGAAGAATTTTATGCATCGGAAGAGCTTAGGACTTGTAAGAATTGCGGACACGTAATGTCACCTCCGGTGAAAATTGCGAATTAAGAATTACGAATTACGTTTTCTGACAAATGAAAGAAAATATATTTTTAGAAAAAAGTTTTGAATTTGCTGTTAAGATTATTAATCTATACAAACATTTATCTTTTAAGTTAAATGAGAAGGTCCTTTCAAAGCAAATACTTAGAAGCGGCACTTCTATTGGAGCAAATGTAGAAGAAGCAATAGGTTCAATTTCCGAAAAAGAATTTCTTATGAAGTTAACTATTGCATATAAAGAAGCCCGCGAAACAAAATATTGGCTAAGGCTTTTGAAACGAACCGATTTTATTTCCGAAGATGAGTTTAGTTCGTTAGTAAAAGATTGTGAGGAAATTTTAAAGATTTTAGGTAGTATTCAATTAACAATAAAAAACAAACTTCGTAATTCGTAATTTAAAATTCGTAATTGATTAAAATTGATCTGCACACTCATATTCTTCCTGAAAACTGGGCGAACCTGAAAGAAAAGTACGGCTATGGCGGATGGGTAAACCTTGAGCATCACAAGCCCTGTTGCGCAAAGATGATGATTGACGGAAAGTTTTTCCGTGAGATAGAAAGCAATTGCTGGGACCCAGTTACACGCATTCACGAATGCGATTCGCATAAGGTTAGTATGCAGGTGCTTTCCACCGTGCCGGTAATGTTCAGCTACTGGGCAAAGCCTGATGATGCACTAGACCTTTCAAAATACCTGAATGACCATATTGCGGGAATTGTAAAAAATTATCCTGATAGATTCATCGGGTTGGGAACTGTGCCTATGCAATCACCAAAGCTTGCAATTAAAGAGATGGAACGATGTGTTAAGGAGCTTGGACTTGCAGGGATAGAAATCGGTTCACACATTGAAGCAAGTGAAGGGCGCGGTGAATGGAACCTTGATGACGAAAATCTTTTTGAATTTTTTCAGGCAGCAGAAGAGTTAGGCGCAGCCATCTTTGTTCACCCATGGGATATGATGGGCAAAAAAGAAATGCCGAAGTACTGGCTGCCATGGCTTGTCGGTATGCCGGCAGAGACTTCAAGAGCAATCTGCTCTATGATTTTTGGAGGAGTGTTTGAGCGTTTAAAAAAATTGAAAGTATGCTTTGCACATGGCGGCGGCTCGTTTCCTTTTACTATAGGAAGAATTGAGCATGGATTTAACGTAAGGCCTGACTTATGCGCAATAGATAACAATGTAAATCCAAGAGAGTATATCGGGAAATTTTATTTAGATTCGCTTGTACACGATAGGGAAGCATTGAAATATATTGTAAATCTGATGGGGGAAAATAAAATCTGTCTCGGCTCAGATTATCCTTTCCCGCTGGGAGAACATGTTCCGGGAAAGCTAATTGAGGAAATGGATTTTACAAATGAGCTGAAAGAAAAATTATTGTGGAAGAATGCTGTAGAGTTTTTGGGAGTTAAGCTGTAATTATTTTTTTTATTGATTCAATATTTACCTCATGCCCTCCATGAAAACTATGCAGAGTGAAATTTATATTTTTTTCTTTTAACAGATTCAAGCTGCTTTCGAAATTTTCTTTTCGCACTGCTTTATCTTCATCACCGTATACACAATGAATTTTCATCTTGTCTGATTTTTCTTTGAGAGAATCGAAATCAACATCTTTCGGTATATCTGAAGAGTGAATTATGAAAATATTTGCTTCTGATTTTCCGTTCACTGCCCATCTTGCAACTGTTGCGCCGCCCTGTGAAAATCCCAGAAAAATAATTTTATCGGGCTTGGATTCAAGACTGCTTAAAACTTCGTTGTAAACTTCATCAAGATAGTTTACATAGTCGGTAATTTCATTTTGTCTGTCTTCTGATGTCATCCAAGAGGCGCCGATATTTCCATAAAATCCTTTTGTATAAAATCTTGAAAGCCCCTCTGGTGAAACGATTAAAAAATTTTTGTTATTCAGTTCTTTAAATTCCTGTAAAAAGTTATAAGCAGGCATTCCGTATCCGTGAAGAACAAACAATAGTATCTTTGGATTCTTATTTTCGCCTGTAAGAAAATATCTGGCTGTTTTTTGAACTGAAATATTTTTTGAAATTATTTCCATGCTGTAAAATTACGAAGCGTGAAATATTGTTGAAGTGTAAATCGGTAAGATAAAGTTTACAAAAAAAATTCTCTGCCTGCATGTATACTCTCGCACAATATACAATACAAACAGAGAATGATTTGAGTTGTCAGCTTTCCGGAGCTTAGTCTTAAACTACAATCCTCGCACAAATTGTAACTTAACCTCTATGGCGACTAATGCTCCGGCGCTTCCCCCTTTTGAATAAAATTTAAGATAAAGCGTAAAAGATGTAAAGTAAAACAATCAGAAGTTTCAACAGAATTGTATCAATAATTGTCTTCTTAACTTTCACTTTTACTATATCTATAAGCATTGTCATATCGATTTAATTTATTGATTCAAAATTATAGAATATAATCCAATTTTAAAAATCGATTTTTTGCTAAAGTTAGAATGAAAAATCAGTTTGCAAATGGCAAAAACTTTGTTTTTGTCGTTTATTTGCAGTTTTCTATGCTTTAAAAATTAGATTTTGATTAATGCTTTTCATACTTATTTTATACCCAATCCATCTAAACATTTGTGAAAACTACGTCTACAGATTTATTTTTCTTAATAAAATCGCTTTCAAAAGCAGAGCGCGCCTATTTTAAAAAATACGCAAAGCGGTTCAGTGATGAAGATACATTATCGCTAAAGTTATTTGAAGAAATTGAAAAGCAGTGTGATAGTGATTCGGAATACAATGAAGAAATAATCAGGGAGAGGCTCAACAAAATACAGAATGTAAATCAGTTATCGGTTGCAAAAAATTATTTATATGATTTAGTTCTAAAAAGTCTGCTGACTGCGCAAAGCGAAAAATCTCTTGATGACAAATTTGATAAATATGTTGCGCAGGCTGAACTGCTTTTGAATAAGACATTGTTTGACCAGAGCATGAAAATCCTGAAGAAGGCAAAGAAGATAGCATACGAGTATGAAAATTACATGAAGCTCTTTAATATTCTACAGATTGAAAAAAATCTTCTCTTTGAAAAAAATTATCCGAATATTGAAAAACTTCAGAATGATATATTTACTGAGGAACTTCACTGTTTGGATACGTTAAAGAAAAAATCCGAAATTCAAAATCTAAGCGCTAAGATAACTTCACTTATGATGACTAACGGTCTGCTTCAGGATGAAAAAGAGCTTAAGAAGGCAAAAGCAGTTATGGCTCACCCGTATCTGAAAAAACTTGACGAAAAAGATTCATACACATTCAAAGTTTTTTTCTATCACATTCATACAACTTATCATTCAATCACAACTGATTTTGAGAAAACTTTCGTTTACATGAAACAATTTCTTGAGATGGTTGAAAGTTATCCGAAGCAGATAGAAAGAAAGGCGACTAATCTGCTTAATGTCTCATACAACATGATGGTTGCCTGCACTTACTGCGGAAAGTATGATGAGTTTTTTTATTATCTGGAAAGATTCCGTTCCATTCCTGAGCGGTATAAAATTTTAAATACGGATTATGTAAAATCTTACATGTTCCTTTCTTTTAAATTAGAGCTGATAGTTTTTTTTGAAACGGGACAGTTTGAAAACGGAGTGACTCTGATTGAATCTATCGAGAGAAAGATAGAATCGCAGCGTTCAAAACTGCGCAGTACAGAAATAATGCAGTATTATTTTTTTGCATCGTGCTGTTATTTTGGCACCGGTGATTTTAAAAATTCGCTGAAGTGGAATAATAAGCTTATTAATATGGGTGAACCGGGACAGAGAAAAGATCTATACATACATTCGAAACTATTTAACCTTGCCATTCATTACGAATTAGGAAATAAAGAGCATCTGGATTATATCAAAAAGCTTACGTACAAATTTGTTAAGGATAGAAAAAAGCTAAATGACTTTGAAAAAATAGTTTTCAAATTTTTTAATGAAATAAACGATAAGATAACATCAAAAGAAATAGAAAACTGTTTTAACGAATTTCATTTTAATCTCACAAAGCTCCAGAAAAAGAACACAGATGAAAGTTCGTTCAGGTTTTTTGATTATGTGAACTGGGCTAAAAGCAAAATTTCCGGCAAATCATTTAAAGATTTAAAAATGCAATCCGTTTTGAAATCTTGAAAATTTCTGAATACAAAAAAATAATTATTCTTGGGAACGGAGGAAGCGGTAAATCCACACTCGGTGAAAAATTTTCCAAATACTTAAATATCCCTGTATATCATTTAGATAAGCTGACTTTTAAAACAGGGTGGGTGACTGTTAATGAAAAAGAGTTCACGGGACAACTGAAAAAAATTCTTTTAACAGATGAATGGATAATAGAAGGATGGTCTTATAATTCAACCATTCCGATGAGACTTAGTGCAGCAGATTTAATTATATATCTGGAGCTCAGAGTATGGCTATGCTATTGGTACGCTTTGAAAAGGCATCTGCAATATACATTTAAACAAAATCCGTATGACCCGCCTCACAGTAATATCTGGAAAAAGACAATACGAATGGTAAAGGCAATGTGGATAGTTCACAAAATTTATGAGCCGCAGCTGAGAGAGCTGCTGACAAACTATACAGAATCAAAAACCATCATACGGCTTCACAGCAGAAATGAATTGAATGAGTTTCTTCATAAAGATATCGGCTAAGCTGTATGCTTTTATATCACCGGATGCAATTCCTTTTTAATTTTTCTTTTAAGTTCGGCTCTGATATTATTATCGTTTTCATAATGAACAAGAAATTTTAACGGAAGCCCGGTATTCAGGCTTTTCAAAAATTCTTGTTTCTTTTCTGTCCGTAAAGTCTCCTTTATGTTTTCCGTATCTCCTGCATCCAAAACTCTTACCGGTGTCATTCCAAATGCTTCACATATAATTAAATATATACCGGCTTTGTTTTTTACTTTTTCGGATGAGTCATAGGGTCCAAAAAATTTTTTGTTTAATACTATTGCTTCCATATATTTTTATTTTTAGAAAATTTAGCCCGGTTAAAAACCGGGCTTAGGGGGTTTGAAATTTTCTTCAAATAGGAGAATCAAGATTACTGCACGCCTGATGGCGACAGACACACAGTATTTCAAACTTAGATCAATTTTAAAAAAAAACGATTAATTATTCCAAGAAAAATTTTTGCATAAATTGTGTCATAATTTTTCATTTAATTTTAACAAAGCTAAAAAAACTGAAGAAATTGGAGAAAACACAGAAAATATATCTTGTTTTATAAGCGTTAAATTGTGTTTTATTCTAAAGGATATCTTTCGGTTTCTTTGCCTTCATTATTATAAACTATTACCCATATTATTCCATCAATTTCTATATACTCAATATAGTTTGATACAGCTTGTGTAAGGAAATCTTTTTTCGATTTCTGAGAAGGGCTCTGTGCAGAGGCGGGGCTTAGATTAGTTGTTAAAACGATTAAAAAAAACAGTACAGATAAAAAAAGTTTTGCGAATTTCATAATTCCTCCTTGGGGTTAATTTTAGCCCGCAGTTTAAGAGGAATTGAAAATCCGTCAAAAGATATTTTCGAATTTAGATTGTATTATTTTTATACTGACCAAGAATTTAGGAAAAGATTAAATATTTGATAACTATACATATAA
>CALJIG010000007.1 GCA_937974175.1 uncultured Ignavibacteria bacterium
GGTTTCTTTCAATTAGTAATTATCATTTAAAAATTAGTATAAACAAAAAAGCTCCTGCCGGTTTCCCGGCAAGAGCTTTAATTGTTAACTGCTAATTGCTAATTGTTATTTGACAAGTACCATCTTCATTGTTTTCACATATGACTGGTTACCGCCGTTTGCATTAATCATATAGAAGTATACACCGCTTGCTAAATTTAAAGCGTTGAACTGTACTGTATGATATCCTGCAGTCTTTGTTTCGTTCAATATCTGTGTCATTTCTCTTCCTGTAATATCGAATACTTTAATCTGTACTTTACTGTCGAACGGCAAGTCGAAATTAATTTTTGTAGACGGATTGAACGGATTCGGATAGTTTTGTGAAATATCAAATTTCACAGGAACGCCGACTATTACTTCGCCTGCTAAATCATAGTATTTGAAGTTACCGTTGAAGTCCATTTGTTTCAGTCTGTAGTTATATCTGCCGGTTGCAAGATTGTTTTCAGAGAAGCTGTAGTTCTTCGTTGTGTTCGTTGTGCCTGAACCTGTTACGTTTCCTACTTTAGCCCATGTATTAGAGCTTCCGCTTACTCTTCTTTCAATATCAAAACCTGAGTTATTTTCTTCAGTTACTGTTGACCATCTTAAAGTTACATTTCTTCTATCAATAGATGATGTGAATGATGCAAGTTCAACAGGTGCTACACCTTCATTATCCTGAACAAATTGTATTACCTGATTTATAAGTGCGCCCTGCGGAGAGTCAAATCCGGTTACTGTCGGCACATAATTTTTATAAACGTTTGTGCCATAGAACATATTATAAGTTGGTCCTATATAACTGACAGCAGCGCAGGAGTCATTATCACCTGATTCTGTTGTCGGAACCAGAATTCCGTTTAATGTTCCTGAACCTGTATTCCATGTTGCAGGTGCAACACAATCCGGGAATGCGTCATTTACCCTTTGACCTGTGATGGATAAGAATGGAGATGCAGTTCCTTTAAGCGTACTATCGGCGCTGACAAAGTTATCTACCCAGTCATCTGACCAGTATTGAGCATGTAAATATTGTCTGTAGAATATTGTATCAGCAGCAGTTGCAGATGCATTTCTTCTTATATCCATACTGTATCCTATATCATTTCCAAAAAGTAAAAGACTTCTTTTATCGCTTGGTCCTGTTGAACCGTCAAGCCATGTTTTAAGCGAGTCTCTTGAATTTGTTATTGCTGTCATTGCTGAACCACTTGCATATAATGCGAAGATAGTTTTCCAGTTTGAGAGTGCAGCATTTGGCAATGCGCCTGAAGTTGGAGCAACATCGTATTGAGAAGCAAAAGCCGAAGCATTTAAGTGTATTATTAAAGAGTCTCTGCTTGGCTGGTCGTTCCAGATAACTAACATTTTCTTTGCAATACTTGGAGTAAAGAAAACTGATGCTGTATCGTTTGTTGCAGAACCGTCGCCAACCATATATGTTGAATCTTTTATCTGATATGTAACACCTGATGTGAATCCTGTAAAGTCATCAAAAGTTGTATTTGCAGTAGCATTAGCTGTTAATCCTGCGGGAACAGTTGTTGTGCTTGAATAAGCTGTTCCGATAATTGTTCTAACAACTGTAACAGGGTTTGGTGTGGTTGCTAATCCTGTATTTTTAATAACACCTGTCATAGGAATATTTGTAGTTCCGTTTGAATAAAAAGAAGCCCCTGACGGTGAAAGTGAGAACGGACCTACGTTAGCTGCAAATGAAGCATCTGTAGCTAAACAGAAATATTCACCGTTTACTGCAATAGGACTTATTGGTCCGGGTGCAGCTGTTGAAGATGTTCTGGTGTAGTTAGTATTATTTGTATAAGCTCCTGTTCCGCTGGTAAGTGATCTTGAAGACCAGGTACCTGCACCGGAAGTTGATTGCGCAACAAATAAATTTTGTTGATTACCCAGCAAGCTGTCGCTTCCTGCGCCGTTGCCATAATTATAGTTATTTCCGATTAATGCAATAGATGCATTTGTTGGTATATCTGAGCCGCCGTTTAAATTCATTCTGTAGCTTCTTGTACCTAATACTGTAGTTAAAGGTGCATTTACAGAACCGGTTGGCTTTGCTTCTATTGAACCGGTAATTGATGTTGAAGCACTCCATGCAGTTGTTGTGGAGAGTAACACAGTTTTTAAAACGTTTGAAGTAGGAACTGAATCATTATAACTTGTTCCTGAACCTAATGCAAAATTTCTAGATGCAGTAGTAACAGGGAAGTCAACTCTTATCGGTCCTGAAATATATGAACCATGAGTTACAGGTGGTGTTACCACGCTTGGTGCCGTTCCTGCCGGAGGTGTAAAAAATGCTGATGTTCTGAGTATGTTAGTCGCATCTGTCATTACAATACCTCTGGTTAAAGTCAATGCTCCTGTTGATGCAGTACCGACATTAAGAGGATATGCAAGCTGCAGTCTTCCGTGCGTTGCAACAAGCATTGTTCCTGTAATTGTTCTTGTGCCTATTACTTCAACTTCTTCACCGGGTGAAATTGTTTCTTTGCTTGGTGAGTAAGGCTGTGATGCAAGTACGCTTGTGACACCTGTGCCGTCAGTATACGATACACTTCTTGTAACACCTGAGCCGAATAATGGAGCCGTAGTGAAAGAGCCTTTCAGTCTTTCAATTGTCATGGTTGTGTTAGATGCACTGTTTCCGAGTGTAAGATTTCCGTTAGGATTAACTGTGCCTAATGCCAATACAAATCTGAATGTGTTTACAACAGGGGAGTTAAATGTAACACCCTGCGTAACTGCGCACCAGATAGTATTTATTTTACTGAAACTGATTGTTCCTGAATTTGTAAAAGTATATGGTCCGTAACCAAGCCATATCAATGCTGCTTCAGAAGTAGAAGTTGCGCTGATAGCAAAATTTATCGTACCGGCATTATTAATATTTCCGCCTATGTAAGTTCTTTTTCCTGTTGTACCGCTGAATGAGTTATATGTACCGGTTGCAGTAACTGTAAAGCTGCCTAAAGTCTGCAATAAAATTGTTGCTGTAGTTGAGTTGTACTGTAAAATACCGTCAACCTGTAAATTTTGTACTCTGGCAATATTTACGTTAAGGTTAACTGTTGCGCCTGCAGAAATTACTACGTTGTTATCTGATGAAGGCACTACGCCGCCAACCCAGGTAGCAACATCGCTCCATAGACCGCCTGCTCCTGTTGATACAATTGTAGTTGGAGAAAATTCTTCTACAGATACATCATCGATAGAAACGTTATTTGTTCCCCATGGAGAACCAACTTCAATACCTATTTTCATATTTGCCGTTCTGAATGCTGCCGGAATGGCAACTGTAATTCTTGACCAGGGAGTTGATGCTGCAGCTGTTCCTGCAAGAACGAAGTTCGGTGTGAACTGCTGTATGTTCAGCCATGTTGTTCCGCCGTCTGAAGAACCCATTATTCTCATATGCAATGCTGAGCTCCCGTCTGCATTAAACATCCAGAATCTTAAATAAGGAGATGTTGAAGATGAAAGATCAATAGTAGGTGATTCAAGTCTTCTTGAGCCCCAGTTTTGTCCTGAGCCACCGAAGTCTCTTGTCTGAAGCCAGGCAACACCGGTTCCCGAAACAGCTGAATTAGGAACTGTGCCCGGTGTGCTGGGAGTTAATGACCAGGTAGCAACACCTGTATTTGTATTTTTTGCCCAGTCTTTTTCACCGGTTGTTGTTGCGATTCCGTCAGGAATTCCGTTACCAATCATAACGACTCTTGATTGTGTCCAACCCGATGGTGCTTCAGGCGAGCCTGACCATGAGCCTTCGAAATCCTGCGTGAGATACTGCGAGTAGCCTTTTGAGGCTAGAAATAGAAATAGTACTGTACAAAACAATACAATTTTTTTCATGTTTCTTAGAGGTTAAGTTTAATAAAAAAAAATTTGTTTGTGAATGTAAATATAGAATTCCCTTTAGGCAGGATTAACAGAATAGGGGAATTTGTATTTTACTTATTTATAAAATTTTAAATAAAAGTCTGCTTGGTGAAAATTAAAATCAGTTAAAATTGCTAATGTTCAAGAATATATGAGCAATATTAGTAATTTTTAATTATATAATAAACTAAAAAAAATCCTAACAAAATCCTAACAAAACTGAACATTTTATGTGGTTTTTGAATCGAATAAAAATAAAAACATAATAAATTGTTATATCAATAATATAATCTACAAAAAGGATAATAGGATAATTCCTGTGATAATTTAGAGGCAGTTTTTAGACATAAAAAAACCCTTGCTGATTTCTCAACAAGGGCTTTTGAATTTTTAATTCAGAATTTAGAACTATTAATTGCCATTTTCCGGCAGCTGATAATTAAAAACTGACAACTATTTTACGAGTACCATTTTCATTGTTTTCACAAATGACTGGTTACCGCCGTTAGCGCTTATCATATAGAAGTAAACACCGCTTGCCATATTAGATGCATTGAACTGCACTGTGTGATATCCGGCAGTCTTTGTTTCATTTACAAGCTGAGTCATTTCTCTTCCTGTGATATCAAATACTTTAATTTGTACTTTGCTATCGAACGGCAAGTCGAAATTAATTTTTGTAGACGGATTAAATGGATTCGGATAATTCTGGCTAATATCAAATTTCATTGGCACGCCTACATTTACTTCATTTGATAAACTGAAGTATTGTGAGTTTCCATTGTAATCAATTTGTCTTAGTCTGTAATTATATTTTCCTGTTGTTAATCCTCTTTCAGAGAACGTATAGTTTGTGAGTTCGTTTGTTGTTCCTCTTCCCTGTACGCTTCCTGCTTTAGTCCATTGATTTGAACCGATAGGTTTTCTTTCAATTTCAAATCCTGAATTATTTTTTTCCATCGAAGTTGACCAGTTCAGCTTTACTTCATCTCTGTTTACTGATGATGTAAATGCAACTAATTCAACAGGCAGCGGTAAATCGCTGTCGCTGAGAGCAAAGATTGAGAATGAAGTTAAACCGTAAACTGTAATATAGTTAGCTGCGGAATTTCTTTCGTACTGACCTGCGCCTGTACCGTAAGTAGTGTAAGCATTATATGTAGTTCCACCGTCATCAGATTTTGTAATAACTGTATTGGTATCCGATGGAATTGTACCTGTCTGAGCAGGGTCAAAATATAAAACTATATCGTAAGTATATCCTGAACCACCTGTTGCTGTGAAGCTCCAGTATCCGTTACCAACATTGAATCCTGCTGAGTTCGGTGGATTTGTTCCCGAATAATAAACAAGCGACATAGATGATGGAGGTGTTCCACCGGGTCCCCAATTGATAGATGCCAGTATCTTACCGCCAACGGTATATGTAGTTGTTGTGCTTGGTGCAGGTGCTGCGCTTTCTGTTGCAGTTGGAGGAGCTATTGACGGAGTTACATTATATGCGCCTAAATCTGTTGAACCGCCTGCCACTGTAGTTGACCTTGTGTTTCCTGAAATATCAGTACCAATTGAAGGTGATAGCACAGGTGTTCCTTGTCCTGATGCATACCATACAACAGGCTGTGAAGCTACTAAGCTAAGGTCTGCTGTTGCAGTAGCTGTAAATAAATTTGCTGAAGGAATATCTGCTGTTGTTGCGTATGAAGAATAATTATCTCCGCCCGAATTTGTTTTCCAGGTGGCAAAATCTACAATTGCAGATGTGGTATATTCTGCGCACTGGGAAGAATTGGACGATACGAATAAATTATAGTTTGATGAGCTCGAGTTCCAGTTCGTTGCGGATTGGTTGGATATTGCAAGGTTTCTGCCGCCGCCCGTTCTGCCATTATAAAAGATATTGTTTCTTAGCGTTATTAATCCGCTGATTCTTACAAACCCGTATGAAACTACGTTAAGGGTTGAGCCTGTTGCAGTTCCTCCTAAATAAACTGAGTTGTAAGAAATATTACAGGGGTTTGTAGTTGATGTTCCGCCCTGATATATACCAATAACTCTTGTCTGAGTACCGGTCTGCGTGGCAAGAGAAATAGAATTATTGTACACATTCAGAGTAGAAGTCGCTGAAAAAAGTTTTATCCCTGAAACAATAGGAGCTGTTGACCCTGTATCTATTGCGCTGTTTGCATTACTTTGAATGTCGTAAATTTTATTATTGAAAATATTTACAGTCTGTGTTGCAACGCCGCTTGCAAAAATAATTCCGACAGGTTCATGTATATTACCTGAGATAACGGTATCGCAAGTGTGCAGCATTGTATTAATATTATTGTTACGAACATTAATAACACTGTTAGCCCCTGTATTTGCTAATCTGATACCAAAATTCTGGAATGATGTAGAGTTTCCGGTACCATTACCTTTCATATTGTTTATATTGTTGTTGTAAAGATCTATATAAGCACCGGATGTTCCGACTACATTAATACCGGCATTTCTGTCATTTCTTTTTCTCCAGTAATTTGCATAAGAAATAGTGTTGTTCCAAACTAAAATAGTATCAGTTGCTGAGGCTGTTACTATATCAATCCATCCGTTATCGTATGCAGACGTTACAGTATCCCATACATTAGCTTTTCCGCCGATGGTATTTCCTACAAGGGTTCCGATGTTTATTCTTCCCCCCTGAATGTTAATACCTTTTGTAATTCCTGATGTAAGTGTAGCAGGAGCCATATTACTGATATTTGCAATGATGTTACCGTGTACATCGGACTTAATAGTATTACCGGATTTTATATCGATAGCTGTCATCGTTATACCGGTATTTGCAAATATCGGACTTCCTGACCTGTCAGGATTGCTTCCGCCAATGCTATTGAAATTTGCAGTACAGTTATTTCCGTTACCTGTTAATTTAATTGCAGTCCATGCGGCAGTCATGGTAATATTATTGTAAACTCTGTTTGAGTCCACAATCAAACTGTCACCCATTGAAAGTGCAGAGAAATCTATCACCACTGTGCTGTTTGCAAGCCATCCGGTGAAGTTATTATTGATGATTGCAATAGAGCTGTTCTTTTGAATACCTGTAGATGTACCTGTTGAACCGATTGCTGTAAAATATGAACCGGGATTTGTTCCGGTTGAATTTTTGAATAAGCAGCTATCGACAAGTAAGCTGTCGTTTCCGTAGTTTCCTGTTGTTGCGCCAAACATTATAATTGGATTTGTAGAAACTGTTGCATTACTTTCCAATGTACAATATCCTATGCCGCTTCTTCTTGAGTCGTTTATAAATCTTAGTATAGGTCCTGTACCTGATGCTGTTACGTTATTATTTACAAATCTTAAGTATTTTCCTGAGCCCCCGAATCTTCCGTCAATTAAGAAATCATCTGCGCCGTTAAGTTCAAGTAAAGCATCGTTTGCTGCTGCAGTGGTTCCTTCAAATGTGAATGTAACTGCTGCGCCGGGAACAACAAAAATTCTGTACCCTTTTGTGAATTCGTTTAATGAAACTGTTCCGTCTTCAACTGTATTGTTTTGCACAATAACAGTTACATCAGAAGCAACAACACTCGTATTAATTGCATTGAATAATCCTGCTGCGCCTGAGAAGCTTGAGTAATTAGGTACACCTGCACCTGTTCCAAGATAAACTACTGAAGGGAATGATGCGCCGATTGTATAACTGTTTGGTGTTGTAGGAGCTGATGATATTGCCGCAACGCTTGTACCTGTAAATCCTACATTAGGATTTGAAGAAACAGTAGCTGCCGGAGCTAAATCCTGCGCAACTACAAAATATTGAATAACATCGGCAACTGCTATTGAGCCGCCGTTTATAATTGTATAGTCAATTGTAAAATTGAATGGGGAAGATGCATTAGATGCTTCAACCCATTTCCATCCGTTATCGCCTGAAGTATTTCCAACGAATGCATTTGCATCGGTAGATTTTTTATAATAGACTCTTGGTCTTGTGCCCGGTGTTACGTTCACGCCTGAATTGTCTGTAATTGTTGCAAAGCCCGTAAGTGTTCTGTTAGCAGCAACTACACCAGCCGGTATAAGTCCGTATGAAATATTCGGACCTGTTAGATCTGATGGCACCATGTCTGATTCGCTTGCGCCGAAATCAGGGAATGTACCGCCTCCGTTTACAGGAGCAGGCTTAGGTCTTGCAAAGCCGTCAATATCGGTTGTAATTCCGGTTAAAACTGTACCGCCTGACTCAAGCTGAGTAGGGGTTACCCCCATATTGAATCTTAAGTTACCTGTTGCCGCATTAGTGTATGTAATAGCAACTGCAGTAACGCTTGAGAAATCACATGAAGATACTGATTTCCATCCTTCAAAAGTCTGGTCAGTTGTCCAGTATCCAACAGTTGATGGAGAAGCTGAATTCAATACGTTATATTCTGAATTTGCTGCAGACCATCCTGTAGCGCTTGTTGTTGCGCCGTAGTTATTTGCTATTGCATAGTGTTTACCTGTGCCGCCTGTTCTTGCATTATCGAATACGTTATTTTTTACAAATGTAGTCATTGTTCTTGCTGTAACGCTAAAGTCACCGCGATAGAATCCCATACTTGGCTGCGCGCCGCTTGATGCTGTACCTGATATAGAGACTGTGTTGTAATAGATATAATTTATGGGGTCAGGTGTAGATCCATGCTGGCACATAATGCCGATGAAGGATGTATTGGTAGTCTGTCCTGCGCCGAGTGTAATCATATTATTTGCAACTGTATCTGATGTTGTTCCTGAACGAACTACAATACCTGCTGCAATACCGGGGGCAGTTGCAGTTGAGGATGTGCTTGCATTGGATAAGTTATAAATAATATTATTTTTAACAGATGAGTTTGTTCCGTTAGCAATACCGATACCCGCTACTATATATCCGCCTGTATTTGCATTTGTATTGGAGAGATTAAAAATTGTATTTCCGGTAATGCTGCTTGCATTACCAATCGCAAGTACAATTCCATTAACTGAAGCAATTCCGTTAGCTACAGTAGCAAGAGTAGAATTAGAAGCAATGTTTGTAACGGTATTTCCTGAAATTGTATAAACAGCTGCGCTTCCACTTCCTGAAGCTGTCCAGATACCTCTTGCGTAGCCTGATGCTCCTGTGCCGTATGAAACAAAATTCTGAATTGTGTTATTTGTAATATTACAAACTGTAGGTGTACTGGTAAGGTTAATACCTGAAGCAATTGAGCTTCCTGTTGTAAGTGCTGTTGTTCCTGCCCTCATATTTTCAGCAGTGGAGTTTCCGATAGTGTTTCCGGATATTGTCATAGATGCAGCAGCACCTGAAACGTTGATACCTGCTACACCGCCGGCAATAGCTGCTGTAATACCTGATGATGTAAGACCGCCGATAACGTTATTCTGAATTACCATCGTACCCGTTGAAGAACTATGAATACCAACGACTAATCCCTGAGTTGTTGTAGGAATTCCCGTGATAAGACCTGTTCCTGAAGAGCCGCCGATAACGTTTGGTGTAATGTTACCGATATTTACATTGCTTACGCCTGTAACGTTTATCCCGCAGATGATACCGTTTGTTGTTGCTGCGCCGCTGGATGTATTTAGACTGATTGCAGTTACTGTATTGCCTTGTACTGATGTAACTGCAGATGTAGTGGCGACTGCCAGATTAATGCCAATAAATCTTGTTGCAACAGTGCCAAGCATTGTATATGTACCTGTGCCTCCTGATGTAGCATATCCAATTGTATTCCCGGTAATTGTATAGCCTGAACCGGTAGTGATGGATATACCGTTATGTATATTGGCGACTGTATAAGTCCTGCTTGCAGTCTGAAATAATTTGTTATTGGAAACTGTCCAGCCGGAGTTAGCTGTGCTTAACAGTATTCCGCACGATGAAGCGGTAGCACCAAAGTAATCTGATATATTATTCCCTGATACTGTATTTCCGCTGTTATCTACTGCTGTACTGGTCCCTAAAGAATAAATTCCGTTTAGCGGAAGATTCGAACCGGCTGCTGTAATATTATTATTGGAAATAATGTTGTTATCATTTCCTGACGCAGAACCAATAGCAAACACAATTACTCCTGAAAGAGTGCCGGTTGTTGAACCCGTAATAGTACAGTTTGTAACTGTATTATTTTTAGCATCGAGTATAAATCTAATTGCGTTTGTTGTTGCGCCTGTTGATGTATTGGAAATTGTTAATGAATTTCCGCCTGTGTTTAAACCATCGATGGTAACGTTATCAGCTCCGTTAAGATTGATTAAATTACCTGATATAGCACCTGTGATTGTTCTTGATGCTCCGCCTGAAGGCTGAATTGTAATAGATGTATAGCTGGAGCCTGTTCCATTGCCGCTTGAATCGAGCGAGGGAGAAACTGTTTCAGTTGTATTGCCAACTATATTGACAGTAATAGCGCCTGTAAAAGCGCCTGTATTGATCGCTGTAAAAGCATCAGCAAGAGTTGCATAGCTTGTTACAGGACCGCCGCTGCTTACTTCAACATTCTGAGCAAATGAATTACTGCTCAAAATGAAGAAAGAAATCACGGCCAAAAAAAGAAGTTTAGTTTTTTTCATTTTAATTTTGGATAGATTTTTTGATATACTTTTGGGGTTACAATGTATCATAATGACACACGCATTAATTAAAAATTTTTGATTTAAGTTAGATTATTAGTAATAGAAAATAATTTAGAATATCTAAATCATCCGTGGAGGAATAAGAGGATTGCGGATTGTCTTTAGTGATTTTTTAAAAAAATAGTATGCAAATATAATAAAAATTAAAACAATATTATCGGAACAAATAATTTCTTTTTGTTAATTTATCTTTGTCTTTTTATATAAAAAATCCCGCTGCCCGAATCAATTACTTGAAGCCAACAACAGGATTTCTGTTTATGGAAAATTTTAAAAATCTTACATACAATTAAAAAAAAATCCTAACAAAATCCTAACAAAATTAAGAAAGTGCAAATATTTTTTAAGGCGGGCAAAAAAAAATCCCCGGCTAATACTACTGCCGGAGATTCCCATGAATAAATTTTTTCAGATGATGAACTACTTTATCAGCATCATTTTTTTAGTGTCGATAAATTCACCCGCTTCAATTCTGTAGTAGTAAATTCCGCTTGCAAGTATAGAGGCATTAAAGCTTGTTTCATATGCCCCCGCCGGAACAGAGAAGTCAATAAGCTCGCTCACCATTTTTCCTGTAAGGTCATACACTTTTATTTTTACATCAGTGTTTTTCGGAATATCAAATCTTATTGTAGTAGAAGGGTTAAACGGATTCGGATAGTTATTGTATAGTTTGAATTCCGTTGGAATAACTCCGCCTAGGTTTGTAATACCTGAAGTAGTTGTTCTGAAATTCCATATAGCTGAGTAAACTCCATTTCCTCCTGTGTTAATTCCTCTTACTCTCCAGAAGTAGAGCATATTTGGCTGCAATATTCCAGGCTGCATAATTTGCAAAGGTGCGGTAACGATAACATTGTGAACTAAATTGTTAAAGTTTACATCTGTTGCAATCTGAAAATTGAATGAAGTTGCTCCCAAAGCTCCCTGCCATAAGAACATATCTGTAGTTGATATTCCTATCGAGCCGTTTGGAGGTGCAATAAGTATCGGCACGGCTGGTGGAGCTAAGACAGTTGTAAAACTGAATATCGAAGAATACACACCTGTTCCTGCGGCATTTTTTGCTGCTACTCTCCAATAATAAGTTGTGCTATTCGATAATGAAAGCGGCAGACTAAATTGCGATTGAGTAACATTCAAAGAATCCACAATCGTTGTATTGAAGGAATTGCTTGTAGAAAGCTGGAATCTGTAGCTTGCTGCGCCTGAAACATCTGACCAGTCAAAAGAAGGAGTTACGCTTACATTTGCTGCTCCCGATGCAGGTGTTATTAATGTCGGCGCTGCAGGTAATGTTGCGCTTGTAGTTGTAAAGGCAAAAGGTGAAGAAAATGAGCTTGTTCCCGATGAATTTGATGCCCGTACCCTCCAATAATAAGTTATGTTTTGAGTTAATATTGGCGTGGGAATTTGATACGAGTTAAGTAAAGATATATTTTGGACAACAATTATATTTGTAAATCCTGCATTGGTTGACACTTGTAATTGATATTCCTCTCCCGTTGTTGACCATGACAATGTCGGAGTCAAGCTTTGATTAATAGCATTGTTTGCAGGAGATAATAATGTCGGCACAGCCGGTGGAGTAGAAATACTTTGGTAACCGACTCTTACAAAATAAGGTCTTGCATTCGTTCTTGAATCTCCAAGGTTAACATTACTTCCCGGTATTGTATCTTTTTGTATTATTAAATTAACATAAGCTGTGCCCGAAGTTATATCGTTGTAAGGAGAAATACTCGCATACGCCCAGTCATTCCTTGGAGCAATTGGAGTTATTCTTTCGGGTGTAGCCCAAGATGCGCCACCGTTACCGGAACGAGAAAGATAAATATCGTTATAACTTGTTGTATCTGTACCACCTGTAGCAGCATTCTGAACCATCATTGAACAGAAAAGAAAATTGCTATCGGAAGATACTCCGATTGAGGGTCTGCAAATTGGTCCTTCAACATCTACCGATCCCAAAGCCGGAGCAAAAGGAACATTGTTTTCGTCAGCAATTACAATACTATTGCCGCCGTTAATTGCAGAAGACCAGAATCTTATTTTACTTGGTGAAGCGGGGAAGAAAGAACCTGTTGTTGTTTGCTTTATGGTTTCAAATACAACACATGGTGAATTTCCTTTATAAACAATACTCACACCTCTTAAGGCAGCCAGCGAATCGGTTGCAAAGTTTGCATCGAATATTTTTAACGGAGTGCCAAAACTGGTTCCTGCATTGGTTGATTCCATAAAATACACATCACCTGTTTGCCCTGCAAATCTTGCGTCGTCAATTATATATACGATTCCGATTCTTCCATCGGAGCCTCGGCCTAATGCGTAACATTCAGCAGGGGAGGCATCGATTGATTGATACGGTAAAAAATTTGAAGATGTGATTGATGTACCTACTCCATAAAATGAAGCATCTGCTCCGCTTGTTGAAGCTACGAAGACAAACTTATTTGTGAGTGAAACATTTTGAGTTGCGATAACTCTTGGCCAGATGTAAGTGTTATTAGTTCCGCCAGGGTCAAGATTAGTAAATGAACCAAGTCCCGGAAATGCATCAACGTAAAATTGAGTACGAATATTAGTAGTTGCGCCTGAATTTGCATGAGCCCCGATAAATGCTACACCTGTACTTAATCCTGTAATAGTACCAAAGCCGGCCCTGCCAACGGAGGGAACATTACCTATAAAGCTCCAGGTTGCGCCTTTATCACTGCTGTAAAAATACTGAATCGTTCTATCCGCCCAACCTGTTTCTTGTTCAGAAAAAGTATAAACAGCATGAATGTTATTTGGATTGCTTGGGTCCTGCCAGATTTGAACCGGAGTGCCGTTGCCTTCTAAATCATAATAATTTCTTAGATTGCTTAACTGTACAAACGAAATTGAGCTGTATGCATCAGGTCCGTATTGCTCCGGAATACGAGCCTCATGTTTAATGCCCGGATGAAAACTGCTTTTGTAAACTTCACCATCAAAGGTTATCTTTGCAGGGATGCGGGATAACTTTCGCATATCCTCCTGTGAGTATTTACTTTGAGCCTGTAAGTTTAGTGAAATAAGAAATAAGGATAGGACAAAAAGATAGAGTCTCATAGCTGTCTCCAACTGTTAAGGTTATTAAATATTTATTAACTCTCTCTTGTGCTGCGAATAATATATAGTACGTAATATCAAAGAGATAGGTAAATATTCATGCACAAATATTAGAAAGTTGTTGATTTATAATTGAAATGTATGGAGAAATGAATTTAAATACAAAGATTCTTTTTGCGGTTTCGAGTGCTGTATAAATTATTGTAATATAGTGATTTAAGATGAAGTGATGGCGGAGTTAAAAACTCCGCCGTTATGATTTGCAGTTTTTTTATTTTATCAGTACCATCTTTTTGGTTTCCTGAAATTGATTTGCTATTAACTTATAATAATAGACTCCGCTTGGCAGCTCCGACGCATCAAAACTTACATAATAAGCTCCTGCGTTTTGATTTTCATCTACTAAAACGGCTACTTCATTTCCTTTTGTGTCATAAACTTTCAATGTAACGTAATCAAATAAATGCAGTGTGTATTTTATTGATGTAACGGGATTAAAAGGATTCGGATAATTCTGCGATAGCGAAAAATTCTCCGGGATTTCAGTCGATATATTCTGTACGCCGACTGTCTGCCTCATATATTTAAAAATCCTGTGTCCTCCTGCATAAGCAAGTGTATCATTTATAAATCTGAACCTGTTTACATTAAAGCCCCATCCTGCAGGATGCCAGCTTGTGCCGCCGTTTGTCGTTTCTATTGTAGGCATGTAGTAATTTAAACCCCAGCCTCCTATCCATCCTGTCTGTTCATTTATGAATCCGATACCCTCTAAATTATATTGATTAGGAATTGCAAAGCTTGACCAGTTCACTCCTCCGTCAGTGGTTTTTAAAAAGTAAGCAGCGTTGAAATTTTCAATTGCAACATATCCAAGCTGTCTGTTTACAAACTGAATTTTCCATCCCCACTCTCTGGGTCGTGAAGCAGCTGAGTACCATCTTCGTTCAAAAGTCTGCCCTCCGTTCGAAGTAAACAGAATTACTGATCTTCCGTTGTAATATTGATTCACAGGGGAGTACCCTCCTATGACAAATCCTGAATCTGCCGACCAGAATTTACAATCAACAGCAGAGCGCATCAGCGATGTATCAATAGGGATTGAAATCCAGTTAAGCCCGCCGTTAGTTGTCTTTATTAAATTAGAAGGACAGTAATATCTTCCGACACCGAATGCAGTATTTTCATCGACTACAGAAATTCCGCAAATGCCTTTTGGCTTTACACCCTGTATTGATGCAGTAATATCCGTCCAGTTTAATCCTCCGTTAGTAGTTCTGTACAAAGGTTTATTCGAGTCCAATGTACCAATGATACCTGTTTCAGTTGTAAAAAATCCAACGCTTCTGTTATTATTAGAGGCGTGAGATGTGTTTTGCCAGCTTGATCCGCCATCAGTTGTTTTATAAACTAGCCCAAGCTGCTGAACTATTGCAAAACCGGTATTGGCATTGCAAAAAAATATGTCTTCAAATCTTCCGTCAATGGCAGAATCAGGCTGAGGGGAATTCGGTAACTGAGTCCATCTGAACGGCTGTGCCCAAACAGCATTTGAAAAAACAATGAGGGAGAAAAGGACAGAGAGTACTACTTTTCTCATGTGTATTTATTTTGATTTGTAATCAAAACTTAACTGATTGTTTGTAAATTTTCAATAATCAAATTTGTAATGCTGCCTGAAAAGTTTTTTAATTTAAGGTTTAAGAATTATTTCGTTATGACGAATTTTTGACGGATTTTTGTTTAAACACGAAAACTCTAAAACACAAAATCCCACAAAACTAAAGTCTAACATTATTGAAACAAAAGATAAAAATACAAACTCCTCCCTTGAGGGAGGTGCCGAGTGCAACGAGGCGGAGGGTGTTCGTTCAAACACCCCTCCCGACCTTTCAGGCCGGACTCCCCTCAAGGGGAGAGTTTAGTTTCACTGGTACTTAACTACAATTTTTTTATTCATCACGTAATGATGAATTTTTGACGGATTTTGTTTTCCCGCTATCGCTTCCCCCTCCTTTATAAGGAGGGGGTTAGGGGGAGGTAAAAGTAAAAAACTAACATCAGTTATTGTTTAAAACCTGATAAGATTGTTTTTACAATACAGTTTTTCATTCATCTCCGAATGATGAATTTTTGACGGATTTCGTTTTACTAATAAAGTTTAAAACTGTAGTGTAACATTATTGTAACATTTTTTTCATCCCCCAATGATGAATTTTTGACGGATTTTGTTTTCCCGCTATCGCTTCCCCCTCCTTTATAAGGAGGGGGTTAGGGGGAGGTAAAAGGTAAAAAACTAACACCAGTTATTGTTTAAAACCTGATAAGATTGTTTTTACAATACAGTTTTTTCATTCATCACGTAATGACGGATTTTTGACGGATTTTGTTTTACTAATGGTTGTTGGTCTGAAGACCGGGAAGAGCTGAAATTTCCCGTTAAAAATTTAAGCAGAACAAAAATAAAATAATACGGAGTTCACTCTATTACTACTAATAGGGAAGTTTTTTATGAAAGGTATTGACAGAAAAACTGAAGTAAATAATAAAAGCATCCGATACGTTATTAGCAGAGCTTTTTTTATATTCAGTTAAGACTTAAGCACATTGTGAATAAAATTTTATAGTTGTAATACTATTCTTAAAACGATATTTTGCATGCAACGAGGTCACACCTTTATCATTTAAAAAAAAAAAATCTAATTCACCATTAACCCCAATGAACAAAAAACTTACTTTTGTTAAGTTATTCATTGCGCTAATCGTTTTATGCATATTTACACAAAGAACATTCGCGCAGGTAACTTTTACTACTAAAACAGATATTGTAATAACATCCAGCGCAGGTGCAATGTTTATGATTCCTGCCGATATAAACAGCGACGGCAGGCAGGACTTAGTAACTGCAAATCAGAATTTAAACGGCATCTCAATTTTATTAAGCACTACTGTTATTAATTCCACAACTCCGTCATTTTCTTCGCAGGTAGATTTTGCTACCGGCACTGCGCCGCACAGCGTAGCAGCAGGTGATATTAACGGCGACGGATTATTGGATTTAGCTGCAGTCAACACTACAAGTTCTACTGCATCAGTTTTTCTTAATACAACTACACCCGGAGCATCAACTCCAACTCTATCAACAAAAACAGATTTTATTACCGGCACAAATCCATATTCAGTTGTATTGAAAGATATGAACGGAGACGGCAAGCTTGATATGGTAGTTTCAAATCAGGTAGCAGCTACTATTGGTGTTTTTATAAATACAACTGCTACCGGCGCATCTACTCCTACATTCGGAGCGATGACTGCATTTACTACACCTGCAGGACCGACTCACTTAGCAGTTGCAGATTTAAACGGCGATGGATTACTGGATGTAGTAGTTCCGAATAACACTGCAGCATCTGTATCGGTTTTTTTTAATACAACAACAGTTGGTTCATCAACTCCTACATTCGGCACAAGAGCAGATTTCACTGCAGGCTCAACAGTATGGTCAGTCGCAACAGGCGATTTTAATCTTGACGGCAAGATAGATATTGCATGCGCAAACAGAGGCGCATCATCTTTATCATATTTTTTAAATACAACAGCAACAGGCGCAGCCACTCCTTCATTTACAGCGAAGACAGATTTAGCTGTAGGCTCAACTCCGTTCGGAGTTGGAATAGGTGATATGAACTGCGACGGCAAACCCGATATATTAAGCGCATCACGGGGAGCAACACAATGCGCAGTATTTTTAAACAATACTGCTCCGGGCGCATCATCTTTAACTCTGCTTGCAAGAACAGATAACACTACAGCATCACAGCCGTACTTCCCTGTGATAGCAGATTATAACGGTGACGGTAAACCGGATGTAGCAGCAAACTGCGGAACAGGAAACAGCATCTCAGTTTTTATTAATACAACTGACTTAAGCACAAACGCACCATCGTTTGCAGCGCATTCAGATATAAATACAGGCAACCAGCCTTATTATTTGTGTGCAGCAGATTTTAACGGAGACGGTAAACAGGATGTAGCATGCCCTTTTAACGGACTGTTTCAGATTTCTGTTTTTTTAAATACAGTAACACCGGGTGCATCTACACCTTCATTCAGTTCTGCAACTAACTTTTCTACATCTGATGCTCCACCGGCCTGCATTGCTGCCGATATAAATGGAGATGGCAAACCGGATTTAATAAGTACATGCTATTCCTCATTTTTTTTCTCAGTGCATTTAAATACAACAACTCCGGGAGCATCAACTCCCACTTTTTCTGCCAGAACAAATATTACAATGAGCTCACAGAATTCCGTTGGACTTTGCGCTGCTGATTTTAACGGCGATGGATTGACTGATATTGCAATCGCAAATCTCAATGTGAAAATTTGTATTTTTCTAAATACAACTACACCCGGAGCAACTACACCAACTTTTTCTTCAGAAACGGCTGTAAGTACGGGTCTTTCAAACAACGGAAGAAATGTTTGCGCAGCAGATTTTAACGGAGACGGAAAACAAGATATAGTATTTCCAAATAACGCGGCTAATAACATCGGAGTATGTTTGAATACCACTACACCGGGCGCATCGACACCGACATTTTCTGCAAGAACAGAATTTGCTTCAGGCAGCGGTCCTTATATAGTGACTGTTGCTGACTTTAACGGTGACGGAAAACCGGATATAGCAAACACCAATAATAATACTACATCTATCTCAGTTTTATTGAATACTACAACTACCAATGCATCAACACCAACTTTTACTGCTAATCAGGATTATACTTCCGGTTTCGCTCCCGGCTGGATATCTAAAGGAGATTTCAACGGCGATGGTAAACCGGATATAGTATGCGCTGCCGGTACATCAACATCTGTGTTTTTGAATACAACAACACCGGGCTCAACAACTTCAAGTTTTTCTTCAAAGACTGATTATGCCATGGGAGGTGGTGTCACCGGTGTGTCTGTAAGTGATTTTAATCTTGACGGTAAGCAGGATTTAGTTGGGGCTTTATTTAACGCGAATAAAATCGCCTTTCTTCTGAATACTGCTGTCTATGCATTGCCCGTTGAGCTTGCATCGTTTACATCAAGTGTAAACGGAAACAGTGTACTGCTTAACTGGAATACAGTAAGCGAAGAAAATAATTCAGGATTTGAAATTGAAAGAAATTCATTCGGCACAGGATGGAATAAGATTGGTTCTATAGCAGGGAAGGGAACAGTGAATACACAGCAAAATTATTCATTCACAGATAACGGATTAAACAGCGGAAGATATTCATACAGATTGAAGCAAATTGATTACAACGGAAATTATAAATACTATGATTTGCAAAATGAAGTTGTGATTGGAGTTCCAAGTAAGTTTGCTTTGATGCAGAACTATCCGAATCCGTTTAATCCTTCTACGAAGATTAATTACGAATTACCAATTACGAATTACGTTTCTCTAAAGATATTTGATATTACAGGCAAAGAAGTTGCGCAGCTTGTGAATCAGATTCAGCAGTCGGGATATTACTCAGTTGATTTCAATGCAGCATCGCTTTCAAGCGGAACATATTTTTATAAACTTACATCAGATAAATTTTCAGATGTGAAGAAGATGGTAGTAGTGAAGTAAAAAGTATAAAGTTTGTAAATTTCATCAGGTTATGCCTCTTTTGTTTTCAGGAGAGGCATTTTTTTTTACCTACAATCAAATCTACAAAATTTTGCTCATCAAAATTTTATAATTGTAATACTATTCTTAAAACGATATTTTCCTCATAATAAAGACACACCTTTTTTAAATAAAAATTAAAGATTAATTCACACTTTTCCACAATATGAATATAAGATTTACTTTTTTTATGCTGTTTGTTACACTTATCGTTTTATGTTTCTTCACTGAAAAAACATTTGCACAGTTAACATTGTCAGCAAAAACTGATTTTAGTCTTACTGCTTCAACGGGCGCGCAGCATTTGATATTTGAAGATATTAATTCTGATGGTATTCCTGATGCAATTACAGGCAATCAAACACAGGGAGGAATCACGATTCTTTTGAGTACCACTACTCCCGGGGCATCTACCCCTACGTTTCCTACAAAAACAAATTTTGTTTCGGGAGCTCAATGCCATGGAGTAGCAGCGGGAGATATTAACGGAGATGGAATACCTGACTTAGCGACAGCAAATACATCTGCAGGCAATGTTACTGTATTCTTGAACACGACAACACCAGGCGCTTCTACGCCTACGTTATCAGCAGGAGTAAATTTAACAACGCTTTCTTTTCCTTATGTAACATTTTTGGAGGATATTAACGGAGACGGCAAGCTTGATATAATTGTAAGCCAGCAATCGGGAGCATCTATTGGAGTATTTCTAAACACTACAACTCCTGGCGCTTCTATACCGACTTTCTCTTCAAGATTTGATTTTAATACTGCGGCAGGTCCTACATACATAGCAGTTGGAGATTTGAACAGCGATGGAAAACCAGATGTAGCCGCTGCTTGTAATACTGCCGGAAGTATTTCAGTTCTGCTGAATACTACAACTCCCGGTTCAGCGACACCTACATTTGCTGCTCATGTAGATTTTTCTTCAGGAACAACGGCATGGTCGGTAATTTTCGGAGATTTTAACTTAGATGGTAAGCTTGATATGGCAGGGATAAATAAAGGAGCTAATACGATGTCTGTATTTCTTAACACTACAACTTTAGGCAGTTCTACGCCAACATTTGGTGCAAAGACAGATTTTTCTTTAGGCAGTATACCAGTTGGAGCAGTAGTTACTGATTTTAATAATGACGGTAAGCCGGATTTATTGGTAACGGCAAGCGGTGGTCCGTTTATCTCTGTATTTTTGAACACTACAACTCCTGGCGCATCAACTCCTACATTTCTAGCAAGGCAGGATTTTGCAACTCCAACGCAGCCATATTTTGTTGCAGCAGCAGACTTGAACGGAGATGGGTTAACTGATATTGGAACCTGTACATCATCAGGAAATACTTTTACTGTTTTTTTAAACACAATAGAAATTGGTTCAAGCCCAGTGCCATCTTTTGGTCCGAGAGTGGATTTTGTGACAGGAAATAATTCTTTTAATTTAATTAGCTCAGATTTAAATGGCGATCGAAAACCGGATATTATTTGCGCGAATAGAAACATAAATACAATTTCAGTAAGGATGAATACAACTTCTCCGGGCTCCTCATCTCCTACGTTTGGTTCCATTACAGATTTTCCAACAGACAGTTTACCTACATCAATGGGTATATGCGATATAAATGGTGATGGGAAGCCGGATTTAGTTGTACTTTACAATTTTGTAGATACTGTTTCAATTTTTATCAATTCAACAACTCCCGGCTCAATAACACCATCGTTTACCGCGAGGACAGATTTTGCGACAGGAAACGGTTGTACACGCGTATCATTTGATGATATAAACGGAGATGGAAAGCAAGATATGGTTACTAGTAGTCCGACTTCTTATTTTATTTTTTTGAATACAACTACACCCGGTGCTTTAGTCCCTGTATTTTCAGCATATACAACTATAAATAATGGGGGTTTTAATAGTGTAAGCAGCATTGTACTTGTTGATTTAAACGGAGACGGCAAAAAAGACTTAGCCGGTTCCGGCTTTGAATTGGGGGTTATGTTAAATACTACAGTTCCCGGCGCCTCAACCCCAACATTCGCTGCAAACACGCGCTTTTTTACTTCCGGTAATTTATTTGGTTCAATACTTGCCGAAGATGTAAACGGTGACGGTAAGCAGGATTTAATCTTTCGATTTTCAAATAGACTTGGAAGAGCAGCCTTGATAGCTATCAATACAACTGCTATTGGCTCTTCTACACCATCGTTTACTTCAACAGAGTTTGCATTTCCATATTCACAAAGTTTAGGAAACGGCTCATTATCAAACGCAGATTTAAACGGCGATGGAAAAAATGATTTTACTATAGGTTACTCGGAAAATAGTAATTCATATCTTGGTATTTTTCTTAATAGAACAGTTCCCGGTTCAACTTCTGCTTCCTATGACTTAGTTCCGTTCGCTGAAGGTTTCACACCATCTCCTTTGTTAAATGCAGATTTTAATAGCGATGGTAAACCGGATATTGTAACAAGAAAACCCGCTACAGATACATTTTCAGTTTACTTAAACACTGCTTTTTATCCAATGCCCGTAGAGCTTTCCTCTTTTACATCCGGAGTAACCGGAAATAATGTAGTCTTGAACTGGAATACAGTGAGTGAAGAAAATAATTCAGGATTTGAGATAGAAAGAAATTCATTCGGAGCTGGATGGAGTAAGATTGGATTTATTGCAGGGAAGGGAACAGTGAATACTCCGCAAAATTATTCATTCACAGATAACGGATTGAACTCAGGAAGATATTCATATAGATTAAAACAAATAGACTACAACGGAAATTATAAATACTATGACTTGCAAAATGAAGTTGTGATAGGTGTTCCAAGTAAGTTTGCATTGATGCAAAACTATCCGAATCCATTCAATCCGGTAACCCGGATTAATTACGAATTACCAATTACGAATTACGTTTCTCTAAAGATATTTGATATTACAGGCAAAGAAGTTGCGCAGCTTGTGAATCAGATTCAGCAGGCGGGGTATTATGCTATTGATTTCAATGCAGCATCGCTTTCAAGCGGAACGTATTTTTATAAACTAACATCAGATAAATTTTCAGATGTGAAGAAGATGGTAGTGGTGAAGTAAAAAGTACAAAGTTCATAAAGTTCATAAGATTTGTAAAGATTGTAAGGTTAATAAAGCTATAAAGTTATAAAGTTGAAGCCTCTTCTGATTAGCAGAAGGGGCTTTTTATTTTACATCCAATGCAGCAATATACTCGTTTATATAGTAGCCGTAAATTGCCCCCGTTCTTTTAAATGAGGATATCACTGTTGAATTAATTTGAATAGCATTTCCCTTAAGTAAGTATTTTATTCGCCGTAAAAAATAGGCTGACAAATTTAAAATTTATTCATTAAATTTAGGCAGCATAATTGCATTAGCATTAAGCAGTTTTATCCAAATTTGTTTATGGAATAGGGGGATAAAATAATGTCAGCAAATGTATATCAAATGCCTGGAAGCTCTTTCAAAACAAGGGGCAGCAAAATCAAGGAACAATAAATTCCTTAGTAATAATTGATTCAAAACTTTATTTCCTTCCAATACGTTAATGTTTTATTGGGTCGCGTTTTGGAAGGAAATACTTCCTTAAAATAGGAAACTTTTAAGGACACTATTAAGGGAACTATTTCAGAGATAAACGACTTTAATGTATAGAATTTATTAAGACTTATATCAAACACTTCATATTCATATTTTTTCTGCTTCTTCTTTCTTTTACATCCGTAAAAGTTAATTCTCAGACTAATACAGAGACAAAATTACTTCAAGGCATCAACTATATCTATAATGTAAGGTTCGATTCTGCACGCGCTATATTTAATGAAGTGATTGCATCAAATCCGGCTAAGCCTGAAGGATACTTTTTCGATGCAATGACGGCGTGGTGGGCAATTAATATTGACCGCGATAATGACGCATTATATGACGAATTTTACAAAAAAGTAGACAAAGTTGAAGAAATCTGTGATAAGATTCTTGATAAAAATGAAGATGAACCGGATGCTTTATTCTATAAAGGCGGCGCTCTTGGCTACCGCGGACTTGTTTACAGTCTGAAAGACAGCTGGCTGAAGGCAGCCCAGGACGGGAAGTCAGCGTTGAACTTACTGGATAGGGCAAACGAAATAAATCCGAACAATCCCGATGTGAAATTCGGGCTTGGAATATACAATTATTTTGCTGAGTTCGTACCTGATAAGTACCCTGTAATTAAGCCGCTTATGATAATCTTCCCAAAGGGAGATAAGCTCAAGGGCTTGGCGCAGATAAAGGATATTTCAGTTAACTCAAGATATGCCCGCACAGAGGCAAAGTTCATTTTAGCTTATCTTTACTCAATTTATGAGAAAAATTATGCTGAATCTCAGTTTTATGCTCAGGAATTAGTTCTAGCATATCCATCAAATGCATTTTTCAGGCAGCTTTTGTGCAGAAGCTACATAGGGCTTTCAAATTGGCAGGGAGCAATTGACGGCTGGTCAAAAGTGCTGGCTTTATGCGATTCTAATATATTCGGATTTTCCGAAAAAGTCCGCAGAGAAGCACATTATTACTTAGGCGTAAGTTACTTAGGACAAAGGAACTTAACCGAAGCTGAAAAGAATTTGCTCAAAGCAGAAGAGCTTAGTAAAAAGCTTGATAAAGAACCCACTGAAATTGCAGCAGACGGCTGGTTGAAGCTTGCAATGGTTTATGACCTTATGGGAAATAAAGGCAGGGCAGATGACTATTACAATAAAGTAATAAGCCAGGGCGGATTTTCAGGTCTGCGGGAGCAGGCTGAAAAGTGGAAAAGAGACAGGTATAGGTAGTTTATCACTCTTCGCATCATTCCGGATTATTTCCTTCGGGGCGTTTGTTTGATTCGTTTATCGAATTGTTTATCGAATTATTTATCTCATTTTTTATTGCCTCACGCTCAGCCTGTTCTTTAGCCAGCAGCTTCAAATATTCTTCTTCCTCCATTTCAAATTCTTCACCGTTTTCATCTATACCCAGTACGTTGTATTTCATCTTAGCAGAAATCCTGAGCACTTGCAAGATTGAAAAGGGAATTAATAATAATGAAGCGAGAAAGAAGTAATAATGAAATCCGCCCTTCAGCAGCCAGTCGATGAGTAGAATATTCACGAAGCTCCAGCCGCAGGCAAGAATAATTCTTCTGATAGTAATAAGGTAAATGTACCGGAAATAAAAATACAAAATAACTGCAAGGAACCAGTAAACACTGAAGAAAGCAATGTAATTTATTCCGTTAAAATACCTATCGGTGAAATAAAAATACGCAAGATACCAGAGATAGTATAAAGAAGCGGTAACTATATAAATTCGTGTAAGTGAATAAAGCCGTATCATAAATGTAATAATAAATAGCCGATATCTATTTTAATAAAACTGAATGTAAAAGGTAAGGAAGATAGAAGAAGGCAAGCAGCGCCATTAGTCGCCCGGACTCCTCTATGTTCGCTACCCCAAAGCCAGACGCAGAGGAGGTAAATTTCCGGACGATTAATTAAAGACTAAAAATATTTTTAATTTTATCTCTTGTCAAGGGCTTTTCGATGTATCCTTCGACTAAGGGATTTTCAGTGGCGAGATTTTTATCTTTATAATCTACTGATGATGAAAGCATATAGATAGTAAAAAAACTCCGTATATTTTCATTAAAGTCTTTGAAAATATCCAGAAACTCCCATCCTGTAATATCCGGCATATTAATATCAAGGAATATTACTGTTTTAAAATTATCGTCAGAAATTAAGTAGTGATTGTTAATGTAGTTCAATGCTTCGCGAGGGCAGTCGTACGAAATAACCTCTGCCTCTGCAAATGTTTTTTGCAAAATCATTTTGCAAAGCATATTGTTAGCCTTGTCATCATCAACTATCAGATATCGATTGTAACTTTTTTTACTCATTGTAGGGATTTTTTGGGTTTAATTTCAGTAATTATCAGGTAGTTTAATTAAATTACCGGTTGAAAATCGATATAAAATACCCTGTGAAAACATGACTCCTTCATGCATATTTATTACCGGGATTTCTTCTGCAAGAGTAATAAATCCTGTAATGGTGCCTGAGTTATTTTTTACAGGAGAAATGCAAAATTTTATGTTATGATTTTTATATTCGGTTATGAATTTTGCCGGGAGATTGTCTCCGGAAATGGAAATTGAAAGGTTATTCTTTACTTGTGTAAACTGCGAAAGGGCTTCAGGTGAAAACACGGCGGATACAGGTCTGCCGATAACATAATCAGCAGTAAAGTCGAAAAATTTTTCCGCCCCTTTACTCATAATTCCTTCGGCAGTCTCACTATAGAACGTTAGTGCAGGAAATTGCAAAAGGGTATCATAATAACTATTATTTTCACCAAAGATTCCCAAGCCCTATGGAATGAAAGTTATTCAGAAACCCCCAAATATACAGAAATATTTGAAGTTAAAATTATATGTGAATATGTAAATATATCAAATGTGAATGAAAAATCCAACAGCTAATCCAAATATAAAATAATTATTAATTGGCTAAGTAGTGGAATAATTCGATTCCGTAAATTCAAAATACAAAAATTGACCGTTATTGTATATACGTAGTAAAGGGTAGGATGCAAAAACAGGCTGTTTTTAAGGTTACGTTTTTTCGTTATTTCGGATTAAAATACTATTTTAACAAAAAAAGCAAAATTTTGTAGGAAGTGAAAAAGTTAATAAAACAATAAGATAGGTCGGAAAACTGGAGAGAGAAATTTGGAAAAATAAATTTTGCTTTTATATTTATTTATTTTTTCGGGTTACGCTCTGTAAAAAAAAAACGTAACCTGAATTTCAGCCTGTTATCTGCATTTTTATTTTCGCGCTTCGCGTTCAGCCTGCTCTTTTTTAAAGTCTTCTGCATTCCAGATTATATTCCATCTTCTTACATAATCGGCAAGTGGTCCCATTCCCATTTCAGCCCGGCGCTTATCTACGTTATCGGGGTCTTCAAGCGGTAATACAAAATTTTTATTCGTTTCCTTATCGTAGCCTATCTGGCTTCCGTAAATTTGTTTTGCTCCGCCGCGAATTGCAACTCTGTCTTCAAGCAAGGCAAGGGAGGCAGGGCTTGCATTTCCTTTTTTGACGGCATCACGCATCATTGGTAAATATTTTAACTGAACTTCATAGGGGGCGTGCTGAATGACAAGAAATATTGCCTGGTTTGCTTCTCTGCCGATCTTATCTTTTCCTACCCATCCAAGCGAATCTAAAATGCGTGTTACTATTATTAAATTGATACTATCAATTTCAATTATCTTAGCGAAAACTTCATTTACCTGCGGAGATTCGTAGCCATAGGTTTGCCTTATACTATCAATTTGCTGACGATATTTTTGGTCGCTATCAAGCACCTCAAGAAGGATTTTCTGCAAGGGCTTATCGTAGCCGGCTTCAGATTTTTCAAGTTTCTCACTTAGTTCAACAACAACTTCATCCCATCTTTGTTCGGGGTGGAGTGAAATCAGGTCGCCGTCGCTTTTCATGTGGCGGATATCAGTCCAGCCTTTTTCAACCGATGCATTAAGATATTTGAAGGCATTATCTTTATCTCCGGCAAGCGCAGCAGAGCAGGCTGCGTTGTAGAGGTCAAGAGGGTTTTTCATTTCAATAGCAAAAGCTTTTGCATAGGCATCTGCTGAGTTTTTGTATTCTTTGGCATTGTAAAGAGAATCGGCTTTGGAAATATATGCAGAGTAAGAGGGTTTATCCTGCGCATTCGCAAATCCCGATAAAAATAAAAATGAAAACAGAAGTGAAAAGAAAAAATTCATAGGATTAAGTTTTTTTAATCAACGGATATAAAATACTGAGGTTTCAGAAAGAAAAATATTACTTAATTAGTATCAGTAATACTTCAAATTCAGAAGGTGATTTTATAAGTCTTTGACGAATTTCATCTGCTCAGTATTGTAAAAACAATTCACGTTATTTTATTTTTTAATATTGACGGGTTTTTGACGGATTTTGTTTACATCCCGACTTGGCGGGACAAAAAATAAAATACTTAAGAATTACTGTTTTTGTAGAGACACAATACTTTGTGTCTCTATGTAAAATACAAATCTTCTTTTATGATTTCAATTAAATGTTCCCTATTAGTAGGTATAGGGAGGAATTTTGGGTTGACAAGTAAACTAGCATTTGAGTTGTCATTCCCGCGAAAGCGGGGGTACGCTTTAGGTCATCCAATCATTTATTCACCTCGTTCCGATGCTCCAGCTTCGGAACGTAAATATCAAACTTCGTTTGATTGTTCTTTTTTTCTTGATAAAAAAAGAACCAAAAAAATCAAGGCTGTATAAATTTTCCTATAAATCACTCCGAAAAGCGGGCTACGACGTAAACTCGCTTCGCTGCTCTCGCTCAAACATACTTCTCGCTCGCGATTGTTCTCGCGATTTTCTTCATGGAAAATTTATAAGGTCGGGTTGAATTACAGCTTTCATTACTAAGACGACTGAAGGGGAGGTTTCCAGATAGATTTATATAAATCTTTTAAAAATTTTTGTACACTGATATCAAAGGAATCAAAAATAGATGAATCTTTATAGTAATTAACTAATTCTATTATTTTAGTTTTAGAAATTAATTCATATGCAGATTTTAGTTGCTCATCTATGACCGGTTTTGGTAAATCAATGTAAATAAAAAAGCTAAGAAATTTTATTAACGAATTAGGATTAAGTTTGAATTCTTCGTATAAATAATTTTCAATATTGGGCAAAAGCATTTTTCCATTTTTTTCTTTAAAATATCTTTCTA
>CALJIG010000008.1 GCA_937974175.1 uncultured Ignavibacteria bacterium
TCTAAAGAATCTGCATCAGACGGTTTTTTATCAGTCCGCCATTTAGTGATTCTTGGAAATCTTACTGCTATTCCCGACTTATGTCTTGATGATAATTGAATACCTTCAAATGATAGCTCAAATACAAGTTCGGGTTTTACCGTTCGTACGGGACCGAATTTCTCCAGTGTATTTTTTCTTACAAAGTCATCAACTTTCCTAATCTCTTCATCCGTTAATCCCGAATATGCTTTTGCAAATGAAATCAGCTTGCCTTCATTCCATACTCCGAATGTGTAATCTGTATACAGACTTGCCCGTCTTCCGTGCCCTCTCTGGGCGTATATCATAACGGCATCTATTGTATACGGGTCAACCTTCCATTTCCACCATCCACCTCTCCGTCTTCCGGTTAAATATTCAGAATCTTTGTTCTTTAAAATAAACCCTTCGACATTCCTATCCCGTGATTCTTCTCTTAACTTAGCTAAATCTTCCCATGAGTTTATTTTGATGCTTTCACCGACCTTCATTCTTTTAAAACCCTTTGTAACAATTTTTTTAAGAAGCTTTTTCCTTTCTGTGTAAGCAGTGCTTCTTATATCTGTTGACTCATATTCTATTACATCAAAACATTGAAACACAACGGGTACCTCTTCAAGAATTTTTTTAGTCAGGTTTTTCCTGCCGATTCGTTTCTGAAGCTCTCCGAATGGCAACGGCTTTTCATTTTGCCACGCAAGAATTTCACCGTCAAGAACAGTTCCGTTTTCGAAATTCATTGCCTCTGCCTGAAGCTCAGGAAAACGTTCAGTAATTAGTTCTTCACCACGAGACCATACAAAAACTTCGTTCTCTCTTTTTATAATTTGTGCTCTTATCCCGTCCCATTTCCATTCTGCAAACCAGTCTTCTGGTGAACCAAGTTCTTCAATTGATTTATCCAGTTGATAAGCTAAGAAAAAAGGATACGGTCTGCTTTGATGTGTATCCTGAACATCATGTGAAATTAAATATTCAAAGAATTTTTCATCTGTGTTCCAGTCACCCATAAGGCGGTGAGTAATATCTGCATCTCCAATTCCTGAAAATAATGCAAGAGCCTTTATTACGATCTTTGCAGAGACTCCGACTCTGAAACTGCCCGTAATAATTTTATTAAAAACAAATTTTTCTTCACGTGAAAGATACGTCCAAATACTCTGAACAATTCTTTTCTGCTCCGCTTCTGATTTCTTTTTTAAAGGTAGTATAATTTCTTCAATCCATTCCTTTAAAGAAACGGGATAATCTTCTTTAACTTCAGATTTTTTCTGAGGTACCATCAAAGAAATAGTTTCACCTAAATCTCCCACATTGTCGTATGATTCTTTAAACAGCCATTCAGGAATGTTAGCTAACTCTGCAGCCCAGTCTTTTAAGAAGGCTGTTTTAACAATCTGCTTTGGCTTTCTTCCCATCAAAAAACTTACAACATAGATCGAATCGCCGGCAGAATTATGCTTTAAAAATTTTACGAGCGAGTTTACTTTATCGTTTGTACCTGTAGAAGAATCAAGCTCTTCAAATAAATCAGAAAAATTTTTCATATATCCGAATCGTCATATAAACTTTCCAGAACTTTTGAATTATATCCCTGCTCATTGAGGTAACGGGAAAGAATATCAGAGTAGCCATGTGTTATCCATACGTTTTCTGCTCCTGTATTTTTTATTGTATCAAGCACTCCGCACCAATCCACATGGTCGGACATAACAAATCCTTTATCAAAATTTCCTCTGCGTTTATTTCCTCTTACCTGCATCCATCCGGAAGCAAAAGCTGTAGAAATATCTCCGAACTTCCTCAACCATGTTGTACCATCCGCAGATGAAGGTGCAACAATAATTGCTTTCGAGAAATCAGTTTTGTTATCAAGATTTGTTGCAAGAGTTGTCTTAGGAAGCTTTATTCCCTGCTTACGATAGATCTCATTTATATTTTCAACTGCGCCATGAGTATAAATTGGACCAATAGAAGAGTCCAGAATTGAAAGTATTCTCTGCGACTTTCCCAAAGCATATCCGTAAATTATACTTGCCACACCTTCCTCTGCATTGCTTTGCCACCATTTATTTATTCCTTCAAATATTTTTTCTTCGTTATCCCAATTGTAGATAGGTAGAGCAAAAGTAGATTCAGTTACGAAAGTGTTACATTTAACTAATTCAAAATTAGCGCAAGTTGTATCAGGCTGAATTTTATAATCGCCGGAAACAACTGCAACTTCTCCCTTATACTCCACTCTTATTTGTGATGAACCGAGGATATGTCCTGCAGGGTGAAAAGAAACTTTTACACCGTTAATTGTTGTAGATTTATTATATGTAATACCTTCAATGTTAATATCTTTTCCAAGTCTCGTTTTTAAAATCTCAACGGAATCCTCCTGACACAAATATTTTTTCATTCCCCATCTTGCATGGTCGGAGTGTCCGTGAGTTATCAGAGCATTATCAACAGGCTTCCATGGGTCGATATAAAAATCTCCCTGAGGACAAAATATTCCGCACTTGTTCAATTTTAAAATATCCTTTTTCATTTATCTGTAACTTATTTCTAAATCGTTAAAATTTTCATCTAATAAATTTCCAGAGATATAAAATCTATATTTCCCGTTTACAAAATAATCAACAGGACTATCAGCAAAAGAATTCACATAGGAAGCAATAAGCTCATTCGAATATAAATTATAAATATTTATTTCCTTCTTATCTATAGAAAAATAATATTTCTCGCCGTTATAAACTTTATCTTTAAAAAGTTCAGTGAATTTTGTGCTGGAATAGTTTTCGATACGATCTTTAGATGTAAGAAAAAAAGAACTATCAACAGAAATTTCCTGAACATCATCGGAAGAAAAAAATGAAATATCTCTGAATGATTTATATTCAGTTATATATTTTTTAAATTCATCAAATATTTTTTGAGTAGTATCAACAGTGGTTAGTTTGTAAAAGGCCAGATAATCTTCAACGCTTAAAGAGGTTAGCAAGAATTTCGAGAAAATACCGGCAAGAGGATAAGAGATTGATGGATCCTCCTTCATAAAATAATTATAATCAAACAATGGTTTATAGTTAGCATAGTTGTATCGGGCTATGAAGTAGCCGACATCATTCAGCACGTTATTATTCTGCCCGCCTCTTCCTCCAATTGCAACAGCAAATCCTTCCTGTAGAAAAGGAATAGGATACAAAGAATTTTCTTTTATTTTGTAGTTCAGAAGTAAGTGTGCTGCCTCATGAAAGTGGCAGGAATAAGTTGTTACAACTGCATCAAGTTCGGAAAGATATCTGCCTTTTGAAACGCTTCCTGTAATGCTTACTATTTCATCCTGATTGCTGCAAAAAACATAAAGAATTTTTTGTTCTTTTAATAACTGCAATTCACTGACATTATATTTTAGAAGTGATGCGGTTCTCTCCACAAACTCATCAAGCTTATCTATACAATACGAATTAAACAACTTTTCATCACTAATTAAAAAATCAAAATATTTTCCTGATTGTCTTTTCCAGTTACGGGTAAAATAAGTTAAGGCTGTAATAGCTTTATGATTTTTAAAATAGAAGGGAACGGAGTAATTTAGCGAAGGCACATTCAAAACACTTTTAGAAAAGTCGTCTCCTAAAGAAGTGGTCTGAAATGAAGCAGCTTCTCCTTTGTTTATTTTTTCTTTTATATCATGAAGAATAGAAGAAGAAAAACTTAGGAGCAGTTTATTTTTTACATCCCGAAAATTTATATTGAGTCTCTCAGAGGTTTGAATTTCCTCCGGAGAAATAAATGCAAGAGCTTCTTCACAATCATTAAGCAAAAGGCTAACGAATTCTTCCTCCGGAATATTTTTTTGTGCCCGGATTAATGAACCTGACGATAGAAATGCTATTGCAAATATTAAAAAGATAAATTTACCCATGAGTTTTTTATTTAGAGTAATTTATCTATTCAATAATTTTATAATTTATTTTGTTGAGTAATTATAACTGATTTTATCACCTTCTGAAATTCCATATTTATCACAGAAGCCTGCAACGGTTTCAACTACATACATTGCCTTCTTTTCCGAAGGCATTGATTTTTCGGAGTAAGGCGTTGTGTTTTTATATATTTTAACAATTTCTTTATTGCTGTTAATAAAAAGTATATCCAAAGGCATTATCGTATTTTTCATCCAAAAAGCCTGGTCAGCATCTTCCGGAAATATAAAAAGCATTCCTTCGTTTTCAGGCATCGATTTTCTCCACATTAAACCCTGTGCTCTTTGAGCGTTATCATCTGCAACTTCTATGTCAATTTTCTTTAGTTCTTTTCCATCCTTTTTTAAGAAAGAAAGGTCACCTTCTTTTTTGAAAGGAGGTTCCGGATGTTTGTTTACTTCTTCACGCGGATCTTTGACCTTCCACTCAGATGTTTCGTCTTTTTTATTACATCCCTGTAAAGAATAAAAACTAAAACTTAAAAAAAGAAAAAATATAATTAAATTTCTGTATCTCATTTGCTTTTATTTTCCTTTAAAAAATCTTTTATACACTTCATCAGATGGTAATTCTGTTCTCTTGTACCCAATGTAATTCTGGTCTCTGTTTTGAACGCCTCTTCATTTAAAAATTTAATCAGTAAATTTCTTTCTTTAAGATATTTATCCATATCTTTTCTGATGTGTTTCGGCATATCTACAAGCATGAAGTTAGCATATGATTTATAAGCAGTAAATCCTTCCATTGCATTAAACTCTTTATAAAAATACTCTTTATCCTCCTGCATCATTTTTGTAACTCTTTCATAATATTCGCTGTCATCCAAAGCAATTTCACCGAGCTTCTCTGACATTTTATTGTAGCCTAGGTATCTCACAGAGAAATTTATAAGCTCTTCAAGATTTTTTCCTGCAAAAGCAAAACCAATTCTTGCTCCTGCAAGTGCATAGTATTTAGAGAACGTTCTGCATATTACAAGATTCGGAAAATCATCGATGAATTCTTTTACATAATCATTTTCTGTAGAGCCAAATCCCCAGTAAGCTTCATCAATCATTACGATTGCGCCGCGGGCAGAATCAAGAAATCTTCTTAATTCTTCTTTTGGAATTCTGTTTCCTGTCGGATTATTAGGAGATGCAATTAAAACTATTCTCGGCTGCTCACGTGTATATATTTCTATCATTCTGTCAACATCGTACATATATGTTTTTAATCCGTCTTTTTCTCCTATGAACATTGGGTACTCAACGTTAAAACCGCCGACTTCATAAGCAACTTTTTTATAATACCACCATGCTTCTTTCGGGATTAATATTTTTTCTTTTCTATCGAGATAGTAATGAATTATTTGTTTAAGCAGGTCTTCGCTTCCATAGGAAAGAATTACCTGTCTTTCGTCAATATTAAAATCATTTGCAATTCTTTTTGATAAACTTGATTTTATTCCTTTTGCAAAATCACGTGAGTACCACGATAAGTCATCTATCGTTGCATGTTTTAAGTATTCGTAACATTTAGGTGACGGACCGTATTGTGATTCGTTTCTATCAAGATATTGCAGCTCGTTGTATTTTTTTTCAGCCATTATTTTTAAAATTTAAATTTCCCAATCTTTTTTAAAACTCTTTTCAAAATCCTTAGCGGAATTTATTACCAAAAGAACTTCTACTAAATCTAGATTTACCCTATAAACAACCCTATAATTATAATAAATTAATTCTCTTAGGCAATCATTATTAAACTCCGGCACAACTCTTCCCATTATTGGGAACAACTCTAACTTTTCAGTGGATTTAATAAGAGAATTTATAAATCTACCTGCATAAAATTTCGAGTCTTTATAAATATAATCGTAAATAGCTTTTAGACTCTTCTCTGATTTCTCTGTCCAGACTACTTTTGCCATTCTTTAACTTTTTGCAGCAGTTCTTCAGTGGACATTGTTTTTTTATCATCAGCATCTTTTATTCCTTCCATTACCTGATTTACAAAATTTATTTCGTACATAATATCATCTATCGTACAATTATCCGGCAAATTTTCTATCGTTTTTATTGTTACCTCTTTTAATTGTGTCATAACATTATTTTTTTTTCAAAAAAGAACTAACACCGTTTTTGCATTCTTCTGTCATGCGGGTAATTGCATTCAGGTCAACTGCGTAATCAAGCGAAGATTCAAAGCTCATCGACGGCACGTTCTTAAACATTTCTTTTGTCAAAGCCAGCGAACTCATTGGTAATTTATTCAATGCTTCGCAGTGTTTCATAGTAAAGCTTTCCAACTCTTCAGAAGGAACGACATAATTACTGAAACCCAGTTCTTTCGCTTCGGTTCCATTGATAAATCGTGATGTTAATAATAAATCTTTTGCGACTGTTTCAGTAACTCTCTTCATCAGAAAAATCATTACAATAGCAGGAATAAATCCGATTTTAACTTCCGTATATCCGAACGCTGCTTTGTCCGAAGCAATTATAAAATCGCAAACACTTGCAATACCGCAGCCACCTGCAAGAGCATAGCCTTCAACCATTGCAACAACCGTTTTTTTGCAATAATAAATTGCAAGAAGCATGTTTTTAAATTTCTGTGAGTCCTGTTTATTCTGAAGAATATCAAACTCGGAAATTTTTTGCAGATAATCTAAAAAGAGACCTGAGCAGAAATTACCTCCGGCTCCCATTAAAATTATTGTCTTTGTGTTTTTATCATCGGAGAGTTCGTTGAAAACATTCGTTATTTCCGAAATCATTTCTTCGTCCAGCGAATTTCTTTTGTCGGGACGGTTAAGGATGATTTTTTTTGTTAATCCTAAATCTTCTACTATTATTTTTTTATATGCCATTATAATGTATAAATATATTGTTGTTGTGGTTTACAAGCTCTGAGCTTACTAAAAAATTATTATTAATATTTTCCTGTGAAATTATTTTCTGCGTATCTCCGAAATCAACCATCTTTCCTTTGTTCATCATTAAGGTCTTAGACGAATATTTCAATGCAAGATTCAAATCATGAATTACAAATATTACCGTTAATCCTTTTTGGATATTTAAATCTCTTAACAGGGATAAAGTTTCATACTGATAATTTATATCAAGATGCGTAAGTGGTTCATCGACTATTAAAATTTTTCCTTTGAGGTCATGCGTTATATCCAGCTGAACAAGTGAAAGAGTTAATAAAATTTTCTGCCTCTCTCCACCGGAAAGTGTTTTCAATGTCTTCTCTTTGTACTGAGCAACTCCACAAACTTCCATTGCTTCGTTTACTACACTGATATCTTCGTTACTGTATGAAAGCTGCGAAGATTTTTTATATGCATATCTTCCCAAGAGTAGCAAATCATATACTTTAAGCTCATTAACATAAGCTGGAAAAACCTGAGGTAAATAACTTATATTTCTTGAAAACTCTTTATGCTCGTAGTTCTTTATATCTTTGCCTGAGTAACTTACATTCCCAGAATAATTATTAATAATTCGTGAAATGATTTTTACTAATGTCGACTTCCCCGAACCGTTTCTTCCTATAATTGCAAGTACATCACCTTCACTTACAGAAAAAGAAATACTCTCAAGAAATTTTTTATCTTTTTCATAGGAGAATTCAATTCCTTTTATTTCAAGAAGATTTTCGTTCAAGTTAACTTATATGCTCAAGGGTTTTCGGATTCAAGAACCATTTATATGTTCCATGTTCCTTCTTTACATCAAAATCAATAAGGCATACACCCGATTTCTTGAAGTTATAAAAATCTTTTTTGTTTGAAAGAGCTCCTACAAGCATTCCCATCATTGGCTCATGCCCGACAAGAACAATTGAATTCAAATCTGCATTTAATCTTATCAGTTCAATTACCTGAGATATTGAAGAACCTATTCTCAGTTCATTGGCTATTTCAACATCATTTTTATATTTAATGGAAGTCGCTATTACTTCTGCCGTCTGCACTGCTCTTGTAAGCGGACTCGTAAAAATTTTATCTGCAGCTTCAAGTTCTTCTTTTAAATTCTTGGCAACCTTGCGGGTTGTCATTCTTCCTTTGATTGTAAGGAAACGGTATTCATCTGATTTTACGGAGCTGGTTTCGTGGTCTATTGCTTCTCCGTGCCTTATTAAATAAATTTTCATTTAATCATTAATTATTTCTTTAAGCAATTTTGTATAACTATACTTCGGAACTTCTGAATAACTTTTATCAAATTCACCCAGCCATTTAAGTATATAATCTAAATTGATTTTATCCTTATTTTTCAAATAAATATTTTTTACATCATCAATATCTCTTGGTCTTCCCGCAAAAATCTTATGTATTATTAAATCATTCAGCGAGCAAAAATTTACATTCACACTGTTTATTGAAACCGAAACAGCATTACTAATAGCTTCTGTTTCATATTCAGAAAACGAAAAAGTAAAATCGATTTTGATTTTGCTGCCATATTGTTCTACGGGCAAAACCCAAGTTGTTTTAATAAAATCTTCAGGATTTTTAACTAAAGGAGAACAATTTATATCACCGAGTATATTTAATAATTTTTGAAAATCAGAAATACTTAATCCAAGGGTGATATCTATATCTTCTGTTAGTCTGGGATAACCATGATATAATACGGCTTGTCCTCCGATTATCATATAGGGAATTTTATGAACATCCAAAGCTTTACAAACATTAACTAATGTTTCACTTAATTCCATTTATAATTTTAGCAACTTTAATTTTAGTTTCAATTCCTTCTAAGGGATTGCCACTTGGTAGTATTCCCAACTTAACTGCGTAATTGTATAATGCATCGTAACTTTTCAATTTCTCATCAAATGATCTGTTATCATTTTGAATGTACTCTTTTTCGAACTGCGCTAATATGTGGGGATTTTTAACCATTTATCAATTCACATACAACCGGCTTTACAGAGTCCGGTGTAATTAATTTTATTTTGCTTATTGAGTTCTCTGCTCCCGGTGTAAATAGAGTTTTAACTCTTATATAATTTCTTGTATATCCTTCTATCCATCCGGCATCTTTTACAGTTTCAAATAAAACTTCCTGCTCCGTGCCTATGAACTTTGAATAAAAATCAAATTTCTTTTTATTCGATAAGTTTCTTAGTACCTGACTTCTGAACTTTCTTTTTCTGACATCAACAGAATCAGGCAGCTCAATTGCAACCGTATCTTTTCTTTCAGAATAACTGAATACGTGCAGATAACTTATAGGGAGTGAATTTAAAAACTTATATGTGTTATCAAAATGTGTATCTGTTTCTCCCGGAAAGCCGACGATAACATCTACACCTATGCCTACATCTTTAATTTTATCGTTAATCTTATAAATCAAATTTTCATAGAAGTCTGCGTTATATCTTCTTCGCATTGATTTTAGAATTTCAGAGTCCCCGCTTTGAAGCGGAATATGAAAATGATTACAGAATTTATTCGATGATGCATATAAATCGAGTATTTCATCTGTCAGCAAGTTCGGCTCAATAGAACTTATTCTTATTCTGCTTATATCCAGCTTATCCAGTTCATATAGAACATCAATCAATTTATATTTCAATACTTCTTCATCGGAAATATTTATCTGGAAATCATAGTCACCTGTATTTACTCCCGTGAGAATAATTTCTTTATATCCGCTATCAATTATCTTCTTCGCATTCTCAATTACTTTTGTAATATCCTGGCTTCGTGATTTTCCGCGAGCCATTGGAATTGTACAGAACGAACATTTGTAATTACATCCGTCCTGAATTTTTAAGAATGCTCTTGTTCTTGAATCCGTATCCGCAGAAAAAGCTTCAACAAATTCGTCAAGTTCATATACTTCTTTTCTAATAACTTTTGCATGGGAATGATTTTCAATTCCGTCAATGCACGATACATTCTCTTTCTCGAAGTTATCCATGTAATCAAACAACTTGAACTTCTCATTTGCTCCGAGGACTAAATCAACACCTTCCATCTTTGCAATTTCTCCGGGCTGAAGCTGTGCATAACAGCCTGTTACAATTACATACGTCGCAGGATTATTTCTTATAACACTTCGTATTATCTGTCTGCATTCTTTATCTGCGTTATCTGTTACCGAGCATGTATTCAGCACAAAAATATCGGAAGGATTTCCATAATCGGTGACTTTATAGCCCTTATCCTCAAATTGTTTTGCAATTGTTGAGGTTTCGCTATAGTTCAGTTTGCATCCAAGCGTATGTAGTGAAACGGATTTTGACATTCTGTAATTTACCGATTATTAGGGGGATTTTTAAGTTAAAAATCTATATATATTAAAATACTGCATTATTTCGCAGGATTTATAATATTGTTAACATCTTATTTACTTTAAAAATCACTGACATGAAATTCAAAATTATACTTATTGCCGTATCGCTGTTTTTAGTGGCTAACTGCTCATTTTCGCAGAATTTTTTCTTCCTTAATGACTCCGCATCCGTATCGGCTTATTATACTTCAGGCGCTTATGATGACGAGCTGCGCGGAATTATTAAACCGGCGATAGAGTATTTTAAAAATCTACCCGTTCACAATAATACAGTTGTAGTATTTGATGTTGATGAAACTTCTTTAAGCAATTTTGAAGTTTTCCGCGCATCAGGTTACAAATGGAATGCGAAACTTTATGATAACCAACTTGAAACAGAAAGCTCTCAGGCTGTTCAGCCCGTATTAGAATTGTATAACATTTTAAAAGAAAGAGGGTTCAAAGTATTTTTTATTACAGGAAGAGATTTCAACGATTTCAATTATTCGCATACATTAGGCAATTTACAAAAATCAGGCTACTCAAATATAGATACTCTTATTCTACGTCCTGCTGAATTTAAAACTTCAAATGCTCAGGAATATAAAAGTTCAATACGCCAGCAGCTTGCAAACAAGGGATACACATTTGTAGGAAATGTCGGCGACCAGTGGAGCGATATGGCAGGAGGCAATGCAGGATATATGGTACGCATTACAAATTATATGTACAGCATCAAATAATTTTTATTAAAACAATTAAAACAAAAAAGCCGCGGGAGGAAAACCCACGGCTTTTATTTTTCATTTCCGGTAACTACTAATTTATTTCTAACATCTTACTTCTTACTTCATCAAAACCATCTTGCCAATCAAAGCCTCATCACCGAATTCAACTCTGTAATAATAAACTCCCGATGAAAATTTAATTGCATTCCATCTTGCTTCATAGGTTCCTTTTCCGTTTACATTGAATTGAATAATATCTATTAGCTGTCCTATCTGATTATAAATCTTTACAAAATAAACTCCCGTTACATTTTTATTAACAATAAATTTAATCGTAGTTGTTGGGTTAAACGGATTTGGATAATTACCCAACAGTTTATAAGAGCCTGCTATATTTATATTCTCTGACTCATTATTTACATGCGTGGGGTTTCCGAAGCTTGTGAACGGACTTATCACTCCATAAGCTATGCTCAAATCTATTATCTGCTGCTTTAAAGCAAGCGCCTGCGGTGAGCCCGGAGTTAATGCATAATACTGAACAAGTAAATTATCAATTTTTTGCTTAGCCCATATTTTAGTTAAGAACTGATACCTGGTGGCTGTTGTATCAACTCTGTTAAAAGTATATTGATACGATACAGGCTGATTGAATGCTTTACCGGAAAGTGTAACTGTAACCGGACCTGAAGTTAGATATCTGCCTGCAACAATCATCTGTTGTCCTATATATAAATTCGGCAAAGGATTAGGATAAACATTTGTAATACCGCCGGAATTAAAACTTACAGCCGGGCTAAGTAATACCGGATTTTTTATCCTTAAATAAAAATTAGTTATTCTTGATTCCAATTCCCCGTCAAGCAAAAATTCTGCATAGCCGTTATTCTGCGAGGACATCAATGTAAGCAGCTGCTGATTTACATCTGTTCCTATTCCAAAAGAATACAAAAATATTTTTGTTTCAGTTGACTGAATAAGATTCCTTACATGTGTTGCCAATGCTCCCGTTTCCGTTATTCCGACAGTCGGCTGTCCGTCAGTAAAAAATATAATTATATTTGCCGTACTATCACTTGCTGCAGAGAACTGTGGCACTGCAGTGGAAAACGCTCCGGAAATATTGGTACTGCCACCTGCAACTATAGCGTTTACATAAGCAAGAGCAGAATCTCTCGATTGATTCGTGTACAACACATGATTGTTGCGGAATTTATAAACATTGGTTTCAAAATCTACTATGTTAAATTTATCACCCTGGTTTAAATTATTTACAATAAACTTAGCAGCATTTACTGCCTGAGTCATCTTTGTTCCACTCATACTTCCCGACCTGTCAACTATCAATGTGAATACTTTTTTGATTACATTCGCAGTACTACCCGGATTTGGTTCGGCAATAAACATAAAAAAGCCGCCTAGACTATCCGGCAGCTGTGACTGCGGAATTAAAGTAGAATAACTATAAAGTCCGAGCTGATTTAAATTGAGCGAATACTTTATTTTATAATTTACAGTTGCAGCGGCTTCATAAAGATTGCTGATTACTACTGCATTGTTTCCGTTATTTGATATTTGTGTTAAAGGATTTGTGCTGACTAAACGAATGCTGTCAATCGTTCTCGGAGATGTTAAATTAAAAGTAAGCTCCTGAGCATCTAATATAGCTGTCTGAATTAAATGATAATCGTTTGTATAGTTGAAAAATACGCTGCCGAAATCATATGCAAGTAACTGAACATAAGTTAGCTCAACGATAAGCAAAGAATCCTTTTTTACCTGCTGTGGTATTCCGAAAAACATAGGAGTATTACCAAGGTATGTTTTTAGATTTGCATTCATTACACCACCCGGCAATGTTGTATCCTGCGGACGCGGAGCAATCGGAGCCTGATACCAGACATTATTTACTTTCCACCTTAGCCCAGTAGCGCTTGCGCCTTCAGGCAACGGAAAAGCGAATGATACAGTTTTATCCGCACCCAACAAATTTTTGAATGTTTGTGTAGTTACAGTTGTGGAAATCTGGCTTTCAACAGAAGTGTTTATTTTTGTGCCCGTAAGCTTTAAATAAGTTCCTGTTGAAGCGTTTACAACACCGACTCCGTTTGCAAATACCTGCGATGAAGTTATGCAAAGGATGGTTACTAAGGAGAGAAAAAGTAGCTTTCTCATAGCAATTCCTCCTTTAAGTTTTTGATTGGTCTTTAAATAATGGTAAGATAAATTATTGATATTATAAATCCAAATAAAAATGCACTATACTGCTTTCAAAATAGTGCAATTTTTAGATTCGGTTAAACTATTTTTATCTGAAATCTATAGACATATATTTAAAGTTTAAAATCATTTTATCAAATTTAGAAATGAAGTCCTGTCCAAGATTCCCGTAAAATACTTCTTCTTTATCTTTCAGTGATTCAGAAATCAAAGATAGCCCGGGAATTACTACTTTATCATCTGCAATTTTTAATTCCACATTTTTTAGATTGTAACCTGGTACTTTAATATCTCCTCCTGCTCCGCCGAATTTAATATCCTCTAATTTATATTCCGATGTAATTTCCTTCTCATAATCTTTAAGAAACGGAATGTACAGCATTGTAGTTTTTGCGCCTGTATCAAAAGTAAAACACATAGGATTATTTTTATAATCAACTTCGACTAAAGGATTGAATCCGTCTATCAATAAATTATTTTTATTTGTAACTGACGGTGTTAGCGGAACATCTAATTCTCCTTCTTTAGAAATAATCACTTCTCCCATTTCGGCAATAACAGGGAATCCTATAATCCCATTTATTTTATAAACACCGCCAGCAAAAGACAGATCTTCATCTTTTAAAACCAGAAACAGCGCATTCTTAATTTCCATATTGCTTATAAAAAATGATTTCGCCCATGCAATCCGTGAGTCAATTTTAATTCCGGTAATAGCACCGACTTTTATTGTGCCTCCGCTAAAGACCAAATCAAGTTTTTTAGCATAACTCTCCGTTATAGTTGAAAAATTTGCTCCGGTATCAAATACAAAATCAAAAGTTTCATTATTGTATGTTACAGGAATATTGTAAAGCCCTGCTAAATCCCTTTTCATATTCAGTTTGGTTTCATCTTTTCTTATTACTTCCTGCTTTCCGACTCCCTGCATAGCTTCCCACATTAAAAGTGAGTTCTCGTAATCTTCTTTATCTTTTTCTTTAATGTAGGCTGAGTAACTCGTCAAAAGAATTTTAGAATAATCCACGGATTTTTTATAATCACCTAACCAGACATTGTTGAATATACTTACAGTACATAAATCTCTTTTAATAGTGTCGTGTATTTCCGTATTTGAGATAATATCTTGAATAAAATATTTTTCGGATTCAGCCGGATTATTTATCAAGCTGTAATAAAATACATTACAGATGTTTTTTTCGTTTTTATTGAGAGAGTTTTCAACTTCTTTAAATTGAGAGATGAATTTAAAATATTTTTTACTGCTGTATAGGTCATACAGTTTATCGAATGCGCTGTTTTGTGCCATCAGTGGTAAATTTAACATTAAAAAAATAAATAGAGCTTTCATTGTATTGATTTTATTTCAAAGATATGAGTTGTATGAAAAATATAATTGTAAAAATGCGACAAGCAAATGTGTTGTTCTCCCCCTTACCAAGAGCTTGTCCCGCACTTGATGCGGGAGGAAGTTAGAGGGGGTTTAACGGGTGAAATCATATTCTTCATTAAACCACCCCTAACCCCTCCTTGTAAAGAAGGGGAACCTTATGAAATCTCTCACTTCAACAAATTAAGATACCTGATAAGCTTCTGGCGGGATTCGAAGAGCGATGGATTCGCCCCTGTAATTTTTTTAAACTCTTTATTAAAATGCGCCTGGTCATAAAATCCAAAATTAAAAAATATATCTCTCAATGAGACATTCTCTTTCACAAGTTCAGTTGTTAATGAATTTATTCTGACTATGGAAGAAAATTCTTTTGGAGAAAAGCCGGTAATTTTCTTAAACTCCCTCTGAAACTGCCGTACGCTCACACCCGCTTTGGCAACAAATTCTTCCGCTTTAAATATTCCGTTTTTATTATTAATTAATTCAATGGCTTCCGTAAAATAATTTTTAACTAAACTAAAATCGAATCTCTTCCTCTCAAAATAATCTGTTACGGTATTTATAATTTCCTCATCAGAAATTTCTGAATCAGGAATCCTTATATCAGGAAATGCAGTAAGTTTATTTTTATAAATTTCAATGTTACCTTCCGTCAACAAATAAAAAACTTCAGGTTTAAATTTTAAAAGAAAAATGTAAGAGTTTTCCGGAAGGTTAAGATTTACTTTCTTATTTCTGTATCCTGCAATTTTTGCCGAGAGCTTTTTTGTCTTTCCATTATAAATAATTATTAGCGAAGATGTCGAATCAAGCAGCAATTGAAAATTCAATTTCTTCTTTTCTTTAACTTCGAATTTTGCCATCTCAGAGAAATAATTTCCGAGCTCACCAGGCGGCTCATTTTCTGTATAATATAGTTTTAAACGGTTCAGTAGAGTTAGAATTTAGATTAAAATTTTACATATTTAATATACAACGTTTTTGGTAAATTTAAAATTAACTCAATTTTATAATATATATGGCTAATAATTCCAAAAACGATGTTATGGAGAAAATTGTTTCGTTGGCTAAACGAAAGGGTTTTGTTTTCCAGTCTTCGGAAATTTATGGGGGACTGAACGGCTGCTACGATTACGGTCCGCTTGGTGTTGAACTGCTTCGCAATATTAAAGAAGCATGGTGGAAAGAAATGACTCTTCGCGAAGATGTTGAAGGCCTTGATGCCTCTATCCTAATGCACCCTAAAACATGGGAAGCTTCAGGTCACGTTGAAAATTTTACTGACCCGCTTGTAGACTGCAAAGAGTGCAAAGCACGCTTCCGCGCTGACCAGCTTGATGACGTTGAATGCGGCAATAAAGGATACAAAGGAAGAAAAGCAAGCAAGTGCCATGCAGAAGGAAAATTTACGGAAGCTAGAAATTTTAATATGATGTTCAAGACCTTCATCGGTCCGCTGGAAGAATCTTCAAATGCAATTTATATAAGACCTGAAACAGCACAGGGCATTTATCTTAACTTCTTAAACGTTAGGGAATCTGCCAGACAGAAACTTCCGTTTGGAATAGCGCAGGTCGGTAAAGCTTTCAGAAACGAAATCAATACCAAGAATTTTTTATTCCGCACACGCGAGTTTGAACAAATGGAAATGCAGTTCTTCGTAAAGCCCGGAGAAGATGAAAAATGGTTTGATTACTGGAAAGAACTCCGCTATAACTGGTTCATAAAGTACGGATTGAAAAAAGAGAAGATGAAATTTTTATCTCCCGATAAACTTGCTCACTATGCAAAAGCTGCTGCCGATATTGAATATGAATTTCCGTTTGGCTGGGGAGAGATTGAAGGCATTCACAACAGAACTGACTTTGACCTCAAACGCCATACAGAATTCTCCGGTAAAAAAATGGAGTACTACGATGACCAGACTAAAGAGAGATTTATACCTTATGTAATCGAAACTTCTGCAGGCGCGTCAAGAAGCTTTATGGCTTTTCTTGTTGATGCCTACGAAGAACAGGAGTTGAAAAAAGAAAACTCAGATGGAACAACAAGCTCTGAAACCAGAGTTGTTCTGCATCTGCATCCGGCATTGGCTCCGATAAAAGCTGCGATTTTTCCATTGGTAAATCGGGATGGAATGCCTGAGCTTGCTCATAAAATTACTGCTGACTTACGAAAGAATTTTAATGTATTTTATGATGAATCCGGCGCAGTCGGAAGACGCTACAGAAGACAGGATGAGAACGGAACTCCGTTCTGTATTACGGTTGATACAGAGTCGTTGGAGAATAATACGGTTACGATTCGTGAGCGGGATTCGATGGAGCAAATAAGAATTTCTATTGACCAGATACGAGCTTATTTACTCGATAAAATAATGTTATAACTTTTATAACCCGATGTGATATTCTCGCATCGGGTTGTTTCTTTCTTACTATCATCCATACTTTCATAAACTTCAGACTGAATAATTAATTTGGATCAAACCTTTATAACCATACTCGGTTTTGTTGCAGCATTTTTCACAACGTTTGCTTTGCTTCCGCAGGGCTTGCGCGCTATTAAAACCAAACACACAAAAGACCTTTCGCTGCCTATGATAATCATGATGGAAGTCGGAATAATTCTCTGGCTTGTGTACGGAATTATCATCGCCGATATGCCTCTTATTTTCGCTAACGGAATCGGAACTATCTTTGCTACAATTAACCTTATCATGAAACTCCGCTATGGGTAAATCAGTAGATAACTTAATCCTCAAAAAGATATTTCTCTTCTCGGAAATGAGCGATGACGACCTTGAAAAAGTAAAATCGTTCGTTCACAAAAAAAAGTTCAGCAAAGGCGATACGATATTTTTTGAATCGGAAATGTTCGGCGGTCCTTACGTTGTGCTTGATGGCGCTGTTAAAATTTATAAAGTATCAAAAGAAGGACGCGAGCAGATTCTCACAATTATTCATCCCTACAATTCATTTGCCGATGTTCCTTTGTTTGAAAAATTCACTGACGAAACCAAGCAGCTTACTTATCCCGCCAATGCAACAGCAATGGAAGATTACACCGAACTGCTATACATCCCTGCGGAGCGGCTGCATCAGTTTTTCAAAAACGATGTCAACCTCTGCCTTAAAATGCTTGCAAGCATTGCGAAGAAAAACAGACAGCTGAATTTTCAGATTGAAAACCTTACCTTAAAGGATGTTGTTAAGCGTGTTGCAGGATTTCTTCTCACCGAATATAAAAAGACCAACAAAGAAAATTTTGAAGTTGATATCAGCCGTTACGATATGGCATCGCTGCTCGGCACAATTCCCGAAACACTTTCCCGCACATTAAAGAAGCTTCAGGATGAGAATCTTGTTGAAGTCTCCGGAAAATCTTTTATAATAAAGAATTTAGAGAAGCTGAAGAAGATAGCGGAGTGATTTTCGTTATTGGTTCTTCGTTTCTCGTTGTTCGCTCGACGTTTGTCATTCCCGTCCCGCATTGAGTGCGAGACGGGAATGACAAACTGTGTACCATTGTTCCCCTCCTTATAAAGAAGGGGGAGGAATCTCTAATGCTGATTGGATTCCCGCCTTCGCGGGAATGACAAGCGTTGTGTCGACACAATGAGTAAAGCAAACCCCACTGGAGTTTATACCGCACAAAATGCAGGGAAGGGATAACAAGCGTTTTTTAAAAATACCCGGTAACTACTAACAACTTCAAACCAGCAACCGGCAACTATCTTGACTTAAGTCAATGCCTCTCAAATCCGATTCGTTTAATTTTATTGTAACTAAAGAAAACCAAACAATAGAATAAAATGAATATCACACCTGAAACATCACTCGGAGAAATAGTAAAGAACAACTTCAGAGCAATACGAGTCCTTGAAAAATACAATCTTGATTACTGCTGCGGAGGAAAAAAATTATTTTCAAATATCTGCAATGAAAAAGGACTGAACGCAGAAGAAATTACAAACGAACTTGCAAGGGTTGAAAATGAATACGTAAGCGATAAATTCAATTTCTGGCCGATGTCATTTTTATGCGAGTACATAAAAGTAAATCACCACGATTATTTAAGAAGAGTTTTCCCTGTTATATCTCAACATATAGAAAAAGTTGTAAATGCTCATGGAGATAGATTTGAATATCTACCTAAATTAAAAGATGTCTTTGCAAAAATTCAGGAAGAGCTTTTATCACACATGGAAAAAGAAGAGAGAGTTTTATTTCCATATATATCAGGCATGGATAAATTGTACGGCAGTGTTTCATTTCCTCCTTTCGGAAATGTAGAAACACCCATAAGCGTATTGATAAGAGAGCACGAAGAAGCAGGCGGAGATATTGAACTTTTGAAACAAATAACAAACAGCTTCACTCTGCCTGAAAATGCCTGCACAACATTCAGAGTAACTTATAACGAGCTTGAAGAGTTTTACAAAGATTTAAAAATTCATATTCATCTTGAAAACAATATCCTCTTCCCCAAGGCAATTGAAATAGAAAGCGGAATCAGAAATTAATTTATGCTACATATACTAAAATGAAAAACAGAAAAACATTAATAATATTGGCCGCAATATCTATAATAGCGCTTGCAGGATTTTTAACAGTAAGAAATTCCAAACTACAGGAGCTGGGCGTTGGACCCGTGAAGGAATTAAAACTAAGCAGCACCATTGATGAAAAACTTGTTACTCACGGTAAACAATTATTCGATTCGAAATGCGCTATGTGCCATATGATGAACCAGTGTAAAATTGGGCCGCTTATGCAGGGAGTGACAAAGAGAAGAAAACCTGAATACATTATGAATATGATTTTGAATCCTTTAGAGATGACACAGAGCAATGCAACTGCCGAAGACCAGATGCAAAAATACGGAATGCAGATGCCGGCGCAGAATCTATCGGAAGAAGATGCAAGGGCATTGCTGGAGTATTTCAGAAGTTACGATAAATAAAATTATCGGTCGTTATTAGTTGATGGTTATTCGTTGTTCGTAATTGCAGGTTAAAACTCCGGTTAACGAACAACGATTAACAAATAACGACATTAGTTTTTCTTTGTATACAAAGTTTCGCCGTTTAACGTCTGCATTTGTCCATCTTTATCTTTAAAAGTTGTTGTCCATTTCATTATAAGATTACCACCGGTAAGCTCCAGAGATCTATCCATAGTATATGCATCGCTCTTAGCTTCGATTGTCATTTTCATCGCATCGATTTTTCCCGTTCCCATGGAAACTGTATTTAAGCCCCATTCATCGAACCACCATGATTTCACATTCCCTTCGGCATCGCTGCCATAAACTCCCATACCGCTGTATGTATGCGTCTTATCTTCTGAGGCGGCTGTAAGATTTATTATTAGGTATTGTTTATTGTAATCCAATCTGCATACGATTTCTTCATTCATTTTCACTCCCAACATATCCGATTGACCTGTCCATGAGCCCTGAATCAGATTTAAGAAGGTCAAATCTAACGGCTTTGGTAACGAACCCTGAGCATGAAGATTTAAAGCAACGAAAGTTGTTATGAGAAGGAAGAGAGTTTTAAGTTTCATAAATAGAGTCTACTTTAATTTAGTAATACAAATATCATACAACAAGAAAATATATAAATAATTACAGTAAATGGAAAAACAAAAATACAGGATTGAGTTTTGGAAGAATGGACGAAAAATTATTTCAAAAGTAAGCAATGAGCTTGCCAGAGAAGGCAACAGACTTACAAAAGATTTTTATATAACAAGAACATCTGACTGGAAATATACAGTTAAGGAAGTCAAAGAAGTTGATAACATTGTGCAGAATACACATGTACTGAACCACGAGGAAAATAATCCCGATGTGCTGCCGGATAAGAGTTATGTGGTAGTGGTGGAGTGAGAAAAAAGACCTGACAGGTTTTTAATCCTGTCAGGTCAGAAATGTATATAATTAATCCCAGTATTTGCGGAGATGAAAGTTATAATCTAAAAATAAAAATGAAACATCACCTGATATTCGTTATTATCAACGGAAGGTGTTTCCGTTACAAAACGAATCATGGACTCCAGCTCCATCCCGGGCATCGGGAATAAAGCAAAGCCGGTACTTATTCTTTTTATCTCGTCATCAATAACGTCTCTGTCTCTATCACGCATTTCATACTGGCCGCGCAGCTCAATGCCTTTGGCAACTTTTATACTCAGCTCTCCGAAATGATACATGCCTCTTCTGAAAATTCCCGTCTCCTGATTTTCTATAAAGTCAACTTCCCCAAGAAGCGCAACTCTATCAAATAGACCTATCTTCGTAAATCCGTTAAATGATTTTTGATTTGCATCCATCATCTCACCAAACTGATCTGCTTTGCGGAATGGGTTATTATAAAAAGACGTTCCAAGATTCCAGTGAACTAAATCTTCTGCAAAGTGAAAAGTATAATCTGCCGAAGCAACGAACATTTTGTTTAAATCAGTATCAAAAAAATCCACGCTAAGTCCGTTAAATAAACCTACACTCATATTAAAATCTCCCGGCGACATCCCAAGCTGCAAGCCCGCATCTGCATCATAGGGAGTGTTAAGCAAATATAATCTTTGATAAGCGCGGTGATCAGGGATTCTAATTCCGAAGTTAGGAGAAAATTTCCCGGCCTGGAAATAGAAATTGTAATCAGTAATATTGGAAAGCAATCCATAGAATTCATTTTTTACAGGTGCCTGCTGGCTTTGCAATCCTGCCGATACAAACACGCTTAGCTTTTCATTTACTTTGGCATTAACATAAAGATTGCCTTCCATTGCAAGAAATTTATTTGCAGAGATGGAAGTTTTTAAATCGTTATCTGTGTGGGCAATCCTAACATCGCCTCCGACAGAAATACTTTTTGAAAGCTTTGGTGAAAATTCCATCTTGGAAGTAAGCTTCTTGAACATATCCATTCCAAGATTCTGCTGTCCATACTTAGTGCCCCACTCTGTGCGCATAGAACCACCCGAAGGATTTACATGGCAATCGCCGCATTTATCACCTGTATATGCAGAAAACCGCGGATAAGAAAAACTTTTTTGAGAAAGAATAAACAAAGAGCAAATAACTGCAATGGCAGAGAACAGAAGTGAGAGTTTTTTCATTTGTGGTTTGAATTTATTTTAGGAATCCCTTTTAAAAGGAATTCATTAATCGATAATAAAAGGACGGGGACGAGGAATATGTCGATTATTTTTATAAGATAAAGTTTTGTTTCGGGTGCAAAACTTTTACATATTAACGGTGATGGAGTTATCCTCTTTGTTATATGTTACCTTATAGCTTTTTAAGTTTTTCGTTGCAGGACCTTCAGTAACTTTTCCGCTGCTGTCGAATTCAGAACCGTGACCCGGACATATAAATTTTGAGCCGTCGAACTCAACAGGCTGTTTTTTATGGGTGCAGGTCATATCAAGAGCAGTATATTTTCCGCTGCCTTTGTTTATGACAATAACTTTACTAGTTACCATAGCATAGCCGCCCTTGCTGTTTAGATCGGGATAATCAGAAAGGCTGAAGGTTTTTGGCGCACCGCCTGAAGATATTTCATAGGTATCTGCAGCAGCTAATAGTTTTTCAACATTAATACAGCTTGCGGCAACAGTGCCTAAAATAACTCCTGTGAAAGATTTCTTAAGGAAATCCCTGCGCGATGAACATTGAGATGTTTTTTCGTTCTCCATTTTGATTTTTAGATTAATAAATTAATAATGAGTGATTATATTTTCGCGGGACGGGACTACTTATTATTAAATGAATGTAATTTCTTTTTTGTTCCTGATTTTCGGTTTTGTAAAATAATAAAATTATATCTTATTTGCAGTGTTGTTGGTCATAATAGCCAACAACACCGGCAAAAAGTATTTTAGTTATTCTTAGTGATTTTTAATTCACCTCTGTTAGTTGGACCTCTGAAAGTAGAATAGTTCCATTCTCCCTGATAAAACGAACTGTACATAGTTGCATTAAAAAAAACATTTGCATCGGCAATTTTAGGATTCATGTTTACAAAAATTTTTCCTTTTTCATAATCCATGTTTCCGCCGAACTCACCGTTCATAGATGATTTGCCCGGGAAATCTTCCACGTACCAGTTTGTAACAGTATAAGTTCCGCTTATAGAAGGCATATTAACATCTTTAGCATTTATACTCTTTACAGTCATAACACCGCTTGCAACCTTTGCTCCGCCGCTGCCATACATTGTAAAAGAATAATCGGCAAGCTCGATTTGGTTATTACTTCCGCCCGATGAAGTGCATCCCCCAAGGAATGCCGCAAGCAGAAATATTACTATATATAATTTAGAAAATCTCATAATTAAAGTTTTATGTGTGAGAGAAATATTTTTATTTTATCAAAATCATTTTCTTTACCTGTGTAAATGCATTCCCGCCATTTAATGGAGCTGCCGTCATTTTATAAAAGTAAGGACCCGATGGCAGATTGAATACTGATGAATTAAAGTTCACGTCATAAAATCCGGGCATGTAGTTTGAATTATTTATTAAGTTCGCAACTTCTTTCCCTGAAACATCATAAACTCTCAGTGATACAACAGCATCTTCCGGTACCAGAAATCTTATAGTAGTTGAAGGATTAAATGGGTTCGGAAAGTTTTGCTTTAAATCATATACTACAGGAAGTTCTGATGAATTAGTAATTCCTGTAAAACATGATGCTCGGTTATACCAGGCTCTTATTGTATCTCCGGGCATAGGACCGAAGCCTAATGATAATCTTATTGCACCGTTTAGATGGCAATAACTCATAACTGTTCCGTTATTATTTGAACGAGTGCTGCTGAAACAAAATCCTTCGGCAGTATAACAAGAATCTATAGCTCCCGTTGTTGTAAAACCGTTAGTTGGCCAGTGGCATGAATGAGTGTGGTAGGAACCGAAGTTGTGCCCCAGTTCGTGAGCTACTACGTTTACTGTCCACGAATATGTAGGGAAATTACTATAGTCCGGGTCAATGCCAGAGAATGAATATCTTCCTGAGCCGTCTGCCTGATAAGGAATGCACAGAACAGCTATCCAGGCAATACCGCCGCCTATCTCAGGTCTAGTAGAAAGTAACTGGGCAAGGCTTCCTGAAAAATTATCTCTTCTATTGTTTCCAAACGCTGTAAGGATATCCTGTGTTTCCGTCATACCGGCGTACGGGTCTGATTGTGTCCAATATCTGATTTGAGAAATTTCCATTGGAATGCTTTCGTTGCTGTATATAGTAGCAACCGATGCAAACATTCCCTGAATGAAATTAATCAAAGTGGTAGGATTCGAACCGTTATCCTGATACATTCTGTAATCTGCTTCAAAATAAATTCTTACAGGTGCGCGTACAACGTCATACTCGGATTGATTTCCTTTTACAGAATTGTTATTTACGCTATGGCGTGCAAATCTGTCTTCTTTATCTTCAACTCCGCATTTGAAATTATTCAGAACTTTTAAATCGTTGTCATTATAAAAAATATAGTTATCAGTATAGTTATTATTTTCTTTTACAGAACCGAGAACGTAGTTGCCTGTCTCATCGGAAATAACTCCCATAACAAATTCGTTAAAGATACTTATTGATGCTATCGAATGTTCTTTACCTTTTATAATTCCTGTGTAGGAGATTCCTTTTATATAGTTGAATGGCGTTTCATTGTTCCCGGTAATTCCGGAAGATGTAAAGTCATCGGAAAATATTTTCTGCTCTACCAGTTCAAGCTCCATAGGAAGTGCATCTCCGGTAGGAATTGTAAATGTAATCGATTTTTCTCTCGATACAAGAATATTTCTCAAAGCATTTCTATCAAGAACAAGCGAAACAGATTTTTTTGCAAAGTCATTTGCGTTATTTCTGCTTGCAGTTACTCCGAATAAACTTACATTTTTAAAACTTATATTGCTTTGATTATTTAAAATTAACGTCCCTGTTTTCACAGAAGAGTTAAAACTTTGAAAAGATTTTTCTTCTTTATTAATATCTGTCAGCCCGATAAAAAATCCCACAGATATTAATAATACTATTATTGGAAGAGCCTGTAAAATTTTTTTCATATTATTTAGCTTCAGATGAATTAGTGGAATTATGTTTGTCGTTTTTTAATGGAGTGCCTGCGCTGTGCGAATCAGATGACTGCTTAGTATACTCAAGTGTTCTGTTAATGTTATTTCTTCCTGTCATTGTTAACACTGTCTGACCTGAAGAAGTTGAGACGCTGTAGTTATAACTCATACCTGTTTCTGTATAAGTTAAAACGCCTCCTGAAGTTGTATACGCTCTTGTAATCGGCGATGAACTGGGACAGGTTAAAGTAGCAGTTGTAGAAGAAAATGTAACCGTTTCACCATTGCAGATATCATATTGAGAACCGCCCTGATTTGACATTACCCAGCTACCGGTTACGTCATCTCCGCCCAATGCATTTAAGATGTCGTTACAGCTTGAACCGGTGAACGAAAGCGATATTAACGCGAGACAAAACAAAGAATTGAAAATACGAAAAAAGTACTTAGATTTCATATATAGTGTTTAAAGTTAATGGTAAATTATAAATCTTTACAACAAATATCAATTGTTTACAGATACAGTTTATATTGCATAAACTATAGAAAGTTCCCTAGAAAAATAAAGGTTATATAATTATAGTTTTAGGTTTTTCAGTGCGGGAAATTATTAACTCTTTTTCGATTTTTAAATCATCTAAAAATTGTTTGTCATGTGAAACAATAAGAAGAGCACCATTATATTGATTTAGCGCACTAGTTAGTTCTTCCAGACTCTTTAAATCTAAATTATTTGAAGGCTCATCAAGAATAAGCAGTTCGGGCGAATTTCCTGATGCAAGTATACAAGCAATACCGGCTCTCATTTTCTCGCCGCCGCTGAGATACTTTGCTTTTTTAAAAGCATCTTCACCGCGGAAAAGAAATCGCGCCAGTTTTATCCGCAATTCATGTTCAGGAATTTTTGTAACTGAATTTTTATCTAAATATTTTTTTATGTTTTCATAAACCGTTAGCTCTCTCTCAAGTATATCCACATTCTGGTCAAGAAAAGCAATGTTGCTGCTATACAGATTTATTTTTCCCTTCGACGGTTTAAGTTCGCTCGTAATTAATTTCAGCAGGACAGTTTTACCGCTTCCGTTAATTCCGCTTATGCTCCATCTTTCATTCCCTGAAATACTGAAGTTAATATTCTCTTTCCATAAATAATTTTCTGAGTTTGAAAATTCAAAATTCAAATCCGTTACATCAAGAATTTTCTTTTTTGTATGAATATGGGAAGAAGCTGTATCAATAATAATTGAGTTCGCATTTTCAAGATTTTCTTTTGCTTGCGATAATTTGTTTTTAATCTCTTCTGTTTTTTGCAGGTGAGAATTTTTCAGACGCGATAAGGTTTTCATTGAGTTATCCTGCAATTTCTTTTTTGCAATCCTTGGAATGCTGCCTGACTCCAGTTTTTTCTTTCCCGTTGCGGACCTCTTCGCCTGTTTTTCCAAAGCAGCGTATTTCTCTTTTACTGATTTAGTATACTGCAGGTTCAATGCATCATACGTATTTTGGGCTGCCTCTGTCTCTATTTTCTTCTGCACCTGGTAAAATCCGTAATTGCCGCCGTAAGTTTTAATTCCCTTGCTGCTAAGCTCATTAATCTCTTCCATAAGATTGAGAAGTTCTCTATCGTGACTGACTATCAGCAGTCCGCGTTTATATTTTTTGATCAATGAATAAAGAATATTTCTTGATTCAGTATCCAGATGATTTGTCGGTTCATCAAGCAAAGCAAAGTTGGGTTTATTTAATAGCAATGAAGCAAAGAGCAGGCGTGATTTTTCTCCGCCGCTTAGAGTATCAAATTTTCTATCAAGATTTATTCCTTCCAGCTTTGCTTCTGAAAAGATTTCAGCAATTCGTTCTTTCAAATCCCAATCATCGTTCAGAATTTCATAATCAGCTTCGGAGGATGTACCTGAAAATATTTTTTCAAGAGACAATAATTTTTCTTTGACCGACAATACTTCGGCAACCGTTTTATTTTTATAGATAGAAAAATCCTGAGGGAAGTATGAAAGGCTGCCTTCACTTACAACAGTGCCTTCATCCGGCTGAATTTCCCCGGCAATAATACGAAGCAGTGTAGTTTTTCCGGTTCCGTTATCACCGGTTAAAGCAGATTTATTATCCGGGATTGTAAAACTTAATTTGGAAAATAATTTTTCCTTATCCGCATGGGAATATGATATATTATTGAGCTTAATATGCATATAAAATAAAAAATACGTTTTCATTTTAAAGTAAAAAGAAAACGATTTTAAAAAATTAAATTTTAAAATTGTATGTAGATATCCCTATGACAGGGATTAAAGAAATGAATGTGAGATTAGATTATTTCACCTAAGTGATTTAATTCACGGAATAAAACTGTTATGATATAAAATTAAAAAGTTTGAAATAAAGTTTCAATATTCTTAGCTAAGTATTATAATCTCCACAGATATTGAAACTTTACAAATATCTGTCTTTCAGTTTCAACAAACCTTGACGGGTCATTTTGTGACGGAATATCTTCAATGCTGTGTGTAGAGCCCAGATAAAAAATTGTAAACGGATTTATTTTGTAGCTAATCAAAGGGTCAACCCTGAAGCTGTTACCGAACGAATTGTATTCAGTTATCAACCTTAAAAACAATTGTTTTGAAAACTGATAAGACATTCTGTTTCGTACTATATATCCTGCATATAATTTATCACTCAGGTTTGAATTATTCGCAAGCTCTCCATAGGAGTAATCTGTTACAATACTAAGCTGTTCCAGCGGTTTGAAAGTATTCCAAAACTGAAGCTGCTGAGTATAGCCAATATATGAAGGTTCAATGAAGCGGACAATCGCCTTTCCTCTTGAATAATAAAATCCGAATGTAAACTTCGGCATAGTATTTATATTCATATTTATAGAAGGCCTTAGCGCATCTGTATTATATACTCCGCCGACAACTTCATTGTTCACTAAAAACATGCTGAGGTTTGCATTTATCTGATGGGCAAACTGTATATAGAGCTGCGCCTGCAAAAACTGCTCACGAAGCTTATTCTGAAAATTATGCTTCAGATAACCGAAGAGTGAAGGCTCTATTCGCACCAGCCATTTGCTTTCAGGATAAATTGTATATCCCTGCCAGCTTGAAAGAGTTTTGTAATTATTGTTTGATAAAAAACCGTTATCCATCCTGGCGGCGGAAGGAATGAAGTCATAGTTCACATCAAAATTCCAATGCCGCGCGCTTCTTCTGAAAGATAAATATCCTCCGGTACCGGAAAAGCTTTCGCCGTCAAAACCTGCTGTATATTTTCCTTCATCGAATCTTTGATTCGGGTCATAGTATAAATTACTGTCGTTAAGTTCTTGAGTATTGAAATGAAGAAGCTGGAATACGAATGAGTACTTATCCATAAATCTCAGCTTGCCGTCAACTCCAAGCACTCTGTTAAATCCGTTATATTTGAAAAAATTCCCCGTAGTATCTTTATATTCCCTGTCTGTAAAAATCATACCGATATATGAATCATCTGCGAGGTCATGTTTAAGTCTAAGTATATTTGAAAGAGAATGAATTCTCGTTGAAAAAATTGAACTGCTTTCATCTAGAGGGACAAGAAAAGGTGTTTTATGGTCATAAGCTGTAATATATCCGACATCGACTTTTCCTATCTTCCCTGTTATCTTACCTGCAAGCGATGGAGAATTAATGGAACGTGTATACACTACATCATACGGAGTGCTGAAAATATTTTTTCCTTCGAGGAAGAAAGGTCTTTTCTCCGGGAGGAATAATGCAAAGTTAGAGTTTATATTAATAACGCCGGCATCAGATTCAACCTGACTGAAATCCGGATTTATTGCAAGGTCAGTTGTCAAATTAGACGTTATACCGTATTTAACATTTAAACCTAAATCAATTTTAGGATCACCGTTTATATAGTTTGAATTTGCATTTGAAAAATCCGAAAGCTCTCTTGATTGACTTCCTAATACAAAAGGCAGCACTTCGAGATTTTTCCCTCCTTTAATATTTTTCAATCCCTTTAATGTACCTGCTTTTGAAAATAAGGACGGATCATCTCTTGAAATCGGACACCAGAAATATTCATCGCGGTTCTTGCGCGGGCGTATTCTGTAAACGTGGATTTTCCAGTCCTGAATATCTTTATTGGGGAAGCGTATACTTTTGAAAGGTATAGCTATTTCGCATGTCCATTTATCTTTATAAATTTTTGCGCCGGAGCTCCATACTGCATCATAGCTTGCATCTTCGTTACCGTTAGACCAAAGCAAGTCGCCTTGTATCCCATAAGGATTAGTTAAAAACTCGTACGCCTGTTTGCTGTTTGAATACGTATCTATAAAAAATCCCGCGAAGTCATCCTGAAATATTTTATCCCTGTCAGCAAAAGTTACATGCAGGTTTTTCATATCATCATCGTGGCAGATATATCCGAAATAAATATTATCGTTATCGTAAGCGATATAGGTTTCTGTCTGTACCGGAGGCTTTACATTATCACCGGGGGAGACTTCACTAAAGTTTGAAAGTCTTACTGCGTTCTTCCACTGAGCTTCATCAAGAACTCCATCAACCTTTATTTTTCCTTCTTCAATTTTCAAGGGAAATACTTCCAGCTGCCCACCGTTATTTGGCTGGAAAGAAGAAGTATCCTTAACTTGTTCTGTATTACTTGCAGATTTTACTAAAGTATCAATTATAGTTTTTGTCGAATCTTTTTTTGTTTCACTTATTGTAATAGCAGATAATTCTTTAGAAGTTAATAGTGAATCATTTGTCTGAGAGAATGCACTTAGACATGTTATTAACAATAAAATTGCAAGAGAGGGTGCTTTCAGCCAGAAAGACATAAGGGTAACTCCGGGTTAATGTTTCAAAAATTAACGAATCGTTAATGAAAAGGTTTCAAAAAGGGAAAATTAAAAAAATAATTACAATATTACTATTTTCTTAATCAATATGAAAACTTATTTTTGTAGTACAATTTCAAACCAATCAAACCTATCTCAATGAAATTAATAAAAGCGTTTATTATTCTTACAGCGTTATTAGCTTTTGCCGGAAGTACGTACTCACAAACAGATACAAATTCAACAAAAACAAAGAAGAAAACAAGCTCAACTAAAAAAGTTTACAAATCTTATAATGACTGTAAAAAAAGCAGCGGAAGCTGCACATATTTTACTCTGGAATATCAATTAGTAAAATCAGGCAGCGCAAAGAAATTCATCAACAGAGCAATTCAGGATACACTTTTAAAGGCCGTGAATATTTGGGATGATAAAAAAGCCGCTGACTTTAAGGATGCTGCTTCAAACTTTATCAGCGAATACGAAAAATCTCTGAAGGAAAGCAATAACGGAGCGGCATGGTATCTGGAAACCAACGGAAAAATAAACTCCAATGGTAAAAATGTTCTATCTTATTCTATCGGGCAATCTATGTATACAGGCGGTGCGCATCCGAACACCTATCTTGCTTTTTACAACTTTAATAAAGAAAACGGAAATCCGGTCACACTTGCAGATATCTTCGGAGCAAATTTTGATACTGCGCTCAATAAAGTTGTAGATGCTGAATTCAGAAAGATGAAGGGGTTAAGTGCTACAGATAATCTTCAGGATAAGGCAGGGCTCTTTGATAACAAAATCACCTATACAAATAACTTTGCTGTAGAGAAAAAAGGATTGAGATTTTATTATAACAGCTACGATATAGCCGCTTACGTTTACGGACCAACGGATTTATTTATTCCGTGGTCTGAGCTTAACAGTATAATGGCCGAACCAAGCTATTACTCTAAATAATTATAGATTCGAAGTAATAACCTGACAGGATTAAAAACCTGTCAGGTCAATTTTAAAGTTACTTCACTAATACCATTCGTTTTACTTCGTTATATTCCCCCGCTTCAAGCTTATAAAAATAAGTTCCGCTTGGGAAATCACTCGCAATAAAATCAACTGAATATCTGCCTGCGTTTTGATTTTGGCTTATTAAGTTTGCTACTATTTTTCCTGTGACATCGTAAATTTTCATAGTTACAAATCCTGCCTTAGGTAAATCATAATTTATCCTTGTAACAGGGTTGAACGGATTTGGATAGTTTTGCTTCAGCGCAAATCTTTCCGGCACTTCTGTTCCGATTTGTGAAACGCCTGTAGTAAGAGTATAATTCAGCACTTTAAAATTATCAAAAAAGAATCCGTCACCGGGCTGTCCGCCGTCGCAAACATAGTTAAATCTTATTCTAATTGTCTGTCCTGCATAGGAAGCAATATTTATCTGGTCAACAACCCATGACTGATTTCCCGTATAGGAAGGCTGGCTGCTGACAGTTGTTGTATATCGCCCTGCCAGACTGGTCCATGTGCTTCCGTTGTTAGAGCTTACCTGTATTCTGGCATAATCAAAAGTTTTTTCCGTAGCGAACCTGGTAGCAAATTCTATACGCGGGTTCAATGTCCCTGTTAAATTAATTGGTGTATTGAGTGTAAATGTATTGTTCGTTGTATTTCTTGAGTTGCCGTAACGGGAATCCGCAAAAGATTTATTTCCTTCGTAAGGCGAAATGTATGAAGTATCCCATAAAATTCCTGTTCCTGCCTTTGTCCAGTTACCGGTACCGCTTTCTGCATCATCTGAAAAAAGCAGCGACTGTTTACCAACGTTTACTTTTACCGTGTCAATTGTGGTTGTAACATTTTCCTGCTTAACTGTAATTATTAGTTTAATTTCATCCATCAGTGCAGCAGAATTCGTAACAATAAACTTAAATGGATTTGCAGTATTCTTTTTTATTGTTCTTGCCTGAATGCTGTCATAATTTACTGATGCATTCAAAACTGTTAAATTCGGATATGGTGAAGCAATGCTTACCACAACATTCTTTGACGTTTTTGATAATCCTTTATTGTTAACGCTTACCTCAATTGAAAGCGTATCTGTTTTTTCTACGTATCCTTTTCCAAGTAATTTAAAGTTTTGCATCTTGGCATAAGCGCCTCCAACCCATGTTAAATATTTTAACGGACCTAAATTTTCATTACATAATGGAATAATTTCGGAAACTGTTGGCCAGAAACCGCTGCCTGCCATTTCAGGTGTCCAGCAATATGTGCCCTGTGAATGCAGATAATCCCTTGTTGTACCGTTTGAATAATAATCAAGCATCTGCCATACAGTGCCGTATAAATAATCATTTTGTGTGGAGAAGTCATTGCTGAAATCTGAATATACTTCATAAGCAACAGAGCTGTCTCTATAGCCGAACGGATTTAAATATCTTCCTGCTACTGAATGAGCTGAGAAAGAAATTTTAGGACGTACTGCATCAACTAAACTTTTTACAGCCTGTGACTCCGGTTCTGAGTTTGCCGAAGGTCCTCTGTATGTATCTGAACAAGGATCAGGACTGGAACCGCTGTTATCATATCCCCAGCCAAGGCTGTAGTTTCTGTTCAGGTCCACACCAAAGCAGCTTCCGTTATTTCTTCTGTTCTTTCTCCAGTTTCCGCCGCCGTTAGGATTTGTCTGTTGATTATAGGCATAGCCGTCAGGATTCACAATCGGAATGAAATATATTTCCCTGTTATCAACTAAATATTTTGCTTCAGGATTTGTGTTATAGTTATCAAGAAGCCAGTACATATAATAAAGCAATGCCTCCATAGAAATCGGCTCACGCGCATGATGAAGGGCATCGAAGTATACTGCCGGTTCGGTTGCCGATTCGTTTACATCGGCATTATCGGAAATTTTAACAGACCAGATTTTTCTTGCACCTACAGTAGTACCTCTATCCTGCTTAACAGTTATAAGAGTAGGATATTGCAGGCGGAGTGAATCAAGTTTTTGAACAAGCTCGTCATAGGTATGAAAGCCGCCCATACTGCCGTATGAAAACCCCGCAACGTTATCGTTCTGCTGAATAGCTTTACTCTTCATTAAATCTTCAGGTGTAGAAGCCGGACGGTTCTTATAATAGTCGTCCATATCTGCAATCATAGTTTCATAGGGAATGCTTGTAGATTTCAACCGGGCAATTTCATTCTGATTTATTACAACTTCAATTCCGTCATGAAAATCACCTTCAAAATGCTCCAGTGTAATATCGTTTTGCGTCAAAATTTTTATCTGTTCGGGGGAAACAGCTTTTATCTTAATTTTACTGTATGTCTCAGTGGGTTGATTGGACTCTTTATAATTTATAATATTGTAGCCTGTAAGAAATGCTATCAATACTACCAAAGATAAAGAAGTAATTATTACTTTTAATTTCATAGTTTTTATTTGTATTTGATAATATAGTAATTCCGAATTTTAAGATAAAACATAAATAAACTACCGAATGGAAGACTCAACTAAAAGATTTTCAAACCGCGTTGAAAACTATGTAAAATACAGACCTCACTATCCTCAGGAAATTATTAACTTTTTATCTGAAGAAATTGGACTTAACTCCGAGAAAACAATTGCAGACATAGGTTCGGGAACAGGAATATCAGCAGAACTTTTTTTAGAGAACGATAATAAAGTTTATGGGATAGAGCCAAATAAAGAAATGCGCGAGGCAGCTGAAATTTGTTTAGAAAAATACAAATATTTTATCAGTGTAAACGGAACAGCAGAAGATACTCTTCTGGAAAATGATTCAATGGATATCGTTCTTGCCGGACAGGCATTTCACTGGTTCGATGTAGAAAAAGCAAAAAAAGAATTTAAAAGAATTTTAAAGGAACAAGGATATGTTGTTCTAATATGGAATTCAAGAAAAATTGACACTTCAGATTTTCTGATTGCCTATGAAAAACTGCTACTGAAATTTGGTACGGACTATGAAAAAGTTGTGCATAAAACTCTGGAATCAGGAGATGATAAAACTATTGAATGGTTCTTTGCACCGCATAAATCTTACGTGCATAGTTTTAAAAATATGCAGGTCTTTGATTATGAAGGAGTAAAAGGAAGACTGCTATCTTCATCCTACGCTCCGATAGATAATGCAGAAATGCTTGTAGAATTAAAAAACATTTTTAATAAATATAATAATAACGGCACTGTAGAGTTTGAATACGAAACAAAAGTTTACTGGGGTAAACTGAAGTAAATACGTTACGAAGCAGGAGCTCAGTAACGAGAATTTTTTATATCCCTACTTCCTCTGCCATCTTGGCTGCTCTATCGGCAGTTTTAAGTTTATCTATTACTTCATCTAAATCACCTTCTATTATATCCGAAAGATTATAAAGCGTTAATCCTATTCTGTGGTCAGTCAGTCTGTTCTGCGGAAAATTATATGTTCTTATCTTCTCGCTTCTGTCACCTGTCTTTACCTGTCCTTTTCTGTTTGCAGAGATTGCGCTGTTTCTTATTTCAAGCTCACGTTCATATAGTCTGGAGCGCAGCACTTTCATAGCTTTTAATTTATTCTTCAGCTGCGAACGTTCATCCTGACATTGCACAACTATGCCTGTAGGAATGTGAGTAATTCTTATTGCAGTTTCAACTTTGTTAACGTTCTGTCCGCCGGCGCCGCCTGAACGGAATACATCAATTTTCATATCGTTATCATTCAGCTCTACATCAAAATCTTCAGCTTCAGGTAATACTGCTACCGAAGCGGCAGATGTATGAACTCTTCCGTTAGCTTCTGTTTTAGGTACACGCTGTACGCGATGAACTCCGCTTTCATATTTTAAATCGCCGTAGATATTTTTTCCGCTGACTTCCAGCACAGCTTCTTTTATTCCACCGGGAGTAGATGACTCGCTGAAATCCATCACTGCAACTTTATATCCTTTTGTTTCAAAGTAACGAGTATACATTCTGTATAAGTCTGCAGCGAATAAAGCAGCTTCCTCACCGCCTGTGCCTGCACGAATTTCAAGGATTGCATCTTTTGCGTCCTCCGGGTCTTTCGGCACAATTAACTCTTTTAATTTTGCTTCTATTCCTGCAAGCTTACCTTCAAGCTGCTCCTGCTCTTCTCTTGCCATTTCTTTCATTTCTGCATCGGTAGTATCAAGAAATAACTGTCTGTTCTCTTCAACACTTTTTTTTGTAGTCTTGTATTCAGCGAAAGTTTCAACAAGCTCCTGCAGGTCTGCATATTCTTTTGTAAGTTTTCTGTATTGGTTTGTATCGTTTGTTACCTCCGGCTTTGAAAGGAGGTCGGCAAGTTCACTATGTCTCGCAACAACTTTTTCTAATTTATCAAACATAATTTATTCGCATGATTTTATTTCTTTAATAATCTTTATTGTAACTCTTTTTAATAAACAAAAACGGCTGCACTATATAATTATAATGCAACCGTTTGAAAATATTTAAAACAATATATCTAAGCTTTTTGTGCTGCTGCAGGACCTACATAGGTTGCAGAGCCGAAGCCAAGCATTAATCCGAATATATATGGAAGTATAATTAAGCCTACACCAAAACCAACATCTTTTCCGAATGACTTTGCTAAATCTAAACTGAGCATAATGTGAGCCACAATGTTTACACAAGGAATCAGAAACAGAACTACCCACCATGCGGGTCTTCCTACAATTTCACATAATACAATTATGTTATAAATTGGAACTATAGCAGCCCAGCCCGGCTTTCCTGCTTTCTCAAAAATTTTCCACCATGCAATAATCATTAAAACGATTACAGCAAGGTATACAATTCCGATTGCTCCGCCAAAAATGGCACCCATCATTCCGCCATCCTTTGTATCGTAGTCAACTTGAGAAAGAAGTAATAAAAGTGGTTTCAGCATGTTTTTTTGTTTTTAGTTAATAAATGAATTTTAGTATAACAGAATTATGTAGTAACTTTGTGAATTCGCCTGTGAGCACTAAATTATAAATTCTAAATGAAAAAAACAAAAATAAAATAATACCGAATGTATAAGTAAACCGTTTAGAAAAAAATATTTTTCTTAAGCGCGGAAATTTTTTATCAAAAAATAATTCCGAAGCGAGAATAAAAATAAAAATTAACACTGTAACGTAAATGAACGGTCCGAAAAAATGAAATTTAAAAGCTTCTGCAAAATGCCCCGAAGAAACACTTGCAAACGAATGTGTCAATCCGCATCCCGGACATGGAAGACCGGTTAAACATTTCATAGAGCAAAGTTCAATTCCCGTATCGAGATACGGAGAAATAAAAAAACTTAGTGCAATAATTATAACATAAGTTATCAGCCAGCCGAACTTGCCTTTATTGTTTCGGATTCTCGTCGTAAAGTTCATTCAGGTGACCTTGTATTATCATAGCAGATACAGCGGGAAAAAAGAATCCGAGTATCATTAACAAAACTGCTTTATCTTTTAAATTATCTTTTCCGATTAACTGGCCAAGCTCATCCAAGCCCTGCCCGACTAAATAATAGAAATACATATGCACCGGTGAACATAGCCCGCCGAGTATTGCTACAGGCGCGGAGATGAGCTCACGGTTTGTAATTTTATTAAATACTTCAGCCACTTTCATATTCCAGTAAATGAAATATAAACCGCATGTAACAATACCCAGAACTAAAACCATAACAGGATCATTTTTGAACACAGGAATATCTTGCTTATTCATAAAAATAAAAATTAAATTTTAGGATAGTGTATTATACGGAAATAAAAATTTCTTGTTACCGGAAAATAGCTTTAATGCTTCCCCATGTGCTTCTGATTCCGGAAACTGTGTGACTGACTGTGATGTGATTTGTATAAGTATAGCCTCCTGATGCATCCTGGCATTTCAAACGATAATAGTAAATTGTTGCCGAACTGTTTCTGGCTTCAACTGAATTATCCTGATAAGAATAATAGGAATTATTACCTGTTGCATTTTTTGTATTGAGGCTAAGAAAATTATCGGGAGTATTGACGCTTCTTTCGATGTCAAATTTCACCGTTCCCGATTCATCTACAGTTTTCCATTCGACTAATATGCCTTCAGAATTATTCTTGGCAGTAAAATATTGTAATGATACTGCAGCAAAAACAATTGCTGAAAATGTAAACACGGCTAATAATCCAATTGAAAAATGTAAATATTTTCTCATAAGTTTGAGTTGTAATTCAATTTAAGAGCTATTTTAGACAAATTCAAGTATTAATTAAAGATTATTTTCAAAAATAAAATAAAAAAACCCCCTTAAAAAATAAGGGGGTAAATTGGGATTAAAAAATATAATTTTTATTAATTAGTTAGTAGAAGGAATTCTTTCTCTCAAGTCATTCTGACCTTTTGTATTAATTTTAACATCTACTGTCATTTTATATGAACCGACCGGTCCTGCAATACTCTTAATGTACATAAGTCCGTAAACTTCATTAGAAAGACCTAAAGATACTTTCTTTCCTTTTAACCAAAATCCGTAGACTCTAACATCTGTTGAAACAAAGCTAAGCCCCATTGAATATGTGCTGTATCTGTAAAAATCAGCAGCAGTTACAGGGTCTGCATGTCCGACATCTATACGTGTCATTGCATCATACTGTGACTGATAATCTCCCGCAGTTCGTGAACTGAACAGTGGAATAAATTTGGTTTCTTGACCGATAACATCTTGTGTTCCATCACCGGATCTTAACCAATATCTATTGTATCCGGGTCCGATACCTGTTGAATCTACTAATTCGGCATCTCTAACGGCATTATTCGCATCAATATTTGTTCCTGCGTAAAGGTCTATACTACTCAGGGATGCATCATTTATATATTCGTTAATTACAATATTCTTGTAAACTTTCACATTAGGATTGGCGACTGTGGTTGTATCACCTGATATAAGATCCTCTTTACACCCTGAAGTGAAAAGTAATCCGCTGATTGCGGTGCTGAGAAAGAGAAGTGGTAACAAAAGTTTTAGTGCTGCTTTCATGTGTTTTGTTTAGTTAGTAAGTATAAATCATACTCATTATAAGTATAAATGTATTATTTCTTGTTTAGTTCCAATAAATTTTATTAAAACTCCGGGTAAAATATCCGTTCGATGGAAATTCCCCGTCCGGTAACCGTATCTATTTTACACAATACTCCTGCCAGATGTAAGTCATTCTGGGCTACTTCATGCTTCTGCGGAGTTGCGAACATAAACCTCTTAATCGATGCTTCTTTCTTCATTCCGATTACTGAATCATAAGGACCTGTCATACCAACATCTGTTATATAAGCAGTGCCGTTTGGCAATACTCTGTTATCGGCAGTTTGTAGGTGTGTATGAGTACCGACTACTACTGATGCTCTGCCGTCGCAATGCCATCCGAAAGCCATTTTTTCTGCTGTGGCTTCTGCATGGAAATCTACAAAGATAATATTTGTTTCATTCTTCACCTTTTCGTAAATCCAGTCAAAGGTTTTGAACGGACATTCAATCGGCTTCATAAAAACTCTTCCCATAAGATTTATAATTGCAATCTTATGATTTGTATTTCCGACCTTGTAAATTCCGTATCCGTTGCCATATACACCGCGCGGATAGTTTGCAGGTCTGAGAAGGTTTCTGGTATCGTTAATGAATTTGTGCGCCTGAATCTTATCCATTGTGTGGTTACCGCCGGTAAGTACATTTATATTCAGGCTAAGTAATTTTAAGGCATCTCTTTCGATAATCCCCATGCCGTCTGTGATATTTTCACCGTTGGCAATTACGAAGTCGGGTTTATGCTTTGCAGTCAAAGCAGGTAAGAACGTCTGAGTGTGATTAAAACCGGGCTCGCCGATTATATCACCGATGAATAATACTGTGATTGATGCGTTCAACCATTACTTCTTTCTAAGAATTCTAACGAATTCGTTTAATTGAACTTCTTTACAAATATAATAAAAAAAATTAAAAGTATTTTTCCGGGTCGTATCCTTTCCATTCGCAGTATCGCAGCAAGTCTCCCTGCACTGAACGGAATATAGCAGCAAAAGCTACTGCATCATCGGTAAATCCTATCACAGGCAAAATATCAGGAACAATATCAAACGGATTTATAAAATATAAAACAGCACCGATTATAAGCGTAATTGTGCGCCATGGAACATCAACATATCTCTTTGACTTAAAATCCTTTATCATTTCATAAGCTAACGATAACTGACTCAAAAGCTTTCCGAATACATTTTTGTTGAGCTTCTCCGAGCGTTTCTTTACATCATCTTCGCTTCTAAGAACTTTAGTAACATCTTTCTCGCTTACATCTTTGGATTTTTTCCTAAGCTCTTCGTATATTTTATTTTCGTCCAGTGTACTATTTAGTGTTTCTGTCATAAATTAATATAATTAATCTCCTATTTCTAAAAAACGGAAAAAAACTACATATCGTTCCAAATTCAATTACGAATTCCAAATTTCGAATTACGAGTTATGAATTCATTTAAACACAGATAATTGTAATTTTTATGATACTACTGATGAAATAGATTAATGATCCCGTTGTAAGCTACATATCGTTCCAATTCACATCAGTCCTGGATTTATTTTCCCAGTCACTTCTTAGAATTCCATACCCGACTGTATCAACCTTCACATTGTTTTTATCAGGCCAGGATTGCCTGTAATGAGCTTCCTTTACAAATCCGCATTTCTGCAAGACTTTTCTCATTGCTATATTATCATGCCGCGTAGTTGCTTCAAATCTGTTCTTATTCGTATAAGTATTAAACACAAACTCTATTGCCAAATCAACTGCCTGCTTTCCAAATCCTTTGCCTCTGAATTCTCTTTTTATTCTTATATCGAAGAGCGGAGTTTCGTCGTCAAATATATCGTCACCTAAATCAAAAATTCTTATAAATCCGATTATCTCTTTTTCATCACTAAGAAAAAATGTCTTTTTATCAACTGAGCTGAAGTAGCCTGACTTTATTTCTTTCTCAACCATTTCTCTCGTCCATCCTTTTCCTGAATGAAACTCCCATGGATTATTGACAAGAATATCAACAAGAATATCAGTAAGAATATCTATGTCTTCCGTTTTAAACTCTTTTAATATCATTTTATAATTCTGAGATACAAATATATGGAAAGTATAAAAAGAATTGCAGTGTATAAATAACTTTGCCGCAGTTATCGGAACTACGGCAAAGTCATACCAGAAAATTTATTTTATTACAGTCATCTTTTTTACAGAAGAGAAACTCTCTGTTTCAAGCTTATAAAAATACACTCCGCTTGATAGCGATGACGCATTGAAATCAAGCGAGTAATTTCCTGCGGATTTTATTTCATTAACTAATGTCTGTACTTCCTTGCCGGTAAAATCATAAACTTTGAGAAGCACATTGCTCTGCGAAGGAATCCGGTATTCTATTTTTGTCACAGGATTAAACGGATTAGGATAATTTTGTGATAGTGTATAATCCCTTATTATTTCACCTGTAGGATTTTCAATTCCGGTAATAAGTTCATCTATATTTCTATAGTAAAGACCTGTGGTTGAACCTGCGTACAATCTGTTTCCATAGACTAATAATTTATTCACATCCTGAAATGTTTGACCGTTCATAGAATCAAGCTTCCAGTTTAGTCCGCTGTTAGTTGATTTATAAACCCAGTTATTTGTTGCTGCAAAAAGAGTAGTATTTACTTTTGCAAATGAAAAGACATATGGATCAGCACCTAAACCGTTATCCCGGCGAATCCAGTTAACTCCGCCATTGGTAGATAACCAGGCGCCGATAGCAGTGCCTACAAATATTTTACCGGGTTCACTGTAAATGCAAAAAGCACTCGTTGGAAATCCGCCGTTAATGCTCATGTTAGACCAACTGCTTCCGTTATTTGTAGATGACATAATAGGCGGACGGTTTCCTGCTGAGGTTCCTGCCATTATAAAATTATCGTATTTATGAAATGCGCAGATATCCATGTGAGTAGCAACAGGAATAATAGGCACCCATGTATCTCCGTTATTTGAAGATTTATAAATTGCGTTAAATGTACCTGCATACAAAGCTCCTTCATCCTCAAACAGCGAGTAAGCAAAATAATATACAGCGCCCGGCCCAATCTGCAGACCGTTATTTTTTGCTGTCCAGTTTAATCCCTCATCTGTTGACATAAAAATTCCGTCAGTCGTCGCGATAAAAAGTCCCGGCGTTAAGTATGCAATAGCGTGAACAGTGGTGGCTCTATTGGTGGTAAGTCCATTATTTCTTTGTACCCAATTTGCGCCATTATTGTAAGATAGATATACTCCGGAACCTTGAGCTCCGGCATACAGTACTCCGTTTTTTTCAACAATATCGCGTGCATTTGTTGCGGGATAGCTTGTAAGTTTCAGCCAGTCAGCTTTTACATCAGTTAAAAAAGTGAGTCCTATAAAAACAATTGTAAGAATGATTTTCATATTCTGAGGGTTAATTAAGATTGTTGTAGTTATCGCTACAGCAAATTAAACAAGATTGTTTTAATTGTCAATACCCAATCCGAATTTTCAATTTTATGATGAATTTTTGACGGGTTTTAAAACGCTAAGTGTTGTTTTTACAGTGCAGCCATTTTTAGTCCTGATGAATTTATCAATGTAATCTAAGAGTAATTCGCCATGACGAATAACATTCTTTGCAGAGTAACATTTTTGTAACATTCTTTGCAGAGTAACATTTTTGTAACATTCTTTGCAGAGTAACATTTTT
>CALJIG010000009.1 GCA_937974175.1 uncultured Ignavibacteria bacterium
TTGATAAATAAAAATATTTACCATAAATTTGTATAGCATAAACATAAATGCCTAACTATGGAATCTTTAATTTCAAAATATAAATATCTCGATATAATGTTTTGGGCAGGAGTTGTTGGTTATTTCATCCCGCCAATTTTTACTTTTGGATTCTTCATTGCATTATTTTCTGGTTTTGTTTACTTCGTGTTTTCAATCACTCAATTATTTAAATCGCTATCTTCCAAATCCGAGAAAAAGAACATTTCCGAAATAGAACTACCGGGTACTGTTAAGCAGTCAGGTTATAAATTTGAAACAATAAAATATGCTTTTTATTTTATTACCTGGCTGCTTTTTCTCTGTTTATTTTTTACTGAAGGCTATGCAAAACAATTTGGCCGTGTAATTTTTTTCCTAACAATTATAAGAGGCATAATAGCTGTATGGAGTTTCATAGCTAATAAAAAGCAAACAAACTCCGCGACTGAATTATAAAGAATCAAAATTTCATATTTTAATTTTGTATAAAAAACTTTGAATTATTATGAATCCTGAACTTGTAAAGATCTCCCACCGCATAATAGCTATAGGGCTGATATTATTTCCGATAAGAAGATACACAACACAGATGTCATCAATAGAACTTGCCTTATGGATTTTAATTATGGGAAGCGCCGCCGTAATTTATTTTATAAATGCTTATCAGAAATCCGGTAAAAAAGTTGAAGAGACTCAAGAACATGAAATAAAAGAAAATATCCCCCCTTATGAAAATCAGAAAAAGAAAACAGTAAGTTTTTTTCAAACACAAAAAATGGAGAAGTTATTCTGGTTTTGTTTGCTATGTTTCTTTGGAAGCCGTTTATTTACACAGGAACTTGCAGCCCCTCTTTATTGGCTGGTAGTTCTTTTTGGCTTATTTCAATTCATTGTCTTAATAATCGCTTCGATAAAAAATAAAAGTGATGAAAAAAGTAACACTAAAACCGAAACTATACTTTTTTTAATAGTATGGCTTTGTTTTATTTATCAGTTGTTTGATTTTGATTATCACACTCTGGCCAACCTAATTGCGCTTATTGGGACACTAATAAGAATTTTTATCTACGTAACATTCCTATTTAAAAGAACAACTTCATAATTGTGTAGCGCTTGAGTATTGACATCGCCCCGCCGACTTTCTGCACTTCACCAAAAACACCTACAATTGTTTCAACGGGGTCGATTTCTCTCTTTGTACTTTACAATTAATATTTCACTTTAATGATGTTTGTTGGCGAAGAACACCAACCACGGCTGAATATTATCTGAAAAAGAATTGAAATCTTTTATAGCCCCATTGCATATGCAATCATAGTTCCAATCGTAAGCTTTGCAAAAACATCTGCAAATTTTTGAAAGTCTGAACGCTGCTCTATGAATTTCTTTATATCTTCTTCCGTAACAGGTTTATATGAACTTGAATCAGGATCTCCTATTCTCTTATTAAAATTGTCTATTGAGTCCGTGAAAGCAGCAAACTTTGTATTTGCGGCAGCAAATAAAGAATCAGATTTTGAAAGTGTATTTAAAAATTTGTTGTAATTTAAATCTAATAACTGAATTTTGTATATTTTTTTCCATTTCTAAGAATTAGGTTGATTATTATATTGCCATATATTATTTTGGTATATAAATAAAGGGTAATATGACTTCACACGGTAACGATTTTTTTATTTGGGTTTTGCAATTATTTATTCTTTATTTAGTATTTGCAATTAGAGAAGGTGGAATTGATAATGTAAAAACTTATAATAGCAAAATACGAAAAAACTACAGAGGTATTACTTCCGGCTTCAAAATCTTTTTTTCTGCTGAAGGGCCTGATAGTAAAGTTAGTAAAACCCGAATAGCCCTTGCCTTATTTTATGCAATTTGCAGTTTAATCTTATTTCCAATACTTGATATAAATAATATTAATGCTTTCATTTCAATGGCAATTATTTATGCAATTGGTTTTATTTTTATTTTTATTTCATCCAGAATTACTAAAGTAAATTAAACAGGAAAAAATTCTAAAATATTTATATCGCCAGAGCATACGTTTTTTCTTTATTTTCTATAAAGTCAATTGTAAGTCCCCCTCCGTTTATCCATTCAAAAAATCCTGTACCGAATTTATTTACAACAGATTTTTTCACAACGTACTCTTCCGGTGTTAGCATTGCGTGTCATTATCGGTATCATCAAATCAAACCAAATAAACTTTTTATAAACTAAAAGAGTTAAAATGATAGAACATCAAATTAACTCTTTATATGAAAATACGATTTCCATTCCTTCTCACAATCCTTGCCCTGACTCTTTTTATAATATCAGATACAAAATCACAAACTGACCCTAATAAAGTCGGGTACCCCTATGAAGTAAAATATTTTCCGCTTGAAATAGAGAACCAATCTCTTCAGATGGCATATATGGATGTTGAGCCGGCAAACTATAACGGGAAGAATGTAATTCTTTTTCATGGAAAAAATTTTAACGGTTATTACTGGAAAGATGTTATACAGTTCCTTGTTGAAGACGGTTACAGAGTAATTGTCCCAGACCAGATAGGCTGGGGAAGATCTTCCGCGCCGAATATTCATTACAGTTTTCATCTGCTTGCAGAGAACAGCAGCAAACTTCTTGACCATCTAGGAATAAATAAAGTAAATGCCATAGGTCATTCAATGGGCGGAATGCTTGCAGCGCGCTTTGCAATAATGTATCCTGAAACAGTTGAAAAAATTATTTTTGAAAATCCTATAGGACTTGAAGACTACAGAACGTTCGTCCCCTATTTAACACTTCCCGAACTTTTACAAAAAGAACAAGCTGCAACTTATGAGAGCATGAAAAAATATCAGATGACATATTATCCTGTATGGAAGCCTGAGTACGAGCAGTATGTAAAAGCACAGGCAGAGCAATTATACAAACAGAATCATTCTGAAATTGCCCTGGCTAATGCACTCACAACGCAGATGGTTTATGAGCAGCCCGTTGTTTATGAATTCAAAAATATAAAAGCTCCGGCTTTGCTTATCATCGGCCAGGAAGATAGAACTATCATAGGTAAAGATAAACTTCCGCAGGAAATGAAAGTAAAATACGGACAATATCCCCTGCTTGGTAAAAAGATTTCCGGCGAAATTCCAAACTCAAAATTAATTGAGCTTGAAGGAGTCGGGCATATACCGCACGTTCAGGTTCTTCCTGAATTTAAAAAAGCGGTGCAGGAATTTCTGAAGAATTAAGGTTAATCATAATTCTGCGCGTACCACTGTGTGAAATTCTCTTTTTCTTTTATGATAAGATAGATGCCTGCCTCACTCACTTTCATTTTTTTTGCAGAGGGAAATTTATTAAAATCTCCCTCGCAAATTCTATAGAGAACGTCTTCAAAAGTATTGTTTAAGAATCCTGTTTCGTACTTTCCTGCATCACATCTGAATCTGATGATAGAGGGTTCATTGTCGTCATATCCGCTGCGCTCCTTAAAGCTCTTAATAAGTCCAGAGCTATAGGATTTAAAATAAAAAAATCGGTTACTACTTCCTTCAGCTCAGAGTTTTTCAGCTTTGAAAAATTTTTGATTTCTTCTTCACTATTGATAGAAAAAATAATGCTAAGAAATTTTTCAATCAGTTTATTCTCGCTGAGAGTTTTAATAAGATCGGCAATAGTTGTAGCACCGAGGTCAGTCAGGTTAACGGATTTGATTAAGTCCATTATTCTGTAATCCTGCTCAAGAGTGAGTTCTTCCTGCGAAGCTTCAAGCCCGCAGGAGAATTTGTATTGTTTAATGTTTTCTTCCAAGTTTAGTATAGTTTAATTTTTATGGAGCAATGTAGATTGCTTTCCAGTCAGTTGTTGTTGTTGTATCGGCCGCAATAAAAATATCTCCCGAGGTAGTATTGATGTAAATAGAACCTTTCTTTGAAGGAGCTGCTGCCGGATCCGAACTGCCCGTACTGACCTGAGGTACATCATGAAGGAACTGCGCCTTTGTGCAAGCTTTTTTCTTATTGCTGTCAGATGAATCTTCAAGCATAAGCAGATCGTTATTACTGATTACTGACTTTGCTGTAACAGAACTTATCTCTGACGGTTTATCCGTTCGCAAAGTTTTGCTTAATAGATTTTCAAGTTTAAGTTTATATGTTACTCCTTCAGATACTAAAGGGATATAAGCTCCATCAGGAAAGACTTCCAGATCAGCAAATTCAGTCAGCTCTGATATTTTTTTTGATGCCATAGAGTTTAATAAAGTTTATATAATTATCCTATAGGATTTCCATCCACCCAGATAGTTGTTTCAGGATCCCAGTGCCCATCCCCGACAACTGATTTGAAGGATGACTTTGTATTGGCGGAGAGGGGAAGAGTAGCGCCGGTAAGATCTGTTCCCCGGAAGTCAGCGTTTGACAGATTAGCATCTGTTAAATCTACTACTTGCATATTAACAACATTCAAAAACCCCCCAGTCAATATAGTTTTTTTCATGTTTGAACCAGAAAGATTCGAACCATTAAAATATACATTACTAAAATTAGCATTTTCAAAATCAGCATTCGGAAGATAGCATCCTTGGAATGAAGATCCTGAAAAATTAGTATAAGCAAAATCCATATTAGCTAAATCATTGTTTCCTGATTCCAACATTAAATTATATACATTCATCAAATAATCCCCCTTCACATTATACATCAGAGCATTCATTGAGTGAAATAATTCACTTTCGCTATATTCTTTCACAAATCCTTTTATAAAGTATACATTTTCCTGTAAAGCTGTATTATCGTCCTGCGGATCTGTAACTCTTGAAATTACTTTTACTATCTCCGATGAATCGCCCCTAGTTCCATTTAAAAAAAATATTGTATCACCAACTTGATATAACGATTTTTGGGGTCTGCCGCTTAGTGCCATTTTTTTTTATTTAAATATTAGTAAATATTATTTTGTTGCTTTTCCTGGACCTTCAATTATTATGTAAAAATTATTTTTACTTTCATAATATGGATTCGTTGTTGTCCATACTTCACAACCTTGTGGTAAATCTTGAATATTCCCGGCATTTATCCAGTAATTTCCCGGCTGGGGAAGAACTGACATTTCTAAAACAATATTCATAGGATTATCCGGATTCTTTAAGGTCATATTAGGAATCACATTAACTTCTTTAAAATAAAATGCCTGTGGTTTTCCATCTACTATTCCGTTGTAATAATAAACCGGAAATATTCCGCCTCTTAACGAATCTATAAGCTCAAGTTCTTCTTTCGATGTCTGAGCAAGCGTAACTGACATCTTCACTTTTCTTTTTCCGTCAAGATCAAGTGTTGTACCATCTGCGAATGTTACTTCCTGTGAATCTGTTTTATCCTCTATAGTGCCGGTTATCATGTGACCAAGATTCTGCCATCCACCCGGAAATTTAACCTGAAGATTGTTCCCTCCGAACATTCTTATCTTTTTTGAATTTTTTCCTAAAGCCATTTTTGATTTTTTTTTAAAATTTGAAATTATTTTTTTACAAACTATCTGCTGCACTTCCAAGATTATTTTTTAAATCTACTTTCGCAGAATACAATACTGAGCTTTCAAAGGGTTCTGTATAACCTTCCAGAAAATAAAATACTCTTTCTTCTGCAGTGCCGTTGTCATCCTGATCAGTAATTTCTGATACTGTCTTTATTACTTTTGCTGACCTAGGAGTATTGTTGTAAACAAAGTATGCTGTTGCTCCTACCTGTAATGGCGTAACGCTTGGTTTATTAGTTATTGGCATCTTATTTTTTTAATCTTATTTTTTTGTTTTGTAAATTTCTTTTATTTCTTCATCATACAATTCAAATTTTTTATTCATTGTAATTTTCATCTCATTCATTGTTTCGCTTATATGGCAGTACTCTGCTCTAATGGATTCTATTTCTGATTTCATTTCAAAAAAACCTCCCATTATTCCGCATGCCATAATAAGAATTTTAATAAATTCCCATGTGAAGTATTTTGACAAATTACCAGTGTTGTTTTCCGGCGGCATGTTTTAAACTGTTTTTATTTTTCTATTTTTTTCCGGCATCACTTGCTGAAAGCCCCGTAATTAGTCCGCCTATTCCTAAGCATATATATCCGGCGCTTTGCAGTACTCTTCCGTTAGAACTTACTAAGGCAGTACCAAGTGCCATTAGCAGTCCTCCTATTGTTGTTTTCCAGTTTTGCATTTATTTCTCCTTAGATTTAAAAATTGCAAATATCGAAATAAATATATTTGCCAGCTTTTCTAAAATTCCTACACTCTCTTTTACATCTTTTAAAGTTTCGGAGTTTATCTGTGCTGAATTTATTTTATCTTTTACTTTCATTTACTTTCCTGTCTTATTTTTTTTTCTTCCAGCTCAATGTATTTGTTTAACAGGTCAATGCACCACTGTAGTCCGATATATTGATTCTTAGTCGGGACTGTTTCCTGCAGTTTGATAAAATAGTCCCTGTCTGAAATGAACATCTTATAATACAGACTATCTGTTGAAGTTTGCGCAAATGAAACAGTGCACGCAATAAGTATAATTATTGTTAAAATTTTTTTTATCATTTTAAAATCCCGTCAATGAAGTTCCTAAATCTGTTGTTGAAACAACACCTGATGTATTTACTGTAACTCTCCAGTAGTGACCGCTTGAATCTTTTAAAACAATTCCTTTAGTATCGCTATTAACCACTACATCCTGAAAGATACTTTTACCGCTTGATACTTCTATCGCCCTCCATTCAGCAGCTGATGTCAAAACAGGATTTACATACAATCCTCTTGTAATACCGTTTGCTCCTCCGGTTTGATTTATGGTTGGATTCAGATTAAACATATTGAATACTGCCGTTCCGGATGTTGGGACAATTTGCGGAGTAGCACCAATCGAATTCACCGTTCCGCTTGTCTCTGATGTATTATAAAAACTGAACTGCAATATTCTTTGTGTTATGGATAAAACTGAAGCTCCCCCACTTGCTGTCTGAGTTATTATTTGCCCGGGCTTAAAAGCGCCTGCCAAAAATAAATTTCCTGTCTTACTTAAATTCAACAATGAGCTGCCGTCAATCTGCCAATCCATTAGCAATGATGATGAACCCGATTGCGTTTGCAATATGTTAAACTTAAATCCTGTTGGCGAGCCCGTTGTATTCCACGTCTGGCTTATATCTATGGCAGGTGACGTTGCTGAACCGGTCAAGGAAAGCGGCGTGTAAACAATATTTCCCAGTGAAGATTGCATTGTAAATACTGAACCCGCTGTTCCTGTTCCAAGCAAAAGATCTCGGGTAATTGCTGAATTAATATTCAGATTATTTGAGGTCGTAAAAATTATTCTGTTAGCTCCGAAATTATATGCTCCTGCGCTGACAATATTTCCGGTTAAGGTATCAGTAGAAATTGATTTCGTACTGTTAATTTTTCCGTTGAGATAAAATAAATATGCGCTGCCAAGCTGAACACTATCCTGAAAATTTACCATATCGCTGAAAGTATATCTTCCCGCTACAACTGCATTCTGACTCAGATAAGCCACGTTCGATAATGTTCCGGCAGAATTTATATCAGTGCCGTTTAGTAAATACCTCACTGATGCATTCACCGTATCGAATGTCTGCTTCCTTCCTGTGAAATTATTCGCTTTGCCCAGATAAGAAAGCCTCGTTGTGTCAAGACCGAGAGCAGTAAGCGTAACAGGATTCAGTATATAAACTGCCTTTGTTCTTATCTTCCCGGAATCTATGCCCATGTAACTTACTTTATTTTCTGCAAGCGAATACAACCCGTTATCGGAATTTGTTACAAGTTTCCATACAGATGTATCTGAAGGTGAAAGCATCAGTACAGCTTCTGATGAAATTTTTCCTGAGCTAACTCCGAAAAAATTACTTGAGTTTATTGCTATGGAAAATTTCCCGTCCTCTGTATTAGATTTTAGATTCCACTGGCTTTTACTGCTGCTGACCATTACTGAATGAGTAAGAATCAGCATTACTATTAAAAATATTTTCTTCATAATTGATTTAACTTTTGAAAACTATCCTCTAAGGTTTATTTTATTCAAACTCCAGTATCTCATAAAAATCATTTGCATATCCGGCTATTGTTCCCGCTTTATCCAGGCTGTTGATAATTCTTCTTGCATTAAAAAAATCTCTGCTGCTCTCTTTTATATAATCTCCCAGCTTTTTACCGGTGAATAATCCTCTGCTCATGCCCGTTTCAAGAATCATCCAGGCATATAATTTGTTTTGCGCCAGCTCCGGACTTGAAATAAAATCAATCCCCAACAATTCTGTGAACAGCATATAATTTATTTTTCCGGTAAGCTGAACAAATCCTCTGCCCTTATACATATTTGCTTCTGCAAGATTTTTAATTCCAAGTTTTCCTATCAAATACTTAAAATAATTCCATGCGCCGCGCTCGCATATCGGCTGATATGTTTCTGCAGTTTCATGTTTTATAATTGCAAGAATGTATGCAAATTCAGATAAGCGGTTAATCAATCTGCTTTTTTCAAAGCACTCAATTAAATAATTCAGACCGTCTACCTGAGATTGATTCAGCTTTCCGAATCTTTCTCTGTATCCTTTAAAAAATACTTCACGGTTTATTTTGAACATAATTTTTTTTAGTTTAGCTTAGATAAGTTCCGGTAATCCATTTGGTACTTGTATCCCAGTTCCCTTTGCCAACAACTTCCTTGAAGTTTGTAATTGTATCTGCATACTCCGGCAATGTGCTCGCGCTTAAGTCAGCTCCACAGAAATTAGCACCGTGTATTTTAGCATCAGTTAAAATAACTCCGTCAAATATAGCATTTGTCAGATCTGCTCCGGTTAAATCTGCTCCGGTTAAATTGCCGTGTCTGAATCTTGTATTTTGTAAATAAGCTCCGATAAAATAACCCTGGTCTAAAAATTCAGCGGGGTCAAAGGTTAATCCGGCAAACGCAGTTGATACCGGAATAATTCGTAAATTTGTACTAACATCATCTATACTTCCTGCTATGCATCCGGGGAAACAAAATATATATGAAACAACTGAACCCGGACTATTGCTAACTGCATTTGTTACAGACTGACCGAAATCAACTACAGTAATACTATTATCTGTGTCCCAATCTTTCAGAAATTTCAATTCTGTTTTGAGGTCTTCAATCTTTTCAGGCGAATTATACTCCTGCAAGTTTGAAATTATCTCAAACAATTTGTCTTGTGTTCGGAATTGCTCCGCCATATTTTAATTTTTATGGTTTGTAAATTACTTCTGCAAATTTTGTATTCAATAATTTCAATCCTGCCTGGCACACTAAATCTTTTATGTCTTTTAAATTTTCTTCATCGTAAACTTCCTTCAGCTCTGCCTGTCTCCCCATGATAAATGCTAAGCCCGGACCATAGAATGCAGTCATATTTACTTTCTGCGCTGCCGATACTGTTACTGTCGGTACTAAGCCTGAAATAAAGATCTGGAATCCTAAGAGTGAAGGGACCTTTCCGCTTTCAAGATAATCTCTGTTGTATGATGTTGCGTTTTTCACTGTGTCGATTGCAAAAAATTCATCCACTAAATCAGCACTAACTACAAGCACTCTGCCCGTCTGTGGAATTTTATTTTTGTCCATTCTCTTTTTAAGAGCGGTTAAATCTCCCCATGCCATTGAAGAGCCTGCAAATGCCGTCTTCGTTCCTGTCTGTGCTTCAGTAATAACTTCACCGTCGAATTGCTCGCCAAGTACCAATGCAGCCGAATCAAGATATTCTTTGATAAGAATTCCGTTAGATTCCCACTGCGCCGTTATTTCATTTGCAAGCGGAACAGCATAAGGTCCTAATGCAACATTTACTAATGCAGTATCTGCCTTTGCATTTTTTCTATCGGCATGTGTAGAGGTTGTACCGGTTTTCTTTACTTTTGGAATTGCAAGGTCCGGAATATCAACCGATGTTGCGCCGGGACGCACAAGCGCATCAAATCCCCTGTTGCATGAATTGTAAATGTTCTGCTGTTCTATCAATCTTTGAACAACACTATCTGATACTAATGTCTTTGAAAATGCCATTTCTTTTTGTTTTGGTTAGTTTTTAAATTTGATACGATAGTATTGAGTCTTGTGTAGTGTGTAATGAGATTTTGTATTAATCGCCTCAGTCAATACTCAATACTCAATACTCAATACTTATTACCTAAAATGTTCAGACCTCATTTGTTCCAGCTCCGTCTCTGAAAATTTATTTTTTTCAATGAGCTTGGGATTTCTTAATATCTGAGCGTAAGTAATTCTCGAACCTCTCTCATTAAAATACTTCGGGTCTTTTAAATTTAAAGAGCCGTTATGAATTTTATTTTTTTCAAAGAGAGGATTTGCAGGAAGCATATCTAAGTATGATTTGCATGCTTCGTAGTCATTTTCTGCAAATGTCATCAGAAAATCTTTCTGCGCCGGAAGAATTTTCCCCGATGAAACTGCATCATTTACTAAGTTCTCTGCGCGCTTCTCCGAAATTTTTTCAATCTCTTCTTCGTATTTTTTCACTGCATCGCTCAGAGTAATAACTTCATTCTGCAGTGAGTTTATCTTGGCTTCGGCAAACTCGGATATTTTTTCAATATCTGCCTCTGCATCCAGCCCGAGAGATTCAGCAAATTTTACAATCTGCTCCTTTTGTGTTTTGCTCAAGTTTTTATTTTTAAGTTTTGAATTTTTACTGATTTTATTTTTCCTTTCATCGGAAAAATTTAAAAAACAGTCTTCGCTGAAATAGATGACAGCTTCTTTGTCGGTAGTTTGGAACTGCATTTCAGGAAGACCTTTAACCTGCGGGAAATTAACCAGGCTGACGGCGCGCAGATATTTTCCTACTCCGTCATAATTTGCAATTTCAATCGAAGGTCTCTTGTACTTTCCTTCGCTTGTAAGCTGCCTTGCCTCTTCCGATACTTTTGAAAATGAAACCCATAGCTCTTTGCCTTTCGCAATTACGCTTTCAATCCAGCCTAAAGCGCTGCCTTCTCTTTTGTGGTCAAGCGTAAGAGGAGCTTCGTGATATGTCGGCGAGTAGTTCTCTGCGATTTCTTTTATATCGCTTTCCGTTATCTCGCCCTGCGGATATTTTCCCGCTATAAATACTTTGAATAGTTTGCTCATTGTTGATTGGTCGTTTATGGTTATTCGTTATTTGTTAATCGGAATTATTCAAACGTTAATTCGAATAACAAAAAACAAGTAACGAATAACGAACGCATGCAATTTGCAAATATTTTTTTTGCAAAACTAACCAACTGACCCTATTAGTACTAATAGGGAATTTCTTTTTTTATTGTATTGACAGAAAAAAATACTCAGACCTGTCAAGACCTTTCTGAAAATATTTACCTATTAGTACTAATGAGGATGACTGCATAATCTTCATAAAATTCTTTTTATATATTTGCCAATGCTAAATATTATATACCAGGATTTTAAAAATTATTTAACTATTACTTTCCCTGATATTAAAATAGATGAGTACAGAGGAGAGTTTGAAGATAAATTTAACGGCGGGTGGAATCCAAGCTTTCCATGCTGCCTGGTAAAGTTAGAGGAGTACGCTCCCGTAGTGCGTTCGGCAGCTAATGAAATAATAAAACATAAAGCAGAGTTCACTCTTTTTATTGCAGAAAAAAACTCACTGGGCTTTGATTTAATTCAGCTGTTAATTGACGATCTGAATAATACAATGCTGCAGCTGCCGCCGGATAAGCCTCATGATCCGCCGCCGGATAATGAACCTCCTGATCCGGTTATTCATCCTGAGCCTAATGAATCAGAACCGTACTATGTAGAGGTAAACTCAGTTAAATTTTTTAAAGCAATAAATTCAGTACGGGTTCATACACTCAATATAAGTATCACTTAAAAACACAATAACAAATTAAAATGAGCGCTCCACTATCAAAAGTTTTAACTCTTCCTCCTATGGAGAAGAATAAAAAAAATACAAAACAGTTTTCGAAAGACTCCCGGGTAATACCCTCATCCAACATACAGAACATTTACTCGCTCTACACTTCGGAATTTGCCAATCTTGAAATTGCAAACCTAAAGTATTACCTGGAGTCATCTCGAAAAGGTCTTAACTTCTGGAAATCACTTCTGTTCGAATACATACGAAGAATTGATTTGCGTATCTCCGCCGTCTGTCAGACAAGAAAACTTTCCGTTCTTGGAAAATCTTATTCTGTTGAATGCAGCGATGTATTGTTAAAAGATTTCACCGAAAAATTTATTTCCGGTTTTTCGAACCTTGAGAATTTCTTCACAGATATTGTGGAAAGCTCTATACAGGGGCTGAGTGTATTTGAAATAAATTATAAGCTGTGCGGAGATAAAATTTATCCGGAAGATATCAGAAGGATTCAGAATCATCTCATTGTCTATGATGATATCGCTGAAGAATATTCTGTTCTGGATGCATTAAAAACCTCTGCCATAAATCTGCGGTTAGCGGCAACAGGAATTAATGACAGAGTTGATATTCACTCTCTCCCCCTGCTCGATATCAATGAAGACAAGCTGCTTGAAGTACATTCATTCGACGGTGATAACCCTAACGGATTTTTAAACGGATGTATCGACTCTCTCATACTTGCATACTTCTTTAAATCTTATTCAGTAAAAGACTGGCAGATATTTATTGAAAAATTTGCAAGCCCGACAGTTATAGGGAAATACTCTGCGCTGAACCAGCATGATAAAAATTCGCTGATACTTGCCATACAAAATTTAAAAAACAATGCATCGGCAGTTGTTCCCGGTGAGGCTGATATAATTTTCAGAGGAGATGAAAATAAAGGCGAGGGCTCTGCTATATTCAACAGCAACATCGATTTCTGGAATAACGAAATCACTATCCGTGTGCTTGGGCAAAATCTCACAACTTCACTGGATAATAAAGGCTCATACGCAGCTGCGCAGGTGCATAATGCTGTAAGGCACGATATCATTCAGGGAGATTTAAATTTAATAGAGGGAACAATGAACAGGCTGATAAAAAAAGTTATCGATCTGAATTTTGCAGATGTGAAAGAATATCCGAAATTTAATTTTAGTTTATAAAGTAAAAAGTCCAAATACTTTGCAAACTTTATAAACCTTACAAACTTTTTAACTCAAAATAAAATGGCTTATACAAATAAAGATTATTTTCTTTTAAAAATAAAAACTGAAGAGCTGGAGAGGCTGACGGATGGTGATGATGCGATATTAAATTCTGCCATTCAAAGCGCAGACTCTCTTATTGATACTTACCTTAATAATGTTTTATCCAATCCTCCTATATTTGATGTTGAAGGAAGCGGTCCCGCAATAATAAGACAATGTTCGTATGACATAGCTATCTTTTATCTTCATGATAGAATTCAATATTCTGAAATTCCACAATGGGTGAAAGAGAAATATACTGCAGCAATAGATTTTTTAACAAAAGTTGCGAAGGGAATTATCTCTCTGGATATTGAAACAGAAAACACTACTTCACACATGTATCGTAAACCGGATAACAATGTTCAATTCTTCGGAAGCGATGCAGTAATGGAAAGAGGAAGTTTTTAGAAGGGTTTTTTAGAGGAAGTATAACTAAGCTAAAATATAAAAGCCGGGCAAGTTCCCGGCTTTTTTGTTTGTTTAAAATTTTTATTTACGTTCCAGCACTACCATAAATATTTCATCGGGTACTTTCAGTCCGCTGTCGTCTACATGTCTCTTACCCGGAAGCGCATTCATATAATGATACGCGTGTTTTACAATGTGCGGTATATCGTTTACATCTATATTTTGTGTAACGGAAGGCACTGTATTAGAGTACTCATAGTGTATAGGATTTCCGTTTACGTAATAAAGAATAAGTTTCACTTGTTTGCCCCCTTAGCTTTTTTATCTTTACTTAAAAATAACATATTTCAAATTAAGATTTAAGACTTATAAATAATAACAAACACTAACCGGATTCTATCTGAAGAAAAGAAGTCCGACAGCAACTGCATTAAGAAGAATAAATATACCTATGAAAATTGCTATGTAAAGCGCTAAGGGTTTTTTCTTGCCGATAGAGTTTTCCGTGTTGGATGAACTATTTATCCGTACCATGTTAAAGGGTTCTCCGTAAATGTTTTTTATTAGCAGCATAATTTTTGTACATGTATTTCTCCGGCAGTTTATTGTTCCGGACTATGTAATTTACAACACTACGCACTGTATAAAATTCCGCTGTTAAAATTCATCAATTTTCATTTTCCCGTATTCCATTTCTTCTTCAGATCTTTCAAAAATCTGTTCCATTGTTTTCCATGCGCTGAAGCATTTCAGGCACAGCTTTCTGCGTTCAGTCATATTGCGATGCTGTACTGTTTCAAAAGTCTTAACAAACTTTTCGTCTGCGCGGCAGATAGGACACTTCATTTTTACCTCCTGATGTCCTGAGTATTGAGTATTGGGTAGTGAGAAATACTCATACACGGACCGGAATAATTTTATAATTTCACACTACCCAATACACACTACACATTACTCAGTACTAGCATAAAATTTCAGCGCCTTCTCCACATAGGCTTCGAACAATGCATCGTTGCGTGCAGGGTCGCGGCATTTTTTTATCAGTTCCGGAACAACTTCATCGGGATTTTTATCCGGAAGATTTTTTATCCAGTCAAGATTATTTTTCACAAGCTCGTATGCAACTGTAACAGAATCTTTTTTTGCAAAAGGATTTTTCACAACAGTATGTTTTGCTGATTTTTTATCATTGCCTATGAAAAATACAATCTTTGCCTTCAATTCCTTTTCCGTGAATTGTTTCTCAGGATAAAAATTTACAACCCTATCGAAGTAATACTTCAGGTCATAATTTTTTAGCTCGCTGTAGTCTTCATCCTGCTTGATATCTGTGTGGAATTTTTCAAAATCGTGTGTGTGCTTACACACACTGCTTTTCTTTTCTTTACTTTCCTTTACTTTACTTTGTACAGTTTCTGCAATGTTTTCGCTTTCGGATACTATTTCTAAGTGACTGATTTTTGTGTTTTCGGATTTCCTTTTAGAAAAATTCTCACGTTGTGATTTTCTATGATTGTTAATTTTTTCGAGACGCTGACGTATTGAATCCGATAATAGTTTTTCATCTTCAAAAAGTTCAAGCGAAATACAAGCCTCAATTATTTTGAAAAGTTTTACTTTTGTGATCTTCCATTCTTTACAATACAACCTTAAGTTATCCTCACATTCCAACGTAAATTTACCTGCGTATTTATACTGCTGTTCAAGGATTTTATTATACAAAGCATAACCTGTAAGTCCGAACCTGGCTTCAAGTTTTCTAATTTTTAAATCTTCGCTCATATCTACATCATGAGGAAAATATTCCAGTCCTGTTTTTAATGGTCGCGCCAAAGTGTTTCAATTAATAATTAATAATGAGTAATGAATAATATATTTTCGAATTTTCAATTCTGAATTCTGCATTCTTAATTCTGAATTTCAAACTCCGGCTTCATTTCATCTTTTGCAAATCTCACTGCATCCAGAATGAGTTCTGCAGCGATAATATTCCTTTCAAAGTTTTCAGTGGCAGTAAATGCGCTTTCAACACTTGAATCCTGTATTCCGACAGTGTAAAGTTTGTTGCAACAATCTATCTTAAGATAAACTGTAACATCTCCTTGTGTGAATAGATAATTTTTTGAATATAATGTTGGCTTTGTCATTTTGATTAGTAGTTAGTATAAAGTAGAATGTAGAAAGACATGTGAATTATAGTACTAAGCAGAAACATACACTTTACAAAAAACTACTTTCTACTTAATACTTAAGACTTAATACTTTAAGTTAAATCTTCTCTTCCCTTCTATCTCTGTTAAGTATTTCAAATAAATATCAGGATTCTCTTTTTTGAAATTAACTTCATCAAATTTTTTTACTCCGCTGTCTGTTTTCCATGTAGCAAGGATTTTATCACCGTAGGTCAAGCCCTCTGCATCTCCCATAAGAAACTCAAGCGATGACTGAATATTTTCAAGCTCGCTTTCAATAAATTTTTTCTCATCCTTCAAAGATTTCATCCGCTTGATTTCATTGTAGCTCTGCTCATCTGCCGGGACAAATTTCATTTCGCAGTGGCGGCGGAAAATATTTTTTATATCGCTGCGGGTAAGAGCTTTCGGCGGATTTTTTGCAATGATATGTTCATTCCAGAAATCAACTGCAGCCGTCAGCATGTGTGCATATAGCTCTTCATCAAACTGAACTTCCGTATGCTTAAAGCGAAGCCCGCGCTCAAGCCAGGCAATCACTCCCTCTTTCTTTTGCGTTACTCCCATATCCCAGATGATTTTTAAATACCAGTGCTGCGGAATAAAATCGCGTTCGATAAATTTCTGCGTTCCGTATGTCTGAAGCACTCCTGTATCTTCGATGAACCGGTTCGGAGTAGCTGCGATGAAATCATACTTCTCATAGCGGATATTTTTTTCCAGAGGAAGAATGGTTTTCTTCCCCGATACTTCCTCGTACAGTGCGGCAATTGCAGGCTGAAGAGTATTGGAAATTTTTATAGCAAGCTCGGGCTCTTTCTCTCCGCGCGAATTAACTATTGAAGCCCAGACAGCGTAAGGAGTTTTGTACGGATTGAGTCCGATAATAGCGGAGAGATCGGAACCCGTGATAAAATTTTTCATGAGATTTAATTTATGTTTGCAAAAATGAAATATTATTTTGTATGTGTTAAATATAAAAAGCAAAGATGTTAAATATTACTTTAGCGTTGTGTTAAATATTGAGTGTTGAATAATTACCTTAACTATCCTATATTATTAATGATTACAGGCTAATACTGTTAAGTTTGCTTTATTGTAATGTGAAATAGTACGTACAAATTGACAAAAAATAATTTTAAATGACAAAAAATTTTAACGAATATAAATTAGAATTAATAACTCCTTCATTTGATTCGAGTCTTACTGATTTAATTCTTGAATTAGATCATTTAAGAAAAAGAAGATTGGAAGGGACAACCATGCCACATCTTTTTTTTCAGCTTAAAAGAATTTTTCATACGCTGGAAAGTATAGGTTCAGCAAGAATAGAAGGTAATAACACAACTATCGCCGAATTTATTGAAACTAAAATTGAAAATGAAAAAACAAAAAATCCCAGTATAATTGAAATACAAAATGTCGAAAGTGCCATGGAGTTCATTGATGCGACACCTAAAGAATATCCGATCAATAAAAATTTTATAAGTCAGCTCCATTATAAAGTTGTTGAAAATTTAAGTCCCGATGATGAAGGTGACAGGACCCCAGGTGAATACAGAAAATCAAATGTAAAAATTAATAATGTTGCACATACTCCCCCTGACTACATTAGAGTAAATGATTATATGAATGAACTTTTTGATTTTATAAATTCCGATACACCGCCCAAATATGACTTACTTAAAACTGCCATTGCGCATCATCGCTTTGTATGGATACATCCGTTTACAAACGGCAACGGCAGAACTGTACGCCTTTTCACCTATGCAATGCTTGTAAAGCAGGGCTTTAATCTTGCAAAAGGAAGGATTATAAATCCTACAGCAATATTTTGCTCAGATAGAGATAAATACTATGAAAATCTTTCACGAGCCGATAGTGGAAACACAAATGATATTCTACATTGGTGCGAATATGTTTTAAACGGTTTAAAAGAAGAAATAGAAAAAATAGATAGATTACTCGACTATCCTTATTTGAAAAAAGAAATCTTAATTCCTGCTATTAATTTTTCTTTAGAAAGAAAAACAATAACAGATATTGAATCCAAAATTTTAAAAAAATCCCTGGATTGTGAAAAGCAATTAATTCAAGCCGCTGAAATAAAAGAACTATTTCCGGGAAAACCTCCGCAATCAATTTCCCGTTATATAAAGAACTTATCAAATAAAGGAATGCTTGCATCCCCTAAGAACAGTCCCAGAAAATATTATATAAAATATAATAACAATTTTCTTCTGAGAGGTATTATTGATGCCTTAGGCAAAAAGAATTTTCTTCCAAAAGCTTTATAAATAATTATGTCCGCGTCTCTTTCCAAAAATCATAGTCATCATCATTATCTTTTTCATTCAGCCTGAATAATTCATCGGTCTGCTCATCATTCATAATTTCATTTTCAAGTAAATCAAGCTCATCTGGCTCAAAGTCATCATCATCGATATCGAATATTTTTAAATTTTCAAAATCAATTTCTTCATCCATGTTCAGTTCAAATTCATCATTGTTATCTTCAGGTTCTTCTGATGTATTTTTTTCTTCAAGCATTCTGCGAAGGTACTCTTTCCCTTCAGGAGTAATGCAGTAACGTGTATACTCATCTGTTTTTTTATCTGGAAGCATTTTTTACAATTAATAATTAAGAAATAATAATTAGTAATATTATGCGAAGCAGAATACTCTGCACGCAAATTACTTACTGATTAAAGCAGTACAGTGAGAAGATTTTGAATTATTAATTATACATTATTGTTTTCGCGGGAGCGATAAATGCTTTCACAAAAGTTTTTAGCTTTACAATGCCGTTAAAACTGAATGAGAAGAAATCATATATTTATATAAGAGGAATACTGTTTTATACCCGAGACGGGAGTTAAAACTTTTCACAAACCGTACTAACTGTCATAGGTATTTCTGCAATATTATGTTGCATATTCATAAGCATTAAATTAATTTGTTACGATTCGCCATACATAATCTTAAACTCCCTTAAGAGAAAATGAAATACTACGTACCTGACTCGATCTCCCCCGTGGAGGCTGAGAAGATATACAAAGAATTTTTGGCGAAGCATAATATTAAGGAATTACCTTTATCAATAGAGAAGCTTTATTATGTTGTCGATGGTATTTACCAGGAAGCTGCCGTAGGCAAACAATTTGCTGATACACAGAGTGATATATTTACAATTGTTGAAAACAGCAAGAACTACATTGTCTACATTTACAATACTCTGGCGGGCAGCGCACAGGAAGAACTGATACCAAAGAAACGCACGCTTTCGATTGAGTACTTCCGTTAATGTTTTTCTATTCGTTATCACTAAGAAGCGCAAAAATCCTTTTCCTAAAAATATCAGTCTTGCATAGAAGTAATTTGCAGGCTGATATTTTTTTTATGCCGATTCAAAATTTCAGATTTCAGATTTATAACAACACTAAGCACCAATCTGAATTCTGAATTTTAAATTCTTATAAAATCTTCTATCTTAATTCTTAATTCTTAATTCTTAATTCTTAATTCTTAATTCTGAAATCTGAAATCTTAATTCTGAATTCTGAATTATAAGTCTACCATACAAATTTACGGCACTTATACAGTATAGTCAAGCACTATTTACTGCACTTATGCGGTATCTCTATAATGACTAACTATTTATGGTAGTTAAGCTGAGGGTAAAAATTCATCCCCATGCTTTCAATTAACAATTAGTAATTAACAATGAACAGAGTTGTAATAATATTATTGGTTTTGTTTGGATTATGGAGCGAATATGCGGAAGGGCAGTATTTTGATCGATATGTAATCTATGATGAGTCAGGACTTGTTTCTAGTAAAGAACCGCTGAAAAGTGTTATGCAGCTTGATCTAGATATATTAAAAAAAAATAAGGTGAAAGAAGTTAAAGTAAACTACACAAAAAGCTCTTACAGAATTTATAACATATTGGATAGCGGCTTCCTTTCCGAAATTAACTCCTTTTCCTATAACGGTTATAGCTACGATTCTCAAGAATTATATTATTATAATAAAAACAATAAAACAGATTCAATAATTTCTAAGAAGTTTATTCCCGGCTCACTAAAAGTAGAAAAGGACAGCAGAGATTTTTTTTATGAAGATAATAAGCTTAAGTATATTGTTAAGACTAGTCAGGATACAATTTATTGGATAGACTATTTTTTCTATGATAAAATCTTGAACAGAGATACATTTTCTTTGCAATATAAAAACCGTCGAAATAGTATTTATACCGCTGATTATCTAGTCCGCTATTATGATTCATCTATCATGATTAAAGATTATTCTACCAGGCAATGGACCCAGACAGATTCTATTTACCGTTCGGGAGATACAATCATTGACAGACAAAACAATATATTTAACTATAAGATTTTTCTAAAGAACAATAGAATTTTAAAAGAAGAAGGACAAAGAAGAGTTTACACTTTCTATACTGATGATTATATAGATTATAGTCCCAATACTTTTAGCTATTTTTATAGAAGTGACGGTTTAATAGATTACATAATAATGGAAGATGAAAATAATCATAGTAGAAAAATTAAATTTTCTTACAGCTTCTATAATTAGAGAAATTAAAAAGTGTATTTTACTTTTCAATACAGATAAAATGAAAATGAAAATAATCTTAATCATAATTTTAATAGCCTTCAGTATAAAAGCTGAAGCCCAGTACAATTTCTCCTTCACAAGCAGGCATGCTTCTATGCATTTAATAGTGAATACAAATCTCAAAAAGATTTTTGAGGCAGATGCGAAGAGACTGAGAGAAAATAAAGTGAAGACAATAACAGTCGGGAACGAAGCAGAGCCGGAGTTTGAAAAGTATGAACTGAATACTCGCGGCTTCATTGAAAATTTAATCACTCACAACGACATTTATCTTCTGGGAGAAAACGAGAAAGCCGATGATATTGAATACAACATAAAATATAACGTGGGCGGATTGATAAGTTATATTTATTACAGTCCCGATGAGACTGCGCTATTTTACGAGCATGATTTTGGAAAACTCTTTGCTATAAAAAGCGAGAGCTATGAAATGATAGATTACTATGCGAAATTCTCCTATGTAAATGAGCTGCCGGACTCGTGCCATACTGATTTTACCTATAAGGATTTCCGCAGAACGAACAGATTTAAAATTGAGACAGATAGCATGGGTTTGATAAAAAGGATTCTGGACGTTACAGTACCAAATCCCGATAACGTTTTTGAAATAAGCCGTGATGATAAATCGATGACAATAAAAGCCCGCGATGTTAAAGATGACTTAACAAGCTTCTATATGCCCCTTCGCGCAGATTTTGATAATCAGAAATATTTAAAATTTGAATTTGCTAACGATAGAATAAGCTCGTATACAACAATCAAAAAAATCGGCAGCGAAGTTTACCTATACAAAATGAATTTTACTTATCAGGCAAACGGACTTATAGAATCAGTCAGCATTACAAAATCATTAGGCAATAAAAAAATAAATTCAAAAAGTTATAAGTATAAGTATGAATTTTACCAATGAAGTTTAAACTTAACTCAATAGAATGAAAACCATCCACAAAGTAGCATGGGCAATTTTAACGATTATCGTTATAATTTGTTTTGCCCTTTATATGATATAAGCCTGATTTCATAGGGCATCCAGCTAAAGACGGGACTAAGCACAGCTTAGGATTTCAAAATGATTTAACTGCGTGAGTTGTATACCCAATACTCAATACGCACTACTCAATACTAAAAATGATACAGACAAGATTAAAGCAGTTACGCGAGGCGCTGGGGCTGAATAAAAACCAGCTGGCAGTAAAGCTCGGCATCGATAACGGCAATCTTTCCCGCTATGAAAGCGGCAAGGTAAAGCCCAACTCCGAGTTCTATGAGCGGCTCGTAGATAAGTTCGGCGCCGTCAATCTATCGTGGCTAATCAGCGGCGAGGGAGAGATGTTCATCCAGAAGGCATCGGCGCCGGAAAGGAGCAAAATCCGCAGCGTGCCGCTCTTCGCCTACGTCTATTGCGGCAGCCCGGCAAGCCAATGGGATACGGATAAGGTGAAGGAATACATGCAGCTGCCGGCGCTCACTAAGTACGGAGAGGCGTTCGGGCTGATAGCCAAGGGCGACTCGATGGCTCCCTATATAAATCCCTATGACGTGCTGATTTGCGTGGATAAGCCGGACCTGATAAAGGACAGAACGGCTGTGGTTTGCGTGTTTAAATCGGTCGATACGATAGAGGCAAATGCAAAGCTCATAAAACGGGATAAAAAGGCAGGTTCTGTGATGCTTTACTCGATAAACACGAAATATGAGCCGGAAATCTATGATGAGGACGAGATTTTGAAGATTTATAAGGTGGTGAGGATTATAAGAGATGTAAAGTAAAATCTGCGATTTTGGGCTGTTTTCAAGGTTTCGTTTTTTCTGATTTTCGGAAATAATTTATTGTTTTAACATTTTTTTCATTTTTTGTCAAATATTTTTGGGTTGATATTTCAGTAGTTTAGTTGAAATTTTTTTCTGAAGGATGAATTTTCGTGGTGTTGATTTTACATTAGTTTAGTGAGTGGTGTGCATTTGGAGTGTAACCTTGAATTTTGGGTAAAATTAAAATTACACTATAATGTGTCTCCCCTGCGAAGGAGGGCCAGTCCCTCTTTAGCGGGGACCCGGAATCCAGTTTTAAAATAACGGGCGAAAGCCCCGACTTTACAGATACACCATGCTTGTCATCCTGGGCTTGACCCGGGATCCAGTTTTAGATTAACGGGGCGAAAGCCACGACTTTATTTATTCACAAAGTTTCCGCTTTATATGTACTTTTGTCTTGATACAAAAGTACCAAAAAATCAAGGCCTAGTAAAAATTTGCTGAAAATTCTCACGAAAAAGCTGCTCGAAAAGAACTCGCTTCGCTCAAACAGCTTTTCTCGCTATACGCTTTTTCTTAGAATTTTCCAGGCGCAAATTTTTAATGGCCGTTTTCATAGCAGCCCGTTTAACAGTTCCGATTGAAAATCTGAACATGTGGTTAGAACTTCGAGTTTTTGTTCTTCCCCCTCCTTTAGAAGGAGGGGGGAGGGGGAGGTTTAAATTTTAATTCAAACAGCTTGTCCAGCTTTCTTGTCCTGTCTTCAGCGGGAAGCGGGAGGGCGAAAGCCCCGACTTTATTTTTAGCAAATGGTCGTAGGTCAGGAAGACCAATAACGGCTGGGTGTGGAGTATATTAGCGTTTTCAAATCTGATTTTTTTCCCTTCCCTCTTCTTCATTGAAACTTACTTATTTTGTTAGGATTTTATGAAATTAAATTTTAATATGAAAAAATTTTCAGTCAAACATTTATTTTTTCTTGTCATCTTTATATCTAATTTTTTATATGAAGGGGCACGGGCGCAGGACTATCTGAGTATTAACAACGAGTCAATAATTTTCTGGATAACAAAGCAGATTATCTTTAAAGATAATTATGAAGCTGAGGCAAAGGTTTTCAAACAGAACAAGGTGAGAAGATTTCACATGAATTATGATAAGACGTATGACTACTATCAAAACAGCGGGACTGTAAACAAAGACGGTTATGTAACAGGAAGATTTTATTATGATACTACTCAGATACCGGAAGGTGAAATAATTGCACGGCTTAACAGTAAAAACAAACCCAGCTATATTTTTCAATACAGAGATGACGGCGAAAAATTTATTCACTTCTTTTCTTACGATGATGATAATAAAATTACTCTGATTGCAGATCTGAGTGACAGCGCTTATTACAATGTACTTGAACCTTTATACAGCAGCAATAAAGATAATCCGATGCTGAATAAAGTTCTTATGAAAAGAACCGATGAAATCACCTCCTATGTAAATTTCAGATACAATGATGAAGGTAAGCTGATAAGCGTATATAAAGAAGGCAATCCCGATTTGTACAGGATAAAATATGAACCGGATAAAGTAATTATTACAAAGACCAACACCGTACATACCTTTGAATTTAAGAACGGTATTTTTACAGGATACGAGTTTATTGAGTCTGAAACAAAATACAAATATAAAACAAAAATAACTCTCAACAGCAAAGGCTTGCGGGAAACCTCAACCAATACATATGATGACGGCGAATCATATACTTCGTATTACCATTATGAATACTATGAAAAATAATTTTAAAAAATTTAGTTTCTTTATTCTCTTTCTTATTTTTTTTATCAATGCTGAAGCGCAGGAAACTACTGATATAGACCCGGGCGGACTGGTTACTTATCAGCTAGGATATAGCTCTTACGTGAAATATGAAAAAGGTGACAGGGAGAAGTTAAAACAGAATAAAGTTAAAGAAGTTTACGTAAACGGTGATACAAATTTCGCCGCTGAAAAAATGATATTTGACCGTGAAGGAAGGATGATTGAAAACACTTATTATCACTTTAATAAAGGAACTTCGCACGTATACACTTCCTATGATAGTCTGGGCAGGGGCAGGCAATACTCAAACCAAATTGAAGGTAAGCAAAGATTCGAACTTAATATTTTTTACGGAGAATATTTTCCTGAGTATATGATTGCATCAGGAGACAGCACAAAGCCGGTAAGATACGATATAAATTATAAATCGGGGAAACCAAAAAGTTTTGTGAACAACAATTACAAAGACGGAACTCTTAGTTTTACTTTTGAATACTACGGCATTAGCACCCGGGTAAATATGGATATCAATTCATATTCATCAAAGCTTTTTGAAATAATTTCAACTTCTGATTCGCTGGTATATTCAGTTGGAACTTTTAAAATAATAAGCAGATATAATAGCGAAGGGCTAAAACAAATTATTACAGAGCGGAACTCAGAATTAGTAAGTGATGAAGTGTATTACAGAAAGCCAACAGGAATAATAGATTTTGCTGTAAAAACCAGAGAAGGCTGCCTTCCGTTAAAATGTGAGTTCGAATATACTTATTATGAAGATTAAATTTAAAAAAGTACTTTACATTTCTATCTGCACAATGGGTGTTTTACTTATTTCGTGTAATCTAAATAAGAATGATTCGGAAAGTGCCGAGGAGAGGAAGAATAAAAAAACTTATGAGCTGATACCAGATGCACCGGCAACGGAATTTACAATTAAGTTAGAGGGACTTCCAGGTACAGAAGTCGGTGGATACTTTACTCCCATGGGGAAACAGGTTCTTGAAACAGTTGAATTGCAAGGGACAGTGCCTCAGACGTTTAAAACTTTGTACTGCAATAAAATATTTTTGCGGGGAATAAAACCTCCGCTGGGAGGATACCTGAAGGTAACGGTACTGGAGGATGGAAAAATTGTAATGAAGGATTCAACAAACGTTGATAAAAAATACGTTCAGATGCTGGTATTTGCCGGAGGTGAAGGAGTAAGAAGAGAAGTCAATCATGACGAAGTGATTGGTTATGTAAGGATAACCTGCGAGAAACCGATGCTTGCTAACGTGCAGCTGTTCAAACATTTCAAACAAAACTATTCGATATACTCACTGCAGGGAAAAACACCTTTCACTATGGCAATAACTGACTGCGACCGGTACTCAATAGAAGCATATAACGACAGACATGTAATGTATGATTTTACCTGTGATGTGATGGATGAAAACGAAAAAGTTTTTTTTACAAAAGTCTGTAAAAGTACTGAACCGGGCATAAAAATAGAATCATATGAATTTTACAGGAACAGCTACAAATGAGTTTTAGAATAATTTTTTTAATATTGATTTTCCTTTGTGTTTGCAGAAGCTCAGATGCGCAGATACTTGACTATAAAATGAACTACGGTATCAATAATTATTTTGAGAAGCAGATTCTTTACAAAAATATTTATAAGGCGAAGGAAGAACTTTTTAAGAAATTGAGAGTAAAAAGAGTTTCGGTTGCGGGCAGAAATATTGAATATTTTATCAACCGTGACGGACTGACAGATACGATAGTAACTAAAATTGTTTTTCAAAACAACGGTCAGAACAATGGACAGAATAAAGAACAGACTGAAAGCAAGCACAGAAGTATAGAAGCTTATACCTATGATGCAGATAAAAATCTGATACAGATAAATACAGGCGGCGCAGAGTTAAAAAATATTTTCAGTGATATACCTGCTCCGCAGCGAATAAATTTTTTTTATACGGAGAGATTTCTCACAAAGGCATCGGAAGAATATAACGGCGGCGGAGCTGATAAAGATATGTATATTACTTATAATGAGGAAGGGCTGTTATCAAAAGTAATATCTGTGAGGAAAACTACCAATGATACTTCACTGACTAACTTTCTTTACGATGAAAATAAACGGCTTGCCTTCATAGGGAGAGATGTAAGTTCAGAGTACGGATATAAATTTATTTACAAAGGTGGGACGATAGTAAAAATAACAAACAGCAGCTGGCGTGAGGAAAGCGTGATAGAGGGAAACCGGCCTGTGAAGATAGTATCGTTTGCAGAAGATAATACGGCATACTCGACTGAAGAATATTTTTACAGTGAGAACGGACTGCCGGATAAAATTGTTTACACAGATAAAGACGGCAGCAAGACAGAAGTAAAATTTGATTATGAATTTTATAAAGATTAAAATATTTGTTATAATGATTTGTGTGTTGTGCGGAAGAGCGCAGGCGCAAAATGCTGAGTTCATTGATTACTCGGATATTAAAGCTTCAATGATATATAATAACGTTATGAAATCTTTTATAGATGCAGATGAAAATATGTTGAACGAATTGAAAATTGCAAAGATTGAATGCAGCTATAAAGATGGCAGAAAAGTAAGCGAGACTAATTATAAATCAGGAAAAATATCCGGGGAGATAACTTATAATTACAGAGGAGAGCCGGAGATAAATAAAAATATTGAGAGAGATAGTTTGGAAAGAATTACTAAAATTGTGATGACGGATTTAAAACGAAACTCCCCTGCTATTACATACGAATTTGACTACAGCTCGGACTACATTACAGAAATTACAGTGCGCTCGGGAATAAATATTATAGAGCAGGCTGCATTTACTTCAATGCCTGCAGAAGCGTACAGCAAAGACTCGCATATTATTTTAGCAGATAAATATAATTTTGTAAGTATAAAGGATAGTGTAAATACGAGTTCAAGGCAGAACCGTTTCTGCGAATATTTCGTAGATGCAGCCGGCAGGATAACTCTGGTGAAAGATATTGTTACGGGTACTACGCTCGATTCGGTAGTGTATGAAGAAGATAAAATTTATATTATTCAGCCGAACACATCACGCACAGAGTATAGAACAGAAAATAACCGCATTACAAATACAATAAAGAGAACAAATGGAACATATACTCCGGGTTCAAAATCCAAGAGGCTTCCACCTGATATTATAGATAAGAAACGATTTTACATAGGCAGCAACGGACTTATTGAAAAAGCACATGACGGCCACGATGAAATAATTTACACTTATTACTACGATAAATGAAAATTAGAATTTTTTATATAATTATTTTATCCTTCTTATGTGCAAGCGCAGATGCGCAGTACGCAGAGCAGATACAGATTAACTCGATAGATTATTTTCTGATGAATAATATTATCTTTAAAGATGTTTATAAAAAAGATAACGAGCTGATGAAATCGAGCATTAAAAAAGTAAAGATAACGGATGAGAGAAATAATATTTTATCGGAGACGAATATAGATATAGAGGGCAGAGTGACGGGTTATAAATCATATCCTGTGAACGGGCAGCCGCAGAATATAAAGGCTGGTTACGATATTAAAAATAATCTCACGGGTATTGTTTACAGAAATACTGACGGCAAAATATTGGAAGATATAAGATTAAATTATATAGGGACTGCGTTTTTCTCCTATGAAAAATATGAGAACGGAAACGAACTCTTTGAGCAATGTGAGATGAGATATGATAATAAAAAGGATAAGAGTTTGCTGACGGGATTCGATTCGCATCTGTGGCAGGGAGACAGTATCCCCTACTCAGTGAATTTCAAATATGATATTTACAACAGGCTGAGTGATGTGAGGGTTACGGGTGATGTTACTCCTCTCTATGAAATTTTTTACAGAGGCGATACGATAAAAATTAAAAGCGCATCGGGCTATGAGACTTATATCGTGAAAGAAAATACTATCACTAAACATATTATACACAGTGAAGAGTTAAATTATACTGCATCGCGGGTTTTTACTTATGATGAAAACGGCTTAGTGCAGTTTGTTAGTATAGAAGATATGCTCGGGAATAAATACAAACAGAATTATATTTATGATTATTATCATTAAAAAAGCTGAATGAAAATTCTTACAATCAAATTAATTTTAATTCTGATTTTTGTAAACTGCGCGGTAAGTTATGCTCAGTATAGCGAGTACTTCCGTTTCACTGATGTGCGCGGAACGATAGTGTATGATTGCGCTATGCGCAGCGTGATTAATGAGGATGCGAAGGTGATGAAGCGAAATAGTGTAAGGTCAGTTTCGGTTACTGAAGAGAGCGGCGCGATACAGAATAAAATGAGCTTTAACAAAGAAGGACGGGTAACAAATTTTTCTTCATACGAATATAATGAAGGCGAAGAGATAAGCTATGAAATACAGTGGTCGGAGGATTCAAAAATTAAGAAGATTTTTTATAAAGAATTCGGGAAGACGGCAATGAGCTTTGTGTATGATTTCTACTATAAAGAATCTTTGCTTGATTATATTTCAGTTGATTTCGGCTTAGGTCTTTCGGAGAATTATATTTTTGCTTACGGAGAAAACATCGGCGAGATATCGATAGAAAAAATTTCATACAAGGATAACTACAAAGATACGGTTTACATGGAACAGTTATTCAATTACAATAATAATGGCAGGCTTGTAAATGTAAAGGAAACAAAGTTTGGAACAACGCTGGATTCTGTTTATTACGAGGGAAATATTACAGGCATAAACACTTCACATTTTAGAAAAAAGAAATATGAAATAAATGACAACAGAATTGTTAAGGAGACGACAATTTATCCTTCTAAGCAGCTAAGCGCAAAAGTTTATACTTATGAAACTGTGATACCCGATATAATTTCCACTGTAAATTATTTTTACAAAGATAACGGGCTTATAGATTATATAACTACAGAGCACGGAGAAATTTCTTTGAACTCATTTTACAATTATGAGTACTATGATAAGTAGAGTAATTATAATTTTATTTGCAGTTTATTTAATCCCTCTTCCTGCAAGCGCGCAGTACTATCAAAGCAATGTTATAGATGAGGTTTTGTTTTTCGTTGTGAAAAATGAAGTGACGAAATCTATACGTACCAAAGATGCGCAGATACTGGCTTCGAATAAGGTAAGAGAAGTTCTGATAAGTAATGATTCGAAAAAACCGGTTGGAAAACTTTTGATAAATAATTTCGGATTCGCTGAAGATTTTTATACATACAATGATACATCGGGAATGATTGAAACTCACTGGAGATTCGGCTATGACGTTAACAACAATATGACAAGCGCATCATTGCGCAAGGGTCGGCAGAGGATAAATTATATTCTCTCCTATGAAAATAATATGCTTGCAGGCATTCACAGTGATTCGGCTGGAGTTGAAAGCCGGTATGATTTTGCCTACGTAGAAGGAAAGATTTTTAAAGTTACACTGCTGGACCTTGCAAAAGATACAACCGGAGCAAAATATTTTTTTAATTATGATAACGCCGGAGAGCTGATAAGTGTACTGAATGAAAGCAGAGATGAAGAGTTATTCAGGGTTACTTATGGAAACTCTTATCTGCGAATTGATAACATTAGCAGCAAAGCAATATCTTACCAAATTAAAAATGATAGGATTGATTATTATTCCATAGTAAACAGCAATGCTTCCGCTGATATAGATAAAGATGATTTAACAAAAGAGTATATCTATTCTTCAAAAGGACTTATAGAAAAAATTTTTGTAAAATCGCCGGTAGGAAAGCCGCTCAGGACAGAAGAGTATGAGTATAATTATTATGAGTAATACAAAATTTCTGTGTAAAAATATCACAATGTTTTTTAAAGTTAGTTAGTATTAAATTCTTACTTACCATTAATTCCAAATAATTCGAAAAAATCCCAATTAATTCTAATGAAAAAGTTTTTAACTCTCTTGCTGTTTATTTTTATTCTTATCCCTTCCATAGTAAAAAGCCAGTACACAGATTATTTTAAATATCAGAAGCCTCTGCTGCAGATTATTTCGAACATTGCTCTGGATAGTGTAATAAAAGTCGATATGCGAAAAGTCCGTATGAATAAAATTGCAGGTGTGACAGTTACTGACCAGGACGGTAAAAAAGTTGAATACTGGGTTTACGATACTAAGGGAAACATCGCAACATACTATCAGTTTGAAGATACTGCAAAGTTTACCTATGATAAGCTTGGTAAAATTGTTTACACTGTATTAGATTCCTTTCCGAAAAATATTTATGAGAATATAATTTTTAAATATACCAATGAAGGAAATCTGGAGCTTATCGATAAAAACTATAATGACGTTCAGCCAGAAGTAAGAATGGATTATATTTATGAGAATAAATATCTGAAGACAATTACTGCTATAAAAGAGGATTCCGATTTCCGCAAGCAATACGGATTTTTTTATGAGGGTGTAAATAATATGGTAAAGACTTTAACAGTTGCAAACCTAGGAGTAGATGAGATAGGCGCAACAAAGTTCATTATGGATTTCAATAATATGGGCAAGCTTGCTGCTGTAAACTTCAGCGATAAAAATATGGCATTTGTGAATATCCGTTACAACGGAGATACAGTGCACATATCTCCCAATGAAAATGTGTTTGACCCCGTGAACGGCATAAGTCCGCTTGACCAGGTTTTTTATACGATAAAAAATCAGCGCATAATGTCGAAGACTTCCCTGCTGAAGTTTTCAACATATAACGTAATGAGAATTGCAGATTATGTTTATACTAATGAAGGCGTTATCGATTATATCAATGTAAAATACGTAAGCTTCCGCGGAGTAATCAAAACTGAGAAACTGAATTTTACATACGAGCTTTACCAGCAGAATTGAAGTTTGTATAAAGTAGTAAGTAGTAAGTATAAAGTTTAATATTACCCCCACAGCGTTGCGAAGGAGGATTGCATTTTGTTTTTCCATTTGATAAGGGGAGAGCATCATCAACATTTTAATATTTTATCTTACAATTTTTCTCTTTAATATAAGTAGATTCTCAACAGGAGATTTTAATTTGAAGAAATTTTACCTTATATTAATTTACGTATTTATCTGCAACACATTATCTGCACAATATACTTTACCCTCAGACTGGAATCGATTTGAAGAAGCTTTAGTTTATAAAATCTTGTTTAAAAATATTCTTCAAAAGGATTCAGAAATACTAAGCAAAAATAAAGTTAAGACAGTCGAAATTTACTCCAAAGCGGAAAACGATGTAAAGTATATTCGCTTTAATAAAAGTGGATTTCCTGAAGTAATTAATAACGATACATATTTAACGTACGATTCAAGTTACAATTTAACTCAATACTATTATAAAGACTATTACAGGAAATCATTATTTACATTTAATTACCAAAATAGTCAGATTTCATCTATATATAATTATGATGAACATTATTTTGCAATTGAGATATTTGGTAAAAAAATTTATACAGGAGTTTACACTTTCCTTTATTCTCCTAATAATTTACTGACTTCAGTTCTAATTCCTGAATTATCTCCTGCATCCCCTTCTTACTCATTGCCAATTGATTCAAATAGTTTTCATACTAATTTTTTTGAATACGATAAGCAGGACCGGCTTGTAAATTATATTCGTTTTGGGCAGCATATAATTTTTAACATAAGATATTCCGGTGATACAATTGTTGTTAATAAACTTCATACTATGATTATAAAATATACAATAAAAGATGACAGAATAATATCAGAATCTCATTTTGATCGGGATACAACTGAAACCTTCCCTTATGTTAAATACGAATACATTTATAAATCAAACGGTTTAATTGATAAACTTGAAGTTCATCAAGTAAGTTTCCCGGAGAAGAAAGATTTGTATTATAACATAAATTATGATTATAAGTATTTCAAGTAATGTTAAAGATCTCAGTAGCAGAGTTAAACCTTCCCTCCTCTCATTTTTTTCTCTCCTATCGGAACATTTTACAAATTGCCATCGTAAAAGATGTACATACTTAAATAAAGATGAGAATAAAGAAAAGTTATAAAATTATTTTTCTTTTTGTTATTATCATTGGGCTGATATATTTTATTTCGGAATCTCTTTTCAACAGCAGCATTCCCAACTCAGTTACGGGCAACTGGGAAAACAATCTAAATGTTAAAGTGCGTTACAAACCTGATGGGAATTACATATTTGTTCCATCGGATGAACCTGTTACTATGAATCTTAAAATCAATAGTGACGGAAAAGTGGAAGGTAATTTTGGCGCCGCTAAATTTGAAAACTGCACTGTAAAAAATAACAGAGGCTGGATAGGAAAAAAACTTAATCTTGCAACTGACTACGTCATTAAAGGAAAACTTTCCGGAAAGATTTTTACAAAGGATACAATTTTAAGTAAAGATATTTCCATACCGTTTAATATGGAGAACAATATGCTTTCAGGAGATATTTTTAACAACGAAAGTTTTCTAGGGCTTTATCCTATGGCAGAAGTCAAATTAATGAACAGGAAATAATTCTTTCGGGAGTTTCAGTTAATAAAAAGTGATGTTACATTGTTAATCTAGATACACAAATCCTCTCCCGGAAATTTCAGGAGAGGATTTTTTTTATTCCTTTTCTTCTCGTACTGCAAAATTTTTTTACTAAACTATCACATCTTTTTCTTTCCTAACTCAATTAAAAATATGAAATGATTAATTTTTTTATTTAACCAATATCATCTTTATTGTTTCATTGAAATTACCTGCTTCCATTCTGCAGTAATAAACACCGCTCGAATAATCTGCACCATTAAACTCGGTTTCATATATTCCAGCTCTCAAAGTACCATCATTTAATATTGCTCTTTCTTTTCCTGTAGCATCGTAAACAGCAATTTTAACTTGTCCAAAAAATGGATTAGTAAACCTTATTCTGGTTGCTGGGTTAAACGGATTCGGATAATTCTGCTCGAGACTATATCCTGAAGGAATTTCCGATGAAATATTATTAACATTAATAATATCGGAAATCTGTCTTCTCCAAACGGATTGCGAATAAGTACCTGCAAAAAGATATCCATTAGAAATTGTGAGTGCAGAAACCGTTGGAATAGAGGCAAACCCTTGATTCTTATCTACCCAGGTTGCTCCGTTGTTTGATGACATAAAAATCCCTTTATCACCACCTGCAAAGATAAACTGACTATAAGAAACTAGACTATTAACCAAGCCAAAGCTTGTTCCATTGAATACTTTAGTCCATGATGAACCATTATCGGACGATTTAAATATCCCTTCTGTTCCAGCTGCATAAGTATTTCCATTATGCAGTACAAAAACTGGAGCAGTGAGCGCATATGAGCCTGTTGTATCCCAAGTGTTTCCATTATCAGTTGACCTGAGAACACCTGTCCCTATCCCTGCTAAAATAATATTACCGGAGAGAATCAAATCCCTTGTGGTAAAAACAAGTGGTACTCCAGCAACTTGTTCCCAATTTGGCGAATCAAGAGTTGTTCTGAAAATTCCTCCATTAGATAATCCCGCAAAAATATAATTATCTTTTATTAATAAGCATGAAACATATTGAGCAAGACTGATGCCAAAATCATCCCAGGTTATCCCGTTATCAGTACTTTTGAGCACATGGGCGTTTCCGTTTATTCTGTTTGATGAAGAACCCACAAATCTGTAATTTCCGGCTGAAGCAAAACAATTAACATTCATCTCAGGAAAAAACTGTGTCCAGGTGTCACCGTTATTCTGCGATACAAAAAATCCCTGATAATTAGCGCCCGTATAAAGTGTACTACCGACAGATTCCAAAGCACCGTCGTTTATCAAAGCAGCTTTGAAACCGTTGCTTGCGAAGGTCCATGTAGCTCCGTAATCCAAAGTCCTGTAAATTCCCTGCCAGAATGTTCCTGTGAATACAGAATTACCATTAACGCCTATACTATAATTAGTATACCAATTAAAAAGTCCGTTATCAGCCAGTATCCAATTTGCTCCATTGTTAGTAGATTTATACATTCCATTTGATGCTGCAAAAATAACGGAACCTGCTGAAGCAATAGAAACCACAGAAGTACTTCCCAGTCCGTTATTAACTTGTGACCAATTGTTTCCGCCATTTGTAGAAATAAAAATCCCTCCTACGTTTGATGCTGCAAAAATACTAGAGCCGGAAATTGCAAATTTTATGAATGAATAATTTTGAATTCCAGTAGCAACAAAAACCCAGTGCCCGCCGTTATCTGTACTTTTATAAATTCCCTCTGCTGTTCCTGCAAAAACGATTGAACCCAAAACTTCAATATCCATTACATAGTTATTACCCAGTCCATTGCTGCCAATAACCCAGGTATTACCGAAATCGGTACTGACACCTACTCCCTGCCCGTAGACGCCTGCATATATATATGTACTTGCTGCCACCATCGTAAAAACATCATAGTGGGATGAAAATCCGTTTACTACCTGCGCCCAGCTTTGACCGTTATTTGAAGTTCTGAAAACGCCTTGTTTTGTACCTGCAAAAACATATTGCCCGGAAGCAGTCAACGAATAAATATCATTAGGAATAATACCATTGTTTACAGGGATCCAAGAATTTCCATTATCGGAAGTGATAAAAACTCCTCCCGGTGTTCCCGCATAAAAGTTTGAGCCTGAAGAAACGAAGTCGTAAACATAACCGCCAACAGGACCGGAAGTCCTTCCCCATTGGGCATACAGAGTGCAGGTTATAAGTAATAAATTTATAAGTAATGAACAAAAAAGTATTTTGAATAAACTAACATTCATTTTTTTCATGTTTTAGTATTTAACTTTTGATTGTAAATATACTGTTCAGTATAAATTAATAATTATTTTCTAAAACTTTCAAATTTCCTGTTCCTGCGACTAACACAGGAACAGGAAAAAGTCACATATTCCGGAGTATATCAATAAAACTATTTACACAATTTTATTTTAACAACATCATCTTTCGTGTCTCCGTAAAGTCACCTGTTTTCAGAGTGTAGAAATATATTCCGCTTGCTTTATTCATACCGTTCCAGTTTACTGTGTACGTTCCTTCGTTTAGATTTTCGTTTACAATTGTTTCGACTTCCCTTCCCAATGCATCAACAATCACGAGTTTTACATAGGAGAATTTGTTCACATCGAATTTAATTGTAGTAGAAGGATTAAACGGATTCGGATAATTTTTATACAGATAATTTTTATCCGGAACGATTGTAGAAATATTATTTACCGCTACGCCGCCGTTAATAGTGTGATATATTGCCCCGTAGTCACCTGTCATTCCTCCGTTATATGCATCAAAGAAATGAATGCTGAATAAAGAGTATTGGCCCGTTACCGGCTGCCAGCTCCAGGTTGCCCCTGCATTATTTGTATAAAGTACTTTTAATGTCTGTGTTCCGTCTTCCTTAGTTCCTATCCATCCCGTATTAGCGTTTATAAAGAAAACAGTTTTGCTCTTATATGTTGAAGTCAAACCTGTATTAGTCATGTACGTCCACGAATTTCCTCCGTTAGTTGTCTTCATTACAAGTCCGGCTGCGCCTACTGCCCACCCGTTATTTACATCGCTGAAATGAATTGAGTTAAAAGAGACCTGCGCATTACTTCCCCATGGGGCGAACCAGTTTACTCCGCCGTTTGTAGTTTTTCTTATTGTATCGGCAGAGTTTGTGCCGCTTTCACTTACAGGCAGAAGCCAGCCAGTATTGCTGTTTATAAAATACGGAAATCCGCCGACACCACTATTTATCTGAAACCAGTTTGTGCCGCCGTTAGTAGTTTTAAAAATTCCACCTCCGAAAAAGCCCGTATTAAAAAGTAAAATCCATCCGTTGTTTACATCTACAAATTGCAGATAAATACCGGCATCGTAAACCGGTATAGGCAACCTGCTCCAGTTGTTTCCAGCGTTAGTAGTTTTATAAACTCTGGCGCCTTTCCAGGTTTCACCGGATACTTTTGTTGTAATTATAAATCCTGTAAGATTATTTATCCAGCTCATGTTAACTGCAGGGTCGCTCCAACTCATAAGAGTATCTGAAGATTCAAGCGAAATTATAGTCCAGTTATTGCCGCCGTTTACTGTATGAAGCAGCTTGCCGTTGCCCGCTGAAATCCAGCCTTCTGTAGTACTGAGAAATTGAATTTTACCTACCATTGCCGGCTGCCCTGAGCCCATAGGATTTGACTGCGGAAACCATCCACCCTGCGCAAATATGCCCGGCGAGATGAATGATATTATAACCAATATAAAGAATAATTTTCTCATGTTAGTTTTATTTTTTTTATCAAATAATACAGCAGCAAAAAAAAAATCCTGCTGCATGTGAATCATAACTGCGCTGTAAAAATTGTTAAGGGAATATATTATGGAATCTTCTTCTGAAGAAAATAACTAAGGTAATTTTAGCTGCATGATGTTTCTCCTTTTAAGTTTAACTAACTAAAGGAGGAGCTGTGTGGAATTAATGAGGATTCGCCATCATTGAAATTTATTAAAAAACAAAAGGCGAAATGAGGAATGCATAGCTTCCCTGTATACAAATTAAAAAATTGGTAATTAATACTGTATGATTTAAATCATGTAAATAATTTTATTTAATAAAATAGGGTACAAAATTTGTTCAGGTTATAATACTCACAATTTTTCTTACACGATTTTATCATTTAAATATCTTAAATTACATCAGCATAAAACCCGATAGGTTTTTGTAAGGGGGTGGAAATTTTTTTAACTTACAAAAACAAAAATGCTCTCTAATATAAAGTTCTACACTAAATTTTTTAGTGCTGCAGCAGTTTTTTTATTGCTGACTTTATCCTGCGGAAACTCCGATACAAGCGCCGGCAAATATAAAATAATTCTGAACGGTACGGATAAACTTCGCTACAGCGGATTTTACAAAACAATCTCTCCCACAGGAATGATAAATTCCAACACTGTGCAAGGCGTTCTTCCTGCGGAGTATTACGTTACTGACTGCAAGTCGCTGGTATGTTCATTCAGCAAGGAAGCCGATAGAGGCGAGCTGATAATGACAGTGCAGGATGAAAACGGCAATGAGCTAAAAAACGAAACTACAAATATGCCTTACGGCAGCGTGCAGCTCACAACCGATTTTTAAAACTTCATACGGATATGAAAAAAATTACTTTAGTATTTTTATTTTTTGTATTCCCTCTTTCCCTTTACTCTCAGCTGCCGAATACAACTTATATCTCCGCATATGGCGGGCTTTCTACACCGGCAAATCAGGATTTGTACAGCTCTTCTTTTAATGCAGGTGCGAATCTTGAGTTTGCATTAAGCAAACTTACAACATTCGGAGTTGATGTAAACTTTGCGAATCTGGCTTCGAGAAATAATGATATTGAACTATTGTACTTAGGCTACAAACTATACAACTACGGCAACTATAGCACAATGGGCTTTATGGCATTTTTCAAACTGCAGAATGCCGATGCGGTAAAATTGCCTGTACAGCCTTTTGTTAAAGTAGGGCTTGGGACATCTCTTATTGCAAAAACAGGAGTGAACTTTAAATCTTCCAACGTTATTACTGCCGTGCCGAACGAAACATCAACAGGGATATTATTCGCTCCTTCAATCGGAATCAATATTCCAATCCATGCGAAAAATAAAATTGTGATAGAGGCGCAGTACAGAATAAATAAATCGGATGCGCAGGATGTAAAATCTTTCTTAATAAATTTCGGATACAGCTTCAGGCTGTAATTTTTTAATCAGCGTTTATTGGGGGGCGCACTGTCCCGATTTCATCGGGACGCATCGCAGAATAAATTTTTGCTTTCAGCAAAAATTTATTCTGCGATGCTCTGATTCGCTTTCAGCGAATCAGAGGGCGCCCCCCTGCACTCCACATTCAATTTACGGAACAAATTAATTTTCATTGAGTTATATTTAATAATCGGTTATTTTAATTAAGAAGTGATCTCTTTAAAATAAGCTCGTCAAATGAAACTCAGACTTCTTCCTTTATCCCTTAATATATTTTCCCTTTTTATATTTTCTGTTATAATTTCCCTTCCCTGTTATTCACAGCAGGATAATTCCTCACAAAAATTGACTGCTGAAACTAATAAAGATTTTGAAGCGCAGTTTATAAGCGGACTTCATCTCAACGGCGACCCCTTCAATACGTTCGGCGCAGAGGCAAGATTGAATTACTATATCAGCGATGGCTTGCTATTGGGTATAGGCGCAATGTACTCTTACGATGTTGAGCAAAATTTTTATACTACAAATGCATCACTCACAGCAAAGTTCACCATGAATAAAATTTCTCCCTATGCGCGCGTTGCGGCAGGACCGAATTTTTCAAGCTTCGGTGGAAGCTCGGCAGGACTTTATTTTTCCGTCGGCGGTGGAGTTGAATATAAAATAAATGAAAAGACAGGAATAAACTTTGAGCTTGGCACCAAAAATTTCTCTTATCATAAGAAAGAAATGGAAAGTGCCCGGGTAAAATTTGGCTCCGGATTACGAGAAGGAGATGAAACCCATATAATCTATTACTCATATTTTTCTCCTTCACTCGGCATTAATTATAAATTTTGAAAATTGATTTTTATTTCTAACTTGCTGTAATACTTTTTTTGAATTAATTTATCTTAAACATAAATCATACCTTAGCGGATACTTCCTACCACTTTAAAACCGGCACTAAAAAAAATCAAAATGAAATCTGTTTCATTTTTCGCGCTACTGTTTATTTCTTCCTCTATATTTTTTTCATGCAATAATGACAGCACGGTAGGCACTGAGCCCGCATCGCCTTTTTTAGGAAGCTGGTCAGTTGATAGAGTTCAGCTTATCTCTGCTCCGGCATCAGGTGAGTCGTCTGAGCTTAAGCAGCTCTTCATGTCATACGGTGATATGGATGCCCGTAATCTTGGGAAGTTAGATATTTCTTTCGGAGCAGATAAATTTATTGAGTACAGCCAAAACCTTCCGAGAGAATACGGCTTCCATCCGAAATTTATCGGAAGCACAGGGTTTGCGCCCTTTCGGAATCTGCTATACATTTCCGCTGACGGCGGAAGGAACTGGAACCTGAATTGTTTCCCGGGCGGAGAGTTTGATGAAAGAGAATTTTCCCCCATCGATGAAAACATATTGTACACATTATACGGAGGCCAGTGGCCTTACAAGGCTAAGCTGTATAAGACAAGCAACAGAGGGCAGAGCTGGTTTGCAGTTAACGATACTATGCCTGTATTCCTTGCAGCGCAGAACAGCAATTACCATAACGGAGATATTTTTTTCCTGAACGAATCCACAGGATTTGTAATGGAAGAAAATTATACCGGCTATACTAAAATATTTAAAACCACTAACGGCGGTAAAGCATGGGTTCCCGTCTTTAATAAAAAAGTCACCTATATTAATATAACTTTTCAGGATGAGATGAACGGCCGCGGTTTTAATTATCTTAAGAGCAATAATACATTCGAGTTTGTTACTACTTCCAATGGAGGTGTAAGCTGGATAAGTCACCCGTTCACAAATGAGACCTTTCACCAGAGTGAATATTATTTTATCAACCAAAATATCGGCTGGGTATCCGGTCATCTTGATATACAATACAATATGCCATCTGTTTTATTTAAAACCATAGACGGAGGTAAAACGTGGAATAAAATCAGTGATAGAAATATTTACAACATGATTTTTATAAACGAGAATGTCGGCTTTACATCTGCTTTTAAAACCACTGACGGAGGATATACCTGGTCGCAATACCACTACAGTAATGGCAATGTAATGAGCCCTGTATTGATAAATAATTCCATCGGTCTTTTTACCTATGATAATAAGCTGCTTATCCGTACAGATGAAGCGGATAATTCAGCCTGGTTTGCATCGGGCAATATCACAAATCCTTTGCTTAAACAGATTGCAGGAACAAATAATATCGAAATTTATGCCTATGGAAAATTCAGAACAAGTTTTGATAGAATAGTTTTTAATCCTGAACTTTATTCTTCAGGAATTCGGGAACCGCTGGAAGGAACATTTAATTTTGAAAGGGGAAATTTATATTTAACATTTACTCTGCCTGAAAACGAAGTCTGGAAAATAAAACTAAAACGAAACTAATTTTTAAATTTAAAATTTAACATTAAACATTTTAGATTATGAGATCAATCTGTCTTTCCTTAGCTATTTTCACTTTTGCATTAATTTTTTCTTCCTGTGCAAATGATTCACCTGTAACAACAAAAACCTCTGATGACGTTTCCGGCACATGGACAGTAGATAAAGTACAGCTGGTATCTGCGCCAACTAACGGCACTGCATCTGCAATGATGAAGCAGGCATTAGTTCCATTGGGCGAACTAAGCGCAAGCTCTGCGGGCTATCTTGATATCACCTTCGGCGGCGAAACAATGACAACTATAAATAATGATTTGAATTTAGTTTACAGAGTAGATATGGCTTTCTATGGCAGCTCAGGTTTTGCGTATGACTATGCCCATTACAAAGTCAGTTCTACAATAAACGGCGGTATTAGCTGGAACAACTATCGCCTGCCCTCCAGCGCAGGGCCTAATATGACTCCCCTTGCTCCTGCAAGCGCAACTACACTTTATTATGTAGCAAAAAACTTCGGCACTACTGAAAAATTTTATCTTTATAAATCTACTAACCGTGGATTTGATTGGCAGCCTGCAGGTGATAAGCTTCCTTTTAGCATATACGGTTATTCTGAGTTTAATACCACTCTCGCTTTTGTAAATGAGAATACGGGTTATGCGCTGGGCAGAGATTCTCTGCTCTCTGATAAATTATATAAAACTACAAATGGCGGCGTTAACTGGGCTGCCGTATACAATAATACAAACGGTTTCTTCAGATTGTTTTTTGTAAACGAGCAGATTGGCTTCTCTACAAAGTATAATTTCCCTACAGGATACTCATTAATGAAGACAACAGACGGCGGTATAACGTGGACAAGCTATTCACTTCCTCCCGGAGTCAACGGAATTGGAGAGATAAATTTTATAAATCCTTCTATCGGTTTTATGAATACAGATGCAGGATTTTACAAAAGTAATAATGGCGGAATATCCTGGATAAAGCATTATGCAGAACTCAGTTATTTCGCAATTAAAAATGAAAACGAATGCTACGGAATATCAAATTACACAATGCTGAAATCATCAAACGGAGGAGTTGACTGGACACCTTATGCGGCCGGGGCAAGTTCATATCCGGTACTGATAAGAATGGTTAATAATGAACCTGTATTTTTTTCTGCTCAAAATACATTAATGAAACCGAACGGTGTAACTGACCCGCTAAAATGGATAGCTAAAGGAAAAATCACTTCCTCTATAATAAAATTAATCTCAGGAGCGGAAGATAAAGAAACTTTTGCCAACGGCACTATTGCTTTCGGAGATCTTACACCTGAAGGACAGAACATTACTCTTAAATCCGACAATTATTCTGAAGGACAAAATGAAGCTCAGGGACAAGGTAAATATTATTTTTACGAAGGGAATTTATACATCACTCTGAATCTCCCCAATAATGAAGTCTGGAAAATAAAATTGAAGAGAAAATAAATTGAAGAACACTCAGTTTATATTTTTAATTCTATTTCTTCCTTCTCTTCTTTTTTCACAGGGAGTGAATAAAACAAATCTCGGCTTTATGGCAGGGCTAAGCATTCCTGTTGCATCAAAGGATTTCAGCAGCACACACAAAGCAGGATTTAACTTTAACATAAACGTTGACCACACAGTCAGCGAATCAATTGTGCTTGGCGGCGAGCTTGACTTTGCAAGGCAGACAGGAACCCTGACTGAATATTATGGCGGAGCTACGCACACTAAAGATAATCCATATCAGTTCATTTCTCTTGATGCGTACATGAAGCTTCAGAATAATCTTGCGCGCGTAAATGAAGGACAGTTTTTTGTCAAGGCAGGCGGAGGCATATGGCTGGCAGCAGTTGATAAACAAGCCGGAGGCGGATACATAGGGATTCTTTTCGGTCCGGGATTTAATTATCTGCCCGGTAACAATATGAAAATTACATCTGCGCTTGAGTACAGAATTTTTTTAGGCAAGGGTGCGGCTGAAAACATTTCACTTCTTCAATTCAAAATAGGGTTTTCGTTTTGTTTGAATCCAAGGTAACTCAATTCGGTTATATCTCTATATTTATCAACAATTTGTAGAAAGGGCATTAGCCAAAAAAAATCTTTGTGCCGGATGAATAAATGCACTAATTTGTAGGTATAATTTCATTGTTATGAAAAAAATAATTGTGGTTTTACTCCTCCTCACATTTAAATTCAGTTTTGCGCAAGGCGGATGGTTTTATCAAAATCCTTATCCTCAATACCCGGCAGTTAACTCCGTAAAATTCCTTAATACAAGTACAATTTTTGCTTGCGGAAATAATGGAAGCTTTCTTAAATCAACAAACGGCGGTGTGAACTGGAGCGCAACGTATTCTTATATTTCATCTTATCCTGAAGTTGTGTATAGGGATATTCACATTTTTGGAAATACAATTTATTTATTAAAAATTGTACAGTATAATTTTTACAGTCCACAATACATACAACTAATAAAAAGCAGTAATGCCGGTGCAAGCTGGGATTCACTTCCAGTCAATAACGGCGCAGGACTAGAAAAGATGAATTTCTTAAATATTAATACGGGGTTTTGCATGGGTAAATATTATTACGATTCTAGCAAAGTTCTTAAAACAACTAATGGAGGTAAAAGCTGGAATAAAATAATTGCAAACAATGATAGTCTTCTTAGAAATGCTTTTTTCATAAATGAAAATACAGGATGGGTAGGAAATCCCTATGGCAATAAATATTACAAAACTTCTAACGGAGGCATTACTTGGAATTCGTTTAATATAGTAAGTCTTTATCCTGCTGAAAAATTTTGTTTCATAAATGAAAATACAGGATGGTATAACAACAGTTCAACTTTTTTTAAAACAACAAACAGCGGAACTAACTGGACACAAATGGGCAGCAGCACAGCTTATTATCCGGAGTTCAAATTTAAAGATGAAAACACAGGATGGATATTAAACCAGGGTCCGATGATAACGAATGACGGCGGGCTTACATGGAATGACAGCAATTCACAAAACTATTCCTCAGTAGATTTTTTACCTGACGGAACAGGGATTTCCATAGGTTATGGAGGTATTAGTAAAACTACAAATTTCGGAATAAACTGGACATCTGTATATAACTCTGCAACATCAGGAGGAATAGAACTTGCGGATGTACATTTTGTAAATTCTCAAACTGGAATAGTTGTCGGCAACTGGATTATAACAAGAACAACTGACGGAGGAAACACATGGCAGAAAAAAGACAGCTCAGATAGTTTCTGGTCTGTCAAATTTTTTAATGAGACAACAGGTATAGTCGGCGGGTCAGGAATAAGAAGGACTACCGATGCGGGTAATACGTGGAGTATAGCGCTTCCCGGGGAAAGTGGTGTTTTTTTTAATCTTTCAATTATAAATCAAACAACAGCTATAGCAAACGGTTACTATACTAATAAAATTTATAAAACTACTAATGCCGGACTGAATTGGTTTGTACTAACTACTATCCCCAATCAATATTCAATTTGTCACTTCATTAATTCCAATACAGGATTTATGATGAATGAAAAAATGTACAGAACTTCAAATGCAGGCGCAAGCTGGGTAATTGTAGGAAACGATCAGCATTATTCGAGGCAGCCTTTTTATTTTATAAATGATAACACAGGGTGGTTCACCGATACTCAGGTAATTAAAAAAACTACTGACGGCGGACTTACATGGTTCGAGCAAACGCCCAATAGCCTTATAAGATTTTACTCTTTTAGTTTTGTAAACGAAAATACAGGATGGTGTGTGGGAGGATTAAACACTGGTAATATTTATAAAACCACAAACGGTGGTACCAACTGGATAGAAAATAAAGATATTCCTGTACCTGAGCTTAGCGGTGTTTATTTTCTCAATGAAAATACAGGATGGGCAGTCGGTGATGCAGGGGTGATAATAAAGACAACTACTGGCGGCGGAACAATCGGTATTCAGCAAACTAGCACAGCTATCCCCAATAAATTTTATTTATCTCAAAATTATCCTAACCCGTTCAATCCCGTTACAAATATAGAATTTTCTCTTCCACAAAAAAGTTTTGTGAAGCTCAAAGTTTTTGATTTACTCGGAAGAGAAATTGCAAACTTAGTAAACGAAAATTTATCCGCAGGAAGTTATAAATATGATTTCAACGCCTCGGCATTAACAAGCGGAATATATTTTTATAAGTTAGAAACAGAAAATTTTTCTGAGACAAAAAAGATGGTTTTAATAAAATAATTTTATGAAAAAAATAATTTTAGTACTACTACTCCTCACATTTAAATTAGGAATTGCTCAGACGGGTTGGTTTTGGCAGAACCCTACTCCACAGGGAGCAGACTTGAATGATGTAGTATATTTAAATTCAACCACAATTATTGCAGTTGGACAGGGTAGTACTTTTCTTAAATCAACAGATTCGGGCTTAACATGGACTGAAAAAAGTTTATTCCCTTATGATATATCTGCGTTAAACAAGTTTAGCTTTGTAAGTATATATGCTTCAGATGAAAACAATATTAAATTATTGCTCCGTTCACAAAATTACAATAATACTATATTTATTTATGACATGGTAAGAAGTACTGATGGAGGAACTACTTGGAACACAGATTTTATAGGTTATACTCCCGAAGATAAATTCACAAAAATTACTTTCACGAATAATAATACCGGATACGTGTTTTCACAATTTAATTCCAACCCTGAAATATACAGAACAACTAACGCAGGAATAAACTGGAATAAATTTAAAATCAACGGCGATTCTACACTCCAATCAGTTTTTTTTCTTAATCAAAATACAGGATGGATTGGTTCGTGGAATAATCGCAAATTTTATAGAACATCTAACGCAGGAATTCAATGGGACTCATGCATAATTCAGGATAATTTTTATGTCCCCTACTTTATAAATGAAAACACAGGGTGGATTGCGCCTTTTGGCAGAAGTTATAAAACAACTAACGGAGGGATAAACTTTACTCAGCAGGGAGGAGTAGATATTTTCCCTTCTTCAATTTTCTTTACCAACATTAATACAGGATGGGTTGTAGGAAGCCGCGGAGTAAGCGTTACAACAAATTCAGGAGTTTCATGGCAGCTTACTTATTATTCTCCGCAATATAATTTTGGCAATAGTATTGGTAATGCAGGCTCATCAGGTACAAATATTATTGCCGTTGGTATAAATGGTAAGATGGTCAAATCACAGAACTCAGGTTTTAACTGGGATTCGATTTCAAGTTCAAAACTTGGAACTAATTTATCGGGCATTTCATTTGTGAATGAAAATACCGGGTGGCTTGTGAGAGATGCCCATTTATATAATTCTACAAATGGTGGAAGTTCGTGGAATCCTAAAGACACCGTTAATTTAATTTATGAAGTAAAATTTCTAAATCAGAACACAGGAGTAACAGTTGGCGGAAAAATTTTAACAACTACTAACGGAGGAAATTCATGGAGCTCCTACCAGGACGGATTTTTTACTTTTGGCGATATTAATTTTGGTAATCAAAATATCTGGTATGCGTATGGGTATGATGGAACAGTTACTTCAAGTGAAAAATTAGTTAAAACTACAAATGCAGGACAAAATTGGTTTGACGTTAACTCACCCTCAAACGCTACAACTATGGATTTGTTTTTTGTGAACGAAAACATGGGTTACAAGTTAGCATATAATGAAATTTCTAAGACCATAAATGGCGGATTAAGTTGGAGCTTAATTAGCGCTCAATGGGGAACTAAACTTTGGTTTGTAAATGAAAATACAGGATGGATAACTGCAGGCAGCGCAATTTTAAAAACAACAAACGGTGGCGTAAACTGGATTCCTGTTTTTGACCGTGGTGATAATTATAGTTTTACAAACATAAAATTTATTAACAATCTAACCGGCTACGCTACCGGAGGAATTTATCCCGGTGGTGTAATTATTAAAACAACTGATGGTGGACTGAATTGGGATATTAATAGCAATTATTACACTCCTAAAATTAACGAATTAGATTTTATTAATGCAATTACAGGTTGGGCAATTGGTGAAAAAGGAACTCTGATAAAAACCACTACGGGCGGAACTATAGGCGTGCAGCAGATAAGCACTTCCCTCCCCGATAAATTTCATCTATCACAAAATTATCCCAACCCGTTCAATCCCGTTACAAATATAGAATTTTCTCTTCCACAAAAAAGTTTTGTGAAGCTCAAAGTTTTTGATTTACTCGGAAGAGAAATTGCAAACTTAGTAAACGAAAATTTATCCGCAGGAAGTTATAAATGTGATTTCAACGCATCGGCATTACCAAGCGGAATATATTTTTATAAACTCGAAACGGAAAATTTTTCAGAGACAAGAAAAATGGTGCTGGTAAAGTAACTATTATGTTCCCCTCCTTTACAAGGAGGGGTTAGGGGTGGTTTAACGTGTAATTGTCTCGGCATTAACAAGCGGAATATATTTTTATAAACTCGAAACGGAAAATTTTTCAGAGACAAGAAAGATGGTGCTGGTGAAGTAATTTTCAGCAGTTATATTTTTACATATTTAAGTTATTGTATAATAGTTAATTTGTGATATACAATTTAGTTATGAAAAAAATAATTTTAGTAGTACTTCTTCTTACCTTCAAACTTAGCTTTGCTCAGACAGGATGGTTCTGGCAAAATCCGAAGCCGCAGGGTATGGATATAAGAAGTGTCACGTATGTGACGGCAAACACAATTTATGCAATAGGAGACGGAGGAGCATTTCTCAAAACTACCAATGCAGGAACTAACTGGACATCTAAAACTATCCTGCCCGTCAGAGACAGAATTTATAATTATGCCCGTAGTATATTCGCTGAAAACGAAAACTCCGTCTATGCATTATTCGATAATTATGTTATTGCCGGTGAGGATAAATTCTTTATAATGAAATCCACAAATGGCGGAAATTCATGGGATTCTATTCTTGTAACGGGTGCGCAGGATGTTTATCTTGACGAGATTTCCTTCGTTAATGAAAATACAGGTTATGCATACTGTAATAATAATATTAATGCCCGCGCTTCTGCCTATAAAACTACTAATGCAGGATTAAACTGGGCTCTGTTTTCCATTCCCGCCGCTAATGATTCAATATCATCAATATTCTTCCTGAATGAAAATACAGGATGGGCAGGCAAGCATCATGACAATAAATATTACAGAACAACTAACGCGGGCAGCTCATGGAGTACATATACTTATTTTGAAAGTTTTAATAATCCGTTTTTTATAAATGAAAATACGGGATGGATAAGTAACGGCTACATGTACAAAACAACTAACGGAGGTATAAATTTCACTCAGATAAGTTACTTTCCCCAGTTAAGCGAGTATGGCTTTATCAATCAAAATTTCGGCTGGGCAATAGCAGGCGGCAGTATTTACGCCACATCTAATTCAGGGGTAAACTGGAGCATCTCGTTAAACAATAATAATTCCATGGTATTCAATGCTGTAGATTTTTTAAATCAGAATACAGGCATAGCAGCAGGAAGCTTTGGAATAATTTACAGAACATCTGATGCAGGCATTTCATGGACTCCCTATAATAATAACTCAGTAGAAACAGGCAGAGTATCCGATATATGTATGATAAATGAAAATACCGGATGGGCACTTAATAACGGCAAGCTTATAAAAAGCTCTGACGGCGGAAGCAGCTGGATTAAAGTTGATTCTGTTTCGAACTACTTATCAATGAAATTTTTAAATGCAAATGTGGGGATCTGCGCAGGCGAAAATTTTTTCAATGAAACTACAAATGGCGGGCTTACCTGGAAAACTAATCAGTATACAAATATCGGTTTTGTAAAAGTTTTAATGCCCTCTCAGAATAACTGGTACATAGTAGGGCATGATTTAAGCGGCTCAGGACGTTTGATTCTGAAAACTTCCAGTGCAGGGGCAGCCTGGGATTTTATACCCGCTCCGCAAATGCTGGTGAACGATTTATTTTTTATAGACGGTAATACCGGATTTTTTTCCGGTGTGCCTCAATTTTATAAAACCACTAACGGAGGTGTAAACTGGCTGCAAACTTCTAATCAAAACTGTGATGCGCTTTTTTTCATAAATGCAAACACGGGCTGGATAGGCTGGCAAAATGATATTTATAAAACTACAAATGGAGGAAGTTCGTGGCAGCAACAATTTCATAATGATACTTATCAATTTAGCGCAATCCAATTTGTAAATGCAAATACCGGATGGTTTATAAGCAATCATTTGACTCAGGGCAGAATTTTAAAGACAACGGACGGAGGAAGCTCATGGTTTCAAAATTTAAATTTCCTTACAGAAAATCTTTCTGATATTTCTTTTATAAATGAAAATACCGGATGGGTAAGCGGATTGGCAGGCATTATTCTAAAAACCACTACGGGCGGAACTATAGGCGTGCAGCAGATAAGCACTTCCCTCCCCGATAAATTTCATCTATCACAAAATTATCCCAACCCGTTCAATCCCGTTACAAATATAGAATTTTCTCTTCCACAAAAAAGTTTTGTGAAGCTCAAAGTTTTTGATTTACTCGGAAGAGAAATTGCAAACTTAGTAAACGAAAATTTATCCGCAGGAAGTTATAAATATGATTTCAACGCCTCGGCATTAACAAGCGGAATATATTTTTATAAGCTTGAAACAGAAAATTTTTCTGAGACAAAAAAGATGGTGGTGGTTAAGTGAAAAATATAATCCCGGATTACGCTGATTTAAAATGATTTGTGAATTTTAGCTGAATGTGTTTCATTAAAAATCAGAAATATTCAGAGAAATTCCTGTCCGGCTTTAGCGGGAAGTGATTAAATTTTTTGTAATACAGATTTTAATATATACATTTACATTGACATTTATAAATTCTATTAATAGATTTGCTCATACAATTCAATACAGCAAAAATCAGTTTCCTCCCTTAACATGGTTTTTATTTTGTAACCAAAATAAAAATTTTCCATGAAAACCAAAAAGGTTTACTTCATTTTACTCCCTTTAATTTTATTTTTCAGTCAAAGTGTTTTCTCTCAGCAGTCATGGGTCTGGCAAAATCCTAAACCACTCGGAGAAACAATCGTCTCAGTTTATTACGTAAACTCAAATACTATTTATGCCCTTGGCGCTTGCGGAAGTTTTTTAGTATCAACGGATAACGGCTACAACTGGTCGCAGAAAAGCATCAGACCTCCGGCAACCTCTGTAGGTGAAATGTATCAGGAGCTTAGTGTAATTAATCCTTCAACAATTTTTACATATTCTGAAAATCGGGACCCAGGCAATAATTTTATTTTAATAAGAAAGATTCACAAAAGCACTGATGGCGGAAATCATTGGACTTCAACTGTCAGAGATTCGCTGGTCAATACCGGCTTAACCTCGTTCTTAAGAAAAATAAAATTTATAAATGCTAATACCGGTTTTGATTATGATTACCGCAGATACACAAAATCTACAATGCGCACCACTGATGGCGGCTTAACATGGCATAAGCTTCTAATTGGAACTGCCGATAGTCTTGGTTTTGTATTTTTTATAAACCAGAACACAGGATGGGTAGCCGGACCAAAAGGAAAATTTTTTAAAACAATTAACGGCGGAGCGAACTGGACTGCTTATCCTGCTATTGATATCAACGGCTCGTTTTTCAAATCATATTTCTTAGATGAAAACACAGGCTGGGCGTATAATAATTATTTCTTCAAAACTACAGACGGCGGAGCAAGCTGGACTCAGCTCTCTTCAGTGAATCCTTCAATAATTTCATTTTTATATACGGATGTAAATACAGGCTTTGCGTTAAAGGCTACTGAGGAAGTTGTAAAAACTACCAATGGCGGAACTAACTGGTTTACTGTTGGCAGCAAAATGCCCCAGCATTTTCTTAACAGCTCAACAGGCGTTAGCGGAGGCGAAGGTGTTTCAGTTTCAACTGACGGAGGAAATAACTGGAACTCGCGTTTAATAAGCCTTACCGGACAGTCATTAGAAGATATTCATTTTTCAGATGAGAACCACGGATGGGCTGTAGGATATAACGCTATTCTTAAAACAACTGACGGCGGAAACCAATGGTCTTCTATGCCTTTAATTTCCAATTATCATACAGCAGTCTGGTTTAAAAATCAGAACACAGGAATAATCGGAACATACGGCGGAGTGAATTATACTACAAACTCAGGAAGCACATGGAGCAACGTTACGGGTCCGTCATATTCAAATTATAATTTCTACAGATTCCAGGCTCCATCGGCTAATGTAGTTTACACTCTTGCAAATGTTAATCAGGCAAGTGATTCAACTGTGATACTAAAATCATCAAACTCCGGCGCCAGTTGGAGTTATGTCTCAACTCCTACCCGCACAAAAGAGTTTTATTTTATGAATGATAATTTTGGTTTTGCAATTACTCTGACCAATACATTTAAAACTACAGACGGAGGTACTACGTGGACGCTAACAGCCAATGTACCATTGAAAAGTGTCAACTTCATAAATGAAAACACCGGATGGTATAGCGATAGCGGTACTGTTTACAGAACAAGCAATGGAGGAGCAAGCTGGATAACGCGTTACTCTTTTTATCACTCAGTAACTTATCAATTGAAGTTCTTTGATTTATATACCGGTTACAGAATTTGTAAAGAAGGAATTTTTGATTCATATCAAATCCAAAAAACAACTAATGCAGGAGAATCGTTCTTCAATCTTAATTTTTATTCTGACTCCCGTAAACTTTATAAGTTTTGTTTCATAAACCAAAACACAGGCTGGGTTGCCGGCACCGGCGGAACTATACTGAAAACATCTAAAGGAGGCTCTATCGGTATTCAGCAGATAAGCACTTCCCTGCCCGATAAATTTTATCTTGAGCAGAATTATCCAAACCCGTTTAATCCAAATACAAATATAGAATTCTCTCTGCCAAAAAATTCTTTTGTGAAGCTGAAAGTATTCGATTTGCTCGGAAGAGAAATTGCAAATCTTGTAAATGAGAATTTATCAGCAGGAAGTTATAAATATTATTTCAATGCATCTGCATTAACAAGCGGAATTTATTTTTATAAATTGGAGACAGATAATTTTTCTGAGACAAGAAAAATGGTGCTGGTGAAGTAAACAATCATGTTCCCCTCCTTTACAAGGAGGGGTTAGGGGTGGTTTAACGTGTAATTGTCTCGGCATTAACAAGCGGAATATATTTTTATAAGCTTGAAACAGAAAATTTTTCTGAGACAAGAAAAATGGTACTGGTAAAGTAACTATTATGTTCCCCTCCTTTACAAGGAGGGGTTAGGGGTGGTTTAACGTGTAATTGTCTCGGCATTAACAAGCGGAATATATTTTTATAAATTTGAAACGGATAATTTTTCAGAAACAAGAAAAATGGTGCTGGTAAAATAAAATAAGTTATCCGTTATTTGATGTATTTTTCCCCGCTAACAGCAAATAACGGATAACGGCTATATCACACGCCTTCGCGATTTTTTCCTTAAATCTTTCTATAATTTTTCACATATTATACTACCTTTCTTGAAGTAAATAATCCTTTTCATTTTAGTTTTTTGTAACCCCGAATATTTTATGAATATAAATAGTATTTCTGCATGTGCAAATAAATCATTTTGTTTCAGTAGAAACCCGTATATTGTTAATACCTTTCTCAATGTTCTCTTTTGCTTTATTGCAGGAGAGTATTCAATCTGTACCTATAACCCCGATATTTTTTAACTAAACTATCTGTAAATGAAAAAATTCATTGTGGTAATTTTATTGCTGCTTCCGGTTCTGGCATCGGCGCAAAGCAGAAGCTACTTAGGCATCAGCGCAGGGATAACAATTCCCTCATCGCCATCCGATTTCAAAACATACTGGACATCATCTTTCAATCTCGGTCTCGATTATGAAAAACCCGTCTCCGATATGTTCGGCGTAGGCGGCGAGCTGAACTATGCATCGTTCGCTCTCGATAAAGGCGCAGTATTCGGCAACAGCAATGCCAATGTTACAGGCGGCTCATTCAATGCAGTGCAGCTGCTTGCAGTCGGAAAGATCTGCGATTACAACAGCATCAACTCCGTTTCTCCCTATGGAAGAATCGGTATCGGGCTAAGCCTTACTTCATTCGATGATATAAAAAACGGCTCTAACGGAAATATAATTTTAAAAGGCTCATCGGAAAACGGACTCGGTGTTATGCTCGCAGCCGGCGTACAGTTCAATCTGCAAAGCGGCAGCAAAGTTTCAGTTGAAGGTAGCTACAGAGTGAACAACCGCCCCGGCGATAGCTTCAACGGAATATTGCTTGATGTCGGCTATCACTTCGGCATGTAATTTTTTTGTAAATAATTTTTTCCCTGAAAAAGTGTAGTGATACTGATTACAGACTGAACACTACAAAATCCCGCCAGCGGTGCCCCAGCGCCGCAGCGGTGATTTTCTCTTACTCTCATAATTCCTCTTATAATTCATTTCACAACATAGCATCTACTGCCTTCTGTCAATACCATTCAGAAAATATTTCCCTATATGTAGGAATAGGTGTTTTTCAATACACTCTTAATTTATCCTTTTATATATTCATCATTTTAAAATCTGCTATCTGTTAATTATTAATTACTAATTATTAATTGAATAAAGTGCCTGCGCCAAAAAAACTTACACGTGAACTAATAGAAGAGCGGCTTCCCTTCTGCTTCGGATTGCTGCAAAGAATTGCAGATGATTTAGACGTAACAAGAACTGCCGTTGCAAAATTTTTAAATCTGCCCGAAAACGCAGACCTGAAGGAACTCGTCAAATCCGAAAAAAAACGTCTGCGCGAGTATGCAGAAATGACCGTCGCCCGCCAGCTCATTAGCGGAGATATTGAAACTGCAAAATGGTTTCTTACTGCATTTCCCTCTAACGGACTTATGAAAAAACCAAAACCCTACCGACCAAAGAAAAGTAAAAGTCCTGTGATATCATTTGTATCAGAAAAAGTCTCAATACCAACCATACGCAATGTTGCCTTCCCGCTATTAGATTATGTAGATGCCACACATCCCGGCGCAACGACAGAGTTTCTGCCCTTGGGTTACAAAGAAAATGTAGAAGAAGAAATAAAATTCCGCAACGCCCCTAAGGAAAAAAAGAAAGAATGGGAAAAATGGGGGTGAGGATTGGACGTGTCTTTCCGTGCTTAGCTGACAAGCTTTACAGAGATTTCGGAATCCAATCATATTGTGTCCCCCCTACTTACCAAGCTACCAATTATCAAGTCCCGCTTTAGCGGGAGAGGGGTTAAGGAGCTGAAAAGTCGCCTTGGCGAATTTAAAGTTTACTATGTCATTCCCGCGAAGGCGGGAATCCAATCATACTGCCCCCTCTTGCAGGTTACTTGCCCCGTACTTGATACGGGGGAGGGAGAGGTTTAAAACTCAACAAAATAACTAATGCTTACGTCTAAAAAGACTTTGACTCTATTGTTATTAAATCACACTACTTATTCTGATGCTCCAAAGTAGGAACGAAAGCTTAACTCACAGCCATCTTTGCAGAATCTTTATAAATATAAGGTGGCATAGGATCTTTCAATTCCCATTTTACATTCATTGGTTTTGAACCATAATGTTCTTTAATATCTCCTTCACCTAAAAATACAAATCCCATAGTATTACCAAACTCATCTTGATTTCTCTCTCTTACAAATAACAGTATTTTTTTCTTCAATTTTTTGTGATGTACATAACTCAGTCCTTTACCTGCATCTGGTCTCGAAGCATTTTGTGATTGCCAGTGGAATAAATTTTCATTAATAGCAAAATCATTATAAAATGTTGTCGGTGAAAAATCTTTTTCAGATTTGTCTAATGTAATAAAAAGTAATTCAGTATTTTTTTCTTTTGAATCTGCGACACCTTCAATTATATTTTTTTTATTTTTAAAAGTATGAAAACCAAAT
>CALJIG010000010.1 GCA_937974175.1 uncultured Ignavibacteria bacterium
ATATTTCCTCCTTTTTTAAAAAAATTCAAAACTACTTCATCAAGTTCTCTTGAAACGTGCCCTTCGATTTTATTCATCAAGAGCATTTCTTTCTCGGAATTTTTTAAAAGTTCTATGAATTTTGTTACACGAAATCTATTGTACCCCTTTATTAACTCAACATCCACTTTATTTTCATCGGGAGTATTAGCTTTATAGAGTTCTTTTAAAGTTTGAAATGATGTTTTTAATTTATCCAGCTTTTTATTTACATCTGTTTTCAAATCATCCTCTATCTTCCCCTCAATTACATCCGGGTCAATCATCTCATAACGAAGCTTCGTCGAGGTTTGTATCTCATTGCAAAAACCTTTTTCTGCAAATGACTTCAGGATATCATATACCGATGTACGTGGAATATTAGCTTTCTCGGCAATTTCTGCAGCCGTCATATTATGACCGCTCATCAATACCATGAAAACTTTCGACTCGTATATTGTGAATCCCAGTATTTCTAATTTTTTTATTATGTCTTCCATAAATCGTTGGGAACGATTTTTAAATTGTCGTAGTTACTGCTACAACAAATTATAGAGAATAGATTTGAATGTCAAGTATTAAAATTGAGGCAGGTAAAACCTGGAGATTTATTTATATATAATATACTTATCCCGCAGACTTTTAAAAACATCTAAATTTTTCTGATAAGAAGAAACAATTTCGCTTAAAGAACTATCTGCATTAACCATATTTCTGAACGATTTAGTTCCTGCAAGCTTATCAATAAAATTATCCTTTCGCCAGCTGAACTTCGGGAATAATTTCTTTGCCGAGATTAAAATAGCAATTGCCGTTTCAACAGGCTCAAAAGATTTTATATCCTGAACGTTTATATAAACTCCCTCACACTGCTCGCCGACATATTTGGGCGGATTAGACGGGCTTGTTATGGAGCTTGGCACATAACTTCTTTTCTCAAATTTAACTCCGGGCAGATTGTACTGCTCAAGTTCGCTAATCAGTTTATCTGCATCAACATAAGGCGCGCCTATATATTCAAAGGGCTTATCCGTTCCTCTGCCTTCAGATAAATTCGTTCCTTCAAATAAACATGTTCCTGTATAACAAACAGCAGAGCTTGGGAAATAAATACTCGGTGAAGGATTTACCCATTTTAAATTCAAATCCGTATAAATTGTATTTCGTGTATAAGCGTTCATCTGCACGACTTCAAGATTCAGCTTGCCTCCAAAATAATAATCATTCAAGAAATTCGATAGCTCGCCGCATGTCAATCCGTATGAAACAGGAACATCAAGCAAACCGACAAAAGATTTACAATCTTCTTCCAGCATAAAACCGTCTACATAATTAAGATTTATCATTGAAGGCCTGTCGCAGACAATAAACTTTACATTGGAATTAACTGCTGCCTCCATACAATAATACAGAGTATTCACATAAGTATAAAACCTTGCCCCGACATCCTGAATATCATAAACCAAAACATCTACGTCGCTCAGATCTGCCGATGACGGTTTCTTTTTATTTCCATAAAGAGAAACAACATTTATTCCCGTCTGAGAGTCCACATAATTTCCGGTGTTATCATCTCCTCTGAATCCATGCTCTGGGCTGAATATCTTCACAATGTTAGCCTTATCCTTTAATGCATCTATAATAAGTATTCCTTCCGATGTAATGCCGCTTTGATTTGTTATAATTCCTACCCGGCTTTCTTTTAACAAATTCAGTTTTTCCGTTAAAAGCACTTCGTTGCCGAGCTTAAACCCGGAGGGATTTATTTTCTGAGTTGATGAAATATTATTATAAGATGTATTAAAGCCTGTAAAAAATATAAATGTGAGAATGAAAACGAATATTTTCATAGGAGAATTTTTTATGGAAAGAGAAAATATAACAACTCTGCTCCGGTATCACTACCGGAGCAGAAAATATTGCAGAAAATATTTTTATGAATATTTTTTTCTTAAGTAATGTGTTACAAGTCTTACGCCGACACCAGTTGCATATTTAGGAGTATATTCACTTGCTGAATTGCTCATTGCAGTCCCTGCAATATCCAAGTGAATCCACGGATAGCCGTTCACAAATCTTTTTAAGAACATACCGCCGACTATTGTTCCGGCAGTTCTTGCAGGTGTTCCCATATTGCTCATATCTGCCTGATCTGTATCAATCAGTTTATCGTATTCATCCCATGTAGGAAGCTCCCACACTCTTTCAAATGTTGCCTGCCCCGCATCAAGAATATCCTTGGTCAGTTCAGCATTATTTGACATTGCAGTTGTAACAAAATGACCTAGAGCAACTACTGTAGCACCGGTTAAAGTTGCCAGATCAATTATGCATTTCGGTTTAAATTCAGTTGCATAACTGATTGCGTCGGCAAGAATAACTCTGCCTTCGGCATCTGTATTACCGACTTCAACCGTTTTTCCGCTATATGTTTTTATTATATCTCCCGGCTTTATAGCATTTCCGCCCGGCATATTTTCAACTGAAGGAATAAGCCCTACTAAATTTACTTTTAATTTTAACTGTGTAACTGCTTCGAATATTCCGATAACTGCAGCGGAGCCGCACATATCCATTTTCATTGCTTCCATACCTGCAGCAGGCTTTATTGATATACCGCCTGAATCAAATGTAACGCCTTTACCTACTACGCATACCGGCGCATCGCCTTTTTTTCCTCCGTTGTATTTCATCTCAATGAGATACGGATCATTTTTGCTTCCCTTGCCAATTCCTATAATACCACCCATACCCATCTTTTTTAGCTCATTCATACCGAATGCTCTTACTGAGTATCCTCTTTCTTTACCTAATTTTTTTATTCTGTTCGCTAACTCTTCAGGGAATAAAACATTAGAAGGCTCGTTCCCAAAATCTCTGGCGCAAAGAACTGCTTTACCAATTATGCTCCCTCTTCTTATTCCATCGTCAATTTGTTTTGCAAAATTTTTGAGATTATTTGTGGAAGAAAAAAATGCAATCTCATCAATTTTTATTTTTTTCTCTTTATTAGTTGTTAGATATTTATCAAAAGCATATAATGCCATTAAACAAGCTTCAGTCTGAACTTTTGCTATAATATCAATAGTTCTTTTTAATGATTCATCCTGAACTATTTCAACAGCAACTTTTTTAATTTTATATTCATTAGCTTTTTTTACCCCTCTTGCGCATGCCTTTCTTACTTTCTCGAGTGTCAGTTCATCTTTTTTGCCAAGCCCGGCAAGAATTATCCTTTTATCATTTGAATAGATTAATTCAACTTCAGTATCCTTACCTGAAAAATCTTCAAGAGTAATTCCGAGGATTTCTGTATTTAACGAATCTGCTATATGTTTCAGCTCTGCGTTAAATAAATTTTTATCCTCATAACAAAGAAAAACAAATGCATCTGTTTTTATTTTATTTGCAGGATTTTTATCAAATGTAATTTTCATTTTGTTAAGTTTTACTTTCCCCTATAGTGAATTTAATTTATAAATCTATTGAATGTATTTATCTTTTAAAGCTAAAATTCTCTCCTTTACCTGTTCAAGATTCATATCGTAAATCCGTGCGCCGGAGGCATTTTTATGTCCGCCGCCGTTGAATTCCTTAGCAAATCCGTTCATATCTATATTGCCTTTTGAGCGGAATGAAAGCTTTATTCCTACTTTCAATTCTACAACTACAATTCCTGCTCTAACCTTATCGATATCCATCGTATATCCTGAAAGACCTTCCATATCGTCTTCAGCAAGATTAAGTTCGTCAAAATCTTTTCGTGTTACATAACCCAAACAAAGTTTACCTTCATTAAAAAATTCAAGTCCTTCTATAAATCTTCCGATAAGCCTTAATTTCTTTAAACTTGTATTACCGAAGATTTTATCGTAAATCTCTACAGGGTCAGCGCCTTTTTTAATAAGCTCAGCTGCAGTAGAAAATGTTTTAGCATCTGTTCGCGGGAAACGGAAGCCGCCGGTATCCGTCATTATTCCTGCGTATAATAACGTTGCAATTTTATCATCAATTAATGACTCGTCAATTAAGGAATAAAAATCAAAAAGCAGCTGGCAGTTTGCAGGGTAACTAGTATCGGATATGTATGCAGTAAAGTCCTTATCATTAATTCCCATGTGATGGTCAATACAAACTTTAGGCTTAGGGGAGTTTCTTAAAATACTCTCCATGGACTTTGTTCTTGAATACTCATTTGTATCCATTACCAAAATCATATCACATTCATTAATTATTTTTTCGTTCTCTTCCTGATTATCGGGAAAAACTTTTATAATGCCGGGGTCAAGAAATTTAAAATTTGAGGGTGTCGGGGAATGATTTATTACTATTGGGTTTTTATTTTTCTTTTTAAGAAAATAATACATCGACATTACACTTCCTATTGCATCTCCATCAGGAACTAAGTGCGTAGTTATGACAATGTTGTTATGCTTATTTATTACTTCGTAAACTTCTTTAAAGCTGTTCAATAGTTAGTAACTTTCTTTCTCCGTTGGGAATTTATTTTCTTTAATATCTTTGCTGTATCTTCTGAAAGCATCTTTCATCTCTTTTGCAAGATGCATATATCTTCTTACAAATCTCGGTTTAAAATCTTCTAACATTCCAAGCATATCATGGGTAACTAAAACCTGTCCGTCGCAATCAGGCCCTGCGCCAATACCTATTGTTGGAATCTTAAGGGATTTTGAAATTGATTTACCCAATGCAGCAGGGACTTTCTCAAGTACCAGTCCGAAACAACCGGCTTTCTCCAATAATAAAGCATCTCTTTTAATTGCTTCAGCTTCTGCTCTATCCACACCGCGTGTTTTATAACTTCCGAATTTATTTATTGACTGAGGAGTTAAGCCTAAGTGACCCATGACGGGAATTCCAATCTCTACAATTCTTCTTATCGTCTCAATCAAATATTTTCCGCCTTCCATTTTTACGGCATCGCATCCTGTTTCTTTCATAAGTCTTCCTGCGTTTCTTATTGCTTCTTCGGGTCCGATTTGATAACTCATAAATGGCATATCGGCAACAACAAGCGCATTGTTAACTGCCTTCTTCACCATATTTGTATGATAAATAATCTGCTCAAGTGTTACAGGCAAAGTTGTTTCGTTCCCCTGAATAACATTACCGAGCGAATCACCTACCAGTATCATTTCTATTCCTGCCTCGTCAAGAAATTTAGCAGTGAGATAATCGTATGCAGTAAGCATTGTGATTTTCTCTTTCTTCTTTTTTCTTTCGAGTAAAACTTTTGTCGTAATGTGTTTTGATACGTCTTTGCCGCTTTGCATTTTATATAGGGTTTATTTATGCTTTTTGGTTTCAGCTAAAAGCATATCTGAGTATGAGTGTTTTATAAATACATTTTCATCAAGTCCGAAGTGCTCTATCATATCTTTCATTTGTTTCTTTGCTTTCTCCAGAGAAGAAAAAATTACTTCGAACTCAAGAAAAACTCCAAGATTTTTTACTTTATCTAGATGTATTCTGATATTATCGTAAATAAATACTTCTCTTTTTTTTGCAACAACAACTAACTCTTCAAATAAATTATCTAAAATTTCTTTTAGCTCATTATGGTCTTTTGTACGGACAAGAAGATACTCGGATATTCTTTTGCTTTCCTCTTCAGGTCTGTCATAAAATATCAGGCTTCCGAAATTATTATTTATAATTCTTAACTTTAGTCGCGCGGTTTTTACTTTGTAATAATAATCTTTCTGCGCTTCGGCATATTGGTTCTGTGACTGGAATTTACCTCTCAGGGAGAGAGCTTTCTTCTTTATCTGGTTGTAGTTCTCGACGGGAAATTTTATTTCGTAATTTTTCGGCATTATTTTCTTTTATCTAATGATACCTCTTTTGCTTGAAGAAATAAAATTTAAAATATTTGAAATTTCATTTGTGATTTCTATCTCTGATTTAATTCTTTCAACTGCATCACTGACGTTATACTCTGAGCCGTAAATTAAATCGTAAGCTTTTCTTATATTATCAATAGCTTCGTTAGAAAGTCCTCTTCTTCTTAATCCGACTTTGTTCAATCCTATAAATCTTGACGGCTCTCTGGAGACCATTATATATGGAGGAACATCTTTCACTACTTTTATGCAAGTGCCAATCATACAGTAGTCGCCAATTTTCACAAACTGATGTATTCCAGTAAGAGCACCTACGTTAACATAATTTCCTATAACTACATGTCCGCCGCAGTTAGCGCTGTTTGTTAAAATCACATTATCGCCAATTACATTATCATGCGCTACATGGGAAAAATTCATTATATAACAGTTCTTTCCTATCTTTGTCGTTTCAAGCGAACCCGCTTTGCCCGTCGTTCCTCTGCATAAAGTCGCAAGCTCTTTTACAATTGTCCCTTCTCCGATTTCACAAGTAGTCTTTTCGCCTTTATAACCTAAATCATGCGGCGCTATGCTTATCTGTGCCGATGAGTGAATCTTCACTCCGTCAGCTATTCTTGCGCCGTTTGCAATATAAACATTATTTCCGACTTCTACATTATCCCCAATTATTACATCTTCTTCGATTACTGTATAACTGCCTACGGTAAAATTATTTCCCACAACAGCTTTATCACTTATCTCAACGTTTTTCATCAGTTATTTTCCTCTGATAATTCCTCTTGTACTTCCTTCAACAAATTTTATTATCTGCTTAACTTCCTCTGTGCAATTTCCTTCTTTCAAAGCTCTTATACCGTCAGATACATTCAGTCCGCTTCTGTAAATAACATCGTAAGCATTTGAAATACTTTTTATAGCTTCATCGGAAAATCCCCGTCTTCGCAATCCTATTAAATTTAATCCTTCATATCTCAATGGTTCGTGCCCTGCTGTAATAAAAGGCGGAACATCTTTTGAAACTCTGAACCCGAATCCTATAATTGAGTGCATTCCAATCTTCACAAATTGATGAACGCCTACCATTCCTCCTATGATAACTGAATCTTCTATTTCAACGTGGCCGCCGAACTGCACGCTGTTTGCAATGATAACGTTATCACCTACAATGCAGTCATGAGCAATATGCGCATAGCTCATAATTAAACAATTTTTACCTATACGAGTTGTGTTTGAGTACGTTGTTCCTTTGTTCAGTGTTGCGTACTCTCTTACAACTGAGCCTTCGCCTATTTCAAGAAGGGTATCTTCGCCTTTGTATTTTAAATCCTGAGGTACAGTGCTTACAACTGCGCCGTGGAATATTTTTACATCTTTAGCTATTCTTGCGCCGTTCCCTATGAAACTGTTTGAACCTATGATAACGTTATCACCGATCTCAACATCATCTTCTATAACTGCAAAATCTTTTATTGTTACGTTATTTCCTATCTTAGCCTTATCACTTACCGAAGCGAATTTCATTAATTATATTTAAGATGTAATTAAAGATTTTTTAAAAAGTAAAATTAAAATAATTTTTCAATCTGAACATCATCGTCTTTTTCATTGTACTTAGTCATCATTTCTGCAAGAAGTCCTATAGAAAACAGTTGCACACCAATTATTATTAAAAATATTCCACCGAGAAATAAAGGTCTGTCACTAAGACTCTGGCCTTCAAAATATTTTAGTGCTATAAGGTATAAACTGATTAATGTTCCCAAACCTGAACTCATCATTCCTAATGCTCCGAAGAAATGCAAAGGCTTCTTCATAAATCTATGAGTGAACGTAAGAGTAAGCACATCAAAAAACCCGCTTAAAAATCTGCCCGGTCCGAACTTAGTCTTACCGTGTTTTCTTGCATGGTGTTTTACAACTTTCTCTGTAACTTTAAATCCTGATAAGTGAGCGATTGCAGGAATATATCTGTGCATTTCGCCGTAAACTCTTACAGTCTTTACAACTTCTTTTCTGTATGCTTTCAGTCCGCAGTTAAAATCATGAAGGCGAATACCTGAAAGTTTTGATGTAACGTAATTAAAAAATCTTGATGTATATTTTTTTATGAACGGGTCATACCTTACTTTTTTCCATCCTGAAACTAAATCGTAACCTGAGTTTATCATGTTAATCAGCTCAGGAATTTCATTCGGGTCATCCTGTAAATCAGCATCCATTGTTATTACTATACTTCCTTTAGCAGCTCTGAATCCTTTTGCAAGCGCAGCCGATTTCCCGTAGTTTCTTCTGAATTTTATACAATGAAATCTGGGATTCTTCCTATGAAGATTACGGATTACATCAAACGATTTATCCGTGCTTCCGTCATCTACAAATATTACTTCAAAATTATAATTTATGGTTGAAAAAACATTTTCAATTTTTTGCGCGAGCTCCTGCAGCGAATCTTCCTCGTTCAGCAGCGGCACTATGACTGAAACAAGCGGATAATTATTAGCCGGTCTGCGTTCCTGAGTTGGTTCCTTCTTCTGCTGCGGCTGCGTTGGATTTTCAGGCAAAGTCTTTTTTGGTTGATTTACAGATTGGGGTCTTGGTCTGTTGTAATGCCGTCTTCTGTTGTCATTTGGTTTATCAGATTGATTTCCCGTGAGATTGCTTTTTTGTAACTTCATTTATTCGTTTAATCCTGCTCTTATTCTATATCGTGATATTGAATTAATTTATTAGTTTTATAAACCCTTAAAATAACCTTATTTGCAATGAAATACAATGAAGAAGAGCCTTGTGAAAACCAACATTTCCCCTATATGCAGGGAATAGATTAAATTGGATTTGAATACCTTAATATACTCTTCATACTCTTTATTGCGACTTCCAGGCCACGCACTATGCCGCTCCCTGAACCGTAGGTTCAGATGCCGTATAAGACTAAACAATTCGTTTCATTGAATTGTTTAGTCTTATACGGCATGTGCCGGCTCTGCCGTCACGGAGCGGCATGAGTCTGTTTTAAAAAAGATATTTTTTAAATAGTCAAAAAGTTAAATATGAACTAAGCTAATCCACTTAATAACTAACTATTTTCCTTTTTAAAACTTGTATTGAAATTGTTTTTATAATCAAATTAAGGTATTTTTCAAAAAATATTTTCAAATCATATTATTTAATTTCACAATGAAAAAATTTGCAAAATTTTCTATAGCTGCAATTTTTATTGCAATAGGATTTACGCTGTATTCCTGCAATAAAAGCGGCACAGGAAATGAAATTCTAATCGGGCAATTTGCATCATTAACAGGCAGTGAAGCTACATTCGGAATATCATCGGATAACGGATTAAAATTAGCAGTTGAAGAAATTAATAAATCAGGCGGACTTTTAGGCAAACAGGTAAAATTATTAACGGAAGATAATCAGGGAAAACCTCAGGAAACACAAACCGTAGTTCAAAAATTAATCAACAGAGATAAAGTCGTTGCTATCATCGGTGAAGTTGCTTCTTCAAGAAGTAAAGCCGGCGCGCCAATCTGCCAGCAAAATAAAATCCCTATGATTTCACCCGCATCCACAAATCCCGAAGTTACAGCAATCGGTGATTATATTTTCAGAGTATGTTTCATTGACCCGTTCCAGGCAACGGTAATGAGTAAGTTTGCTTTGAACTCGATGAAAGTAAAAAGAATTGCAATGCTTGTTGACCAGAAAAATGCTTATTCAACAGGACTTGCAGAAAACTTCAGAAAGATCTTCACACAAATGGGCGGAGAAATTATTGAAGAGCAAAAATATTCAAACGGCGATAAAGATTTTAAAGCTCAGTTAACAAGTATAAAAGCAAAAAATCCTGAAGCAATTTTCATCCCCGGATACTACACAGATGTAAACTTAATTTCAATTCAGGCAAGAGAAATCGGATTAACTATCCCTCTTTTCGGAAGTGACGGATGGGAATCTGAAAAACTCACAGAAGGTAAAGCAAAAGATGCATTGGAAGGAAGTTTCTTTTCAACACACGTTTCTACAGAAGATCCAAATCCAAAAATTCAGGAGTTCATAAAAAAATACAGAGCAAAGTATAATTCTGAACCCGATGCAATGAGCTTTTTAGCTTATGATGCTGGTATGATGTTATTCGATGCAATCAAAAAAGCTAACTCAACAGAAGGCGAAAAAATTAAGAACGAACTTGCTAAAGAAAAAGATTTCCCGGGCGTAACAGGAAATATTACTATGAACGAAATGAGAAATGCTGTAAAACCTGCAGTAGTATTGGAAATCAAAGACGGAAAATTTAAGTATAAAGAAACAATTGCTCCGTAATTTAAAATAGTGAGATAGTTAAATAGTGAAATAGTGTTTGCTACACTCTACATACTAATTTAATTTTTCTTATGGGTTTTAATGATGAGTTCAGAGAAAGAACTAAAAAATTTTCATTAAGAGTTATAAAACTGTTTCAGGCTTTACCAAGAACTGATGAAGCCAGAATTATTGGAAAACAATTATTAAGATGTTCAACCTCCATAGGAGCTAACTTTAGAGCGGCAACAAGAGCAAGATCTTCTAAAGAATTTTATGCAAAACTCTGCATAGTTGTTGAAGAAGCGGATGAAACAATTTATTGGTTAGAGCTACTTTCGGAATCAAAAATTTTTCCAGAATCAAAATTGAATGAAATTACTCAAGAAGCATTGGAAATTACAAAAATCGCTTCCACAACGAGAAAAAACTTTACGTTTTCAAAATAAGCAATAAGAATGGACACTATTTCACTATCTAACTATTTCACTATTTAAAAAATGTCTGAACTATTACAGCAAACAATAAACGGTTTATCTCTCGGAGCGATCTATGCATTGATCGCTCTGGGTTATACAATGGTATACGGAATTTTAAAGTTTATCAATTTTGCCCACGGTGAGATTTTTATGCTTGGCGCATTCAGCGGATTTTATATCGCCCGAATGATGGGGCTGAATGAAAGTTCTATAGTAGGAGCTCTAGTTGTACTGCTTTTATCAATGTCAGTTTGCGCTGTTATCGGAGTTACAATCGAAAAGCTGGCTTATAAACCTTTACGCTCTGCTTCAAAGCTGACTGTATTAATAACTGCAATCGGCGTTTCGTTATTCTTGCAATACACGGGGCAATTAGTATTCGGTGCAGACCCTAAATCTTTTCCGACAATTATAAATAACGTTAACTTTAATATTGGCGGAGCAAACATCGGCTCAAATCAAATTGTAGTAATAGTTTCTTCTTTATTACTGATGCTTGGCTTAAAGCAAGTTGTGCAAAAAACAAAAATCGGAACGGCAATCAGAGCAGTATCAAACAACCTTACTGCCGCTTCATTAATGGGAATTAACATCAACAATGTTATCTCGTTTACGTTTGTTCTTGGTTCATCTTTAGCAGCAGCAGCAGGAATTTTATACAGCATAAACTATCCAAGTATTGACCCTCTTATGGGAATTCTTCCCGGCTTGAAAGCATTCATCGCTGCAGTACTCGGAGGAATAGGTAATTTTCCGGGTGCAGTTTTAGGCGGTCTTGTAATAGGATTAGTTGAAACTTTCACAGTAGGATATCTGTCACCAACATATCGTGATGCTATAGCATTTGCAATTCTTATAATAATTCTATTGGTAAAACCAACCGGATTACTTGGTAAAAAAGAAGTAGAGAAGGTATAATAAAATTTAAAAAATTTTTATCTATATAAAACAAAAAGGCAGAGAAAATTTCCTCTGCCTTTTTTGTTATTATAAAGTCGAACTCATTACGAAGTTGAACTTGTCCCGCTTTAGCGGTAGCTTCGTAAGGTTTGTACTTATCTGTTAAGCAATACATCAATCGCCTTCTGTAGCTGCTGGTCTTCACCTTTTGAAATCAACTCATACTTATTGAACACCATATAATCCGGCTCAAGCTGCTGGTTCTCTGTAAGAGTTCCATTTGATAATCTGTATCCCACTTCCGGAATACCGAATACCAATGATGGATTCTGCAATGTTTCCCACCACACCGAGGTTCCCGTACCTGGCACAGGCATACCGATAGTTTTACCTATGTTAAGCTCTTTATAAGCAACAGGAAATAAATGCGCATCAGAATAATTCCCTTCGTTCATTATTACAGCCGAAGGTTTTATCCATCGCATATAAGGGACATGTCCAATTCTCTGTCCTCTGGGAAGAAATTCAAAGTACTTTCTTCCGCTTAAAAATACTGCAAGCTGGTCATGAAGATTTCCGCCGCCGTTAAATCTTGTATCAACTATCAAGCCTTCTCTTCCCTGATATTCACCCATAACTTTATCAAACACTCTTCTGAAGCTGGGGTCATCCATTCCTCTTACATGTACATATCCAAGTCTTCCGTTTGATAAACTATCCGTTAATTTCTGCTCAAGTTTTATCCACCTTTGATATAACAATTCCATTTGCTCGCCCCATGAAATCGGCTTTATCGTTTCTTCCCATCTGTCACCGGTTGACTCGTTATACAAACTCAGCAGAGTATACTTGCCTGTTTTTCTGTTCAGCAGTCTGTCTAATGGATATTCATTTGTAATCTCAACACCGTCAATCTTCTCAATTACAGTACCGGCTTTTACTCTGGATGAAGCGCTCTGGAATGGTCCGCGTTCAATCACTTCAATTATTTTCATGCCTTTACCGTTATAGCTTTGGTCATAAAATACTCCGAGCTCCCCTGTCTGGTCTCCGTTATTATTTCTGAAATTATACCGGCAGCCCGTATGCGATGCATTCAGTTCCCCAAGCATTTCTGAACTCATTTCAGCAAAGTCCCTGTCATTATTAATATAAGGTAAAAACTTCGCGTATTCTTTTTTATAGAAATCCCATTTAACTCCATGCAAATCTGTCTTATAAAATTTCTTTACAACCTGCCTCCACATGTGCTCAAAAATATATTGTCTTTCCGCAGCAGCGTTCATATTCATTTCAGCATTAAAGCTAAGCCGTTTTACTTCACCTGACTCTGCGCTTATTCTGGTTGCACCGCCGTCACTTATTACATAAAGAAATTTTCCTTCTTTATCTATCATCAAACCGCCGCCGCCTGTGCCAAGCCTTGCAAGAGTTTTAGTTTCGTTTTCTCGTATTTTTCTCACCCATAAATCGAAACCTCCTTCGAACTTTGTAAGATAGTAAACTTTCTCTCCGTCCGGAGAAACTACTGCATCTGCAATCTCCGATGAATTTGTGGTAAGCCTTACTTTTCTGTCATCAATATTTTCTAAGTTATATTTTATCGGCTCATCTTTTACTTCTTCTTTTTTATCCTTCTTCTCCTTTTCTACCTTCTCCTTTAGTATCTGATATTCTTCTTTATTCAGTTTAAACTTATCAAAATCTTCCTGATTAAAAAACATTGCGTATATATCTGTCTGCTGGCTCCAGTTAGCTGCGCTGCGCAAACCGTTTTCAGTGGAGAAATACATCATCATCTTTCCGCCCATCATAAATTTCTGGCTGTAGTTATCGTAACCCGTATGAGTTAATTGTCTTACCGGCTCTTTACCGCTTGCATCTGCCAGTCCTATCTGTGTCTGCCACTGGTTCTCATCAAGGAAATGTACTAAAAGCCACTTGCTATCCGGCGACCAGTCGAACCACTGATCTCCATCTGAGTAAGAATAGTTTTTCTCTGCCGGCAAAATATTTCTTATTTCTTTTGTTTCAAGATTTATAATATTTACCGCAGTTCTTTCTTCAAGGTATGCAACTTCTTTTCCGTCAGGTGAATACTTAGGGAAGAAAGATTCCTTTCCGTTATTTACTATCGCTTCTTCTTTTAAAATTGTAGAGTTAAAAAAATATCCTTCTTCTTCTCTGCCGATAGTTGTCTGATAAATTCCCCAGATACTATCTCTCTCAGATGCATAAATTAAACTGCGTCCATCAGGAGAAAAATAAACGCTTCTCTCCTGCCCCGGAGTATTTGTAATTCTCTTTGTTAATCCGCTTTCTACTGAAGCAACAAACACTTCCCCTCTTACAATAAAAGCAAATTCCTTTCCGTTAGGTGATGGTTCCATTTCAGTAGCGCCGTTATTAAATGTCATTAAGCTTTCAGGATTCGATTTATCTTCCAGCGATACACGTACACTTACTTCGCTCGGCTGGCTGTAGTCTCTCATTGTATAAATTTTTCCGTCCCATGAAAAACATAATGTACCGTCTTTCGATATTGTTAAAAATCTTACGGGATGATTTTCAAAAGTTGTTAACTGAGTTGTATTGGAAGGATTTCTGGTATCCATCTTCCACACATTAAATGTTCCGCTTCTTTCACTGAGATAATAAACCGTATTTTCATCAGGTGAAAAAACCGGATTTCTGTCTTCACCTATGTAATCCGTAAGCTTTGTAAATGATTCATTCGTTTTATCATAACACCATACATCTCTTGCAAATGAAGATGTATGATGCTTTCTCCATTTATCTTCATATCCTTTCCTATCGTGAAATAAAATTCTATTGCCCGATTTATCCGTAACTGCATCTTCGCATGTAGATGTTAAAATCTGTTTTACAGGTCCGCCATCGATTGAAACACTGTACAGCTCGGGCAATGCTCCTGTTGGGAAACTCATCGATGTATTTAAGTCCATTCTTACTCCGCTAAAAATCACATTTTGTCCGTCGGGAGTAAATGCTGACGGAGATTCTCCGTTAGAATAATATGTCATTCGTTTCGGTGTGCCGCCATAGGAAGAAATCAAATAGATATCCATGTTACCGCTGCGGTCAGATGCGAAAGCAATGCTTCTGCCATCGGGTGACCAGACCGGCATGTAATCATAAGCTTCATGTATTGTCAGCGGAGAAGCGCTGCCGCCTGAAACGGGCACTGTGTAAATATCGCCTTTGTATTCAAATGCAATTGTCTGCCCGTCGGGTGATATTGCAGGATAACGCATCCATAATACCGATTGGGCAAAACTATAGGAATAGATGAAAATGGAAACAAGAATTAGAAACTTTTTCATTTGGGGATTTTAGAATTTAGAGTGTAAAATGATTAGTTTTATTACGAAATAAAATGGATTTTGTTGGGGGGAATTTTTATACTCTTACAGGAACACAGATTGTTATGATATATATGATGACACAGATTAAAAATCAATTAATAATTATTTATAAAAAGAATTTACGAATGCTGTATTCTGTGTAATCATAACCATCATATTCATCTGTGTTCCTTAATTTAATTGCTGGTGGGGAATCGATTTGTTATGATAAATATGATGACACAGATTTAAGCACAAATTAAAATTACTAACTAATGATTTTCTAAAATATCAGTGACATCATAAAAATCATAAGCATCTGTGTTCTAATTTCTTAAATATTAAATTAAGAAAGGTTAGAGTCCAAAAATCTCAATATCTCCGGCTTGCCTTTTTTATTTAGCGATGATGTTTCAATCATGATAGGAAGCTCATCCCAGTATTTGCCGAGCTCTTCTTTAAACGCAGCTATATTTTTATTTATCTTCGATTCGCTTTCTTTATCCGTTTTTGTAAACGTAAGCACTATCGGTATTCCGTTCTCGCCGCATTTATTAATGAATTCGATATCTATTTTCTGCGGAGGAATTCTGGAGTCAATAAGTATAAATAAATATCTTAAGTTCTCGCGCTTTGTGGCATATTCCCATAAAGCTTTTTCCCATGCCTCACGCATTTTTATAGAGCGGGATGCATAGCCGTAGCCGGGCAGGTCAACAAGATAGTAGCTCTTGCTGTTTTTATCTTTGTTGTCTTTATTAATGATGAAGTGATTTATCGTAACGGTCTTTCCCTGCTTAGCCGATGTTTTTGCAAGTCCGTTTTTATTCGTAATCATGTTGATAAGCGACGACTTCCCTACGTTCGAGCGGCCGATGAAGGCAAACTCGGGAATAGTAGGCTCGGGGCATTGCGCCATCCGCACGGCGCTTTTAACGTACTCTGCTGAAAGGATTTTCATATTTAAATTAAAGTAAGGAAGGAATCACCATTTCAGAGATTTCAATTTCCGAAAGTTTATTGAGAATAGTTTTGCTCTTTTTATTTATTACATAAATGCAAGTATTTGTATCAAGTAAATACTTCATTCAAAAGCTTCCCTTTCCTGATGCTCAGGCTGTTCTCTATCCTTCATAAAATCATCACTGAAATTATTTAAATTCTCAAACCAATCTTTAGTAAGTTTATGTTTCGGAAGTATTACTAATGACTCTCCTACTTTTTTAATATAAACTTCCTTTTCCTTAAGTTCGTATTTCGCGGGTATATTAATAAATTGCCTGTCACCTGAACGTTCTACTTTTATTGTATCCATGTTTACCTCCTTTTATTATAAATTATACTCTGAAAGATTAAAAAAATATCCAAAAGTTCTGCGAATTACTTTATTCTGAAATTTTGATAAGAGAATATTGATTTTTCCTACTTCACCAGCACCATCTTCTTCGTCTCTGTAAATCCTGCTGTCTGAAGCTTATAGAAATATGTACCGCTTGCGAGATAAAGACCGTTGTAATTGTATCTGTATGAACCGGGTTTCATGTTTTCATTTATTAATGTATTCATTTCCCTTCCTGTAACATCAAATATCTTTAAAGTTACAAAAGTATTTTCAGGTAAAGTAAATTCTATAGTTGTATTCGGATTAAATGGATTGGGATAATTTTGCGCAAGTGAATACTTTGTCGGTAATTGCGATGATACAGGATTTACTTCAGTTGTCTGTCCGTACTTTATTAATAATATATCGGCTGCACTACCTTCTCCCTCACTGAACCCTGCTACATAAATATTACCCGAAGAATCTATAAGAATTGAATTTGTGCAATTAGTGCCTGGCACAGAGCTATGATAAGCTTGTTTCCATTGTTGCACACCGTAACTATTGTACTTTATTGTTACGCAGTCCATATTTTCAGGTGCCATGCTCCAGCCTGTAACATAAGAGTTTCCTTCTGTATCAACTGCTATTCCATATACTTCATCTCGATTATTTGCTTCACCATTATATAAATTTACCCATTGCTGCTCACCGTTTGAATTATATTTTATTGTTGCAAAGTCAGAATGGCTTGCCCCTGTAATGTAAATATTTTGTTCGGCATCTATTGCCATTCCTCTTATATATTGAGTGTTATAAAAAGAGCCGTGATATATTGCCGCCCATTGCTGCTCGCCCGCGGAATTATATTTCAGCGTTACAAAATCATTATCAGTAAGTCCTAAACTTGTGCTTTCCCCTCCAACATAAACATTTCCCGAAATATCAGTTTTGAGGAATACTCCTCTGTAATATGCTCTTGCAGAATATTGATAAAAAACTTCCCAGATAAGATTACCTTTCGTATCGTATTTCCATGTTGCGATTTCAGCGCTAGAGTCCCGGCTTATTTCACCGGCAGCGTAGATATTTCCGGACTCATCTAATTCTAAACTTAAAGCGTAAGATCCTGCCGAGCTGTTACTATTTTCCCAGAGCTGTGTGCCTGAGGAATTAAACTTTTTTACTATTAGATTATTTTTACCGTTCGGGTCTGCATTTCCGCCGCAAATATATACGTTGTTATAATTATCCGTTGCTATTAAACCTCCATAACCCAAAATCCATAATAGATCTCCTGAAGGGCTGTATTTAATTGTAATCATATCGGGAGTATTTAAATCACTTCTTCCTGAAAGATAAACATTTCCGTCAATATCTACTGTCATCCAATACGCATCATCGATTGAATGAGCAGGACCATCGTAGGTTCGAAACCATTGAAGAACTCCCGAAGAATTATATTTTAACACGCAAAAATCAATATTATTGCCAGGACTATTTGTGTAACCGGATACATAAATATTGCCGAACCGGTCAACTGCAGATTTATTAACGGCGTCGTAAGTATTTCCTGTTCCGTTAAATCGTGCAACCCATTGTTCTGAACTTTGAGAGTATGAATAAATTGAGGAAAGGGATAGTAAAATTGTAACGAGCAGGGTTTTCATTTGAGACCTCGTTTTGATGTTTTTCTGTTAACTCTTATTTAGCAAAAAAGTTTCTTATTATAAATATATGAATAAGTACTGATAATATCAACATTGTATGTGCTGAAAACTTATTCATAACAGACAACTTTTTTCAAATCCCCGCAAGGTACAAAAAAAAAAATCTCCCTATTAGTAGTAATAGGGATGACTCACTTCCGTTTTGTTTTTAATTGATATAAATTATCTGCGGCAAATTGCCTCTATATCAATTAACAGAAAACCCGACCATCCCGCTAAAGACGGGACTGAGCTTCGCTCAGAAATCCGACCAAAAACAGAAATGAAAATATCGGAGACCGAAGTTCAACCAGGCGAATTGTTATTACAATATCGGGGAGAGAAAAACCCGTCAAAAATCCGTCAAGATTGATGAATAATAATTTGTATTCAGGAAACCCGACCATTTCCCGACTTTTTACACAATGCTTCCCCCTCCTTGCTAAGGAGGGGGACTGAGGGGGCGGTCTAATGACCTGACAGGATTGAAAAACTGTCAGGTTCGGGAAAAACAAAACCCGACCAAAATCCGACTTTTTTCAAATAGTAAAATTGCGAATAGTGAAATAGTGGAATTTTGTGTTGTTTTGAGTTTTAGAGATTTTGAGGCGAAACATCCCGCTAAAGACGGGACTGAGCTTCGCTCAGAAACCCGACCAAAATCCGACTTTTTTCAAATAGTGAAATTGCGATTAGTGAAATAGCGGAATTTTGTGTTGTTTTGAGTTTTAGAGATTTTGTGGCGAAACAAAACCCGACCAAAATCCGACCAAAATCCGACCAAATAACTTTAAAGTATTTTCCTCGTTCATACGTCTATAATAGTATAATGAAAAAGGAACCTCCCGCAGAAATGGAAGAAGCAGTTTTACATAGTGATGTTATGCATATTCAGAATGCTGAGATTGGCGAGACGGTGAAATCCGAACGGGCAAAGCTGCTTTCATTTATCAAAAGCAAAGTCCCTGCCGGCGAAGAGGCCGAGGACATTCTGCAGGATGTTTTCTTCGAGCTGATTGAAAGCCGAAGACTTATGAAGCCGATTGAAAAGCTGGCTTCATGGCTATACACCGTTGCGCGCAATAAAATAAATGACCTATACCGCAAAAAGAAAACCCTCTCGCTTGAAGATGAGTTTTCAATGAGCGGCTCTGATAATGAAGTGCTTATGCTTGCCGACGTTTTGCCTGCAATGCAAAATTCAATCGAAGATGAAATGCTTCAGTCAGCAATGATTGACCTGATGGCCGAGGCACTTGACGAGCTGCCGGAAAACCAGAGCAGGGCTTTTATTATGCATGAGCTGGAGGGCAAAAGCCTGAATGAAATTGCCGAAGAAACAGGAGTTCCATTGAAGACGGTGATTTCAAGGAAACGTTATGCAGTGCTTTATCTGAGGGAGAGGCTTCAGACATTATACAACGAATTATTTAAAAGTTAACAATATCTTTATGAAAAAATTATTAAAAGTACTTAAGTTTATAATCTTTGCATCAATATTTTTGCTGGTAGGCGGACTTATTACAATGGCTTTATGGAACTCGCTGATACCGCTGCTGTTCCAAGGACCCGTTTTAACTTTCTGGCAGACAATAGGATTATTGATACTATCCAAAATCCTTTTTGGTGGTTTCGGCCGAGGAGGCTGGGGAAGAGATAAAAGAAGAGACAGGTGCCGGGACTGGAAGGAAAAAATGGGCGAAAAAATGAAAGGAATGAGCGAGGAAGAAAAGCAGCACTTTAAGGAAAACTTTAAGAAGAGTTTCACCGTAAATATAAATTAGAAATATCTCGCACGATATATCCGCTCCAATACAAACGGAGCGGAGTTCCATACAAAATTGCCATTTAAAAAATTAAACAACTCAAAACAATGACGGGCCTGGATTGCCAAACAGTTCTTGTTTTCAAAACAAATATTCAAAACGAGTTTCAAAGATCTTATGTGCAGATTATAATGAATTCCGTTTACGGAGTACATGACTGCACGGTAGATTTAGAAGATGTTGATAAAGTGCTGAGAGTAGAAATCGACTGTGATATGATTGAAGATACAGTTGACGAGAATTTTATAATGGAGAAAATAAACTCGCTGGGGTTTAGCTGCAGGGTGCTTGAAGACTAGTTTAAAATTCAGAATTTAGAATTTAGAATGCAGAATTGAAAACTTTATTCAATTAATAATTCTGAATTCTACATTTTGAATTCTGAATTGTTCAATATTGCAATTTCTGTTTTACTTCCGGCAGCGCTTTAAGGCGTTCCAGCATTTGTTTATGAGCGTCCAAGTCAACAGGTTTATGAACAATTTTTGTTGAAGCCGGCACTTCTTTTATCTTTTCGGCAGTTCTTATAGGTCTTCTTTGAAATCCCCCGCCGCAGTTAGGGCAGACATTTTTTAATAGTTCTTTAGCGCATACATCACAGAATGTACATTCCATAGAGCAAATCATAGCATTATCAGCATTGTATGGAAGTGGTTTATTACAGTTCTCACAGGTAGGTCTTAGTTCAAGCATAGTTTTATTTGTAAGTAGTATTACTAATAGATAGAGTATTTAATTTGTACAATCAATTCCAATCCGAACATAATAATTAGTAGTATTTTACTTTTTTCCGATTATCGCATGAATAATCGAAGGAAAGAATCGCGCTGCGATATCCAGATACCTGACTAAGCCTCCTATTACTATTCTGTATTTCCCGGCTTTAATTTTTAAAATAATTTTTTGTGCAGCTTTATCTAAAGGCATACCATTTTTATTCAAATAAGATTCTTCTTTTTTTCTGTCAGCATCGTTCATATGTTTACCGGATTTTACAATATTTGTGCTTAGAGGAGGCGGAATTACCAGACAGACTTTTATGGATGAGTTGTAAAGCTCTGTACGGAGAGAATTTGTAAATCCCATTATCGCGCTTTTAGATGAAGCATAGGCAGATTTTCCCGGGAAACCCAACAGAGCAAAAGTGCTAATAATATTTACTATTCTGCTATCAGCTTGCTTTTTTAAATCACTAAGAAAATGTTTAGTGCAATATACCGTACCAAGGAAGTTTACGTTTATTATATTCAGGAAGTCGAGTAATGCTGTATCATCAAAATTCATACTCATTGAAACCCCAGCATTGTTTATTAGAATATCAATACGCCCGTGTTCTATAAGTACTTCATCTCGTACTTTTATAATTAAATTTTCAGAGGAGATATCGCATAAATGAGTAGTTATTTTTTGAGATTCACTTCGTAATTCAGATTTGAGTTTCTGCAAAGCAGTTTCATCAATATCAATTAATGCAAGGTTAAATCCTTGAGAGAATAATTCTTTTGCGAGAGCTTTACCAAGACCGTTTGCACCACCGGTTATAACAGCAACTTTATTATTGAGGCTTAACATAGTTTTGAAAAACCTTTATTTATTTTGTAGTCCTATTCTTTTTTTAATCTTCGTGAAATATCCTTCAGCGAAGTCCAGCTTTCAAGTAGCTCGGGTAAGGTTTCGGAAGCGGTAACGAAAGTCCAGAGATATGCCACGATGGAGAATAATTCTCCGGCAGAAAACTCATCAAGATCGATAGAGATGTAAATAACAGACATAAAAATTAAGAGAAGTACGGCCCGCATAAGGCTGAAGTTAAGCGCGCCCCAGTTAGAAATTTTTATCTGAGGTATTGCTAAAGCCGAATAATATTTTTCAACGTGCTTAGGGTCTTTTTTAGAAATGATATCAACAACGTCTTCATACATATCATGATATTCTTTCTGATAAACCGATACTTTTTTTACATAGAAATGATTAATGAAATATAAAGGTATTATAATTACAGCGCAGGTTAATGAAATACGCCAGTCGAAAAGATACATAGCTATTACAGCTCCGAAGATAGCAACGAGCTGGTCGATTATTTCAGGCATCCTGTATTGAAGGAAGGCTACATACTGATATGAAAGCTCTGCACGCGCAGCAGTCTGTGAAACAGACAGATTTTTTTCAAGTGAATCCTGTGAAACATAAGTTGCAATTTTTGTAAATACAGATGTAAATAATTTAGTATCGAATACACGTCTGTATGTACCAACACCGGAGTTTACAACATATAAACCGATCCAGGCAAAAATAGGCCAAAATGTATTTACAGCCGGATCTACATATTCTTTATCTATGAGGATATCGATGACTAATCCAATTAGGTACGGTTCGAGTATCCAAGCTAAATTTTCTACCGTAACGAGAAAAATGACAAAAGAAATTTTTAACTTATATTTCCTGAATAACTCCCTTAAATGCATAGTGGGGTTAAATTAATTAAACACCGACAGCTCTGTCTTTTTTGCGCTTCATAAATCCCATGATGAAAAGAATTGTGGAAATCAATGAAGTCACAGCCATAATTATCACGTATGTATTGTTTCTTTTTATTCCGACAATAAAGAAAGCTATTGCAGCAAGAAGAGTAAGTACTACTCCGATATGCGCCGTTACATGGTTTTCGTTTTTTGTGGGGAAGGAAAGGATTATCAATAAAATTCCGATACCAACACCGATTAAAGCAGTCGGGCTTCTGTGTTCCGGCTCGGCCATCAGATAAGGAATTAAGGATAAGAAAAGCAGTACTAGCCCGTTTAAGAGCATAATCAGGTATTCTTTCATTTTATTTGTTTTAATTAATATAATATTCGGATGTCAGAGCGCTTTTTCAATTCAATTATTCATATAGAATTAGATAATGTATTGACAGAAAAGTTTAATTTCCTTAATTTGTAAGGAAGATTAATTAATTTTCCTTATTTTATAAGGTATGACTCATAGTAAACTTAACGAAGATATAAAACTGGATGCAATTGATTACTCGATCTTAAGCGAATTACAAAAGAATGCCCATATAAAAAGAAATGAGCTCGCTGAAAAAATAGGGTTATCGCTTCCTTCCACTATTGATAGAATTTACAAACTTGAAAATCACGGTTACATAAATTCATACTCTGCCGTTTTAAATCATAAAAAACTACACTTCGATATAACAGGTTTTATATTTGTAGTAAGTGAATCATCTAAATATTACAACAGCTTTATAGAACATTGCCAGAATACAAAAGAGATACTTGAATGTCATTCGATTACCGGCGAAGGCTCGCATGTTTTAAAAATCAGAACTGAAAATACTACTACACTTGAAAAGCTGTTATCAAAAATTCAATCATGGCAGGGAGTGAAATCAACACGTACCAGCATCGTATTAAGCACATTAAAGGAAACTTTGAATTTAGACATACATTATAAAAACGGAACAAAGACTCATTAAAATATTAACTAAATTTATAAATTAAAATTAACCCAAATGGCCTCAGCAGAACAACACAAAGAAAAGCTTGGACAAATAAACGATGTCTTCAAGCTTATCAAAGATAAAGATATCAAGATGATTGATTTCAGATTCACCGATATGGTTGGTGGATGGCAGCATTTTTCTGTGCCGGTCCACAGATTAACAGAAGAAAGTTTTTATGAAGGATTCGGATTCGACGGTTCATCTATCAGAGGATGGAAACAAATCAATGAATCAGATATGCTTTGTTTACCTGACCCTTCAACTGCTCAAATTGATTCATTCATTAAAGTCCCGACATTAAGCATGATCTGCGATATCTTCGATCCTATCTCAAAACAATACTATGATATGGACCCGAGATACATTTGTAAAAAAGCTTTGGAGTATCTGAAATCAACAGGCATTGCCGATTCAGTTTTCTTCGGACCTGAAGCAGAATTTTTTATCTTAGACCACGTTGCTTACAATGTAAATGAATACTCAAGCTGGTACAAAATTGATTCAGTAGAAGGTTTCTGGAATACAGGAACTGAGCACGAAGCAAACTTAGGACATAAGATCAGAATTAAAGAAGGTTACTTCCCTGTTCCTCCGGCTGATTCTACAAATGATTTAAGAAATGAAATGGTTGTGAATTTAATGGCTGCAGGTATCGATGTTGAAACTCAGCATCATGAAGTTGCAACTGCAGGACAGGCTGAAATTGATTTCAAATACTGCCCAATGTTAAAATGCGCAGACGATTTACAGATGTTCAAATACGTTGTAAAGAATACTGCTAAGGCAGCAGGTAAAACTGCTACGTTTATGCCTAAGCCTATCTTCGGTGACAATGGAAGCGGTATGCATACACATATCAGTTTATGGAAAGACGGCAAGCCGCTATTCGCAGGTGATAAATATGCCGGGCTCAGTGAAATGGCATTACATTTCATAGGAGGATTATTGAAACACGCTCCGGCTTTACTTGCTATTACAAACCCGACAACAAACTCTTATAAGAGATTAGTACCGGGTTATGAAGCACCTGTAAATCTTGTTTACTCTATGAGAAACAGAAGTGCTGCAATCAGAATCCCGATGTATTCAGATAACCCTAAAGCAAAGAGAGTTGAATTCAGATGTCCTGACGGTTCAGCAAATCCATATCTTGCATTCAGCGCATTATTGCTTGCAGGTATTGACGGCATAGTAAATAAAATAGATCCGGGTGCACCGATGGATAAAGACGTTTATCATTTAGATGCAGTTGAAGCAGCAAAGATAAATCATGCACCTGATTCATTGAGAAATGCACTGCAAAATCTTGCTAAAGACCACGAGTTTTTAAAAGCAGGAAATGTATTCACACAGGATTTTGTTAATACATGGATTGATTACAAAATGAACAGAGAAGTAAAAGAAGTTCAGTTGAGACCTCATCCGTATGAATTCCATTTATACTATGAAGTGTAATTCGCCTGGGCGAACAATTGTTAATTCGTAATTTAAACCCGGAGAGATAATTTTTTCTCCGGGTTTTTTACCCGCAGTAAAATTTTCATGGAACTAATTTTTCCTTTGTAAAGTATCAAAGGAAAAAAGTTATGAAAATCTCAAAACTATTTTTCATATTCTCCCTTACAATTTTACTTCCTCTTTATTCCTGTGGAAACTCAACAGATAAAACCGCAACAGTAAATCCTGAGCCGAATCTTACTATGCTGCAAGATTTAAATTCACTTGCTCCATTATCTGATAGGCAGGATAAAGTTTCTGAAAATTCAAATCCCGATATTAAGTTTGTATCTGACGTTCCTGATGTTCTGAACAGAATGATTATAAAAACAGGGACAATGAACCTTGAAACCGAGAAATATGATGAGACTATAAATCAAATCAATGACTATGTAAAAAAGGCCGGCGGATTTATTACAAACTCAAGTTCACAGGTAAATGCTTCAGGTAAAAAGCAAGGAGCTATAACAATTAGAATTACCTCTGATAAATATGATATGATGATAAAGGATATGAGTAACTTTGGAAAAGTCCTGAACTCACAAATTAACGGCAATGATGTTACATCTGAATATATTGATTTACAGGCAAGAATGACGACACAGGCAGAACTTGAAAAAAGATTGTTATCACTGCTAAATGAAAAAACTGCAAAGCTGGTTGACGTTGTTGAAGTTGAAGAAAAATTATCAAGCGTCAGACAAAATATTGAACAGAGTCAGGGACGAATGAAATATTTAAAGAACCAATCTGATTTTTCTACTCTAACAGTTTCTGTTTACGAGCCTTCACTTATGATAACATCTTCCGGCGGCGGATTTTTCTACGAAATAGAACGAGGATTCAGCAAAGGACTTAAAGGGTTTACAGAAGTTCTTTCGGGTATGATAACTTTCTTTATAGCTTTGATGCCCGTAGTGATATTAATATTAATTCTTACTTACATAGCAGTTTTGATTTACAAAAAATCAAAGGCGAGAAAACTTAAAACCGCTTAATAATTTTTTACACCTCTATTTCCTTCATATTCCTTCCTGAGAATTGTATCCGTTTGAGAGCGGAATACTCAGGAAGGCAATTCTTTTATTTAAACATACCGTATTTTTTAATACCTTTTATTTTTATGGTATTTATTTTAAGTTTATTCTAATAAAATTGTAGGGCTTGAAAGATTTTAAAGGAAGAGGTACGGAATTAAATCCCGGCAACAGATTTATAGATATAAAACTTGAAGTACTGGATGAATATCTTGAACACACTAAGGATGAAGATGAAGGGCGGCCGCAGACACAATTCATTAATGATAATTCGAAAAGCATTTTATCTAAAAATGACAGTCCTGACTTAGGATTTGCTTACAGTATAAATCCATACCGTGGCTGCGAGCACGGATGCATTTATTGTTATGCAAGGCCAACTCATGAATACCTTGGTTTTTTATCAGGATTAGATTTTGAAACAAAAATAATGGTTAAGAGAGATGCTCCTGAGTTACTTGAAAAAGGATTCAAAAGCAAAAGCTACGAACCTCAGGTAATCGTTTTATCAGGCAACACAGACTGCTATCAGCCTGTGGAAAGGAAACTACAGATTACCAGAAGACTGCTTGAAGTATTTTTAAAATATAAAAATCCTGTAGGTATAATTACCAAAAATTCTCTCATAGAAAGAGATATAGATATACTTACAGAGTTGAATAAATTAAACTTAGTAGCAGTAACAATTTCTATTCCCACTTTGGATAAACAAATAGCCTCAGTAATGGAGCCCCGCACTTCAACTCCTTCAAGAAGACTTCAAACCGTTGAAACTTTATCGAAAGCAGGAATATATGTTAATGTAAACATAGCGCCGATAGTTCCCGGTCTTACAGATGATACAATTCCTTTTGTTATAAAATCTGCTGCAGAAGCCGGCGCTAAAAGCGCAGCAAGAGTTATTCTTCGGCTCCCTTGGCAGAATAAAGAATTATTTATTAATTGGGTTAATAAAAATTTTCCGGAAAGAGCAAACAAGATTTTGAACAGAATAAAAAACTTAAGAGACGGTGAGTTATATAATTCTGACTGGGGAACAAGAATGCGGGGTGAAGGTGAATGGGCTGAAACAGTAAAACAGATTTTCAGAATAAATTGTGAAAGATATAATTTAAATAATACAAATGTTTATCTCAGAACAGATTTATTTGATAATTTTCCTGAGCAGGGAAAACTCTTTCAATAAATAATCGAAATTAAATCTACATACTTGGCAATAAATGCAACAAGAAATTCAAACAGTACATATTCAAGCGCGATGAATACAAAAAATAAAACTGTTATATTTTTGATCTTATTAAATAACAACATTGTAACAAACATGGACAACAAAATACTTGAACCGATCAAGTATCCTGAAATCAGCTTCACATCTCCATGATAAAAGGAAATAACAAAATTAAATTCATACCAAAACAAAAGTGCTACCAAAAATCCGCCCGAAACAAGAAGGATTAAATTATTTACTTTCTGTATTTCAAATTTTATAATTTTTAACTCAAATAATATTTTATACAGAAATATGAGAAATGTTATCGTTAAAAAAATTAAATATAGTATATTGACTGAGTTAACGAAACCATCATTATAATAATATACATTGTTGTTATCTTGCGCTGTATCACTTACAATATAGTACAAAGTAAAAAAAAGTATAACACAACTGAGAAAATATATAGCAACCCGAAGATTTTTTTTCTCTCTGAAATTATCTATTATCCAGTATTCCATAGTTTTTATGCTGCTTCTAAAACAACCGCCGTACCGTATGCCAGCACTTCTGTTACACCGTTCATTACTTCATTGGCATCATATCTCATACCAATAATTCCATTAGCACCGATTTCCTCGGCATGCTTTACCATAATATCAAATGCTTCCTGCCTTGCATGTTCACAAAGTTCAGTATAGAGAGTAATATTACCTCCTGCAAGGGTTTGGAAAGCTGCTCCGATATTTGCAAAGAAATTTCTTGAACGAACTGTTACTCCGCGTACAACACCAAGATGCCTTGTAACTTTACAACCGGGTATATCAAAAGTAGTTGTTATAAATCTTGTATCCATTGATTAATGCAATTTAATTATAATATATGATTAATATATTAAATATTAGTTAAAAAATTTATGTCATTAAAAGTTTCTATTTATTCTTTCGGATATAACAAAAGCGGATTGCCTGCTGATACCAGCGGCAATGGCGGCGGATTTATTTTTGATTGCAGATTCATGCACAATCCCGGCAGATTTGAAGAATTCAAATTTAAAACAGGTAAAGAAGAAGATGTGATTAATTTCATTGAGACACAAACTCTCATGACAACTTTTTTAGAAAATGTCTATAACATTATAGATATGGCAGTTGATAATTACACTGAAAGAAATTTCTCTAATCTTTTGATCGGTTTTGGATGTACCGGGGGGCAGCACCGTTCAGTTTACGCAAGCGAAAGTCTTGCAAAACACCTGCATAAAAAATATCCGTCAGTTTCACTTGAAATTACTCATAAAGAACTTGGGTTAACCGAAACTCTGTAAATTTTTGAAGTTTGAAAATCGAGAAATATAACTCCTTAGAAGAACGTCAGCTGGAAAGGAAAACTTTTCGTCTTCACCTAATTTCTCAATTATTTAATGGAATCTCTCTCGGCATCCTGCTTCTACAAGATGTCATTCTGAAAAAATCCCTCGAAGCAAGTAATTTTGAAGTTACTGTATTGATTTTCATGACTAGCATTGCATTTTTATTTTCTATCTACGGAGCAGAAATAATAAACCGGTCTTCACGTCCCGGATTGACCGCTTTTCTGATAGGAAGTACAGGCAAATTGTTTTTATTTTTAATCCCATTATTCAATACATCTTTTATTTTTATTTTTTCAATAGCTGTAATGAGTATTATTGATTCTTTACTTCTTCCCACATGGAATATTGTTTACAAACATAATTACACTGCCGATAAAAGAAGCTCTCTTTATTCATACGCATCAAGTCTATCCACTGCTGCCCTGCTTACAATGGCTACAGTATTTGGATACTTCCTTGATTTCAACCATGATATTTATAAAATATTCTTCCCTGTTGCCGGAGTCCTTGGAATACTGATGTATTTTAATCTGATGAAGATGCTTAATTTCTCCTTTGAAGTTGATAAAGAAAAAGTAGAGAGAAATTTCAGCATGGATTTAACTTTACTAAAAGATATTCTGGTTCTGCCTATAAGAAATTCAATCCGGATTTTAAAAACCAACCGAAGATTTTTAGTTTTTGAAATCAACTTTTTCATATACGGAATGGCATTTATGATTTCCAGTCCGGCAATTCCTGTATTCCTGGTCGATGGATTACATCTTGCCTATACTCCTATATCATTTGCAAAAGGATTAATATTCCACACAGCATTAATTATTTTTACACCTATATCGGGTAAATTTTTAGGTATTAATAATCCTACAAAATTTTCAGGTTATATGTTTTTAATTTTATTTTTCTTCCCCTTTACTTTACTTGCAGCAAAGTACTTCCCTTTATGGGGAATTTACAACTCACCTGTAGAAATTTTATTTTTCTCTTTCTTCTTATTCGGAACGGCAATGAGCGGAGTAACTATTGCGTGGAATTTAAGTTCAATATACTATGCGCCGCACAACGAAGTTTCAAACTATCAGGCAGTGCATGTCACTCTTACAGGCGTACGCGGATTATTTTCTCCCATACTCGGATATGTTATAATGCAGGTATTTTCAATCGAAGCTGCTATGATTTTAGCCTCAATTCTTTTTGCAGTGGCGGGTATTTTAATGTTATTGGAAAGCAAAAGGTCATAGTTTTTATGAATCAATTGATTAAAATATCGACTCCTCTATTTTTAATAATCATATATGTAATATTCACTAATTATTATGACAGAGAAATTGAGCCCGTGCACGGTTACCCTATCTGGATGAAATCTTCTTCGGGACAATATTCACTTCAAACATCAGGATTATTTTTCATAGGCAGAGAAGGAAAGAAAAAATTATTTCTCAGCGCAAATGATAATGGAAGAATTGACAGGATATCAATAGATGATTCTTTTTCTCCTCCTAAATTCGATACACAAGTACTGCATTTTCAGTTTTCATCAACTGCATATTTTTTTCAGCATTTTGCAAAAATAGATTTTGAAGATATAGTTTACGATAGAGTTACGAATAAAATTCTGGTTTCAATAGAAGGTAATAACGGGAATAATGACCTTCAGCCTCCGCAGTATACAAATTATAAAATTACTGAAGGAGTATATGAACTCTCATTTAACAAAACGATAACCGACTGTGATACTTTAATGAATGTCAGGAAACTTCCAATTCCGGAAAATATTTTTAAATTTACAAATGATAATATTGCTTTTGAAGGAATGGGTATAACAGATAATTATTTCTTTATGGGGCTTGAAAATGTAACTGACTCAAACTCACAATCTTCGGACAGTACATATTTATATATTGTAGAGAGAAAAACCAATAATGTAAAAACTATCACGACAAAAAAGCTCGGCATACGCTCTATTACAGGTCTTTGTGCTCAGGGTGATTTTAAGTTATACGGAACAGACCGTGAAGCAAAAAAGATATTTTGTATTATTTTTGAATCTGATTTTTCTATAAAAAAAGTGATGACTAAATCCTTTGAATTACCTATGCCTGAACATTCCGATATTTCAATGGATAAGATGGCAGGAGTGGAAGCAATTGCTTTAGACGACGAAGGGTTTGTTTATACTGATATTGACCCCTGGTCGCACCTGTATAAACCTAACCTAACATTAAAAAGCTTTTTAAGCGATGAGGAAAAATCTAATCTTGTTAAACTTATACCTGTATTTTATAAATACAAAAATCCTTTTTAAATAAAAAATTAACTGACTATGAAAAGTTACCGCAAAGAACTGTGGTTTGATATAAAAGAAAGAAGAGAGCTGATAAATATTACCCCAACATTAGAAAAGTGTTTATCTGAAAGTGGAATAAAGGAAGGATTATTGCTTTGTAATGCAATGCACATTACAGCAAGTGTATTCATCAACGATGATGAAAGCGGACTGCATAATGATTTCGAAGTATGGCTGGAAAAACTTGCTCCGGAAAAACCTTACTCACAATACAAACATAACGGATACGAAGATAACGCAGATGCTCATTTAAAAAGAACTATAATGGGGCGTGAAGTAGTAGTAGCAATTACAAACGGTAAGATGGATTTTGGTCCATGGGAGCAGGTTTTCTACGGTGAGTTTGACGGAAAAAGAAAAAAGAGAGTTCTGGTAAAAATTATTGGTGAATAAAAAAGGCGTTAAATTTTTGATTTAACGCCTTTGAAAAATTAATAAAGGTTTATAATTTATTTTTTGGTTTTATTTATCATTCCGCTCATATCAGTATACTCAACATCTTTTGGCGGATCCATTTCACTTTCGCTTATATCAGCTTTTGTATCATAACTTACTGCAGTCATTGTCATTGCAGGAGTGGAAATTCTTAACGGCAAGCCGCCTTTCCAAACGGATATTGTAACATCTTTGCCCGTTTCATAAATATCACATTCTTTTCCTAAAATAGTTTCCGTCCCGACTTTTTTCTTATCTTTCAGATATGCTTCCATATTTCCATAGTCAATATCTTTACCCTCTTTAGCTCCTTCTTCGCGATATTTTCCGATATCAATCTTTGTTCCCATTTTCTTTCCCATTACATCCATCACCATATAAGCATATTTATCATCGAAGTAATTTTTAGTGGACATTTTAGCTCCCTGAATGTCCATAACTAAGTTTTGCTGAATCCTCTTCCCTTTTTTGTAAGTAGTCATATCACCTTTAACCTTTCCGGTTAACTCGTACTTTATAGTAAAATCAGAAATTGAGCCCAAGTCTGTATTTCCCGAAGATTCTTTTTTAGTATCAGTTGAAGTTTTGGAATCAGTAGATTTTGAATCAGAAGTGGTAGTGTCTTTTTTCCCGCAAGAGTAAAGACAGATTAACGAGAACACTATTAGTACTATGGAAATTTTGTTGAAAGTTTTCATAGAAGTGTTTTAAGTTTGGAAATGATTTATGTAAAAGAAAACGGCAGACTTTTAGTCTGCCGCTTAGAAGAAAATTATGCTGTTACACCTGAGAATGTATCCATCTTTGAAGTGATTACATTTTTCGGAACTGCGCCGACTATCTGATCAACTACCTTACCGTCTTTAAATATTAGAAGTGTCGGTATGCTTCTTATTCCGTATTTCATTGCAACGTTAGGATTGTTATCAATATCCATCTTGCCTACTTTAAATTTGCCTTCGTATTCTTTTGCTACTTCTTCTACTACCGGAGCAATTAATTTGCATGGTCCGCACCATACAGCCCAGAAGTCTATTAACACGGGTTTATCTGAATTTATAACTTCGGCGTCGAAGTTTGCATCTGTTATTTCAAGAGCCATTTTATTTATATCCTTTCTATTTAATTGTTATAATTTTTATTTTGGCGGGGGTTAATTTAGCTTTAAGTTATCTTCTCCAACAATTTGTTTCAAGTTGGAAATTAATTCCGAGTGAGGCCTTACCCTGTTATATCTTGACCTCAGTATCTTTGAACTACCATTATTCTTAATCTGAAAAAACACATTACAGTTCCCTTCGTTAGCATCTACCAGTTCATGTATTTTTACCAGCTTTGATGTATCAAAGGTTTTTTCATCTAAAATAAGCATCATATTCTTAGAGCAAATTTCATGCAGGCTTTCAATAGGATATATTTTTTCAATTGTTAATTTTATTTTATCACCGTTTTCTTCGGGTTTCCCTTCAACAATTACCAATGCTTCATTTTGAAATAAGTGGCTCTTTGCCTCAAATAAATCTGAAAATGCAACGCACTCCCCGTCTCCGGTAAAATCAACCAGTGTAAATACTACGAAACGCCTCCCTTTTTTTGAAAGCTTTACATCTACACCTGTCACAACGCCTGCCATCCTTACTTTCTGAACTTTTGTAAAATCAATTTCAGCAACTTCATCTCCGAATCTCAAATCAACATACTGATTTATTTCTTTCTCAAATTTTGCCAATGGATGTCCTGTTAAGTAAAATCCTAAGGCAAGTTTTTCTTTGTTGAATTTTTCTGCATCGCTGTACTCTTCAAACTCTCTCCATCTGTATCCGTCTGGCTGAGTAAGTTCAGCTCCGAACATAGATTCCTGCCCGATTACTTCTGCATCATTCTTATGGCGACCTGCATAAATTGCCGCAGCTTCAGAATTAAGATACAGTTTATTCCTGTTTGGTTCCATCGAATCAAATGCGCCGGCATGAATCAAGCTTTCAATTGTTTTTTTATTTACAAGACGAAGGTCAACTCTTATTAAAAAATCTACAAATGATTTATACTCTCCGTTCTCTTTTCTTTCGTTAACAATATTTATCGCAGCTTTTTCACCAACATTCTTCAAAGCGCTTAACCCGTATCTTATCTCTCCTACATATTTATCAGTCTTATTATAGTTAATAGAAAAATCCATAAAGCTGAGATTGACATCGGGCTGTTTTAAATCAACCTTCATTTTCTTACACTCGTTTGCAAAAAGCTGAAGTTCCACTTCATCATCTTTTCTGCATTCCATCGATACAGATAAAAATTCTAACGGGAAATGTGCTTTAAGATATGCAGTATAAAACGCAAGAATTGAATAAGCCACACCATGAGATTTATTGAAGCCATAGTCAGCGAAGTCTTCCATCAATTTGAAAAGCTCTTCGGCGATTTTCTTACTCATTTTTTTTTCAAGCGAACCTTTAACAAACTTTGCTTTTACATCTTTCATAATTTCTTTATCCTTCTTACCCATGGCTTTTCTCATATTATCAGCTTCTGCCATTGAGAATCCGGCGAACTCACGTGCAATTTGCATCACCTGTTCCTGATAAACGATAATACCATATGTTTCCTGCAATGAGTTTTCAAGGATAGGATGAAGATACGTTATAGGTTTTTTTCCGTGACGTTTATCTATAAAATCAGGGATAAGTTTCATCGGACCCGGACGGTACAAAGCATTCATAGCAGCAAGGTCATTGATATTTTTCGGTTTTAGCTTTGAAAGATACTCTCTCATTTTGCTTTTTGAAAACTGAAAAATACCTATAGTAGAACCCGCGGAAAAAAGCTCATACGTCTTAGGATCATCAAGCGGAATTTTTGCCGTAGTTAAATCCATATTGTACTTAGCATTCACTAAAACAAGAATTTTTCCTATGATTTTTAACTCCTTCAATCCAAGGAAGTCAATCTTAATCATACCTGCATCTTCCAGCAGCTTCATATCATACTGCGTGCAGAATAGATTATCTTCGCCTGTAACTTTTGCAAGTGGAACGTAATCTGTTATATCCGAAGGAGCTATTACAATTCCTGATGCATGAAGTGATGAATTTTTGTTAAGATTCTCTAATGTTCTGGAATAATCATAAAGCTTTTTTCTTGATGCTTTCTGTTCTGCTGTTCCTGTCTCAAAATATTTTTTGAAGTCCGGAACTTCTTCCATACATTCGGAAAGTTTTTTTACTTTACCGAAAATTATAGGAATGCATTTTGTTAACTCATTTATCTCAGTATAAGGAACGTTAAGAACGCGTCCTACATCTTTTAATACACCACGGGGTGCTAATCTATTGAATGTAACTATCTGCGCAACTGAATTCTCACCGTATTTTTCTTTCGCATATTGAATAACTTCATCTCTTCTATCATCCTGAAAATCGATATCAATATCGGGCATTGATACTCTTTCCGGATTCAAAAATCTTTCGAAGAATAATCCGTACTCAAGAGGGTCAACATCAGTAATCCCAACCGCATAACATACCAGGCTTCCAGCGCAGCTTCCTCTTCCGGGACCGACTAATATTCCGCGCTCTCTTGCCGTATTAATAAAATCCTGTACAATTAAAAAGTAGCCCGAAAAATCCATATTCTTGATAACATTCAGCTCATAATTAATACGGTCTGTATATGCTTTATCAAAATCCGGTTTTCGTTTTTTTATTCCTTCAAACGAAAGCTTTTCCAAATAATCATCAAGTGTCTGAACCTTTTCAGTAATAGGAATAGGATACCGCGGCATGTGGTTCTTTGAAGTATCGAGAACAAGATTACATTTTTCCGTTACTTCAAGTGTCGATGTAATTGCTTGCGGAAAATCACGGAAGATATCAGTCATTTCCTTTGTAGATTTAAAATATATCTGGTCCGTTCCGTATTTAAAATCTTTCGTCAGGTCAAATGTATTAGCCATCTTAGATTGCTTTGCGCTCAGATGAAGATAAATATTATGCGCAACTGCATCTTCCTTCTTTATATAGTGAACATCATTTGTAGCTATTAATTTTAGACCAAACTCTTTAGCAAGCTTGGGCATTGCTGCAAGTACTTTGCGCTCAGCATCATTTTTCATCTGATGGTCCTGTATTTCCAGATAAAAGTCTTCCCCGAAAATGTCCTTATATACACCTGTCATCTTACGTGCAGTTTCCATATCTCCGCGCGTAATGTAGCAGGAAATAACTCCCCCTGCACATGCAGTTGTACATACTAATCCTTCACGATATTTATTGAGTACGTCTAAATCTATTCTGGGCTTATAATAATAACCTTCGGTATGGCCAACTGAGCAAAGCTTAATTAAATTTCTATACCCTACTTCATCTTTTGCCAGAAGTATAAGGTGAGCGTAATTAATACTTGAAGATGTAAGTCCGTCTGAATTTTCTGCCGGTTCATCTTCAGCTTGACTTCTTACAACATTTTTTTTGATTTTATCGAAACGGGTAGCAGCCTGAGCAACATAAACTTCGCATCCTATAATCGGCTTTATTCCTTTTTTACGGGCTTTTTTATAAAAATCCATTACACCATACATAACTCCGTGGTCTGTAAGCGCAACTGCCTTCATATTATTTTCTACTGCGGCGTTTACTAATCCGTCAACTGTTGAAATTGCGTCTAAAAGTGAGTAGTGGGTGTGATTATGTAAATGAATAAATTCCTGTGCCATAGTATAAATTAGATATTATTTTGCAGATTTATAATATAATAATTCTGGGCTTTACACGTTTATGAATATTTTTTTGTATTGCGAATTCCGTAATTTATGATAATCTTGAATTGTTGTATTTATACCTATCCAAATAGTATTTTAATATACTAATTCTGTTCCGGCTCCCAATTTTTTTAATCTTATTCATAGAAAACTTTAATAGTTTGAATTCGAATATATTTTAAATTAACTTAATCACAAAATTTAACTCCTCTAACCAGAATAACTATGAAGAAAGTTCTATACTTTTTAATTGTTTTTTCATTAGTCCTCACTGTTAATGCGTTTTCACAACCTAAAACTATTCTTGTTTCACCTGCCAGAAGTTATGCTCTGACCTTAAAACTAAGCTCACTGGGCATAGGCTTAGACGGAACAACAAATATTGCAAAAGATTTTAACGTAAGAGCAGGCGGTCAGTTTTTTAAATTTGCAGTTGACGGCGGAAAAGCCGGTGATGACTATCTATATACTGCCGATACTAAACTTCTCTCTTTTTCAGCCCTTGTAGATTATTTTCCGGGCGGCTCTATTTTCAAAGTCAGCGGCGGACTGCTCATAAATCTCAATAAAGTTGAAACAAAATTAGTTCCGGGGCAAACTTATGTTGTCAACGGAAAGACTTACGATAAAAATAATTTAGGGGACGTTACTACAACTACAGAATTTACAAAAGTAAATCCTTATTTAGGAATAGGTATTGGAAACCCTTTGAATTATAAACAATTCGGATTCACAATGGATATAGGCACCATTTATCAGTTCGAGCCTCAGGTAACAATGGCAGGAAATGGATTGATTGCTCCGACAGCAACACAGGCTAACATTGTACAAAGCAATATAAGCTGGTTCAAAGTCTATCCTGTAGTAATGTTTGGATTAACATATAAATTCAATTGATAATATTATAAAACAGGTTTTAGTTACTGAACAATTAACACAAATAATTTTAAACGATTAAACATGATTAAAAAATTAACTTATACAATTTTTTCTATACTACTGATCTTCATATCAGTAATCTATCTTCAAAGCTGTGATATTAAAAGCCCTACGGAGAATGTTCAGGTCTTATTCAATACAGATGGTCCTACTACAGGCGGCTCCATATCCTTTATAGATGCAAAAACTTCTTCCTTAATTTCGTCTCCTAATGTTACTGTAAAATTCGTAGGAACTAATGCCGGCAAAATAACAGATCTGGCAAAAAATCCTGCTACAACATTTACTTCGAGTAACGGAATTATTTCTTTCGGTTTAGCCGAAGGCACTACTCTGCCTTTGAATGATGTATCAGTGCTTATTTCTGCCGGCGGTTATCTTACAACAAGCTTTCCGATCACAATTACATCACAGGGATATTCCGCATATAATATGTATGTAATCAATATTGCAAATCCGCCTGACGGAGTTTCTATTTCTCAAACGGGAAATGCAGGAACTTGTAACAGCAGCGGTGTGCTTTCTTCTGAAGTAACTTTAGCTACCACTTTAACAAACGGTACCGGCGGTGTCTCTAAAATCCGTCTTCCGGCAGGTACAATTATTACAGATAATTCTCCTTCACCTATAAATCTCAACGGGCAATTAAGCGCAACTATTGCTTACTTTGACCCTACTAAGGAATCAGCATTAAGATGTTTCCCGGGTGGATTTAATATAAATGACTCGGCAATGTTCAGCGCAGGTTTTGCGCTATTTGAAATAAAAGACGCATCAGGAAGAGAAGCGAAAAAATTCCCGGGTATTCAGCCTCAGATTACAATTGAAATTCCGAACAACGCAGTAAATCTGTCAGGCGCAAATATCCAGATCGGTGAAGCAATTCCTGTTTTCAGCTATGAAACATCAACAGGAAAATGGGCTCACGAACAAATTGGTGTAGTAGCAGCCGGAAGCAATGGAAACAAAGCTATTTCATTCAATACTTCGCATTTGTCATATTGGAATCTGGATTATCTTAATGGTGCAAATTGTACTCAAAGCAGAAAAATAATTTTCAATCAAACAGGAGGATGTTCACAGGTTCCTCTAGAAATAAAATTATATTTTGTGAATGGAGCTACTGAAACTTATTATAAAACTGTTATTAAACCTGCATCGGACAATTCTCTCACTTTCTATTATGCTCCTTCAGCAAGTATGAAAATGAAACTTTACTATAATGGTAATTTACTTTACACAAGTGATGCAATAAGTTTATGTTCCGGCGGTGACTTAGCATTAACATATCCTGTACCGACTCTTCAGTCAATTACAGGAACTGTTACAGGTAAGTGTATCAATAACCCGGATGTGGTTATTCATCCTAGTTTCCCTGTCTATTATAAACGTTCAGGAACAACTGCCTGGTATTATCTTGGATACATGGTGAACGGAAGTCTTACACAATATTGCGGTGAATTCGGAACTTATGATTTTATGACCTATTATAACGGATCGGCTATATTTGCAAATAATATCTCCATTAATACAGTTAATCCGGCATTTTCATTTTCACTTAACTGCCAGTAAACAACTGAATATTTTATTTAGAAGCCTGCCCGGGTTATCTCAGGCAGGTTTTTTTATTTTATACAAATCAAAAAATCTGCGACTTTTCCCTTTTTCTTTCGTCTAATAAGTATTAAAATATTTTAATTCCGGATTTTTATTAAACTACATTAATGTATCGCGATACAGATTTATTTCTTGAGCATTTACGCCCGCATTATAATGATGCAGTAAAATATTGCAGGGCATTGACTTTCCGCATTTCAATAGAAGATGCTGAAGATTTATTTCAGCAGTCTGTTTTGAAAGGTCTTGAAAATTTTCCTAAGCTAAAAGAAAAAGAAAAGTTCAAAAGCTGGCTCTTCAAAATAATAACTAATGAGTTTATCAATCAGACGAGAAAGGCATTCTGGAAAAGATTTATTCCGATTGATGAAAACACAAATCATTCAAGAATGCCTGAAATTTTTCATGAGATTGAGCAAACGGAAAAAAATAATATTCTTTATCATGCATTAGGAATGCTGAACTCAAAAGAACGCGCGTGTATTCTGCTATTCGAGCTGGCAGATTTTTCAATTGAGGAAATTAAAAAAATCCAGAATGAAAAAAGTCTCTCAGCTGTTAAATCAAGATTAAGCAGAGCACGCGGGAAGCTAAAAGAACAAATCATAAAACTAGAGGCATCTCAGGAAATACGTTACAAAAAAATAAGTTCACAAAATTTAGGAGATTTAGAAAATGAAACTCTCAAACTTATTTCAGAATTCAAACATGAATGATAATTTAAATACCGGGAAAAAATACTGGCAGGAACTGAAAAATAGAAATCACGAAAACACTTTTTCAAAAGTGGAAAACTGGGTGAATAATTTGAATTCTGAAAAAACTTACAATTTCAAATTAAACAGAATTCAAAATATGAAAAACTATTTTTCAATTAATAAATTTAAGCTTGTTTATTCTATTTTACTTCTTGCAGTCGTTTTTGCAGCCTGCAATGTGCCTGTTACACAAAACGAATTAATTGGAAATGCCATTAACTGGAAAGTTTCTAAGCAAAGCACCGAAGCTATTGATAGGATTAACTCCCTTCCATGGATTGATAAATCAAAATTGTCGGTAGTTGAGCAAACTGAAGGCGACAAAACATTTTTGGATTACAATCTTGTACTTGAAGCAAAATCACAAGAGGATGTGCAAAAATACATGCAGCAGTTACAGGAAATAAAGGACATCGCCGCCATTCAGATATTTCCGCTTAACCAGACGACAAAGCGCCCGCTTTATGCAGCTGCTCTGCATTCATTTTTCAGAGTTGATGTAGATGCAACACACATGAGTGATGCTGAAGTGAATGCAGAATTAGACCGCCAATTGAAGGAAGCCGGAATAGAAGCTGTTACAATTGATTTCAAGAAGAATGCACAAGGTGAACGGATGATTGAAATACATCCTACCGGAATAATCGGAATGGAAGATGAAACGAAGAATAAAGATTTTGAATTAAGTGTTAAAGACGGAAATAATGAACAGTTTGTTAAAACCCGCCACAAAAATGATGCTTCCTTAAATCTTGAAGGGAAAACCGATGATGAAATAAAGAAGGCTATTATAGAAGATATGAAAAAAAATGGAAACGTTGTAAAGCCTGAAGATTTAAAAATTGAAAGAGATGCTGAAGGTCATGTGAAAGTAGAATTTACAAAGGTGAATGATTCAAAGGAAAGAAAAATGGAAAATAAAATCGAGTTGAAGGTAAAATAATTTTTAAACTTCTATTATTAGCAGTTATCAGAAAACCTTTTTTCAGAAATGAAAAGAGGTTTTTTAATTACAGAGGATTTTAACCAGTTCTTCCATTCCATCTGTTGCTTTCTTCTCTATGTAAACTGTATTAGGCGGAGGATAATAAATATCCGGCCTACTCGGATCTATGATATACTTAACCGATTCACTCGGAACGAATTCAATAAGGCTCGCTGCAGGGTATACAACCATTGATGTTCCTATTACAACAAATATATCAGCTTCGATGCAATATCGAATAGCTTCTTCAATCATAGGAACAGGCTCACCAAACCAGACTATATGCGGACGCAGCTGAGCTCCACGCTCGCATTTCTCCCCGAGAGTTAACTCACTGCCCCGGATTTCATAAATAAGATTATGGTCAAGTGTGCTGCGGGATTTTTTAATTTCACCGTGCAGATGAAGTACGCGGGAAGAGCCACCGCGCTCGTGCAAATCATCGATGTTCTGAGTTATAACTGTAACTTCGAAATCTTTTTCAAGCGACGCTAAAGCGGTATGGGCAGAGTTAGGCTCTGCTTTTATGATTTGCCTTCTTCGTTGATTATAAAATTCTAAAACAAGTTCTTTATTGTTTTTCCAACCTTGCGGCGAAGCAACTTCAGTTACATCATATCCTTCCCACAGTCCGCCGGCATCTCTGAATGTTGAAATTCCTGATTCTGCTGAAACTCCTGCACCCGTTAATACAACTAATTTCTTCTTCACCTAAAGTACTTTCAGCTTTTTAGTAATCCGTTCCCATGCTGGCCTTTTATTTCTTTAACATCTTCCATTTTGCTGTAATAGTCACGGTCATTTAAAATAAAATCATAACGTTCGTTTATATCATAAAGTTTGCTTTTGAAATCGCTCTGAACTTCAGTTCTTAATTCTGTTGTAAAGTCATCTATATCCCCGCAAAATGATTTATCAACCTTATTCATATCGAATAAAATTCTTACTTCGTTTAATAACTCCGCCCCTTGAAAATCAAGAATACCTGATACCACTGCACCGGTCAATGAATAGGAATAATGATAATCCTGATAATTTGACTGCATGATGTGATATACAACCCCTTTATACCAGTTTACAACTTCATCTCTTCTGTGAGGCTGATGCAGTGCAATTTGAGAAATCGCTTTTAGTATTACTTTGTTTGCTTCAGTTGTATTCATTCCGCTCAAGAGGGATTTTTTCAGAAATTCAAGTTGATTGTTTCCCAATGTATATACAACTTCCCATAATAATTCTTTAGTATATTTACCGCACCAGTATGTAAGAAATTCTTTCGGCTGCGATAAAAAAGCTAATGCAATATAAAGACTATTTACCGATTTTAATTCAGTTAATAGAAAAAATGCATGAACAGGAAAACACCTTTTGAACTCGGGAAGGTTTTGTTCCTGATATAATCCGAAGTGGTCAATTGATGCTTTAAGAATCACTTCAAGATCTTCAATGAGGGTTTCACGCGGTAATTCAAGTATTTCCTGAATTACGTTCTGATCTATCCGCATTCCATTCGAATATAACGAATAGAGTTGAGGAAAGTTTAAGTTAACTTTGTTCATTTGTTTGGAATAGGTAATTGAACAAAAAAAGCCGTAAAATTTATTAAATCTTACGGCTTACCGGAAAAACTTATTTAATAAATTTCTATTTGACTTCTTTTAAATGTGTTATAATGTACTGAGCAACTGCTTCTGCCTCTTTCGGCTTCAATCCCTGGTTCGGCATTGCCGGATAGTCAGGATTTACTTTTACCGGATTGTAAATAAAAGCTGCAAGTTTTTTTACATTATCATTATACTTTGGAACTGTCTCTTTATACGGAGGACCTACTAACTTCTGGTCAAACTTATGACATGCAGAGCACTTTGCATTAAATATTTCTTCACCGTTTATGCCAGTATCAACTACTGCAACTTTATTGTGCTTCTTCTCATACTCTTCAGCTAAAATGTGAACTTTGTGAAACTGTTCTTTTAGAGCTGCATTTATCGCAGAAACATCTTTGAGTGACATCAAAGAAAATGTTGCTATCATAAGATAAAACATGGCTCCGGAATATTTAATTTCAGAATTTCTTATAAGTGCATATAAGAAATTGGCTGTAAGTAATATCGTTCCGAGAGCAAGCGCTCCAATTATGAACAACGAAGACGAAAATGCATGAGTGTGATAAGTTAGAAAACTCGCAAGAAATAAAACAGGTAAAATAATAGTTGAGTAAAAAGCGAGTGAACCTGCGAATTTCTTCACATAAGCCTTATAATTATCACTTCTGTCTTTAATTCCGCCCTGCCATCCGAAGAAGTAGAATAAAACTGCTATTCCTGTAAATGCCAGTGATGCGCAGATAAAAAACAAGAAATTTATTAGTACAGGGATTGAGAATAAGTAAATTATTGGTGAAGCATGTTCCCAAGCTGAAGGATTAGAAATTAAAGTTGTGCCGCCTACAAAAAACAATGATGCAACAATTAAACAAACCAATCCCCAGCCGCCGAATGTAGATTTAACCTGTTTCAAACCGGCTTCGTATTCTTTCACTTCTTCAGGAATCTGGCCTTCGTGTTTATCACTTTCAATAACTGATTTTAATGAATCAACAACTTCTTCAATATCAAAATTTGATTTATATTTATAAACCAGTGTAATACCCAGGTAATACAAAATAGTAGAAACTATCATAAGCCCCACTACTGCAGTTTTTGTCTCATACATGAACTGCATATAAACAAATGTTGCAGAGAGAACCGGTACAACACCCAGTCCGAGCCCGACGCCTTTACTGAAGATAAGCTTGTCTAAAATATCACAGGCAAATCTGTAGTAAATTGTTCTTCTGTTGTTCTTCCCTTTACGGTTAAAATAAACGGAAAAAATTGTTCCGCCTATGGTAGCACCCATGTATGGAAGAAACAGTGCAAGCGAAATGAACAGCACAAACTTCAATACCTGAAGATGTGTGTCGTTTGCCGGTATTACGATTTCGTTAAGAAAATCCATTAATAAATCCTTTCAAAAACTTTTATAGTATTTTTACTAATTTATCTATTGAAACTGATGTTATGATTACCAGAGTATAAATATTTATACGTACAAATGTGTTGAGCAAACTTTTTTTATCTGCAGGTGACTTAAGAAATTTATAAGATTCATAAATAAACCATACAGATAATGCGAATATCAATCCGCCAGTTATATCATAATTTAAAATTCCTGAAACAGGAATTAATAAAGCAACGCTTACCGTCGGCAATATCCAGAAGAAAGTAATTTTCTTTAACTGCTCTGTAGAAAATTTACTTTTCAATGTAGGATAACCGCCTTTTTCATAATCGTCTCCGTAAATCATCACTAAAATCCAGAAGTGAGGAATCTGCCACATGAACATATACAGTGCAAGAATCCAGATGTTTGGATTCAATACATCTGCGCCGCTGGCAACCCATCCTGCGACAGGAGGTAAAGCTCCGACTAATGCCCCGGGAATGATTGCAAACGGAGTCATTTTTTTCAGCGGAGTATAAATTCCGTTATACCAGAATAATGTTACAAGCCCGACTATTAAACACTCAACATTCGAACCTGCAAGAATTACTATACAGCCTAAAATTATTATAGCAATGGAAACAACGAATGCAGCACTTCTTGAAATTAATCCGGCAGGTATCGGTCGTGATTTCGTTCTATCCATTAAGATATCGGAATCTGATTCCTGAACCTGATTCAATGCCGATGCACCGCAAGCTAAAAGAAAAATACCGAGCACAGGATAGATAATATCTGCGCCAAGCATAAATGAGCCTGTGATAAATCCAAGCGCGGTAGTGAGAGCAACGAAGAAAGTAATTTTCACCTTACAAAGATCAAATATAACTCTTACTGCAGAGCTAAATGATGAATTGAATGAAGATGAAATCAAGTTCTCTTTTACAATTAATGCTTCTTTATGTGCGTTTGCTGTTTCGATTTTTTTTGTGAACTTTTAAAATCTAAAATTATTTTTTTAATGTGTCTTTTCTTATTGCGTCGGGTGTCTGTTTCACCTTATTTGTATCAGCTGTTTTCTTTGTAGTATCAACAGGTGTTGTTGAAGTTTTCAATGAATCTTTTACCCCGCCTGTATTTAATGAGTCAGTTGTTTTCTTTGTAGAATCTGCAGCAGGTACTTCTTTTACCCATTTATCAAATTTTTCCTGTGAAACTACCATAAGAACTGCGTACATATATGAGTGATTCATTCCGCAATACTCTGCGCACGCAATATCATATCTTCCTTCGTGCTCTGCATTGAACCATAAGCGGTTCGTTTTACCGGGAACGGCATCTTCTTTTACTCTCATAGAAGGAATATAAAAGCTATGAAGAACATCATTTGCATAAATTTCCATCTTTATATTTTTACCTACGGGAACGAATAGTGTATCGCTTTTTTTCTTTGTCTCAGGATAATCAAACGTCCATTTCCACATCTGCCCGGATACCTTAATTACATATGCATCACCGGGAATATCTCTTATATTTTTATAACCCATGTATCCGTAAAAAAACATTATCATTACAAGGATTGTCGGTAAAACTGTCCAGGTCACTTCCAGCGTAGTATTTCCATGAATGTTTTCAGCAACAGGATGTTTTTTTCTGCTGTACTTAAAGCAGAAGAATATCATTGCTACAGTTACCAGCAGCAATAAAATTATTGAGCAGCCGATAATGAACATCATTGTACCATCGGTTTGTGATATTATATTGGGTCTCATATTTATGGAGTTCTAAAAATTAAATCAAAAAATGTTAAACCAATCATGGTTGCAAAAATCACAATACACACTGCAATAAAAACTTTAAAAATCGGAGTATCGAATTTCACATGCATAAAATAATTTGCGACAAGACAAGTTTTAATAGTGGCAATAACAAGCGCAACTGTAAGTGTAAGCGAACCGAGATTTATACCGGCCACTGAAACCGTAACAGCAGTCAAAGCAAGCAGTCCGAAGAATACCAGAACGTATATGCCGTACCCGTGTGAGTGTGCTGCATGTTCTTCTTCTTTATGTATATCTGTTTCCATTTGTATAAAAAATTTATTTAATGTCTAATGTTATGATTACTATTAATGAATTAAATAGAATAACGGGAAAAGGAAAATCCAAATCACGTCAACTAAGTGCCAGTACAATCCTGCATTTTCAAGCTTCTGATAATTATCATGGGTTATCTTATTTTTTTGAATCATCATCATAACAATACCTATAAAAATCATACCTACTATAATATGTAATCCGTGAAGACCGGTCATTACATAATACAAGCCGAAGAATACAACTTCACCTTCGCTCATATCTGCAAGAGCAGGTCCTTTAGGGTAAATTCCTAAATGAATTTTATGCGACCACTCAAAATACTTATTAACCATAAATGCTGCTCCGCATGCCTGAGTGAACCATAAAAATCCTAAACAAAGACCTTTATTTTTCCTTTGTAAGGCTACGATTCCAAGCACTACTGCACAAGAACTGGCAAGAAGGACAATTGTATTAATTGTTCCGATATATGTATCGAGTTCTGCTGCTGCTACTTTGTATGCATCACTGTATATAAATCTATATGCAGCATAAAGGATGAACATTCCGCCAAAAAGCAGAACTTCAGTGAACAAAAATAACCACATGCCCATCTTAGAGCCCATATCATCACGATGAACGTGTTCTCCGACGTGAGCGTGCGCTTCATGTACATGCGCCTGGTGAACGGCAATTTCAGAATCTTGAGACATTTAAAATTTTTATTTTTCTAAAATTAAAAAAATTGTACTATCAATTAATGACCGATTGAAGATTCTTTCAATCCTTCTCTGTCATAAGGTCCTTTTGTTATTACAGGAATCTCTTCAAAATTTTCCATAGGAGGAGGTGACGGAACAGTCCACTCTAATGTTGTTCCATCCCAGGGATTAGCAGGAGCAATAGCGCCTTGTCTTAATCCTCTTAATAAATTTGCAAACATTAAAAGTATACCTGCAATCATTACCCATGAACCAACAGTAGAAATTACATGGTATGTCTGAAACTCAGGAAGATAATCATAATATCTTCTCGGCATACCTAAATAACCTGCAATGAACATCGGGAAATACAAACCGTTGAAACCGATTACAAAAATTATACATGAAAGCTTTGCAATTTTTTCATTATACATTCTTCCGAACATTTTCGGAAACCAGTAGTGAAGCGATGCAAAAAATAATATACCCATACCGCCGAACATCACGTAATGGAAGTGGGCTACAACGAAATATGTATCTGTTAAGTGGATGTCTGTGTTTAGTGTTCCGAGTACAAGTCCTGTTAATCCGCCGATAGAGAAAACAAATATAAAGCAAAGTGTGTAAAGCATCGGTGCAGTAACTTCGATAGAGCCTCTGTATAATGATGCTACCCAGTTAAATACTTTTACACCTGTCGGGATAGCAACTAAGAATGTAAGAAGCGAGAAAATTACGTTTGATGTATCGCTGGTACCTGCTGAGAACATGTGATGTCCCCATACTAAATAACCCACTAAAGCGATTGCAAGTGTAGACATTGCAATAGGAGTATAACCAAAAATCGGTTTACGTGAGAATGTTGCAATAATATCGGATACAACACCCATCGCCGGAAGAATCATAATATATACTGCAGGGTGAGAGTATATCCAGAATAAATGCTGATAGAGTAACGGGTCGCCGCCAAGAGCAGGGTCGAATACTCCGATACCAAAAGTTCTTTCAAGAATAACTAATATCAGTGTTATACCGATAACGGGAGTTGCAAGAACCTGAATCCATGCAGTTCCGTAAATACCCCAGCAGAACAAAGGCATTTTAAAGAATGTCATGCCCGGGGCACGCATTCTGTGTATAGTTGTTATAAAATTTAGACCTGTTAATATAGAAGAGAAACCAAGAACAAATGCTGCAAAAACCGTGAGTGAAACATTAGTAGTTGTTCTTATGCTGTAAGGCACGTAGAATGTCCAGCCTGTATCAGCTGCACCGGTACCGGTAAATAATGATATTAGAGCAATTGCTCCGCCAAATATATATAGATACCATGAAAGTAAATTCAGTCTTGGGAAGATAACGTCCTTTGCTCCGATCTGTATCGGCATAATAAAATTACCGAACACTGCGGGAACACCCGGAATAATAAACAAGAATACCATTATAACTCCGTGAAGAGTAAATAATGTATTATATGTCTGGGGCTTCATAATTGTAGCACCGGGAGTAAGCATTTCCAATCTCATCAAAAAGCCGAACGTCATGGCAGTTAAAAAGAAACCTATCATGACAAGTAAATACATCAGGCCGATTCTTTTATGGTCAACTGTTAACAGCCACGACCAAATGCCTTTGTGTTTACTTTCCTGCTTATAAAAGTCAACCAGTTTTCCCTTTGTTTCCACGGGAACTGCGATTGAACCATTAGCCATTTGTTTTTTCCTCTATTATTAAATTTGTTTTTTTCTTTTTAAGAAAAAGAATACTTGAAAATATTATCAGAAGAACTAAAATTCCACCTCCTGCAACTCTTGTTACGTTTAAAACATACTTCTTTGCATCCGGGCTGTAGCTGAAACAAAACTGAACTATCTTTGCAATCGATGTCCCTGTCTTTCCCTGCGAAGCTTCAAGTATTGCAAGCTTAAAATCAAATGGATTATAATCCGTTCCGAATAAATATCTTGTTATCTTTCCGTCAGGAGCAACTGCCATAATTGCAGCGCCGTGAACATAATCATTTCCTTCTTTCTTAAAATAAAACCCTAATGCATCGCTGATCTTTGCAACGTTTGTGCTGTCTGCTGTCAGGAACCTCCATGCATTATCCGGAATTCCTCTGTTGATGGTTTTATAATAGTTTTCTTTCTTTTCATTACCCATCACGTAATTTTCCTGAGGGTTAAAGCTCACTGAAATTACATTAAAATCTTTACCTGGTTCTAAATCAACTTTATCAATTACATCTGCAAGGCCGTTTGAAAGCGGGCTGCATATTCCGGGACAACGGAAATATATTAAAGAGATTATTGTTGGCTTTCCGTTTATAAAATCTTTTAAAGGTTTCGGCTCGCCTTTTTCATCAAACAGAACAATATCTAAAGGTACTGTCTGACCTGTTTTTTCATATATGCCGACTTCTTGTTTAGGGGGTTCTGTATTGCTTTCATCAGCTTTTACAACTAATACATTTAACAACGAAACTAATAAAAGCAAACATAGAATGTTTACTTTATTCATGATTTCTTTTCTTATACTTTGATTGTGCTAAAAACGTTTTTAAGGTAAGTATAGAGCTGATTCCATTCTTCATCGGATAAATTAACAATCTCTGTTTTAAATCCGCCGACGTATGGGTCACTCATAATTAATTTAACCAAATCGTTTTTATTATCATTCCATTTCATATTATCAGCGAGGAAATTTACTGCTCTCTGCTGATTTCTTACCTTACTCTTGAATAACATTGCCCCTGCATCCGTAGTGTTTGCAGTGATATCTGAATTTACTTTCTTTATTAAACTGTCTCTTCCTTTATCATCACCAAGAACTTTTTGAATTGCTGTATTAATCGGAATTGTATTCGGCTGCTTAACACCTTGCGATAAGCTGTAAGCCTGGTCAAGTGTTTTTAAATCTTCCTGTTTAATAGCCGGATAATTCGGGTTCAGAGTTCTTATATAATTAATAATTGCAATTCTGTCTTCAGGCGAAATGTTTGCATAGCTGGCCATACCTCTGTTTGTAATACCTTCCTGCAAAGTTATATACATACCTTCGAATGTTGGTCCGTTTGTCCAACCGGAAATCTCATGGAAATTCCTCGGCTTCGGATTTAAAGTTGCGCCGGCAGGGCCGTCACCTTTTCCGTCAGGTCCGTGGCATGGTGAGCATGTCGTTTCAAATAATCCTTTTCCCTTAGCAATTAGCTCAGGTGTGGCAACAGATAATTTAAATACATCAACAGGCGGAGAGGTAATTCCCTTCTTCATCGCAATATCCCGCATAAATGCCTGAGCAGAATCCAATTGTTTAGGCAGTAAGTTTTTTGAGTTCATTGTGATGAAATCAATATTCTTAAAGTACATATACCCCGCAGTGATAATACCTATTAAAACGAAAATATATATCACTCCGTAAAACGGAAGCGAGCTTTTTAACGTTGATGAATATTCTGAATTATTATCTTGTTCCATATATTAAACTTATTCTTATAGTATAAATTATAATGTGAAATTTAAACCTGCTTCTAATTTCGGGTCTCCTACAGGTGTCAGATTTTCTTTTGATGCTTTCATTCCAAATACAATCATTATTAATCCAGGCGCAAAGAAAAATATTCCAAGCTCCTGCCATCCTAATACCGGTGATTTACTGTATGTCGGCATTATCAGCCAGTAAAGATCAAGCATGTGCGCGAATACCATCCAGATGCTCATAATTTTTAATGTCTTCAGATTCACTTTTACGCTTCTTGGCAATAAAACTAAGAAAGGAATTACAAAGTGGATGAATAACAATCCCATTGAAACATACTGCCAGCCGTTATGCCATCTCATCATGTACCAATAGGTTTCTTCAGGAATATCTGCGTACCATATCAAAATATATTGTGAGAATGCAATGTAGCCCCAGAAAATATTGAAGCCGAACAACAATGTTCCAAGTGAATAGAACTGGTCGTTTCCGAGTCTCGGGCTTAAGTATCCGTTTTCTTTTAAATGAATCGAAATGAATGTTACTATTGCAAGTGTGCATACAATTGTGCCCGCAAAATAATATACTCCGTAAATTGTTGAGAACCAGTGCGGCTCAAGGCTCATCATCCAGTCAATAGCTGCAATTGATAATGAGATAAAAAACAAAGGTGCAAATGCTACTGAGAGCTTAATATTTTTTCTTGTTAAAGCAGGGTCTTTGCTGGTATCCTGCTTCTTTGAATTTTTTGTAAAGAAGTAATAAAAAAGAAACCATACTAAAATACAGAATACAACTCTTATCATGAAGAAATTCATGTTCAGATAAGGCGCTTTTGCTTTTAAGATTGGATCATTAGCCACTGCTTCAGGATGAGTCCAGTGAAATAAATCATGCATTGAAAAAATAAGCGGCATAACTAAAATAACGAGCAGCGGAATAATTCCTGCAAGGAATTCGCAGACTCTTCTGAACGGAACGCTCCACGTTGCGCCGACAAGATACTCAAGCGCTGTAAGCGCAAGACCGCCGATACCGACGCTTGTTAAAAACATATATATCCAGAGATAATCAAAAGCCCCTCTTTGTTTATCAACTAAGAACGACACTACAATGATTAGCAATCCTATGCCCGTCAGTAAGTAACCGAGCTTCGAAATTTTATCAGGTATTGGTTTATTTATTGATTCCAATGTTAAAAATTTTATTTAATTTTCTTAATTGAAGTTTCTTTCAATTATGGTAAATCTGTATCTTTTGCGTTTTCTGCTCTTTGTAATACTCTAATGTAATTTACAATTGCCCATCTGTCATCTCTTGAAATCTGCTTTGCATAGCTAGGCATAACATTTTGTCCGTTAGTCATTACATTGTAAATATTTCCATCTGCCCAGTCTCTTACTTTTTTCGAGTGAAGAGTCGGTGGATTTGGGAACTGATTATTCATCCTGCTATCGCCGGCGCCAAAATAACCGTGGCATGGGCTGCAGTATGTGTTATATTGTTTCTTACCTCTTTCTATTGAGAATTCATTCATTGGTACAGGATTCGATAAAAGCTTTACTAATGAATCCGGCATTCCTGTGTATTCATAAGGCATAAATCCTCTTGCAACAGTTCCGTCAACAGGTCTCTGCATTGAGCGTCCGTCTTTGAAAATATCTGACCTTGTCTGCGGATTTACTCTGAACTGATTATGCATCCAGTCAAAAGGAAGTATGTTTACTAATTTACCGATTGCTCCATAACCGCCTAGCGCAGTTACAACTGCTACTACTATTAATAAGTAAATGAATTTCTTTTCGAATATCGGAGAGGTCTTCTGAATATTTTCTTCAGGATAATAAACTACCTCTATATCCTTACCGCCTACTCCGGCTAAAAATGCTTTAACTTTTTCTACATCGAACTGAGCATCTTCTGCTTCGATAGCTACACCGAATCTTGTGCTCGATGCATATTTCATGAAGTTCGTATCATGCAAAGGATTGCTTATCTGCGGAAGTTTATTCCACAAGAGTAACATTCCGAATACGCAGAAAAGACCTGTTAATAAAATCGTAAGCTCGAACATAATCGGAATAGAAGCAGTCAAGTTAAAATACGGCTTGCCTCCGATGATATTCTGATAGTCGATTCCTGACATCCAGCCAATCATACTGACTGCGACTGTTATACCTGTAAGACCTGCAAGAAATGCAAACTTACCGATATTAGTATCTTTCATTCGCATCGCAGCGTCCATTCCGTGAAGCGGGTATGGAGTGTATACATCAAATTTATCATAGCCTGCATTTGATGTCTCTCTTGCAGCATGAGTAATTTCATCAGGCGTATCGAATAATGCAGCTACGGAATGAACCTTGTGTGACCTCGGTACATCCTGCGCTAATTCTTCGTCTAATTTTAAAATCTTTTTAAGCATAAACTATTAATGTTCTTCTTCTGAATGATGATGATGTGTCGGCTGAGCGCCGGGCACAACTGCTTTTATTTCCGCCAAAGATACTGACGGCATAACTTTCACGAATAATAATAATAATGTAAAGAATAATCCAAAGCTTCCGAGTAAAATACCAAAGTCATACATTGTAGGTATATACATACCCCAGCTTGCAGGTAAGAAATCTCTGTGAAGCGATGTTACGATAATCACAAATCTCTCGAACCACATACCTACGTTTACAAGCAATACAAGTACGAATGTTATAGGAATAGAACGCCTTATTTTTTTGAACCAGAATAACTGCGGGAAACCTACGTTACATGCAATCATAATCCAGTATGCCCATGCATAAGGACCAAATGCTCTGTTAATAAATACAAATGACTCGAACTGGTTACCGCTGTACCATGCAATAAAGAACTCCATACCGTAAGCATATCCTACCATTGTACCGGTAGCAAGCAAAATCTTATTCATCTTTTCAATGTGGTTCAGAGTTATGATATTTTCCATATCATAAACTTTTCTCAGGATTATCAAACAAGTCGATACCATACCGAAACCGGAGAAAATAGCGCCGGCAACGAAGTAAGGCGGGAAGATTGTTGTATGCCATCCCGGAATAACCGATACGGCAAAGTCAAAAGACACGATTGTATGCACTGAAAGCACAAGCGGTGTGGAAATACCTGCAAGAATAAGGTAAACCCTTTCGTAGTTCTGCCAGTTCCTGTTTGAGTTTTTCCAGCCAAGGCTAAGCACTGCGTAAATCGCTTTTTTGATTCCGCTTGTTGCTCTTGATCTCATTAAAGCGATATCAGGAATTAAACCGATACCCCAGAATAAAAATGAAACCGTAAGATATGTTGATACTGCGAATACGTCCCACAGAAGAGGTGAAGTAAAGTTCACCCACAATGCGTTCTGATTAGGATAAGGCAGTAAATACCCTGCTAACCATGGGCGGCCTGTATGCAATACAGGGAAAATACCCGCCGTCATAACTGCGAAAATTGTCATCGCCTCGGCAAATCTTGCGATTGCCGTTCTCCATTTTTGTCTGAACAAAAACAGAATTGCCGAAATAAGTGTACCTGCGTGACCAATACCAATCCAGAATACGAAGTTGATAATGTCAAATCCCCAACCCACAGGATTGTTATTTCCCCACATGCCGATACCGTAGAACAGTGTCATACCTACACAGAATGCGCCAATCAACAAGGCAGTGTTTGCCAGGAGAAAAGATATCAGCCATTTCTTCGAAGGTTTGCGCTCAGTAGGAGCTAATACTGTATCATCGATTTCTGCAAATGACGAACGCGAGTCTACTAACGGTAATTCCTTAGTGTATGTTGAATCAAAAGCCATTCGTTTTTCAGTAAATTAAATTTTATTTATAACTGAACTACTTATAAAAATTATTATTAAAGATAATT
>CALJIG010000011.1 GCA_937974175.1 uncultured Ignavibacteria bacterium
TTTTATTCCAAAAGATTTCCATTTAGAACTGAAAATTTTCACAAATACATAATTTGAAACTAAATATTCTTGACCAGTCGCCTGTATTTACAGGGAAAACTTACTCACAAGCAATAAAAGAAACTATATCGCTTGCAAAATTTGCCGATGAACATAATTATCATCGCTTCTGGTTTGCCGAACATCATAATACAAAATCGTTTGCATCTGCAAGTCCTGAAATTTTAATAAGCGCTATAGGATTTGTTACAAAAAAAATTCGCATTGGCTCAGGCGGAGTACTGCTTGCTCATTACAGCCCGTTGAAAATTGCCGAGCAGTTCAAGATGCTTGAAACTCTTTACCCGCGAAGAATTGATTTGGGTATCGGCAGGGCAGGAGGGACTGATGCAAGAACGAACAATAAACTAAATCCATTGGGAAGCGATGTGTTTGAAAAATTTAATGAGCTGCTATCTTATTTTAATCCAAAGGAGTCGGACTCTAAAATTGCTTCTCCTTTAATAGAGGATATGCCGGAGTTCTGGGTACTTGGCACTTCGCCTGATAGCGCAATGTATGCTGCGAAGAAAGGACTCAGATATTCCTTTGCAAATTTTATTAACGATGAAAGATGCGTAGAGTCGCTCGGAGTTTATTATCAGAATTTTAAACCATCAATTTATTTAAAGGAGCCGTATATAAATCTTGCTGTGTTTGCGCTTGCGGCAGATACGGAAGCGAAAGCGTTAGAGATTGTGAAGCCTGTTGAAGTCTGGGCAATTAACAGCATGCTTTATGGCAAGAATGAAAACTTCCCTTCGAATGAAGAAGCGAAGAGCCATACTTTCAGCTTTCAGGAAAAGATGATGATAGATTTTAAAAGACGAAGCGCATTTGTCGGAGATGTAAAAACAGTCTGTGAAAAACTGGAAGAGACAAAGAAAAAACTGGCTGTGCATGAGTTCACATTAGTTACAATTACTGACAATTTCGAGGATAAATTAAACTCTTATAAGTTAATTTCAAAATATTTTTCGAAGAGCTGAAACTTTTACAAAGGGCATTCGTAAATATTCAATTACTCCTGCCTGAAATCCATAAGCACTTATGTAATTATTTTCTTGCTTTTCAAAATTAATCTTTTTAATTTACAGAAATCAAAATCAATAAAGCATAATTCTAGAAGCATGAACAGTAAATCCCGGTACTTCAGCTCCTTATTGATTGCTACAGTTGCAGCGTTTGGCTACTATATACTTACAGATTTCAATATTTCCGATATTCAGCTAAAGACTTTTTCTTCCCTCGGTGTACCATTCAGAATGTACCAGATAAACAATTCTGTGAAGCAGAAAAAACTGGCCTTGCCTAAGGTGAGTTACTCTTATGCCATTCAGCAGGACGTTTTGAAAACTCCTCATGTTGATTTGATGGCGGATTCAGAAACTGATGTTGATGAATTCATAGCAGGCTTGGCAAGCGCAATATTAGATTCCGAAAAAAAGACTAAGGAAAGACAGCCGAAAATAAGTGATAAAATAAAATACGGAATGGATGAGATGGATTCTGAGACTGCGCCGCTTCAACAATTGAAGCCCGTTGCTGAGATCAATTCCAACAATACACCTTGCCCAACGAATGTTAAGGTTAAGCAAAAAATAACTACTGACGATATAGAAATGATTGTAACAACGGTTGCAACTCAGAACGTTAAAAAAATTGAAGAGTGCTTTAAGAAAATAAAAGTACTTTACGGTGATGATAAATCTATACGGAATGTTATAGTAAGCGGAACACAGAATATAAACAGGCAGTCAAGAGGCTCAGTTGTAAATTCGTGCACGACTGTAACTGAAACTAAAAGAATGAGAAAAGCAACTTCTATTGCAGATACAGATGAAGATGAAGAAGCTGAGGCGCAGGACATGGAAGATACTGATTCAGACAATTAAAATATTCGAATAAAATATTCATAATTTTTTATAGAACCCGGTTAGAGAAAATCTGACCGGGTTTTTTTATTGCTGAAATTATGCTGCCGTTTGTTTCCTTTGTTTTGCAGTAGGGATAGGGGGAGGTATTATGCATCATCAATATTTTATTTGAGATTTGTGAAAACCTGAAGTATTGATTTAACAAGAACGACAATTTATCCCGCTGAAGACGGGACTGAACTTCGTTCAGAAATGTTACTTTTTTGTTACAATTAAAAAAATATACAACAACCTGATTTATTTTAGGGGTATTTATCGGAATTGTAACACATATTTATTATGGTTATTTTTAACGTTTACTAAATTTTTAATACAATCTATTGGAAACTAATATAAAAGAATTAGAGAACACTAAAAAAGAGTTCGAGGCAACCCTATCTTATGATGAACTAAAACCACACTTTGATAAAGCAGTAGAGAAATTCCGAAAAAAAGCGAATATTCCCGGCTTCAGAAAAGGAAAAGCTCCGCTTTCTATGATTAAAAAGATGTACGGAGACAGCCTTGAATACAATGCGCTTGAAGATATTACCAATGACGTTTTTAAAGAATATGTAAGAGAAAATAAAGTTGATATAATCGATATCGGTGCAATTCTTGATATGGATTACAAACCGAAGGAAACATTCACTTTTAAAATTGCTTACGAAACAAAACCTATTGTAAAGCTTGAAGAATATAAAGGTCTTGAACTTACTAAAATGGTCTATGATATAGATGAATCATTAGTTGATGAAGAGATAGATTATTTCAGATTCAGAAATGCAACGTTCGAGCTTGACGGTCAGGCAATGGATGACCAGTACATGATAACCATCGATATACAGAACTTAGATGATGCAGGAAATGTTATAGAAGGGGAAACTCAGAAAGGCTTGCAGATATATCTTGCAAATCCTGATATTTACCCTGAGTTCAAAGCAGGCTTCCAGGGCATCAAAGAAGGCGAGTCAAGAGTTGTAGAAACAAAGAATGCAGACGGCGGACCGAAAAAAGTTCAGGTGACTGCAACTAAGGTCGAGAAAGTTATTCTTGCCGAAATGAATGAAGAGTTCTTCAAGAAAGTAATGGGTAAAGAAGGAATAACGACTGAAGAAGAATTCAGAAATGAAATAAGGAAAGACATTCAGAAAGTTTATGATGATATGTCTTCAAACAGAATGAAGAACGACATTGTAAACGAAATGATAAAAGCCAATGATGTTGTTGTGCCTGATAAATACGTTGAGTATTTCCTTGATGATTTCGTAAAAGAAGAAAAAGAGAAACACAAAGGACATAACCACGGACTTGATGAAGTTGAATTCAGAAAGAAAAAAAGAGTCGATGCTATTGTAGCTGCAAAGTGGATGCTTCTGCGTGAGGAATTACTAAAAGCAGAAAATATAGAAGCAACCGATGATGACTTTTTAAAGCTTGCTGAAGAAACTGCATCAAGATTTAATATTCCAGCTGAAAATCTTTTGAGCATATACAAACAAAATGATGATATCAGAATGAGAATATTAAATGATAAAGTACTGGATTTCTTAATTGCCAATGCAAAGGTAACTGAGAAAAAAGAATTAAGAAAGAAGCAGGAGCTTGGTAATGCTCCGGCAGAAGAAAAATAAATTTTAAAACCTCAAAAACAAAAATGGATTTTACAAGTGTTATTAAAAGAAATGAAGACCTTATCCATCATGGATTAGATAAGGCTCAGCAATTCAAAAGCCAGTTAGTCCCTATGGTTGTCGAACAGACATCCAGAGGCGAACGCGCTTATGATATTTATTCAAGATTATTAAAAGAAAGAATTATATTTCTCGGAACTCCTGTTTACGATGAAATGGCTTCGCTTATTGTTGCGCAGTTGATTTTCCTCGAATCAGAAGATCCGGATAAAGATGTTATGCTTTATGTAAATTCACCCGGCGGAAGTGTTTCAGCCGGATTGGCAATTTACGATACGATGCAATATGTCCGTCCTGAAATCAGCACTATCTGCGTAGGTATGGCTGCATCTATGGGTCAGGTATTATTAACAGGCGGAGCTGCAGGTAAAAGAATTGCATTACCTCACTCAAAAATAATGATGCACCAGCCATTAGGCGGAACTCAAGGACAAGCAACTGACATAGAAATTTATACAAAAGAAATGCTCAGAACCCGTGATACAATATACAGTATAATCTCAAAACACTCAGGCAAACCAGTTGAACAAATTCTGAAAGATGCCGAACGTGACAATTATATGTCAGCAGAGCAGGCAAAAGAATACGGTTTAATCGATGTTATCCTCACAAAGCGCGAAAAACCAGAGAAAAAGTAAGTAATATAATTTCTTTAATAAGTTAAAAAAGCGAATTATAAGTAATTCGCTTTTTTCATTTCTTAAAACTTCAAATAGTTAATCTAATTTATAAAATTGAATTCTAAAAGAGTAAGATTTAGAATTCGTTATTTTATAAAAAATATCTGCAAATTAAAAAAAATGTTAACTATCCCCAATATAATACGCTTATTAGTCAAATGTCAAGCAACACATTAAATAAATTAGTGGATTTATGTTTTTAAAATTATTAATTTTGATGAGGGATATTCCCAAAATTAAAAGGAGAAATAATTTTGAAAAAATTTACTTTACTATTTGTGATGTTGTTAGTAGTAGCTTCTACATCTTTTGGTCAGGCGAACAAAGGATGGGACGGTGTAAAACCTGAAGTTTGGAAAGGTTCAAGAGCAATGGTGTTTATGTACACACCTTTTCAGTCTAACTTAGGTGCAATTAATACCGGTGGTTCTTCAACATACTTCGATACTTTGAACTCAGGCGAAACCAGCTTAGCAGGTCTTGGTGTTCAGTTCTATCTTTCACCAAACTGGTCATTAACAGCCGGTTTAAATTTTGGTAATGGTTCAACAGAAGCAACATTCACAGGCGGTACATCAAAAAATACAACAACCACTCTTGGTATTGGTGTTGATTTTGATTACCACATGATGTCAATGTACAGCATTTCACCTTTTGTTGGTATCAATGCAAACTTCGGTATGGCAAGTACAAAAGTTGAAACCACAATCGGCGCAACCGGTACAACAACAGAATACAAAGGTACAGGTTTTGGCGCAGGTTTAAACATGGGCTTTGACTGGTATTTCACACCTGGTATGTCATTAGGCGGTAAATACACATTAGGTTTCAGAAGCAATTCAGCTCCTGAAAGAACAGTTACAGGTTCATTTAACTCAACATCAAAAGGACCTTCTGCAACAACAATCGGTACAGGAATTATGAGTGTAATGTTAAAAGTACACTTCTAATATTTAAGAATAGATTTAAATTTATCCTTACTAAGCGGCTTAGCAATAAGCCGCTTTTTTTATGCGCAAATTTTTCATCGAAATAAAACAATGGTTTAATCGGTTTAAATTTCTTAATTTTGAAAAACTTTTTTTTATAGTGTAACTTATTACTTAACCCTAATCTCAAAAAGGAGAGAACTTGAAAAAATTTCTTTTAATTACAGCGCTTTTATTTTTTATTACAGGCATTTCATCGGCGCAGAAACTACTTCCGATTAAACCCAGCATCGAAATAATTTTTAAAGGTGCCTTCGGTTCACCGCTTTCAGGCGATGAATTTAAAAACCACTATGGTTCATTCCCCGGCGGACAATTGGAAGTTGTAGGTAACATAACTCCAAACTTCGGAGTATATGGTAACTTCAGCGCAGATTTTTTATCCCCTAAAGATGTTTCACTTATCGGTTCAACTGTTAAAGAAGATAATACATATATGCTTTCAGGAAGCGTAGGTCCCAGATTTTATTTTAATCTGCCCGGCAGCATGCTTTACAGATTTTTCGGTGATTTAGGATTCGGTATCTATGCAACAAGACCCGGAGATGTAACTACAACATTAACAACCAATCCTCCCACAGTAACAACTGACAGGCATAATGTTTACACTCAAACAGGATTCAATGTAGGCGCAGGTTTAAATATTGGCCTTGGTCCTATCGGTACTGCCAATGTAACATTGAAGTATCACAATCTCATGAGTAAATCAAACGTTCAGGTAATAAATACAAGAACGGTTGAAGGAGCAAATCCTTCAGTCAACTCAAATATATTTCAGGACGTACCTTCACGCAGTTACTTTTCAGTTGCAGTTGGATTAGGATTCAAACTGGGATTATAAAAAATATTAAATGTTAAAATTTATGAAAGCGGATTAGAAATAATCCGCTTTTTTTATTGGAAATACTTTAAATTTTTAAATTTACTCTGAACTTATTTTTATAGATATTTAAATATTACTTTATCAATAATTTTAGGAAATGTTATGAAAAAATTAGTATTTGTTTTTCTTTGTCTATTTGCATTTAACGGAT
>CALJIG010000012.1 GCA_937974175.1 uncultured Ignavibacteria bacterium
CCGATCCGCCGATAATACATGTTGTATCTCCGCTGAGCTGACGATCAAGCAATCCGACGCTTTGCGTAGTAATTAGGTTTATTAAAGAATCAATTTTGGGACTGTACCCAATCTGAGCATTTGCTGTTAGAGTTATAAGTGTAATTAATAACACTGATAATAGGGGGAAACGTAATGATTTCATATTATTTAATTATTTTATATCTACTAAAATAGCTCTAAAATTCCAATTATAAAAGTAAAATACTAATCCGAAAATCAACCGCTTTCTATGCGTTTATTTACGAAAGCTCTACTGTTTCAGTAAGAAACGGGAAATAAAAAGCTGCGAAATGGTTTATTATGATATTTGATTGGAACAAATCACAAATATTTAAGTTTATAACCCAATAGTCGCAAAAAACTGTAACTTTTTGCAATTTTCAGGTGTTCTTAGATTAAATCTAAGTTTATTTTACTAAATTAAAACAATAACTATGAAAAAAATCACGTTTCTGTTCTTACTTTTCGCTGCTCTCTTTGCTTTAAACACAGGCGTTAAAGCTCAGTCTTATTTTACTTACGATGGCAGCGAGTTTTCCGTACTTTTAACCTGCGATGATGCAAACACATACGTTACTGCAGTGCAGTTTTCTTCAGGCGGTAAATGGATAGACTTTGCTATTATTGATTACACCGACCTTGAAGGCGTTGCCGGCGGCGGATTTGCATACACATGCCAGGATGGTAAGGGAGTAAAGTTTCTCGTCGATTATTACCGTACACAGGATTACATAAAAGTGATGAACCTTGATACCGGAAAAGAATGGACGCTGTACAGAAGGTCAGAATAAAACTTTCTTTTTGCTTTTTAAGGGCTTAATCGTCAGGATTAAGCCTTTTTTTATTGCAGCAGGGAAACATTTAGACGTATAAAACGTTATACTCTTATATGGGATTATCTCAAAGAATAATATTTTTTACTGTTGTCTTTTCCGTTTTATTCTTACTTCAGATTGTAGTTTATAAAACATTCAGGAAATATCTGTTAAGGAAAAATCTGGATCTAAAGACTGCTAACTATGTATCAAGGACGCCGTTTTTGTTATTTAATTTACCATATATAATACAGATTCTGAAGTCATTCGATATATTCCTTCCCCCTGAATGGATGGATGTGGTTATTATAAAGCCATTCTTTGTTTTTCAGTCGGCTATTTTTTTCAAAGGGCTTTTTCTGATTGCGGGAAAGATTATAAAGCTTCCGTTTGTCATCGGCGACTTCCTGCTCAAAAGAATTAATTTTATAAAAGATAAGTATCTTAATTTTAGGAATAAAAAGAAGGTCGTTAAGTTTGATGAATCAAGAAGGAAGTTTATTACAGGCTCAACGGCTCTCGTAAGCGGTTATGCGTTCATCGGTGCGGGTGTCGGCACGATACAAAACCATATATACGAGATTGAGCAAAGGACAATCGCAATTAATGGGCTTCCCGCTGAACAGAAAGGCACGACAGCTGTTTTGATTAGTGATATACACAGCGGTCCGTACATGGATTATGAGCAGATGAAAGAATACGTTGATGTTGTGAATGATTTAAACCCTGATATGATTCTTATTCCAGGCGACTTAACCAACTCTCAGAAAAACGAGGCTTCGCCTTTTGCAAAAGCATTCAGGAATCTGAAAGCAAAACACGGCGTATATGCTACATTGGGAAATCATGATTATTTCAGTGATGAAAATTACATCAACGATGTTGTTAAGAATGAAACAGGAATTAGAATGCTGAGGAATGAAGCACTTCTGCTAAATATCAACGGCAAGCCTTTCAGCATTATGGGTACTGAGGATACACGCGACAGCGGCGGCAGGTCGAATCCTGTAGTTGCGAAGTATATAACCCAGACTGTAAACTTTGCAAACGAACAGTTTAAACAAAATGGTATTGACTCTAAAACCGTTCCGAAGATATTGTTGACTCATAAACCTTATCTCTTTGATGATGTGTCTGACCTGAACTTTGACCTAATGCTGAGCGGTCATACACACGGTGGACAGGTTGTATTCTTTAAATTCGGTGATTTGAATTTATCATTTGCATCAGCAGCGCACAAGTATGTAAGCGGTTTGTATGAGAATAACGGAAAGTATCTTTATGTCTCACGCGGAATAGGTACAGTAGGTTTGCCAATCAGGTTTAATTGTCCACCCGAAATCACAAAGCTAACCTTTGTGTAAAGTGTAATTTTGTTTTAAATTTTGTAATCCCCGAATGCGTGTTCTTTGCGTCCGACTTTTATCGGTGATTTAACTATGGTTCAATCTTTAACATCTTGTTCTTTCTCCTCCAGAACAAATAAAACGGAATCCCTATCAGCACAAGCGACAGTCCAATTCCCGAGTCTCTCGGATTTTCAATAATTGTTACAGCAACAAGAGCCACGCAAAATAGCACAAATATAAACGGCAGAATCGGATATCCCGGTACTTTGTAGATCCTTTCAGCGTCCTTCATCTTCTTCCGCAGAACAAACACCCCGAATGCTCCTGCACCGTAGAAAATGAAGCTTGCAAATATTAACATATCTGTCAGCTGGTCAAACGTTCCAGAAAGAACGAGCAAACTTGCCCAAGCACCCTGTATTATCAAAGACAAATGGGGAGTGCGGTACTTGCTGTGGTGAGAGCCGGCAGACTTGAAGAATAAATTGTCTTTTGCCATTGCAAAATAAATTCTTGATGATGCGAGTATAGTTCCGTTTGTTGTTCCGAAAGTTGAGACCATTATTAAAACAGAGATAAACACTGCACCGCCGTATCCAAGAAACTTTCTCATCATTTCAATAGCTATTATACTGTGTTCATTATTCGTGATACTGATTATTTCTTCAACCGGAAGTACGTACAGAAATGCAGCATTGATTGCAAGATAGACAAGTATCACAAGTGCAACTCCTCCGAATAACGATATAGGGATGTTTCTTTTCGGATTCTTGACTTCGCCTCCAAGATACCCTATATTGTTCCAGCCGTCATAAGCCCAGAATGCAGCAAGCATAGCCGCGAACATGGCTCCGAATAGACCAAGCGGCGAACTGTACTTAAATCCGTCTGCTTCAAGTATTGGCGTAAGATTTTCTGCTGAGCCGGCGCTTATCGTAAAACCAAGAATTATAATGAGAATTATTCCGAGTACTTTTAAAGCCGTAAAGATGTTTGTTATAGTTCCGCCGATTATTACTCCGAAATAATTTGCACTCGTCAGGAAGATTATCGTTAATATTGTTAATCCTTTTACACCAAAGCTCTGCAGGGGATTGAATATTCCAAAAAGCGTAAACTGCTCATAAGCTCCGGGAAGCCTCGGCAGGGGAATTACGGCATTAACCGATTCTGCAAAGACATAAGCAATCGACGCAATTGATGCAGATTGTATAACTGAAAAACAGCTCCATCCGTATAAAAATGCAAATGCATTCCCGTACATCTTTTTAAAGTAAACATACTGTCCTCCGGGTTCAGCGATAAGTCCTGCAATTTCTGCATTAGTCGCAGCGCCTATCATTGTTATTATTCCGGGAATGAGCCAGCAGAGAAGTATAAGCCCGGGAGAGCCGAGCTCAACAGACATAGGTGCAATTTTCTTGAAGATTCCCGAACCTATCATCGAACTGATTACTATCATCAGCGATGTAAACAGTCCTAACCGCGTAAGTAATCCGCTGTGATGAGTCTCAATAATCTTCAATAATCTTCTTTTGATTCATAAATTAATTCAGTAAAAATAATTCATGAATATATTAAAAACAAACTAATTATATTAAATCAGGCAGGACTATATTTTCTGTCATAATTACATCCCCATCGCATATTGTCATCCCGTGATGTTCCTGCACGGGATCTCATCATTGTAAATACAAAATCCCCGAATTAAACAATCGGGGATTTTATTTATTAACAATATACATCTAACAACTGGCAACAAACAACTAACAACTACCTTACCAGCACCATCTTCTTTGTTTCTGTGTAGCCTTCTGAAATCATATTGTAAAAATAAACTCCGCTCGAAAGTCCGCTTCCGTCGAACGTAGTCTCATAAGTTCCGGGCTGTAACCGCTCGTTCACCAACGTCTGCACCTCGCGTCCGTCTGCATCATATACTTTGATTTGCACATTGCTGTAGCCTGACAGCTTAAACCTGATTACAGTCCTCGGATTAAATGGATTCGGAAAGTTCTGCTCCAGCAGATATTTATCTGGTATAACCGTCGATATATTCTTCACGCTAATAATATCCGTCAGCTGCCTTCTCCATGCTCCATATGTATTAGCACCCGCAAATATGTAATTGTCTGAAATAAATATTTCACCAAATTGGTTTAAATAAGAGGGCGGTATTCCCTGATTTCTGTTATACCAGTTTGCTCCGTTATTGTTCGTCATGAAAATTCCGGAATCATACGTACTTACGAATAAGTAACTCCCGTAAGCTGTCATTGAATTAATATTCTTATCATTCATGCCTATTGATGTCCAGTTCTGACCGTTATTTGATGACATTACGACTCCTGTTCCATATGAACCCCCTCCGTAAATATTATTTCCTGATATTTCGAGTTTATAAACACTCCCTGTATATACTGACACCCAGTTGTTAACATAATTTGTAGATCGCAAAATATTATCACCGGTTGTTAAATAAACATCATGTGCATTCATAAATTCAAC
>CALJIG010000013.1 GCA_937974175.1 uncultured Ignavibacteria bacterium
CAGTTAGCAGTTAGCAGTTAGCAGTTAGCAGTTAGCAGTTAGCAGTTAGCAGTTAATCCGCCTTGGCGGAAACAGAAATCCGTCAAAAATTCATCATAAAATAGAAAATCTTAAATCTTATTTCTCAAATCTTAAATAAAATAAAATGCCGTTACCGGAAAAAAATCCGATAACGGCAAAATGGGACAATAAAATTATATTAAAACAATTACTTATTTTTTTCAGGCATTACGTAGTCTGCGTCTTCCGTTGGTACGTTCAGAGTCATTGACTCAATCACAGCCTTCTGGTCTCCGCCCATTGGAGAGTCAGGAGCTTTGATATCTACTGACCATGGATATAAAAAGCCGTCCGTAGCCTTATAATTGCCATAAAAAACGTCCATTGCAACCTCTTTTTCGCCCATTTTACGCTTTGAAGATTCCTTCAGAAGCAGATAGCTTGTGGCATCAAAGAAGTAGTTTGTAACGTCGCCGTCCTTATTGGTAAGCTTTATTTTATAGACTTCAGTGCCTTCCATATCCTCTTTGCCAATAAGCTCAACCGTTGCGCCTTTTTCTTTGTAGTTTACGATAGTACCCTCTAAATCGGCATTATCTTTTACGGCTTTGGTCTCAACTTCGGACATTTTCTCAGGCTCTCTTGAACCCTGGAAAGGATTGAGCATCCAGCCAGTAGTGCCGTCGAAAGCCTGAATCATATTCATGCCCTGAATTTGCAGGTCCATCCTCATTTTCAATGGTCTTTTATAAAGACGGGTAAAAGTTATATCCATGCTTCCGGCGCTGAATTTGCCCGTGATTTTAGCGGAATTGATGGAGTTTATCTTCTCCATGCCGCCTATGGCTGTAACGTATTTATTGATGACTTCATCCGCTGTTTGCGCATAGGAATTTGAAATGAATAAAGCCAGAATAATGGCTAGAATTGATTTGAACATAAGGTTTAGTTTAGGTTATTAGTTTATACTGATATTATTTTAAAAGGTTACTGATTATTTTCTACAGGCTGCGGCAGCGTAACGGTTTCGAATTCATCGAGCTTATCAAGCATAAGATTTACGTATCCTTCAGGTTCGTTTTGATACATCTTGGAGAACTTAGCGCCTTTTACTATTTGGTCATAAGTGTAAGAGAATTTATAGTGCACCTGCTGATTTATGGTTTCGTCATAGGATTTGAACAGGACAAGAATCTCAAGCGAGGAGTTTTTAAAGTCTTCAATCTCTTTTGAAAAGAACGGGCTTTCTTCATCGATTGGATGAACAATATTCCAGCTAAGCGCGAGCATGTTTATCATGTGCCGCTCGAGTTTCAGAGTATCGAATCCACGGGTTACATTGCCGTCATCGTCAATTTTATTGTAGCTCATAAATACCTGCACTTCAGCTTCGATAAGCTGGCTGTGCCGCGCATTTGCAATACGAAATATAAGTGCCGTGATATCTCTGTACGGAGATATTAAACAATTTTTGCTTGTAAGAAGTTTAACATCGGGCCGTGAAAATCTTGCATATAAAAGCCCGGTAATCAGCGCGAAAACAAGCAAACCGAGGAAGGACTCGACAGCCGCTAAAATATTCATCCACCATCCGGACGGCGCAAGGTGGCCGTAACCGACCGTGGTTATTGTTTGAACGGAGAAAAAGAAGCAATCGCGGTATTGCTCGATTGTAGTAATGCCTTCTGCTCCCCTGAGATTCTCGTGTCCTATCAGATAATATAGCGTAGCAAATATGAAGTTTTCTATGATATAGAAAAGCAATATGTAAGTATTGAACTTTGACCAGGAAATTGTCAGCAGATTCTGATAGAAATGAAAACGTTCGCGGAATGAAAGGCCGGTTCTTCGCAAATTAAAAGAGCCGTCGGTGTTCAAGAGCCGCTGATTGGGATTTATTGCATTTGTGCCTAAGCCTAAATCTTTGAAATCTTCCTCTTTAGGAAGCGGTTTAGATTTTGGCGAACGTTTGATTCCTAGCAAAGTTTAGAGTTTGGGTAAAAATAGAAATTATTTAATGAAAAGGTAAGGAATGAAATTTTATTTGAAGAGGACAAATTTAAAAGTGAGCATTACTTTCTGATAGTTTTCAAATTCGATATCATCCACAACGTTCTCACCTCTGACGTATTCGTAGCGAATACCGGCAGAGTTTTTACCATCATTAATAAAGTAATATGTAAGATTTGTCCGGAAGAAATTGAAGTACTTCTTATTGAATTTATCACGCTCGAACTTAGTACCAAAATGATAATTCACATTTATATCGAACATATCTCTTTTTTCACGGAGGAAATAAATACTCCAGTCCAGTTTGATCTGTGCAGATGAATTTTGACCGAAATCTGAAACCTCATCATTTATCTTTTTTGTATAATCAAATCCCAGGGCAAAATTGTTTCTATATTTGAGAACATTTTCTATAATTGAAAGACGGGAGCCGCCCGGTATAATAGCCCTGAGAAAGTTATTTTTTATCGAGGGAAAATAAGGGTTGATATAAAGCGTAGCAGAATATGTATTAAATTTTTTGCTGACGAAATCGCGCTTGTATCTCAGGTCGAGGAAGTTATCCAGTAGAAAATTTTTAGAGGAATCGGAGATGATGGAATTTATTAATAAGCCTACTCTGTAGTTATCACGTTTTGATTTTCTGAAAGTATTTTTCTCCACTTCTACATAAGGTAGAATAGAGTAGGTCCTCTTTTGATTTAATTTAAGATTATATCCAATTGAAGTATGAAGATTAAAATACGTAGTACCGGTATCCGGAATATGAATGTAGAATTCTGCAGGACTGAACGAGTTATCGCTGAACGATCTTACGACATTTAATCCGGGCTGAACATTATCTGAAACAATCTGTGCGTTGAGTGATGCAGTTAAGAGTAAAGCTATAAATAAAAAAAGTTTGACTTTCATAGTTGAAAGTCAAACTTAGGGAAATAAAAAGAAAAGAGAAAGAGGGAAAAAAATTAATAAATTCTATTTTTTCGCTATATCGACTTTTGGAGTCTGACCAAGTCCAAATTTAATACCAAACAGTGTGATTAAATTACCTTTAGGTTTTAAAGGGGTACCATCAAAATCTTTTCCAAAAGTAGTTGTAATATAATTGTTATCCGAAATTTTATATTCAAGATTTATAGCTGCTCTATATGTAGAGGTTTCTCTTAATTTCCATCTGTGAACAACTTCTAATGATACCGACAATTCTTTTATGCCAAAATCATTTTCATACTTAAGGCCTAAATCATCATCAGAATTCCAAGTTGAATCTATTTGCTTTTCAGAAATATGTCGTGTCATCAACACAAAACTTTCATACCCTGGTATAAAATGAGGAAGAAATTCTTTTGCAGTTAACCACACACCAATTTTACCTAACTTTCCGTTTTGAATACTGTCATTTAGAAAATTAGAAGAAAATGCACCTGCAAATTCAATTTGCAAACCGGTCTTTTCTGCTGAAATAACCTTCCCAAGGTTTTTAACTGCGTCATCATACTCAGTTTGGTCATAGGAATTATCAAGAATATATTTTTTGAAATTTTTTAACTTATCAATGTCACTTCCTTTATTTAGTGTTGTATCCTTATTAAATAAGGTATCCAGCTCTACAATTCTGTTTTTTATTTTACTAACAATGGAACTTATTAATTTATTTTGCTCCTTTTTAGTAGCATCGAGAAAACCTAGATCTGTGTTTTCTGAATCGTATTTAACGTTATCAATTAAATATTTTTTATATTCATCTCTATTCTTCAAATCAAGTTCATTATTATCTTCTATATTTGAGTTTGTATTTACAATATATGACTTAAAAAATTTCACCATAGAAAGACGTGTATAAGCTTTGTCTATCTCTGTTTTATGCTTCAATGTTCCTGGTGCAAAAATAGTTCTTATACCGAAACCTAGTTTTGTGCCAACCTGTGGTGAGTCTAATTTTGTGGTTGCGACAGACATAGAAAAATTATTTACTATACTGGTTCCAATTTCTTCACTTTCAAAACGAAACTCCTTGAATGAAATAGGAGCTTTTTTAAATAGCCAGAATGGATTAATTTCTAAGGAATAATTATTTGGAATTAAGTCCCCTTTAAAGTTATTCAAGATAGTTAATCCAAGTCCCGCAGGGGTTTCAGGAGATTCTATTGTTTTTGGGGTAACACCTATAAGAATAAAGGCCGGCGAACTTGGGACTTTTAAATCCTCTAATTTAAATTCTTGCGAGTAACAATTGGTTATTACAAAGCATGCAAATAAAAAAATTATAAAAAACGGTTTGATTTTCATTTTTAATAATATTATTTAATTTTTATTGAGTTGACAAATTGAACCATTTCTGTTTCGTTATCTACAAATTCTTCGTAAGGAAGCACTTTTAGAGTTTTTTTCCCATCAGACAACAAAATATTAATATGAACTCTATATTTTCCTTTATTTGGATCACCTTCTTTTGTTATTTTTTCACCTTTTATATTATTAACAAGTGAAACTACTTTAACTGTATGTCCCTTTAAATCATTACCACTTCCTAAATAAACCATAGAACCATTATCATTAGCATATTTAAATTCATTGTCTAAATTAAAATTAGAAATGCAATGTTCATTTATTCCAAAACCAACTGAAATATTTAAAGGGTCATTAGTGGTTGTATAATCAACTGATGATTTTTTAATTTTCATTCTATTTTATTTTAATTTGTAAGCCACAGTTCAATAGTTCCTTCTTTGACTTTATTTTGAAATTGTGTTAATAACTTTAATTCTGATTTAATTCCTAAAGTTTCTAATTCAACCTTTAATTGATTAGCTAATGAATAATCACTATCTCTAAAATACCTAATGTCATTTATTTTTAAATCAACATCTACAAACTCGATACCTGGTATATTATAACCTGACTTCAACAAACTTCCTTGCAATGAAAGAGCTTTATCTCGCAAACTTTCTTTGGAAATTTGAATATATATAATCTGAGAATTTTTTACATTATTTGGTAATGTTAAGGTAGAGTTTAATTGTTTTTCTAAATTAAATTTTGAAACTCTTAGATCAGCCAATTGTTGCTTTACTTTGCTGCTTGTATCAACTTTTAAAAGTGAATCAATATTTTTTATTAGGATAACTAATGAATCATGAGATTTTCGGTATTCAGAATCTATCACCAAATAATAATTCATCCAACCTTTTCTAAGTTTTTCTGAAGCTGTTACATAAGCAAAATATTGCGCTAACAATCGTCTTGGACCTATGTCTTCATTTAGAATTATTAAATTTGTAGCATATTTTCCATACTGTTCTATTTCATTCATTCCCTGCGCTCTTTCTTTAATTCCACTATCAATAATTAAACTTACAACTACAATCACCACTGAGACTATAAACCATTTAGTTAACTCGATATAATATTTGGTTTTTTCCCATGTAGGATTTTCAGCAACATTTATTTCTGGTGGCATAACTGGTGGCAAAACTGGTGGCACAGCTGGTGGCACAGCTGGTGGCAAAACTGGTGACAGGGTTTCTTCTTCCATAATTTTATTTATATTTAAAAAACTTACCCCCACTTTCCGCTCCGAAGTTAAGCTTCGCTCCGGAGCGTTATATGGTTTCTTTAGGGGAAGAAAATGGCGATTTCTTCCGGGCAGAGACTTTTATATAAAATATTTTGGATGGTGAATTACGTATACAATTATACATCAATCCTTTTATATCTGCCGAGAAAAAAATTCCTGCATGTTGGTAAGTTTTTTTAATTAAAGGCAAATTTTCAATCTATTAAGTTGTTTTTCTGATTAATTATATAGATTTTTACTACACTAAATGTAATTTTTTGTTGGTAAAATTCAGTTCTGAATATTTATGAATTTCAATGAAAGTAATACTGTAAAGCTACTTCAGCCATTAACAAAAGAAGAAATTCACACTGTTAAAAAATTTATTGCATCGCCTTATTTTAATACCAATCTGAACATATCAAAAATTTTTTCAGAGATAATTAAGTTTCATCCGAAATTCGAAACCAAAAATTTCACGAAGGAATTTATTTATAAGAGAGTATTTCCGGGAAAGAATTATAGTGATGCAAATATGAGATGGATGCTCAGCGAAATACATCATCTGCTGGAAAAGTATTTTGCACAGAAGCATTTTGACAAAGATGTTTTGATGAAAGATTATTATCTCTCAACAGAGTACTTCAAGGGAATGAAAAAGGAACTTATCAGAAGGTACCTGTATAATGCAAAGGATAATCTGAATAACACCGTTGAAAAAGATTACATCTATTATTTTCATAAGTACATTTATCTTACTAATGAATTGAATTACTTAACTCTCTTTAAGCAGGATAAAAAAGCAAAAGATTTAGATTTTTACTTCAACACATATTTAAAATCGCTTGTTAGCTACATAAATCATTCTATAGTTGGTATTACCTACGATTATCTTAATTCCGAAATTCTGCTTTCAAAATATCTTAAAAATGGTATAAGCAAAAAAACAAACACTCTCATGCGCCTGTTGAACTTTCAGAAGGTGTCGGAGTTTATGGAGAGCGATAATGAAAATGCGGCAGAAATTAAAATTCTAACAAAAATTTTAAACATGTTTCTTTATCCCGAAAACGAACTGCTTTATAAAGAAATGAGACTTTTTTTACTTGAAAAGAAAGAGCAGCTGAGTTTTGGTGATAAAGCTAGTTATTACTCTAAACTGATTTCTTATTGCAGATTAAAAATAATAAACGGCATTAATCAAGATTATTATAAGTCGGAGTTATATGAAATTACCAGGATGTTTTTTAAAGAAAAGTACTATGGTGAAGGCAGAGTTTCATTGCTAAGTCCTGTTCTTTTCAGACTGACACTGATTAATATTATAGAACTTGGCAAATATGAATTTGCCGAAAAATTTATCGCTGATTATAGTCATGAACTTCCAATAGCACACCGGGAAAATGCAGTCAACTATGGCAAAGCTCTTTTGTGCTTTTATAGAAAAGATTTTGAAAATGCACTATCGTTTTCGTGTAAAGTAGAAGGAAGTTTTTTTCTGACGGATCAAAAAATGCTGCGGATAATTTTATTCATTGAGAAAGGATTTACAGAAGAGTGCAAAATTGAAGTAAAGTCGTTCAAGAAATTTTTACAAACCAATAAATTTTTATCACCTATTACTAAACAATCATTAGAAAAATTTTTAGAATTCATACAGTACATAAGTTCTTCGCCAAACAAAAAAAATAATATCCAGAAAAAAAAGTTGAACGGCATAATTCAGGACGGAGGAATAACTTTATTCAAAGATTGGCTGAAGGAAAAAATAAACGGGCTATGATTTAAAGCATAGCCCGTAGAAATTAATTCTCAGGGTAGGCAGTAATTAAATTCCCGCCTTTATCATACACAAAAATCCAAGGAACTCCGTCAACATCATATCTGACATAAATATATTCATCACAAGAAATGTGATAAATTTTTGTTTCAGCTTTGGCTGAAACAAAATTTTCAAAGCCTGTGCAATTAAAAGTTAAAGCAAGCAGGCAGGCAAAAATAAATGATTTAATTTTCATTTAATTTCCCTATAGGGGTTTGATTTACCACAGGCAAAATACCTGCGAAAATCAGCCTGCCCGGCTTGCCATTAAACTAAAGAAAAATTGAAACAGTCAAAGTAAGAGACATCGATTTAATCACTTAGAAGCAAATAAATCCATAGCATTATAAAAAGTAAATATATACAAAAAATACCTTTAATTTTATGCAGGATAAATTGTAAAAACAATTTAAACTATTCTTACTATCAGAAAGAAAAACCGGTAATTTTTAAAATGAAGATTTTGAAGTGATGAATGATAAACTTTTTGATAAAAAAAAATACTCCTTCCGAAAAAGTATGAAAAAGAAGGAGTATTTTAACGAGGTGAGATTTTAGCTATGAGAATCTTGTTATTTGGTAAACGGGAGAAAAAATTTTAGGGGGGCTATCATTTACTTCTCCCAGATTTAACCATAAAAGTTCTTTGAACTTTTAGAGTTCAAAACCTCCCCCGAAAAAACTAAAAAAACGAGGGAGCGTTTTGATTCACCATTATTAATTCAATTAATTAAAACAATTTTAAACTTTTAAAGAACTAGTGTCCTCCAAGATGCGGACCACCGCATGACTCAGGATAAATTTCTAAAATAGCGCCGGAACGATCAATCACTACAATCCAAACTACGCCATCGATAATAATTTTTTCATATGTGTATTCTTCGCCTGAAACAACTTCAGTTGTACAAGGCTCTGATGCCTTTACTATAAAAGGGGATGTAGAAATTATTCCTACAGCAATCAATACCAGTAAAACAATTTTTAATAATACTTTTCTCATAAGTATGGTAGGTTAAATTACCTCTACTAAAATCTATACAAATATTGCAAAAGATATCTTAATATGCAAAGAAATATTTTTTAGATTTCCGCAGGGTTTTTAAATAAAATTTTTAATAATCTT
>CALJIG010000014.1 GCA_937974175.1 uncultured Ignavibacteria bacterium
AAACAATAAAAAAATCCATCGAAATAAAAGCTTCAAAAGAAAAAGTCTGGGAAGTATTGACTGAAGACAGATACACAAGAATCTGGTATGCAGAGTTTCACGAAGGCTCACATGCTGTTACTGACTGGAAAGTAGGCAGTAAGGCAATTTTTAAAGGTAATGATGGTAATGGACTAATTGCTAAAATTATAAAAAATGACCCCACTGAAATTCTCTCTATGGAGTATACAGGAATGCTCGTAAACGGTGTCGAAGATTACGATAGCGATATGGCCTGCGGCGTAGCAGGCGGTAGAGAAACATATATAATGTCTGAGAAAGAAGGTGTAACCACTCTTGATGTAGAAGGCGATATGAATGATGAAATGTATGAAATGATGTCCGGCTTATGGGAAAAAGCATTTTCAAAGCTTAAAGAACTCGCAGAACAAAATTAAAATTATTATAAAAAAGATTTAAAACATAAAATAATGGCTAAACAAATTTTTGTTAACTTACCGGTAAAAGACCTGAAAAAATCAATTGAGTTTTTTACCAAGCTCAGTTACACTTTTAATCCTCAATTCACTGATGAAAATGCAACGTGCATGATAGTCGGCGATAATATTTTTGTAATGCTTTTAGTTGAGCCTTTCTTTAAGAGCTTCACAAAAAGAGAAATAGCTGACACGTCTAAATCCAATGAAGCCATTATTTGCCTCTCTGCTGATAACAGAGAAGAAGTGGATGATATGGTAAAGAAAGCTCTCGAAGCAGGCGGAACTGCTCCCGGTGAAATACAAGATTATGGCTGGATGTATAATCACGGATTTACAGATCTTGACGGTCACTGCTGGGAATATAGTTACATTGATATGAGTGCAATGCCATCTTCCAATTAATAATTAATAATTTGTAATTAGTAATATGAATTTAAACGTGATCTTAAAAAATATTTCAAAAATTATTACATAATCATTATGAGTAAAATAACTCCATTCCTATGGTACGATACTCAGGCAGAAGAAGCAGCAAAGCTTTACACTTCACTGTTTCCTAATTCAAAAATCACATCCACAACACACTACCCGGCTGAAGGAGCAAAAGCAGCAGGCATGCCGGAAGGTTCAGTAATGACAGTTTCATTTGAGCTTGACGGCCTAAAGTTCACAGCAATGAATGCCGGACCCGTTTTTAAATTTAATGAATCAGTTTCATTTGTTGTGAATTGCTCATCACAGGAAGAGGTTGATAAATACTGGAATGCGCTTACAGCCGACGGAGGACAGGAATCCCAGTGCGGATGGCTGAAAGATAAATTCGGTCTTTCGTGGCAGATTACTCCTACACGTTTAATAGAGCTTGTGTCAAAAGGCGGTGATGTAGGAAGAAGAGCAATGGCTGCGATGCTTCAAATGAAGAAGATTGACATTCAAAAAATTGAAGAAGCAGCTGAAGGAAAGTAAACAATCGAAATAATGGTTGAGGTTTTTAAAACAAATGTTGAAGATAAAATTATCGCAGATAAAATTACCGTCGAATTGCATTCGCTCTTCGGCGGTAATATAAACTTCGATCTTGATGACTGCGATAAGATACTCCGTGTTGAAAGCGCTGAGGTAATACCGGAGAAAATATCAGAAGTTTTAACCTGTAAAGGTTTTATTTGTGAGGTATTAGATTAATCAGAGCAAACTATAAAATTTTATTTTGATGAGAAAAGTAATTGTCTCAAATCTTGTGACACTGGACGGATTCTTTGAAGGTCCAAAAGGAGAACTGGATTGGTTTATTGTAGAAAAAGAATTTTTTGATTATGTAAAAGAAATGTTTAAAACAGTTGATACTATTTTGTTCGGCCGCAAAACATATCAGATGATGGAAAAATACTGGCCAACAGCTGACGATAATGATCCGACTATAACGCACCAGATGAACAAGCTTCCGAAAATAGTATTTTCAAAAACTTTAGCAAACGCGGAATGGAATAATTCTAAAATAATAAGAGATAACATCGCTGAAGAAATTCACGAAATGAAAAAACTTCCGGGAAAAAACATGGTAATATTCGGAAGCGGTGAGATTGTATCCTTCTTAACAAATCAGGGATTGGTTGATGAATACAGAATAATTTTAAACCCCGTTATTTTGGGTAAAGGTAATCCGATGTTTAAGAATATTAATGAGAAGATCAAGCTGAATCTTATTAACTCAAAAAATTTAAAATCAGGTGTGATGATTCTATATTACGAACCTGAGAAAATTTTAAATTAAAATATTAAAAATGAGAAAAGTAATTTTGCAAATGTATACTTCCATTGACGGTTTCGTAGCAGGACCAAACGGAGAGCTAGATTGGATGTTTACTAATATCGGAACTGAATCAGAGAGTCCGGCAGATGAACTTCTGAACTCATCCGATTTAATTCTACTTGGAAGAGGAATGGCGAAAGGATTTTTAGATTACTGGCCGAACGATAAAACAGAATTTGGTGAAAAGATTAACACATTGCCCAAAATTGTTTTTTCAAAAACCCTTACTTCAATGGAATACCCGAATGTTACAGTTGCAAGTAACATTGAAGAAAAAATTCAGGAGGAAAAGGGTAAGCCCGGAAAAAATTTAATTTTGTACGGCGGCTGCAGATTGGTGACTTCGTTTGCAAAGCTTGGATTGATAGATGAATATTGTCTTATGACAGTACCGGTAATATTGGGTAAAGGTTTGCATTTGTTCGAAGGAATTGATATGAAAGTGCTTAAGCTTGTGAAATCAAAAGCTTCTCCATCGGGAGTAATTGTAAATCACTACGAAAAAAAATAATCTGATAAATTTAAATAAATATTCATGAAAAACTTTCTGGAAAACAATAAGGATATCGGAATATTTGTATTAAGAGTTACCATAGGAATAGCATTTGCCTTTATCTACGGTTTGCCTAAAATTCAAGGCGGTCCCGAGTTCTGGGCTATGGTTGGAGGCGCAATGGGTAATGTGGGAATCTCATTCGGTCATACTTTCTGGGGATTTATGGCATCTCTCAGTGAATTCGGTGGCGGTATTTTGCTGATACTCGGTTTATTTCTACGGCCCGTAACTGTGTTCATGGGGTTCACTATGATAATGGCAACTTTAACACATTTCTCTATGCAGGACCAATGGTATAATGTAATGAACCCGCTTAATATGCTTGCAGTTTTTATTTGTCTGTTTTTCTTCGGAGCAGGAAAGTACAGTCTTGATTATATATTTTTTAAAAAGAATAAAAATTCTCTCAATTAATAATTAAAACTATTTTAAAATTTAAAATTGAAAAAATGTCAGCACTAAATCCCTATCTTAATTTTAACGGTAATTGCGAAGAAGCAATGAATTATTACAAATCAGTATTCGGCGGTGAGTTCGCTATGATAATGCGGTATAAAGATGTACCGGAAGATGTTCCTATGCCTGACGGTAAAGTTGATGGTGATAAAATCATGCACGTATCTTTTCCAATAGGGAAGAGTGTTCTTATGGCAAGTGACTGTCCTCCTTCAATGGAAGTAACGTACGGAAGCGGCGGTTATAATATATCCGTCAGCGTTGATAGCAAAGAAGATGCAGATAAATTCTTCAACGGGCTTTCAGCCGGCGGGAATACAATCATGCCCATGGCAGATGCATTCTGGGGTTCATATTTCGGTATGTGTGTTGATAAATTCGGAATCTCATGGATGATTAGTTATGATGCTCCGAGAGGATAGTTTTTTCTAAGTAATACGGACTTTGGAGGTAATACTTCAAAGTCCGAAATTTTTAGATGATAATTTTTTTGTAAAAGAGTTATCATTGCTGAATGAAACTCTTAGCTGTAGCATATCCTGAACTTTCGGAAAAAGATTATAATCTCATTGAAAATTACAGGAGAGAACATGATTCTCTATATGACATAATCAGGACACATTTTACTTTGGTGTTTCCTGTGAGAGATTTTTCGGAAAAAATTTTTACTGAAGAAATAAAAAAACAACTTCAGGGAATCCAAGCTTTCACATTTACACTTCGCAGCGCTACAATAAATAAAGATGCGTTCACAGAAAATTATTACGCGTTTCTTGTTCCTGACGAAGGGCATAGTAATATAATCAAGCTGCACGATAAGCTTTATAGTGGCAGGTTATCATCTTATCTCCGGTTAGATATTGATTTCATTCCCCATATTACCATAGGTAATTCAATAAATATTTTAGCTTGTAAAAAAATGGTTAATGATTGGAATTCACAAGATTTCGAAATCACCGGAAAAATTTCTTCTATAGATATTGTAAATTATGAGCAGGCAACAACACTTGAAAAAATAAAACTTCTTTCAAAGTAAACCGAGAATTTGAAATTAACCGGGATGCGTCACATTAATTAATCATCGGAAAGTATTCCCAACATAGAAGAGCTTTATTGAAAGGTAAATAATAAAAATTGTTGAGAGAATAACAAACCATATTATTCCCTTTACCATAACGCTGCCGGCAGCGGATTTTTTTTCTTCCATAATTTTACTTTATGAATTTAAGTATAACCTCCCCTAGCCCGGGCTGCCTGTAATATATATTTTTATTTTTTATCCTGCTATATATTTTATTTCCCTGTATGTTGATAAGTAAAAATGACCCATCGAAGCACCTGAATTTTAAAATTTTAAATCGACCTTAACTTACTTTCCTGTCATTAGACTATTTTCAGTTTTTTTATCTTAATTAGTTTACTATATTAGAAATCCAATATCCCATCCATAATATTTGAAAGCAGCAAATCTTAGCCATTTTAATGGACGAAAAGGTTTTAAATACTATACTTGACGAATATCAGAAAAAGATAGATTCTGACAGGGAAAAAGCCCTTGAGGAAGCTATTAAAATAGAATCTATAGCCCGCGAAAAAAGAAATGAACCTCTTTTAGCTAAAAGCCTTTTGCTTTCCGGTCGTATCCATTACCGCAATACAATGTATGATAAGTCACTGGAGAAAACTCTTGAGGCTCTGCCGATCTGCAGTTCATTGGGACTTATAAATGAAGAGGCTGACTGCAGAAATCTTATAGCAATCTGCCAATACAAATATGGTGATTACGCTGAAAGTCTTAAAAATGCATTTGAATCATTAAAGATAACAAGGAAGACAAAAAACCGTGTATTAGAATCGACATGTTGTAATACAATAGGGAATTGTTATCTTCATCTGAAAGAATTTGATAATGCTCTTGATTATCTTAACCTTGCTTTAAAGATTAAGGATGAACTCTTCGATGAAAAAGGAAGAGGGATGATATTGATAAACCTTGGCAACGTATATTTTGAAAAGGGTGAATACGAACATTGTGAAAAATATTATAATGAAGGTCTTGAAATAAAGAAGAAGACAGAAGACTATCAGGGGATTTTAATTTGTTATAACAATCTTGGCAATGTTGCAGCCGATTATTATAAAGACCTGAACAAAGCAATGGAATATTACAATAAATCACATGCGCTTAGTATTAAGCATGGCTTTGATTATTATACTGCTGAACTGTATTATCTGAAAGCATCTTTGAATTATACTTTTGAAATGTATCACGAAGCTATTGAAAATCTTGATAAATGCTCTGAGATTTCCTTAAAAAATAATTACACTCACATTATTCCTAACATGACGGATATGTACGGAATGGTTTATTATAAAATAGAAGATTATCAAAAAGCATGTGAGTACTACAGAAAAAGTTATACATTGGTTTCAGAGACATTTAAAGAATCGTCAAACTCTAAAATTGAATATCTGAATGTTTTACACAAAGTAGAATTGGTTCAGCAGGAGGCTGAGTTTCACAGGTCAGTGAATGAAGAGCTGAAAACCGTTAATGAAAAGCTTGTTGACCTTAACAATGAAAAAAATGAGTTCCTTGGCATGGCTGCGCATGACTTGAAAAATCCTTTGAGTGCTATTTCATTATCAGTGTCTGCTTTAAGAAAATTAAAGGATAAATATTCTCCTGAGCAGATTGACAGAAAGCTTGAGCAGATTGAGCTTACTTCTACACGCATGCAGGATATTATTAAAAACTTTCTGGATATTAATGCTATCGAAAGCGGCAGAATCAACTTAGCTAAAAAGGAAATTAACATAATAGAGGTTCTTGAAAAAGTTATCTCAGATAATACAGTCTTAACAGAAAGAAAAGGAATAAAAATAAACACGGTATGTGAACACGATAAGCTTGTTATTCTTGCCGATTACATGGGACTGAATGAAGTATTTGAAAATCTATTTTCCAATTCTATCAAATATTCTCCGCTGAAATCAGAAGTAACAGTAAAAATTGAAAAAGATTTATTGAAGCAGTACGTAATAGTTTCCTTCATTGATGAAGGTATGGGAATAAAACAGGAAGAGATGTCTAAGCTGTTTAAAAAATTCTCTAAGCTCAGCACTAAGCCGACTGCAGGAGAAAATTCCACCGGTTTAGGTTTATCAATAGTAAAAAAATTAATTGAATCAATGGACGGCGAAGTCTGGTGCGAAAGCACATACGGTGAAGGCAGTAATTTTAGAGTGAAATTCAAATTGATTTCCGCTTAAATTTGTTAATGCAAAAAGCAATTGATAACATCAATTTTGATGAGGCATTTACCCACTGCGAAAAGATTACAAAAAATCATTACGAAAACTTTCCCGTAGCATCCGTATTAATTCCCAAAGAAAAAAGAAAATATGTTTATGCAGTATATTCTTTTGCAAGATATGCAGATGATATAGCTGACTCGGCTATTTTAAGTTCCGGGGAAAAACTTGCAAGGCTAAATCTTTTGGAAGATGAACTTGAGAAAGTTTTAAACAATCAGCTTGAAAATTTACACGAAGAGACAAAATATATTTTTATTGCTCTTTATAAAACTTTGCAGGACTTAAATATTCCTTCAGTTGAATTTAAAAATCTGTTAATAGCTTTTAAACAGGATTCTGTCAAAGATAAATACGATACATTCGAAGAGCTGCTTGAGTATTCAAAGTATTCTGCAAATCCGGTAGGGCATTTAGTACTTTATATCTTCGGTTATAATGGAATGAGGGATAAAAAATTGTTTGAGCTATCAGACTACATCTGCACAGGACTTCAACTTATAAATTTCTGGCAGGATGTAGCAAGAGATCTCGAAATCGATCGTGTGTATATTCCAAAAGAAATTTTACTAAAATATAATTATAGTTATGAGCTGCTTAATAATAAAGTAGAGAACGAAAAGTATATTACCATAATAAAAGAGCTTGTAACCAGAACAAAAGAATTGTTTAAAAAAGGTGAAGAATTGCCAAATTTAGTAAAGGGCCGCTTAAAATACGAATTAAAAGCAACTTATTATGGAGGAATGACTATTATAAATAAAATAGAAAAGCTAAATTACAGGACTTTGACCACAAGACCTGTGGTTTCCGGTTCAGATAAATTTAAGATTTTGGTTAAAACAATTTTTTAAGGACAATATTCTAATTGAACGAACACAAACAAATAGCAGCCGAAAGCAAATCAAATTTTTTATCATCGTTTTCTTTTTTATCCAAAGAGAAGAACGACGCTATTAATACCGTATATGCTTTTTGCAGAAAGACTGATGATATTGTAGACGAAAACTCAGACTCCGTTGAAGTGAAGTACAAAAAAATCCGTGAATGGAAAAATGAGTTTGAACTTGCCGAGCATGGGAAATCAAAATACGCTTTATTAAATCATCTTAACAATATTATCCGAAAGTATAATATTCCTGTTGAGCCTTTCTTTGAGCTTATCAAAGGAATGGAAATGGACTTACAAAACCAGCGCTACAAAACGTTCGACGAGCTTTATCAGTATTGTTACTGCGCTGCTGCAACAGTCGGTCTTATGTGTATTGAGATTTTCGGATACAAACATAAAAGCACACGCGAGTTTGCTATTAATCTTGGCGTTGCATTACAGCTCACAAATATTCTGCGAGATATAAAAATCGATGCCGATAATGGAAGAATTTATCTTCCGAAGGAAGACATGGAAAAATTCGGATATACTGAAGAAGACCTTATGGCGAATAAATACAATGATTCATTTATAGCTCTGATGAAATATGAATGTGAAAGAGCGCATGCTTACTACGAAAAAGCGAACAGCTGTCTCAGCAAGGATGATAAAGGTTTAATGTTTGCTGCAAGAATAATGGAGCATATTTATTTCCGCATCCTTGAAAAAATTGAAAAGATGAACTACAATGTTTTCCATAAGAAAGCAAAAATTTCTAAGCTGAAAAAAATTTATATTACATTCGGCGTTTTCTTCAAGTACAAACTTCTGTACAGCTCCAAAGATAACCGCAAATTGGTAACCGCAAATTAGCATACAATCCTATCCTTTATTCTCTTACTTTATATCATAATCAATTAATGTAACTTGAAACTTGTAACTATCATTGGCGGAGGTTTAGCCGGACTTTCATCGGCAGTTTTCCTGCATAAGAAAGGTTACAATGTGCAAGTGTTCGAATCATCTCCCAAGCTTGGCGGCCGCGCGTACAGCTTTTACGATAGAGATAAAAATCTATACTTCGATAACGGCCAGCATATTTTAGCAGGGTGGTATGAAAATACTTTTGAGTATTTAAAGGCAATCGGTTCTTATGATAAACTTGATTTCCAATCCAATCTTGAAGTTAATTTTTATGATACAAATAAAAATTCGTTTAACTTAAAAACGTATAATCTCCCTGCTCCGGTTAATCTTTTATTCGGCTTATTAAATTTCAAAGCGCTGTCAGGTTCTGATAAACTTTCCGTATTTAAAATTTATAAAATATTTACTGATAAAAGTTTAGAGAAATTAGATAACGTGGCAGTGCTGTTAAAAGAGATAAAACAAACTCCAACTCTTATTGAGTACTTCTGGGAGCCGTTTATTTTTGCAGTGTTCAATGCTAAGCCTGAAAACATTAACTGTAAAATCTTTCTCGAAATTTTAAAGAACGGATTTTCAAAAAAATCTTTTTCAAATCTTGTCATTCCAAAGGTAAACCTAAATGAGCTTTTTATTGATGATGCATTAACCTACTTTGAAAAGAATAATATTAAAATTGCTGTAAAGGAAAAAATTTCAAAGCTTTTCCTTAAAGATAATACCATAGATTACTTAGTTACTGAGTCAGGAAATAAAATAAAATCTGATTATTATATTTCCGCAGTCCCGTTTTTCAGATTTAAAGAATTATTTGAAATTAACGATTATAATCAATATTTTAAGGGCAGGGGCAATTTACATTCATCATCTATAATTTCCCTTCATTTGTTCTTTGAAAATGAAGTCCCGGCCGATTTATTGAAAAATAATTCTTTCGGGATGACAGGTCTTATCGGAACGAAAGTTCAGTGGATTTTCAAAAGAAACCCCAAACATCTATCATTAGTTATAAGCGCATCGGATTTCTTAGACGAATTAACCGATGAATCAAATGAAACGATTTACAAAAATTGTTTGTCTGAATTATCTAAGTGCTTAAATGGATTTGATAACTTAGTTGTTAAAGATTATAAAATTATAAAAGAGAAACGCGCTACATTTATTCCGGATAATGATAGCATTAACGAAAGACCGAATCAAAAAACAGCAATACAAAATTTTTTTATAGCGGGGGACTGGACCAATACCGGTCTTCCTGCAACAATTGAGAGCGCGATAAAAAGCTCTAAAATTATTTCAACTTTTTTTTAGTGTAAACTTAAATTCTAAAATTATGCCAACTGTCATTCCTTCATCTGAGATTAAGTTCCACGAAAAAGAATTAAACACTGAAGATTTAGTTCAAGAACTTTTAATAAAAGAAAAGCAGAGACTCGAAAAAGAATACGGAGTTGAAGCTAAAAAAATCGATCACTTTAAACGCCCGTTCGAGCATGCATTCAAAAAAAGCGACAGGGAAAATACAACTATACTATTCGGCGGCTTAACATGGAAACATGAAAAGCTTATTCAAGGTGCACTCGAAGGACTTGGATATAAAACCGAGTACGTTGCTACTCCCGATAAAAAAGCATTCCAGCTTGGTAAAGAATACGGCAATAACGGCCAGTGCAATCCTACATATTTCACTGTAGGAAATCTTGTTCAGCATTTGCAGGGACTTGAGAACAAAGGTCTTTCAAAAGATGATATCAAACAAAACTATGTTTACTTTACAGCAGGTGCCTGTGGTCCATGCCGCTTCGGAATGTATGAAGCTGAATATCGCTTAGCTCTAAGAAATTCAGGCTTCGACGGATTCAGAGTTATAATCTTCCAGCAGACAGGCGGACTTTCACAGGAAGAAGCTGAAGCAGGACTTGAAATGAATCTTGATTTCTTCCTCGGACTTCTCAATGCAATGATGATTGGTGATTTAGTAAATGACATTGCTTATCAGATAAGACCATACGAAGTTAACAAAGGTGAAACCGATAAAGTCATGCAAGAATCCATCGATTTACTTTATCATAAATTCAAATCAAAACAATATTTCAATTTTAATACAAAGTTAGGAAAACTTTTATCGATGATTCCTTCATCGGATTATGTTTCAAAATTTATTGACCAGATGCTCGGTGATTACTATTTAGAAACTATTTACGAAATAAGAGAAAAATTTAATGCAATAAAAATTGACAGAACCAGAATGAAACCGATTGTGAAAATCACCGGTGAATTCTGGGCACAGACAACTGAAGGCGATGGTAACTTTAATATGTTTCCTTTCCTCGAGAGAGAAGGAGCACAGCTTTTAGTCGAACCGATTGCCACATGGATTTTATATATGCTCCACCAGGCAAAAGAAGTTAACAAAGATGAAAAAGGTTTAGACCTTGCAAAAGACCTGAACGAAAACTTATCGATGAAAGAAAAGTTCTTATTGAAAAAGAAGTTCAAGCAGAATATGTTCATTCTTGGTTTAGCTGAAAAAATATTTACAAGAGAATACAATCGTGTAAGAAAAGCATTTGATAATATGCCACATGAAATTGTTGATATGAATATATTAAAAAATCTTGCTCATAAATTCTATAATACAAGAGTAGAAGGCGGCGAAGGCCATCTTGAAGTCGGCAAGAGTATTTATTACACGATAAATCATCTTTGCCACATGGTACTTTCATTGAAGCCATTCGGCTGCATGCCTTCGACACAATCTGACGGAGTTCAGTCAGTTGTAACATCAGTTTACAAAGATATGATATTCCTTCCTATAGAAACTTCAGGTGAAGGCGATGTTAACGCTCACTCAAGAGTACAAATGGCTTTAGGTGAAGCAAAAGCAAAAGCAAAGTTAGAATACAATGACTGTCTGGCTAAAACAGGATATTCAATTGAAGAAATAAAAGCATTCGTTGAAACAAGAGACGACTTGCAAAAACCTTTCTTCAAAGTTTCGCACAGACATGGTATTGCAGGAATAGGCGCAAACTTCATTCTTGATGTTTCTGAAATTATGAAAGCCGAAGGAATAAAGACTACGGTAAAGGTTGATACAGTTGAAAGCACTTTGTAATTTTAAAATTTTATTGAATTATAATGCCTAAATTTTATATCGGTTTTGACGTTGGCTCTACTACTGTAAAAGGAATCGTTATTGATGCTGCAACGGATAAAATTATCTGGTCTGATTATCAAAGGCACGATACTAAGCAGCCGGAAAAATCTCTTGAGCTTCTTAAAAAAATGGAAGAGGATTGTAAAATTTCCGATCCTTCCGACGTTCGTATTTTCATAACAGGTTCCGGCGGCTCTAATATTGGTAAACACATCGGTGCAAAGTTTGTACAGGAAGTGAATGCCGTTTCTCTTGCCGTAGAAAAATTATATCCGAATACTCTATCCGTCATAGAGCTTGGCGGACAGGATGCAAAAATTATCATCTTCAAAGAAGATGCTGAAACAGGGAAGAAGAAAAAAATCCCTTCGATGAACGATAAATGCGCTGGAGGTACGGGCGCAGTTATAGATAAAATTAATGCCAAGCTGAAAATACCTACGGCCGAACTTTGTAACATGGGATACGAAGGGCTTCGACTTCACCCTGTTGCAGGCAAGTGCGGAGTATTTGCCGAGACCGATATTAACGGTCTGCAAAAATCCGGTGTACCTGCCGATGAGCTCATGGCCTCTCTTTTCGAATCCATTATACAGCAAAATATTTCCGTGCTTACACGCGGGCATACACTGAAGCCCGAAGTACTTCTGCTCGGCGGACCCAATACATTCATTAAGGGAATGATTGATTGCTGGCGCTCTAACATTCCTAAAATCTGGGAAGAGCGAAAAATTGTTGTGCCTGATAAACCGATTGAAGAACTTATTCGTGTGCCTGATAACGCTCAGTACTTTGCATGTATAGGAGCAGTTGAATTCGGTAAAGATGAAGAACCAAACATTGGAACGTACAAAGGATACAAAGGACTTGAACATTATATTCAATTTGGACGCGAAGCTGAAAAGAAACTGAATACAGTTGGTAATGTTACCGGACTTTCGAAATCTCCCGAAGAGCTTAAAGATTTCAGAGAGCGTTATGCTGTTGAAAAATTTAAACCATGGACTTTTAAACCCGGTGAAGTTGTACAGGGCTTTATTGGAATCGACGGCGGCTCTACTTCTACAAAAGCTGCTCTTGTCTCGCTTGATAAACAAGTAATGGTAAAAGCTTACCAGCTTTCTAAAGGAAATCCAATCGAAGATTGTATTGATATACTCGGTTCGCTTCAGCAGCAGGTTGAAGCTCAAGGCGCTTCTCTTGAAATTCTTGGAGTAGGAACTACCGGTTACGCTAAAGATATTCTGAAAGAAGTTCTTCATGCCGATGTTGCTCTTGTTGAAACTGTTGCTCATACTCAGGCAGGCTTGCATTTTTATCCTGAGACCGATGTAATTTGTGATGTTGGCGGACAGGATATTAAAATTATAATTTTGAATCAGGGTCGTGTGGTTGATTTTAAATTGAATACACAGTGCTCTGCCGGTAACGGATATTTTCTTCAGTCCACTGCTCAGGGCTTTGGATATGAAGTAGAAGAATTTGCCAACGTTGCTTTTTCTGCAACAACATTCCCGACTTTCGGTTACGGCTGTGCCGTGTTTATGCAGTCCGATATTGTTGATTTCCAGCGACAGGGATGGAAAGCTGAAGAAATCATGGCAGGACTTGCAAATGTCCTTCCAAAAAATATATGGCTGTATGTTTCGCAGATTCCAAACCTTGCAAAGCTTGGCTCTACTTTTGTATTGCAGGGCGGTACTCAGCATAACCTTGCTGCAGTAAAATCGCAGGTTGATTTTATCGAGGAAAGATTCAAAGGCTCGGGCATAACACCTAATATTTATGTTCATAAACACACCGGTGAAGCAGGCGCTATTGGCTGCGGAATTGAAGCGGCGCGTTTGTATCATAACGGAAACAGAACAGAGTTTATTGGTTTAGAAAAAGTTTCTCAAATCTTATATAAGACAACACGCTCCGAAGATACGCGCTGTTACTTCTGCAAAAATAAATGTCTCAGGACTTTTATTGATGTTAAGACGGACAACATTGCTCCTGAAGTATTCGAAGAAGAAAAGAAGAAATTTGTTGAGCTGAATATTATTCAGCCGGAAAAAATTGTTAACCCGAAATCCAAAGTCCCAATGGAAGAGGGGATACAGCGACTTATTATTGCAACATGTGAAAAGGGAACTGTTGAAGACATCGCCGATATGAAGGGGATTAAGTCGGGACTCGATACTATCAAAAAGGCAAATCCCAACATAGTTGATGAAGCTGCAACAAAAGTATGGACTACTTTCAAGCCGCCAATTGTTAAAGACACTGCTGATGATGTAAGAAATCAAGTTTATAAATCTACGTTTAAGAAGTTATTAAAAAATAAAAGTTCAGAGGAAGAAGTAACAAAACGATTAGAACAAATTGCTAAGAGAGAAAAAATTGTCATAGGTATTCCGCGTTTATTGAACATGTATTCACATACTCCTTTTTTCACTGCTTACTTTGAAGCTTTGGGAATCAAGCCGGGCAATTTTGTATTCAGCGAATTTACCTCCGAAGAAATGTACAAAGCCGGAGCCAAGCGCGGAAGCATTGACCCGTGTTTCCCTTCCAAGGTTGCAATTCCACATATTCATAATCTTGTTTATGTTCAGAATAAAAAGAAAAAATTAGATTTCATATTTGCACCGATAGTTGATACAATGCCATCGGACTTGGAATACGCGCAGGCACATACTGCATGCCCGACTATCACTGCCACCATTGAAGCGGCGAAAGCTGCCTTCACTAAGGAAGGTGATTTATTCAAAGAGTCAGGTTTAGAATACCTTTGTCCTTTTATTCAGCTGAACAGCGAGCAGCTTACTGCAAGACAGTTGTTCGGTGAATTTAAAGACCGCCTCGGACTTTCAGAGGAAGAAAATCGCAGAGCAGTTAAAGAAGGATTCAAAGCATTCTATAAATTCTACGAAGACTTAAAAACAAAATCAAAAGAAGTTCTTACTCAGCTTGAAGAAGAAAACAGAGTCGGTATAGTTTTACTCGGAAGACCTTATCATAATGACCCGGGTATCAATCACGAAATTCTTGAAGAGTTTCAGAAGCTCGGCTATCCTGTATTTTTCCAGGATGCATTGCCGACTGATGATGAAACGCTTGATAAGCTTTTCGGCGATGATGTCCGCTCAGGATTGCTCCGCTCTCCCATGGATATTGATGACGTATGGAAAAATTCTTACTCTGAAAATACATCACGAAAAGTCTGGGCTGCGAAGTACACAGCACGCCATCCTAACTTAGTTGCGCTTGAGCTTTCATCGTTCAAGTGCGGACATGACGCTCCTATTTATACAGTGGTTCAGGAAATCGTTGAGTCATCAGGTACACCTTATTTCTCATTCAAAGATATCGATGAGAACAAGCCGACAGGAGCTATAAAAATCAGAATCGAAACTATCAGCTACTTCCTTAAACGCTACCGTGAAGATATGGTAACGAATAAGAGCAAAGTTATGACTATAGAAGAAAAGCTGAAAGAATACGAAATGAAAATCCGCAGACAACTTGAGCTTGATAAAAAATTATCGAAGCTCTCCGGCGAAACATCTCCTTTATTCCCGAAACCTCAGTGAGAAGTTGAGATTATCATTCCTGAGAGATTTAAGAAGAAAGAAATGACTGAGGCTTAGTTTTCAGTTTGTAGTTGTCAGATTATAGTAACATTATTGTAACATTTTATTTAGACCTGTCAGTTCGCCGCGGCGAATTAATCCCGACAGGTCTTTTTTTTATAGTCGCATAATTGTCACATTTTTAATTCTCATTCCCAACGTCCTCGTTGGGAATGTTTCTTTGTAACATTTTTGTCACATTTTATTTAAACCGCCCCCTCAGTCCCCTCCTTCGTAAGGAGGGGGAAGCCTTGTGTTACAAAGTAACATTATTGTCACATTTTCATTTTCTGTAATTGTTTTTTAATATCACCTGTATTCATTTTGCAACATTGATGAGTTTTTGATGGATTTCTGCAAAATAAAAATTTCAAACTTTGTTACAATGTAACATTACTGTCATCCCGCTAAAGCGGGACTCCGCTTCGCTTCGCATTTTGGAACACAGATTAATATGATTTTTTATGATGTCACAGATAGTCGCAAAAAAGTCACATTTTCTTCTGTTCATTGTTAACTGTTAATTGTTAATTGAATAGTCGCATTATTGTCACATTTTATTTATTTTGAATCATGCGGACAAAAATCCTTCAGATCATTTCTTCAATCAAACCGATTGACAAACTTGAAGAAGAAAATATAAATGATACGATAAGTTGGATTGAATCAGGCGAAGAAATATTCCGTCTTCAAAAACCTGACATACCGCCAAAACATCTTGTCTCGTATTTTGTACTCATTGATAAAGAGAAAAAGAAAATTCTTTTAATGGATCATATCAATGCCGGGCTATGGCTGCCTTCCGGCGGACACGTTGAAATAAACGAGCATCCTAAAACTACAGTCGAGCGCGAAATCATGGAAGAACTTAATCTACTTGCAGATTTTATTTCCGATAATCCTTTCTTTATCACGCAAACTGTAACAGTGAACATAGGTGCCGGGCATACAGATGTTAGTCTATGGTATCTGCTGAACGGAAATTCCGAAGAGGAAATCAACTATGATAAAAATGAATTTAACGGATATAAATGGTTTGGTTACAATAAAATTTTAGGAACAGATATATCAAAACTTGACCCGCATATGCACAGGTTTATTAACAAACTGTTTGCCTCTAAACATCTTATATAATCTAATCAGAATATTTTTGGAATGAAAGAAGATGCTGCCTAATAGTACTAATAGGTATATAGTGAAAGATTGGTGTTGACAGATGATTCTAATAATTGTTTGTTATATAAATTTTGGAGAATGGCATGTAATGCATCTTTACGAATTTGTGTGGTTGTTGGTCAGGAGACCAACAACGACGGTGTGTAACTTTCGTATGTTATCCGTTATGATGCTGGAGCATCGTAACGAGGATGTTTCTCGACTTGATCCCGCCAAGTCGGGACTTATAACACTATTAAAACCTGTCAGGTCATTCTACATTTTGAATTAATAATTCTACATTCCAGCCATCTTTATCAACTTCTCCCACTGTTCATCTGTAACGGGAACGACTGATAGTCGTCCGATTCTTACAAAGAGCCAGTCTTTGAAGAACGGGTCGGCTTTTATATCGGCAATGCCTATAGGATTTTTTAATTTGCTCTTCGGCTTTATATCGAAGACTAATCTCTTCGGGTCGTCAAGCTTGGGGTCGGGATAAACTGTTTTTGTTATTTCTGCGATGCCAACTGCCTGCCTTTCATCTCCGGTATGATAAATAAGGCAAAGCTCGCCTTTCTCCATTGAGCGCATGTACTTCAGCGCGGCGTTATTATTGATGCCGTCCCAGACAGCTTTTTTATCTTTTACCAGGTCGTCCCAACTGTAAACGTCAGGCTCACTCTTCAGAAGCCACTTCATAATATTTAAGAATTAAGATTTTAGATTTAAGAAATTCTTATTTCAAATTTCAGATTTTAAATTTCAAATTTATAAAACCGAACAACGATAAACGAATAACGAACAACGACAATTATTCATTAGTATACACCGTCATCTTTGCATACTTAAGTACAATTTTTTTTAATCCAATATCATCAAAATAAATTTCTGCTTTTTTATCCATGCCTTTGCCTACGACTTCAAGCACAGTGCCTTTGCCGAACGTTGTATGATTTACCACCACTCCTTTTTTAATATCGGAGAATGCATCGTCAGTTGTCTGAGCATAATACTCTTCTTTTTTATAGGTGCTTTTTGCAACATCATATTTTATAGCGGGGTTATCTCGGCGGAAACTTGATGATGAAGAGCTTTTTTTCGCCTGCGGAATTTTTACTCCTTCATACTTTATATGCTCATTATAAATATCTTCGGAAATTTCTTTTATAAACTTTGACTTCATCTGATACTGCGGAGTGCCGAAGCGGTACCGCATATTTGCAAATGAAAGATACAGCTTCGTCTTCGCGCGGGTAACAGCAACGTAAAATAATCGGCGTTCCTCTTCAAGGTCTTCAAGATTTGAGATTGAATTCATAGATGGAAAAAGTCCTTCTTCAAGTCCCGTGATAAACACCACAGGATACTCAAGTCCCTTTGCCGCGTGAATAGTCATTAAGGTTACAGCATTCTTTTGATTATCGAGTGAATCGATATCGGCGACGAGAGAAACTTCCTGCAAAAAACCTTCAAGCGTTGCGCCTTCGTTATTGTCGTCGTATTGGGCAATAGCGGAAATCAATTCCTGCAAGTTGTTTAAGCGTTCCTCTGATTCAATAGTATTTTCTAACCGCAGTTTATACATCAAACCCGTTTCATCGATTATACTTTTTGATAACTCAGTCAGAGACATTTCTTCACTGAGATATTTATACTTTGCGGAGAACTTAGAAACTTCGAGCAATAAATTTTTTGTTTTGCCGCCAAACTCAGGATAATCTTCAACATTTTTCAGAACGTCCATTAACTGCTTGCCTTCTATCTCGGCAATTCTTGTAAGCTTATCGATAGAAGTCTTGCCCACGCCTTCTTTATTTGCAAGTACTCTCAGCAGCGATTCGTTATCATTCGGGTTTACAACTATTCGTAAATTCGCAATTATATCTTTAATTTCTTTTCTCTGGTAAAAACGAATACCTCCTACAATTAAATAGGGAAGTCCATTCTGCCGCAGCGAGTCTTCAATTATTCTTGACTGCGCATTGGTACGATATAAAATTACAAAATCCTTGAAGTTATATTTTTGTTTATAAATTTCCTCGGTTATATATCGAGTAATTTTATAGGCTTCATCTTTATCGGACATTGTTTCAAGCAGAGTGATATGCTCGCCGTCGAAGTTATCCGTCCAGATATCTTTTTTGAACTGCTTCTTATTCCTTTTGATTACATCATCAGCAAGTGCAAGAATTTTTTTAGTCGAGCGGTAGTTCTGCTCGAGCTTAAAAACATTGTTCTCAGTAAAATCTTCTTCGAAGTCAAAAATATTTTGTATTTCTGCTCCCCGCCATTTATAAATTGACTGTGCATCATCGCCTACAATTGTTATATTTTTGTATTTCTCAGCAAGCATTTTTACAATCATATACTGCGCGCGGTTTGTATCCTGATACTCATCTACTAAAATGAATTTAAACCGCTCCTGATATTTTTCAAGCACGTCCGGATTTTTCATAAAGAGCTCAATCGGTTTCATTAGCAAGTCATCAAAATCCATTGCATTATTTTTTTGCAGAGTCTCCTGATAAAGCGGATAAATTTCTTCTACTCTTCTTTCAAAAGGTGACTTTGCAACTGAGGCATAAACTGCCGGAGTTATTAATTTATTTTTTTGTTTGCTGATTTCTGAGTGAATGCTCTTCGGCGTTGGATTTTCAATCGACATATTCCTGTTCAGCATAATCTGCTTAACTACGTTGGCGGAGTCGTCTGAGTCATAAATCGTGAAGTTACGGTCAAAGCCTATTTTATCGCCATCAAATCTGAGTATGCGCGCAAAAATGCTGTGGAACGTGCCCATCCAGATTTTATCGGCGTTGATTTCGACAAGCTTTCCGATACGCTCCTTCATTTCAGAGGCGGCTTTATTGGTAAAGGTAAGAGCTAAAATTTCGTAGGGGCTGACGCCGGATTCTATTAAATGTGCAATTTTGTATGTTAAAACGCGTGTTTTGCCGCTTCCTGCGCCGGCAATAATAATACTCGGTCCTTCAATTTCTTCAACAGCCTTTCTCTGTTCTTCGTTGAGAATGCTTAGATCTAATGGCATTTTTTACTATATCCTTATAAGTCCTGGGAACTATATTTTATTAAGTGAATTAAATGGTTGTGGGTGTCATTAAAATAGGAAAAATTAAGATGAGATTAAACGATTTTAATTGAATTTTTACATTGACATTTCTGTTATAATCTATGAATTTTACATTAAATAATATTATATAATGAAGCATCTTCTGATTCTCTTAATATCCCTTGTCATCATTAACACCGGCTACTCTCAATTTAAACCAATTGAAAAGAAAAAAAATCCTTACACGCAGTCAACTGGCAATTTAATACTCGGAATTTTTAATCCGAAAAATTTTTCAATGTCACATTCATTTAATGTTTCGATGCTGAGCAGCGGAACAGGAAATTTATCGCTGACCACTTACACAAACTCAATGAATTATAAATTCAACGAGAAATTATCTGTAAGCGCAGATGTTTCGATGCAGTACTCTCCGTTTGCAAGTTCAGTTTACGGAACGGGCTACTCGAACCAAATGCAGAAAGATTTTTCAGGAGTGTTTTTATCAAAGGCTTCATTAGATTATAAAATATCTGAAACAGCATCGATAAAATTCGAGTACAGGAATATACAAAACGACCCGTACGGTTATTACAATCCTTTCTACGGATATGACAGATACGGCAGATAAAATTTTTTAAATATCAGCTAAGTTTAAAACCGGAAAAATTGTTTCGTTCCGGTTTTTTTATTTTCGAAAAAAATACATCTTCTTATTATAATTTTATACACGACTTCTTAAATGAAGAAAAATTTTCTTAACTACATTCTTAATGCAATAATAATAATTCTTATTGCAGTCGTCGGATATTTGACCTTCTCGCTCGTCACAAACTCGCTCAAGTCCAAAGATAAATCGAACGTTCAGATTACCGATACAAATAAAGTAACAAATCAGCCGAATCTTACTGCTCAGCTTGATGTGCAGAACGGAACGAATGAACAGGGCGTTGCATCGAAGTTTACCGAATTTCTCCGCAAAAAGGGATTTGATGTTGTTGATATGGGAAACAGCAAGTATAAGGATATTGAAAAGACAACTATCATAGACCGGAAAGGTGATAAGAAAATTGCGCTTGCAGTGGCAAATTCACTGGGAGTATCAGAAAATAATATTACGCAGCAGATAAATAAAAGTCTTTATCTGGATGCAACAGTAGTAATTGGCAAGGACTTTAAAAATTTAAAACCGTTTTTAGAAAAAGAAAAAAAATAAATGAAATCTACCGCGCTAGCAAAAAAAATATCACAGCTTATACTTGAAAAAAAAGGTGAAGATGTAAAGATACTTGATATAAGAAAATTAACAAACATTTCGGATTATTTCGTAATAGCATCGGCTTCATCAGATACGCAGGTGAAAGCAATTGCAGATTTTATATCGAAGGAAACAAAAAAAATAGATGAGAGACCATGGCATAATGAGGGTATGACAAATATGAACTGGGTGCTTCTCGATTTTGTAGATGTTGTTGTGCATATATTCTTAACCGAGTCAAGAAAATTTTATAATCTTGAAGGTCTTTGGGCAGATGCAGACGTAACTGAAGTAATTGATGAACCAAAGCCTGTAAAGAAGACAATTAAAAAAGCAGTTACAGAAGAGACAGATGGAGAAGAAAAGACAAGTGATAAACCTGTGAAAGCAAAAAGAAAAACAAAGAAAAGTGAAGTGTCTGACGAAGATGCAGAATAATGTATAATGAACCAATAGATTGATCAAACAAAAATGAAATTAGTAAGCGTAATAAAATCCAATTTAGAAGAGCATAGGGCTAATGAACCTCTTATATTATTAACGATGGGCGATGCTAACGGCATCGGTCCGGAAATAATTCTGAAAATTTTTAACGAGACAAGTTATTTTACGAGTTTTAATCTTAAAGTTGCCGGCTCAAAAAAAATAATGGATTATTATGCGCAGATATTTAATCTGACTGAAATACCTTCCGATTTTTTTTGTGAAATCCCGGTAAAAGAAAAATTTGATGTAAAGATAGGTGAGATAAATAAATCAGCCGGGAAATACTCCGGCGATTGTGTTGCTGCCGCTGCAAAAATGTGTCTTGAAAAGAAAGTTGAGGCAATGGTAACGCTGCCGATATCTAAGGAAGCATTTAACTTGGGTGGATACGCTTTTAACGGGCATACTGAAATGCTCACTTCACTTTCGAATTCGTTCGCATCGGCAATGCTGCTGTACTCAAAGAAAATAACAGTTTCATTGGCAACGATACATATCCCTGTTGAGCAGGTTGCGCATAAGATCGGCAGAGAGATGCTGATAGAAAAAATTATTCTTATCAATAATTCTCTTATAAAAGATTTCAGAAAAATTGAGCCGAAGATAGCCGTGCTGGGATTAAATCCTCACGCAGGCGACGGCGGAATGATTGGAAAAGAAGACGATGAAATAATTATTCCTGCAATAAAAGAACTTAGAGATTTTGGCTTTAACATACAGGGACCTTTCCCATCCGACGGGTATTTTGCAACAGGAAAATATAAACAGTTTGATTTAACTTTTGCTATGTATCATGACCAGGGATTGATTCCGTTTAAAATGATTGCATTCGAGAAAGGCGTTAACTTTACGGCAGGACTTGATTTCATACGTACATCACCCGACCACGGCACTGCATTCGATATTGCCGGCAGGGGAGTAGCAAATACTAAAAGCACTTTAAAAGCAATAAAGCTTGCGAGGAAAATCGCAAAGCATAGAAATTCTTACGTAATATCATGATAGAATTCCAGAACGTATCATATTCATATCCGAACAAGCAGGTCTTCGATAACATCGAACTGAAAATTAATGCAGGAGAATTTGTATTCCTCGTCGGCGAGAGCGGAATTGGGAAGAGCACGCTTCTTAAATTAATTTATCTTGAGTTATTTCCTACAAGAGGGAATATGGTTATTGATAATTATAATTCATCGCGAATAGAGAAAAAAGAGATTCCTTTTTTGAGAAGAAAGCTTGGAGTTGTGTTTCAGGATTTTAAAATCTTGCACGATAGAAACGTTTTTGAAAACGCAGCGATGCCTTTATATATTGAAGGACTGAAGAAGGAATATATCAAGAAAAAAGTTTATGATGTGCTTTCTAAAGTCGGACTGATTGATAAAGTAAACGATATGCCCTATGATTTATCCGGCGGTGAGCAGCAAAGACTTGCAATCGCCCGCGCAATTATAAATGACCCCATTGCATTGATAGCCGATGAGCCGACAGGAAATCTTGACCCGTTTGTATCAGTTGAGATTTTGAAACTTATAAATGAAATTAATTTATTCGGAACTGCTGTAATTCTTTCAACACATAATTTCGAAATCGTTAGGAAGATGAAGGATAAGCGGATAATCCAGATAAAGGAAAAGAAGCTGTTTGAAGTGAGACTGAAGTCGTGAGTATTGAGTATTGAGTATTGAGTATTGAGTATTGTGCATTTGTATTGAGTAAAGAGTTTATTAGAGATAGAAATTTTGTAGAGACGCATTGTATGCGTCTTTTTTGTTTAAGGAATGTCTCACAAGATTAATACATCTCATATAAAATAATTGAATTGCCACGGGCTTTAGCCCGTGGAGAATTGATGTCCATGTCAGCCCTTTAGGGCAATTGCGCTAAAGCGCGAATCTCTTGGTCAATACTCACCACGGCTTAAAAGCCGTGGCAATTGATTTACTAAACTATAATTGTGTGGAGACACAAAATTTTGTGTCTCACGAAAATGTTTTAATAAATGCGAAACGGAGTTTCGCACCAGATGCATTCCCAAACAGAGTTTGGGAATGAGAACAACATTTTGAACTACAAACAAAAAAGGCGCATACTCTGCGCCTTTCTTTTAGGAGACGCATGTGATGCGTCTCTACAAACTTTAAGAAAAAAATTATCTTGCAGTTAAAAACTCAAGAATTTTTTTCCAGTCTTTATTGAAGTCGTATTCAAATCTCTCTTCAGGACTTAATTTAAATCCATGCTCTAAAGAAAATACACCCTGCTCCAAATCACCGATTAAGAAATAAATCTTAGCTTTCTCAAAATGCGGGTCAGCCCATGAAGGATTTAATTTTAAGCTTTCATCCAAAGCCTTAATAGCATCTTCGTAATCTTTTGTATCGCAAAGCACGCAGCCGTAATCGAACCATGCATCGTAATTATCAGGGTCAAGATTTAAAACTGTTTCGTAACTCTTCTTGGCATCTTCAAGTTTGTTTAAAGCAAACTCGGCATCGCCTTTTAAGTACCATATATCGGAATAATCTTTGCAAAGCACAAGCGCAGATTTTAAATCTTCTATTGCCTTCTCGTATTCTTTAAGATTAAAATAGCAGTTGCCTCTTCCGTAGAACGATTCGTAATTTTTTACATCATACTTTATAGCATCTGAAAAATATTTTATAGATTCTTCGTACTCACCGATTTCTTCATAAGAGTTGCCGATATTCTGCAATGCGAAGGCATTATCTTTTTTATACTCTAATGAAATTTTATAATACTCAATTGCCTTATAAAATCTGCCAACGGATGCGTATGCATTACCGCAGTTATACCATGCCGGAGCAAAGTTACTCTTGATGGCTAAACACATTTCATAATTTTCTATAGCCTGCATATAACGTCCCATTCTGTTCAGAACAATTCCTTTATTATACCAGCAGTTGAAGTTAAGCGGATTTTTATCTAAGTGCGCATCGTAAGCCACTAAAGACTCGTCTAATCTCTCAAGAAAATCATAGCAATAGCCGAGCTCATAATATGCATCGATGTTTTCAGGATAAAGCTTTATAATTTTTTCAAAGCACTCGCATGCTTCGGTAAATTTTTCAGTCTTCTCGTAAGTTAAACCAAGATTAAACATTGCATCGAGATTTTCCGGATTGAATGAAAGAGCTTTCTGAAAATTCAGAATTGCCTTTTCATGATTATCGGAGTTATCCAAAGCGATACCTTTATTAATGTATAAATCAATATCGGTAGGATTTAATGTCAAAGCTTTATCGAAATATTCGATAGCTTCATCATATCTGCCTAATCCGTCTAAAATTAATGCTTTTTTGTGCCAGGAATCTGTGGAGTAAGGATATAAATCGAGCAGGACGTTTACGTAGTTTAGTGCTTTATCGAAGTTGCCTTTATCGAAATAGAGGTTTACTAATTCTTCAAGATTTTCAGCGTCTAAGTTGCTGAGTGTTTCTTCTTCTAATTTGGAGATTCTCTTTTTTTCATCGTCGTTTTTATTGTTCGAGTCGTAGTAGTCGAGATCATCAAAATTTTCCATTTTACCTCTGTTAATTTTGCTTTAAATGAATCAAGAATAAATTATATAAAACCTCAGCATAAGTCAAGTAATTAGAACTGAGGTAAATTTTTTTGGATATGTAATAATTTAGAACTTTTATTTTTTATCCGTAATTGTTACTTATACTGTTTAACAACTTATATGACCGAAAAATTTCAATCTTATTTACCAAAGAAGTCTAAATTAAAAACTTTAATTTACACAAAGAAAGATTACAAAGCTACTATCACAATTAACCGCGAAAAGAAGCTGAATTGTTTAGATTTACAGACAATTCAGGAGCTTACTGCCTGCTTCAAAGATTCAGCCTGGGATGATAATATCGCTGTAGTAGTGCTTACAGGTGTTGGCAAAAGAGCCTTTTCAACAGGCGCTGACCTTGATGAGCAGCAAAAATATTTCCTCGGAAATCCGAACGATTATTATAAGTGGATGTATGAGTTCATACAGCTTCATGAAGTAATGCGCAACTTAGGCAAGCCGACCATTGCAAGACTTAACGGAATGGTTGTCGGCGGCGGCAACGAACTTAACATGAGCTGCGACCTTGCAATTGCTGCTGACCATATTATAATTAGGCAAGTCGGTGCTGCGCGCGGAAGCGTTGCTGCTGCCGGTGCTACACAATTTTTACCGCTGCTTGTCGGAGACAGAAGAGCCCGCGAGATTTTATTTTTATGCGAAGAAATTCCGGCTGCAAAAGCATTGGATTGGGGACTTGTAAATCAGGTTGTGCCTTATGCCGAGCTTGATGCTGCAGTTGATGTAATGGCAGAAAAACTTTTCAATAAGCTGCCTGAGTGTCTGCGATATGCAAAGCAGCAGCTGAATTACTGGAGAGATGTTTCATGGCATACAACAATCGGACATGCAAGAGACTGGCTATCAATTCATAATCACTCTTCAGAAGTAAAAGAAGGTATTTCCGCTTTTAATGAGAAGAGAAAAATAAATTATAAAAAAATTAGAAAAACAAAATAAAAATTAAACATACATAAATGGGATTAGTCAATTCCTTAAAGTTCAATGGTTATTCGGGGGCAATAATCACTGACGAAGAATATTATATTCTAGGGCGGCGCAGGGCGCAGATAGCCGATTCTCTTCAGTCACTTCTCTCCGATGAAATCAGTAATGAGTTCGGAATTGAAGCAATCTACGGCGGTACTGGTGCAATAGCTTTTACAAATGAAGTTATTGTGAAAACTAAACAGGCTATCGAAAAAAAGTTCAAGGTTTATAAAAGGACTAATGATGCGAAGGACGGATTTAATTCCGTAGAGGAAATTGCACGTATAGCCTTCATAACTTTTCAGGAAGTCTGCAGGGATAAAGTTGATAAAAAGCTCTATGGTCTTTTCGGATTTACAGGCGAAGACCTGATAAGAGGTTTTTATATGCAGGATGAAAAGAAGATAGAGATAAAAGAAGAGAAAGTTATAAGTAAGGCATTGAAGATTATGACTAACGACGGAGCGACAGGATGTAAAGATATATTTGATAATTCGGGAATGGTAGTAGGAACTGATGTGACTAACGGTTACGCTTCGTTTGATTTTTACGGAGGCTCAACTCAGTTTTATCTTTCAACAGGATTATATAATGCGCTCGGCGCAGGTTCAACATCCACTTCGTTATATTTTTCCAATCTTATAAATTCACTGGCATTAAATGAACGCAGAGATGGCATTGATAAAGTCTTTGGCCTGGTTGAATTAATAAGAGGAACAAATTATTCTCTTGAAAAAAATAATGAGATTGGCGGTTACTATAATATACTTTACCTGAACGGTAAAGGAAAAAATCACAAAGAAAGATTAACGGAAATCACCGGAGATACTGCACAGATTACAAAAGAAATTGTATCAGCTTATGATAAAGGATACATAAAAAAAGAAACATGCTTTAATCTTATAGATAAAATTTTCTTTTCAAAATCAAAACCTAAAATTGACGATCTAGAAAAAGAAATGTATGCAGGCTGCAAAAACAAAGAGGACTTAAATCTTTATCTCAGGGGGTACAAAATATGACAGTAATCAACGCAATCAAGTTCGATAAAAACACAGGGGCAATGTGCTGCGATGAGCAGACAACTATCGGAGATGTAAGAAGAATGATGTCTTCAGATAAAATTCAGCAAATCGTTCCGAGTGCAATTAGAAAAAATGTAAAGCTTGAAGTATTATATGGAGGAACGGGCACTACTGCAATCGGCGATGAAATCCGTAAAGGAATGAAGACAAGATTAACAAAGGAATATGAAGAGCTGAAAAATAAAACTAAGGAAAGAATTGACCACTTAAAATCGATAGATGAAATTGCGCAGATTGGATTTGAAGAAATGATGAAGGTGAAACACAGACATGTGAACGATATCATAAAGGGATACTTCAGTTTTGAAAGCAAAGATTTCAATCAGGGTTTTTACAATAAGGATGTAGATAAAAAAATTGAAATATCTCAGAAAGATGTGAAGGATAAAGTCTTCGGATTAATTAACTGGAAAGATGCAGAAGAAGCGGACGGAATTTTTCTTAATGCAGCTATCATCTGCGGCTTTGATGAAACAGGGGAGTTTAAAATATTTAAGCTGAATCTGAAAACCGATATGACGTGCGACTTAGTGCCAAGTATTTTTGAGACGGTGGGTTCAGGCTCTGATGCTTCGCAGATTATTTTTGCTGCTTACTCCGGAGTAAAAACTCTTGACGAAAGAAGAAATAAAATAGACAGGGTAGAAGGAATTATACAGTTGATAAGAGCGACAAATGCGGCAGCAAGATTTAATATGGGAGTCGGAGGATATTTTAATATAATTTATTTTGATGGCACTAAAGATTCTCCATCAGAACGATTAGTTGAAGTGATGGATAACAAAGCAAAGCTCGCGAGTGAACTTGTGCAGGCATACTACAGTAATTATATTTCAGACAACAATGCTTTTGAGATTATAGATGAACTGATTTATACGAGAAAGAAGTCTTTCAAAGAAATGAATGCTGCATTTTTAAAAGCATCAAAGAATAAAGCAAAGATGGAAAGATTTTTACGCGGCTACAAAGTAGCTTAATTTTGAAATTAAACGGGCTGGAACACAATTTTTAGTTCCAGTCCGAATGACTGTTCAAATAAATCTTTTCGCAGATTCACTCCCCACATTTCAAGAGTCGGTTCTATGTTGTTTTTAGTTCCGATTGTAATAACAAGTGCTTTGTCTTCAAGCTTTATAGCAATATTATTGACAAGCGATTTATGACTTCTATCGAGTGAATCGGCAATCCGTAAAATTCCTGAAAGCTTCCTTATCTTCTCCTGAATTTCAACATCAAGCTTATTAAAATTTTCATGCTTCATTTTAGGATGTGACTTTCTGTGATAGCGTGCTACATTTGCAATGAGCTCAATTTCATTTTCATTGAAGCCGAGCAGTTCTGAATTTCTTACAAGGTAATATGAATGTTTATGATGCTGTGAGTGTGAAATATAATATCCGATATCGTGGAGTAAACAAGCAGCTTCAAGACATTCTTCATCATTTTCAGTAAGAGAAAAATTTTCTCCGAGGAAATCAAAAATTTTTACGGCAATGCTTCGTGTCTGCTCGGCATGTTTTGCATCAAAATTCATTTTCTCACCAAGACCGACAACGCTTTTATATCTTACGTTCGATAAGTGAATGGATAAATCATCTCCTGCAAAATTTGAAATTGTATCGAAGATAATTCCTTCTCTTAATGCATAACTTGAAATGGTAAGCTTCTTTAACTTAAGCTCTTCAAAAATCTGCTCAAGAATAATTGCTCCCGCTGTAATAATGTCTGCCCGCTTCGGGTCAATGCCCGGAATTTTTAGTCTTTCACTATGATTTTCGGCTTTAATAATTTTCTTTATTGCAGTTTCCATTCCTGCCTTATCGTATGAATATTTATTCATACTGATATTATCTTCAAACTCGAATTTGTTATCAGCGCGAATGATAAATCCGATGTTTGAAATTGTGCCGGATGTACCAACTACTAAATCGTATTCTTCATTTTTTATTTCACGGACAACCTGAGTTATAACACCTTTTACAAACAGCCTTGCATCTTCGATTGCGCTCCTCTTTATTTTATCCTCATGGAAAAATTTCTGAGTCATTCTTACTGCGCCGAGCTTTATGCTATTGGCATATTTTATATTTCCTCTTTTACCAATGAGAAACTCTGTGCTTCCTCCGCCGATATCAATTACTAAAACTTTTTCATTGTAAATAGGCAAAGCCTGTAAAGCTCCGAGATAAATCAAACGCGCTTCTTCATTCCCTGAGATAACTTCGATTTCAATTCCCGTATCATGTTTTACCCTGCGGATAAATTCTTCTTTGTTAATAGCTTCGCGGGTAGCGCTTGTAGCCACTGCTCTTATTTTTTCAACTTCAAATGACTGGCATACAAGCTTAAATCTTTTCAGAACAGAAATACCTCTCTGCATAGCTTCTTCAGTGATGTACTTCATATCATTTGATGCATTGCCAAGCCTTACAACTTCTTTATCTTTCGTAAGCACAGTGAAGCTTTTGTTGCTGTGAATTTTTGCAACAACTAAGTGAAAAGAGTTTGTGCCGATATCTATAGCGCCGAGTGTTTCCAAGTTATTTTCCGGGGTTTAATAATTTTAACGCTGTATTATAAACTTCATCAACAGTAATATCGTTGATGTCATTTGATTTTGATTGTATGTATAATTGATTCTCAAATTTAGGTGACCATTCCCATCCGGGAGTAGGACCGAAGAGAGATATTAATTTTGTTTTCACAAATCCAGCTATATGCATAGTGCCGGTATCGTTTGTTATATATAAATTTAATTTGCTTAGAACTGCTGCAACGTTTCTGATTTTTTCATTTTCGAGAAAAGTGATTTTTAACTTTTCAGCAACTGCCTGTTTTTTGAAATCAGCTGCTACTTCATCATCCATTGGTCCTATTGTAACTAAAAATTTTACTTTGGGATTTTCACTTAACTTTTTAGCAAGCTTAATAAAATTCTTCACACTCCATCTGTTCGGCGGCTTGCCGGCGCCGATGTGAAGTCCCACTACAATATCATTCTCACGAAAATAAGTTGAATAAAATTTATCTGCAAAGGCAATTTCACTTTTGCTTAAACTTAATTCTACGTTTTGAATCTCTTCTTTACTTAATGAACATCCGATTTCTTTTCCGATAGCTAAAGTCCTGTCCCATTGATGAATTTTATCTTTATCCCAGTTGAATTCTTTTTTTATATCCAGTAGGAATTCGCTTTCGTTTATTAATAAGCCGTCTTTAGTAACAATTTGTGATACACCTACCCTTATCTTCGCGCCCGATAAATGATTTATAAGATGCGATGTCTTTGAAAAAGAAACTGTGCTGGGAACGATACCAATATCGTATTTCCTTTTCTTAAGCTTTGAATAAAAATTAAGTAAACTTTTCGGTGAATCTTTTTTATAAAGAATTATATGGTCGAGATATTTATTGGAAGGGGAGTTTAAAATTTCATAGTTATCAGGAGAAGCCACGAGAGTTATCTCAGCATTATGAAACTCTTTTCTTATTGATGCAAACATCGGAAGTGAACAGAGCATATCTCCAAGCTGGTTATGCTGGCGGACAATCAAAATGCTTTTCACCTTATCGGGTGAAATTTTCCCGGAACTTATGTTTCTGGTTTTAGAAATTGATTTGAGTAATTTCAGTGCCAATTGAATTATTTAATTTCTTCAAATTGTGCATCTATCGCCTTAGACTTATCAAGATTACTTCTTGGTTTAGGCTGCGGCCTCTCAGGGGGAGTATTAACTTTTCTTGCAAGACTTCTTAAAAAAACACGTCCTATAAATTTTATACCATAGAATAAAAAAATTACAATAATAATTATCGCTATAAACCTTATCATTATGCTATCCTCATTTGGCTATTCTTTTAGAAGCAGGATTGAAATAAGATAAAGAAGGATGGTCGCTTTTTAAAATCTCTGCTAAAAGATTCTGATAGTCCTGTTCATTATTTAAAAAATCTACTTCGTTTGTATCTACAATCATAACTTTAGTTGCTCTGTATCTGAAGAAAAAATAATTGTATGCTTCATTTAAATCGTTTATGTATTGCTCAGACATATTCTGCTCGTAGCTTCTGTTCCTGTACATAATGTTATTCATAAGCCTGTCAGTTGTCGATTGCAGATAAATTATTATATCCGGCGCAACAACGGCTTTTTCAATATTACTTGTAATCGTTTCGTAAAGTTTCAGTTCATCGTCGTGCAGATTCAGGTAAGCAAATATCTTATCCTTCTCGAATATATAATCTGCAACAATATATTCGTGGAATAATTCCGGCTGTTTTAATTTCTGCAGCTGCTTAAAGCGGCTTAGCAGAAAATAAATCTGCGTGTGGAATGCGTAAGCTTTGGGATTCTCGTAAAATCTTTCTAAGAATGGATTCTCATCAAAATCTTCCAGTATAAGCTGGGCATTTAATGATTCGCTTAGTTTTTTTGAAAGAGTGGTTTTCCCTGCGCCGATAACGCCTTCTATTGCTATGTATTTAACTTTATTGCTCAAATTTAGAATGAAAACCTGCTTTCAATTTATCTTTTGAATTTTGTAAAATCTCGGAAATCTTTTTCTTAGTAATAGGATGAACAAAATCAGGTTCAATTTCATTCAGCGGCACTAAAACAAAATTTCTGTCTTCGATATGTTTGTGAGGTATATGAAGGTTTTCATCTTCATAAACTAAATCTCCAAAGAAAAGAATATCTATATCAATCTTTCGTGATTTCCATTTATCAGTTTTATCTCTGCCTAAAATTATTTCGATTCCTTTTACTTCCTTCAGTAATTTTTCGTAAGCCTGTTCAGTTTCTATTTCGATAACAGCATTTAAATATTCTTCCTGCTCTGAAAATCCCCATGGCTCCGTTTCATAAACAGAGGAAAGCTTTAAAACTGTTGTGCCCGGAATATTTTTTATTTCCTGAATTGCCTCTTCAAGATATTTTTTTCTATCACCAATGTTAGAACCGAGTCCGAGAAAAACTTTTGCCATGAATTAAACTAAACGGATTTTGTATTAACTATTTCAACTGAATCTATAATTCCTAGCGGTGCATTCGGTTTTCTTATCTTTACGGTAACTTCTTTTACAAGTTTAAATTCAGCCAGCACCATATCACATATATGCTGATTCATAGTTTCAATAAGATGAAATTTATCTTTATGAAACAATTCTTTTACTCTGTTATAAACTTCAAGGTAGTTGACGGTTTTATGTAAGTCATCTGAATTATTCAATTCGGATAGATCACATTGCATCACTATGTCTACTTCAAATAAGTTGCCGTATTGCTTTTCGTAATCCAATACTCCGTGGTAGGCATAGAACTTAGCGTTATTTATTTTAATTGTCGTCACTCTTATAAAATATTTTAAAACTTATCACTAAAACTCTAAAGCCACAAAATTTCACCAAAAAATATTTAGTGTAATTTAGAGCTTTTGTGTTTTTGTGTTAAATTTATTTTTTTGTCTTCTTCTTTGTAACAGCTTTTTTAACCGGCGCAGCTTTTTTTACTACTGCTTTCTTTACAGATTTTGGAGAAGCTTTCTTTGTTACTTTTGCCGCACTTTTTTTAACAGGTGCTGCTTTTTTTACCGGTGCTGTTTTCTTTGCAGGAGATTTTTTAGCAGCAGGCTTAGCTGTTGAATTTTTCTTTGCTAATTTATCTAAAGCATTCTTCACTGTGATACCCATATCGGCAGGGGATTCAACTGTTATAATTCCGCAGCTTTTCATTACAGATAGTTTTTCTTCTGCTGTTCCTTTACCGCCTGCAATGATTGCGCCTGCATGTCCCATTCTTCTTCCGGGAGGAGCAGTTCTTCCTGCGATAAATCCGATAACAGGCTTCTTAACATTTTTCTTAATATAATAAGCAGCTTCTTCTTCAGCGCTTCCGCCGATCTCGCCAATCATAATAATTGCATCCGTATCTTTATCTTCATTGAATAATTTTATTGCATCTATAAATCTTGTTCCGATTACAGGGTCGCCACCGATACCAATACAAGTCGACTGTCCTAAGCCTAAGGAAGTTAACTGGAATACTGCTTCGTATGTTAAAGTACCGCTTCTTGAAATAACTCCGACTCTTCCTTTTTTATGAATGAAGCCCGGCATTATACCTATCTTACATTCTCCGGGAGTAATAATTCCGGGACAGTTAGGTCCGATAAATCTTACATTGCCGCCTGCATTATTTTTTTTCTGTACAAAATCATAAGCCTTAATCATATCCTTAGTAGGAATGCCTTCTGTGATACAGACGATTACATGAATGCCTGCATCAGCCGCTTCGATGATTGCATCAGCTGCGAAAGGTGCAGGAACAAAAATTACCGATGCGTCTGCCCCGGTAGCTTTTACTGCATCTGCTACTGTATTGAAAACGGGGACAGGTCTTGTGAACATATCTTCGCCCTTGCCTGAGTATTCTGTGCCGCCTTTATTTGGTGTAACACCTGCGACTACGTTTGTTCCGTATGCAAGCATTTGTGAGCAGTGAAACGTTCCTTCACCGCCTGTAATTCCCTGTACTACTACTTTGGTTTTTTTATTGACTAATACGCTCATTTATATAGTATAATTTTTTTAATTTTTGATTGGAGATATTAATTCTTTTTTACTGTATTACTTTTTATTTTCCACTTTCCGTTTGCATCAGCAACAAGATTATAGGTAACAGTCAAATCCGATTCAACTTCTTTGCTTTTTACTTTATCTGTTTTTTTTACTTTTACTTTCACAATTGCAGTTGAACCTTTTTGCGAAACTAGTTCAGGCTCGGTAAGCATTACAAACTTTTTTGTATTCTTATAGTTAGCTTTGAATTTATCCAGAGAGCTGCCATCCCAGACTTCATTTGCTTTCTTCATATTTCCGTCGAAGCTTCCTTCTTCAGATACACCTCGCTTTATGAATTCAAGATAATCTTTTACTGAAGCCTTAGGGTCACTGAATTTTTTATTAAGCTCTTTTTCTTTTTCAGTGAACTTTTTCTTCTGTTCTTCTTTCTTTATCTGAGTTTTTGTTTTGGAAGTATCTTTTGTGATTGCCGATATAGAATCTTTTTTAATTTCTTTTTTAACCGTATCCTGCAGACCTTGTTTTTTTAATTCTTCTTCTTTCAGCCTTAGAAATTCTTCTTTTTCCTTCAGCTCTTTTTCTTTATCGGAAGATGTTTCCTGCGGCGGGGGAATAAATGTCTGCGGCTGTTCTTCTTTTTTATTACAGCCTGCAATAATCAGCAACGAAAAAAATATCGCTGTAAATAATAAATTCTTATTCATCATTTTATCAAAATTTATTCAAATTACCCTTTTCAAGTTTTATATTCAATTTAGAAAATTTAACAATTATTTTAATTTTTTCATCTTATTTTGCGGAAAAAAACATAGTCGTATGACTACTTTTTTTCTTTAATCTTATTATTATTTACACTATTTTACATACCAAGCAGGATAAAAATGACCGGTAGTATAAGAAACAGAGTTGTAGTTCTATTAACAGTGGTAGTTGCGCTATTTATTGCGGGACTATTTATGTTAAACATTCTTGAAAAACAGAAAGTTGATAGAATCTACGGCGATATCACAAAAGAAGGGGCTGAATATTATGACAAGGTAGTCTCTCTGAATAGCAAAGCTATGGAGAACGTTGCCGATTACAATATGAGCGTCTGGTCTGAGATGCAGCAATTCCTGAAAACACGCGACAGGGAATTTGCAAAAGAGAACATCGATTTCCTTCTCGGTAAAACTTATAATTATTCTGCTGCCTACGTTTACGATTTAAATCTCGATTTAATTTATTCGAACAGTTCTATAGACGGACCTTATAAAGAGTTTCCGCTTGCCAAAGAAAAACTAAAAGATATTTTCAGATACTCAAACACTCCAAGCTTTTTTGTAAACACTACAAAGGGCTTGATGGAAGTAAAAGCTGCATCGATACATAAGACAGGTGATAACGCGCGTAAGACTCCTGCCGAAGGTTATTTCCTTTTAGGAAAACTCTGGGATACAGATTACATGAACGGCCTTACCGACCTTACCGGTAACAGAACATCATTAGCAGAGATTGCCGGGGAAGATACAGTTGAATCAGTACAGAAGCTTGATAACGGCGTTATCAAAGTTTTCAAAATTATCAGAGACTACGAAAACAAACCGATTGCAAAAGTACAGATAACAGTTGATTCGCCTGTAGCGAAAGAGCTTTTAAAAACATCTACATTTTATTTTATACTCTACGTTGTATTTTCCATCATACTTATAATTATACTTCTTCTTTCTTTATACGGCTGGGTTACCAGACCGCTTAATGCCGTATCAAAAAGTCTTATCACTGAAGATGTTACACAGCTTCAGCCTATAAAGCTGCAGCATTCTGAGTTCAGCGAAATTGCAAAGCTTATAGAGGGCTTCTTTATACAGAAGAAAAAAATTGAGGATGAAGTAAAAGTAAGAAAAGAAACTCAGGAAAGCCTGAAGCTATTCTCTCACTGTATTAAGAACTCACTTGATGCAGTTATCATCTGCGATATATCAGGGCATATTTTATACTATAATGAAACCGCTTCGAATCTTTATCAGTATGGAATCGATGAACTAGTCAACAAACACATCTCAGTATTAAACGGCGATGAGCCTGAAGTATCCGAAACTGTGTTCAAATCTCTTACAGAGCAGGGCGGATGGGTCGGTGAAAAATTCGAAAGAAAAAAAGACGGTTCCATTTTCCCTATATACATGACTGCCTCTCTTATCAAAAACGATGAAGGAAAAATTATTGCTATCAGCGGAATAATAAGAGATATTACCACTAGAAGAAAACAGGATAAAGAGTTAATTGATTCTAAAGTCGCCGCTGAAAAAGCAAACAGGACTAAGAGTGAATTTCTTGCAATGATGTCCCACGAAATCAGAACTCCGATGAATGCAATTATCGGCTTCACTGAACTTCTTCTCGGAAGCAAACTTGATAAAGAACAGGCTGACTATATGAAGACTATCCGCCTCAGCGGAAATAATCTTCTTAATATTATAAATGACATTCTTGATTTCAGTAAAATTGAATCCGGCAAATTCGAGCTTGAAGATAAGCCGTTCAATTTGATAAAATGTGTTGATGATGTAATAAGCACATTAAGCATACGCGCCTCTGAAAAAGGCATTAAGCTTTTAAGAGTGTTCGGTAAAAATACCCCTGAAATTGTTTCAAGTGATGAAGTCCGTATAAGACAGATTTTAATGAACCTAGTAGGTAACTCAATTAAGTTTACCAACAGAGGTGAAGTAATTATAAAAGTTGATGCAGATTATTTATTCGATGAGAAAAAATGGCAGCTGAAATTCTGCGTCATCGATTCGGGAATAGGTATTCCACCCGATAAAATTAATAAGCTGTTCAAACCATTCAGCCAGGTTGATTCATCCAATACCAGAAAGTTCGGCGGCACAGGACTCGGCCTTGTAATCTGTAAGCGCCTCTGTGAACTGATGGAAGGAAATATCTGGGTTGAAAGTATTGTAGGCAAAGGCTCCGTATTCTATTTTAATATTAATGCAAAAGCTACCGATGTAAAAACACATGAAGCTACAGAAAAGAAATCCAACGGCTATCAGAAAATGGATTATGTCTTCAGCGAAAAACATCCGCTGAAAATTCTGCTTGCTGAAGATAACCTTATCAATCAGAAGCTGATTGCAAAAGTGCTTGAACGTTTCGGATACAAAGCTGAGATAGTTTCAAACGGACAGCAGGTGCTTGATAAAATTGTTGAGACAAAATACGACCTTATTATTACTGACGTTCAGATGCCTGTAATGGACGGACTTGAAACAACGCTTGCCATACGAGCATTGCCCGATGATGAATTCGATAACAGAAATTTATACATTGTTGCTTTGACTGCTTCAGCCCTTGAAGAAGAATACAATAAGTGTTTTGAGGTCGGTATGAATGATGTGATACTTAAACCAATCGATATAGAGAAGCTATCGGATAGCCTTTCACGCGCATACGAAAAAATTCAGGAATACAGAGCTGAGAAGGTTTAATTCTATCAGTGCTTCTTTTTCTCTTTTATAAACATCGGCACCATAGATATAAATAATATTACAGTCGATATAAGGAAAGATACAACTACTGCCGTTATACTCATTTCACGTTTTTAAGTTGTTATAAACTACTTCTATTAAATTACCTCAGTTCAGTTTTAAAATCCATTTAAAAATTTTGGTTTAGTACTTAGTAGCAAGTCGCAGGTAGAACGTAGAAAGTAAGTTGCATTATTGTAACATTTTACTTTTTAACTTTTTCTCTATTTAAAAATTGAGATGTCACATTATTGTCACATTTTCTTTCTGTAGACCTGACAGGTTTTCAATCCTGTCAGGTCTAATAATAATAGTAACATTATTGTCACATTTTATTCCTTGCCGTTGTTGGTCTCCTGACCAATCCGCCGTGGCGGATCAATCCTGTCAGGTCAGGTTCAATAGTCACATTATTGTCACATTTTTGACTTCCCCCTGCCCCCCTCCTTATAAAGCTATCAACTATCAAGTCCCGCTTTAGCGGGGGGAGGGGGAAATCGTTTCATAAAAATTATTGTAACATTATTGTAACATTTTATTTTACCTTATATGTCATTCCCGCGAAGGCGGGGGGTACCCTTTGGGTCATCCAGTCAGTTTAAATTAACATTATTGTCACATTTTGAATTGCCACGAGCTTTAGCTCGTGGATAAAAAAGCCACCAAAGAATGCCTTCAGGCAAATTCTAAATTGCCCTAAAGGGCATACCGAATCACTACATTAACCACGGCTTAAAAGCCGTGGCAATTGCAAGTGTTACATTGTAACATTATTGTCACATTTTAATATCACAGTAACCCCGTCCTTTAGGATGGGGTTAGAAAAATAAAACAGATGCCCTTCAGGGCAGAACTGATTTTTGTTTGACCCTAAAGGGTATAACTTATGTTGCTTTTACCCCATCCTAAAGGATGGGGTTACTGCAGGGCGTATGCAATACGCCCCTACAATATATACCACAATATAATATCCGCCGCATAAACACAAAATGAAGTAAGTTTATTAGTATGTAGAAAAATTAGTTTCTCCCTATTAGTAGGGAAGAATTTTTTTCTTTGGCATAGTATTTTATATCTGCCTTTATTTTTACAAGACTTAGTAATAAGTTTATAACAACTTTCCTCCAACAGCTATGAGAAAGCTAAAACAATTAACATTCCTTTCCTTACTTTTTATAATCACCGTTGCGTTTAATTTTCAGGATAATCCTCCGTCTAACTGGTATCAGCAGTTTTTATCTATTCCGGGAAGTCAGCAAATAAATGATATGACATTCTTAGATAGCTTAACGGGCTTCATAGTTACTTCAAGAAATGTTAATCCTGATACAGCAACTATTTTTAAAACTACTAATGGCGGTGATAACTGGAGTGTAGTTTATTCACAATCAAACAGAAGATTAAGCAGAGTAAAGTTTATAAATAATAATACAGGGTTTGTTTCCGGTGGGACAGGGACAGGCACGCCTCATTTATACAAAACAACAAATCAGGGAATAAACTGGAATTTAATTCCTGTTACAACAGGAAATGCTTTTTGGGAAGATATGTCCGTTTTAAATGAAGACACAATTTGGTGTGTTGATAAAAATAGTTTGAACGGCGGAGTTTATAGGACAACCAATGGCGGTGGAAGTTGGCAGGTGCAGTACAGCGCAGGGAGTCAAAATCCCACGAGGATTTATTTTGTTAATGGAAAAACGGGATTTATTTCCGATGAGACAAGCATTAATAAAGTAAGAATGACAACCAATAGCGGTATAAACTGGTCTGTGACATTAGATAGTATAAGTATAAAGGGAATTGGTTTTGTCGATAGTCTGACAGGTTGGATTTCTTTTTCAGAGAAAGTTTATAAAACAACAAATGGCGGTGTTAACTGGATAACTCAATATATTCCAAGCGGAAGTAATTTTATTTTTCCAAGCATAGTAAATATGTCTGTCTTAAACAAAGATACAATATTTGGTGGAGGCGGTTCTTATAACTACGGTGGAGGACAATTCAGAGGAGTAGTTTATAGAACAACTAATGGAGGAACCAACTGGCAATATCAAATTCCCGACTCTTCATTTCATATCGCAGGAGGATATTATCATCTTGAATTCACGGATGCGAAAAAAGGATGGGCTTATACAAATAATCGTGGTATCCATACGACTCTCGGTGGAGATACATCATTCTTAACGGAAGTAAAGCAAGTAAGTACAGAAATACCAAAGCAATATAGTCTTTTTCAAAATTACCCGAATCCTTTCAATCCTATTACTATAATAAGCTTTGAAATCCAAAGACAGAGCTTCGTATCATTGAAGGTATATGATATACAGGGCAGGGAAATAGCAAATCTACTCAATCAGAATAAAAATGCAGGCAAATACAATGTAGGTTTTGATGCAAATCTTTACTATCTCACAAGCGGAATTTATTTCTACAGAATAGAAGTAAGTAATTCAAAAGAAAATTTTACACAAACTAAAAAAATGATTTACTTAGCATAAGAGAAATTAAAATACATTTTCAGTTTTTCTATTTTTACTTACGTTTAGATTAATTATCACTACAGCTATGAGAAAGATAAAACAAATAATATTCCTTTCTGTTATATTCATAATCACAGTTGCGTTTAATTTTCAGCATAATCCTCCGTCTAATTGGCATCAGCAGTTTGTAAATCTAAACGGCGCTTCGATAAGAGATATAACCTTCACGGATAGTTTAACAGGATATATGGTAACAAGCATCGGAGGAAGCAACAGCTACATTTTCAAAACTATAAACGGAGGAGATAACTGGGTTACAAAATATTTGCATACTCAGCCCTTTGTCAGAGTACAGTTTATAAACAGTAGTACAGGATTTACAAATGTTTTCAATAAAATATTTAAAACTACTAATGCAGGAGAAAATTGGAGTATCATAGATCTTCCCGGTATTTTTGGAGATGATATGTTTGTTTTGAATGAAGATACTATATGGCTTGCAATGAGTGAATCATTAACAGGCGGTGTATTCCGCACCACCAATGGCGGGTTGAACTGGACACAGCAGTTAAGCGCCGGCAGCCAGAACCCCGATAAGATTTATATGTTCAATGCAAGGATAGGATTTATTTCAGAATACTCATTTCCCCCTACAAACGACAGCTTCCGAAAAACAACAAATGGAGGATTGAACTGGTTCAATGTAAGCAATGACGGATTTCAATACATGTATTTCCTTGACAGCTTAACAGGATGGAAAAGTACAGGCGATGCAGATTCATCAATGAAAAAAACCACTGACGGTGGTCTTACCTGGACTAAGCAACCACTTCTTCCAAGTTCAGGAACTGTAATCTCAGTAATTTCCAGATTCACTGTTTTAAATAAAGATACTCTTTTTGGCGTAGGGGGGTTTATGTCTTTTGGCTCTAACGGTTATAGAGGAATATTGTACAGAACTACAAATGGAGGCAGCAATTGGTCATATCAGATTCCCGATACAAGCATACACATAACGAGTTACGGATTTATACAATTTGTGAATAAGCGAATAGGATGGGCATACCACGTTTTGCAGGGAGGCATCCATACCACCAACGGAGGTGATACAACATGGCTTACAAATGTAAAACAAATAAGTTCAGAAATACCTAAAGATTTTAAGCTGTATCAGAATTACCCTAATCCTTTCAATCCGCTAACGCAGATAAATTACGAATTACAAATTACGAATTACGTTACAATAAAAGTTTATGATTTAAACGGAAAAGAAATAACAACACTACACTCGGGCAAACAAGCTGCAGGGAGCTATTCAGTAGAATTTAACGCATCGAATTTTTCAACGGGAATATATTTCTATTCAATTCAAACAGAAAGCTTTAAAGAAACAAAAAAAATGATTTTATTGAAATAATTACAATCCAAACTTCTCATAATCTAACCTCGGCTTTGCATTAGTTTTTAAACTTTCCTTATTAAAAAATTCTTTATCAGTTGAGTTAATATATTTCAAATATCCTGCAAGTCCTATCATTGCAGCGTTATCCATCGAGAACTGCAGTTCAGGGAAGTAAATCTCAAATCCTTTTTCTTTTAGCGAGTTAAATTTTTCTTTCAGAGCCGAGTTTGCCGAAACACCTCCTGAGACAGAAATAATTTTTACTTTATATTTTTTGCATGCATCAGTAACTCTTTTATAAAGACTTTCCACAACTGCAAACTGAAAGCTTGCCGATACATCTGCAACAAGCTTATCACTTTTTGTGTTAGCGAAATCAATTTTTCGTAAAAAATAAAGCACGGAAGTTTTTATTCCCGAGAAGGAAAAATCATGCTCAGTATCTCTCACGATTGCAAGAGGGAACTTGTGATACTTCTCATTACCGTCTTTCGCAAGCTTATCTATTAAAGGTCCGCCGGGATAACCTAGCCCCAATATCTTTGCGACCTTATCAAACGCCTCTCCCGCAGCATCATCTATTGTTGAACCAATAATTTTTATATCCGTATATGATTGGACATGCACAAGCAGCGTATGTCCGCCGGAAACAATAAGCCCGATGAACGGAAATTTTTCCTGCTGACCTGAAAGCATATTGGAGAACAAATGCGATAGAATATGATTTACGGGAACGAACGGCTTTTGCAAAACGGCGGCGAGCGACTTTGCATAGTTAAGCCCTACAAGCAGCGCTCCTATAAGTCCCGGCTCAGATGTTGCGCAGACTAAATCAATATCGTTTAGTTCTACGTTCGCTTTTTCCAGAGCCTGCTTGGTAACATGTGAAATATTTTTTAAATGCTCGCGCGATGCAATTTCTGGAACAACTCCGCCGAATTCGGAGTGAAAGAGTTGTGAGGAAATGATATTGGATAAAACTTTGTTGTTTTCTAAAACGGCAGCTGACGTTTCATCGCATGAAGTTTCAAATGCTAATATTTTCATTGTATCAAAATTATTTGACCTTATTTAATTGAATTATAAAATTAATTTTTATTTGTGATTAAAAATATATTAAAATACCTTCTGCTTTTTGCTTTCACAGCTCTTGTGATTGCGCCCTCATACGCTCAGGTAAAAATTTTAGTACCTATGGAGCCAAGCCAGACTAATCATTTAAAGGCTTACGGCATTGCATACCGATATTTATTAAAAGGCGGTGAGCTTGACTGGCTTTTAAATTATCGCGGCGGCGCTTTTATGTATGAGTTCACTCCGGAAATTGCCGCAGAATGCGACCTGAAAAATGTTTCCTATGAACTGCTGAACGGAACGCAGACGGCGCAGGTATATGCAGATGTAAAAGATGAGAAGAGCAATATGGATGTTGTGCGGCTGGAGAAAGTTGCAAAGATTGCAGTGTATGTACCTCCCAATGCTTTGCCGTGGGATGATGCAGTACAGCTTGTGCTTGAGTACGCGGAAATTCCCTATGATAAAATGTGGGATGAAGAAGTTCTTAACGGAAAACTTAAAGGCTATGACTGGCTCCATCTTCACCATGAAGATTTCACCGGGCAGTACGGAAAATTTTTTGGTACATTCGGTATGTCTCCGTGGTATATTCAGCAGAAAACTGTTAATGAACAGATGGCTGCAAAGATGGGATTTAAAAAAGTTTCCCAGTTAAAACTTGCAGTTGTTGATAAACTGAAAGAGTATGTATCTAACGGCGGATTTCTTTTTACAATGTGTTCGGCAACTGATACCTATGACATTGCCCTTGCAACTCGCCACACAGATATAGCTGATGCTATGTACGATGGAGACGGATATGACCAGAACGCAAACAGCATACTTGACTTCAGCGAGAGTATGGCTTTTGAAAATTATAAGATTGAACTGAACCCTTATGTGTATGAGTACTCAACTATAGATGCTACTAATGATATGCTTAGCCTTGGCGGACCAACTAATGATTACTTCAAGCTTGTAGATTTCTCCGCTAAGTATGACCCAGTGCCGACAATGCTGAATCAAAATCATACGGCTTTAGTGCGCGGATTTATGGGGCAGACATCTGCTTTTAAAAAAGAGTATATCAAAAAAAATATTACTATCCTTGCGATGAATGAAGGCACGGACATTGTGAAATATATTCACGGCAACTACGGAAGGGGAACGTTTACTTTTTATGCAGGGCATGACCCCGAGGATTATCAGCATGCAGTCGGCGACCCTCCAACGGATCTGGATTTGTTTAAAAATTCACCGGGGTATAGATTAATTTTGAATAATGTTTTATTCCCCGCGGCAAAGAAAAAGAAACTGAAGACGTAGTTTGAATCACAGATTTCTCTGATTTAAAATGATTGAAATGATTTTTTAACACTGATGCATATGATTACTATGATGTCACAGATTTTATAATTATGATTTGTGTAGAGACGCAACACCTTACGTCTCGTAAACCTTTCTATATATAATGTTAACCAAAAAAATTCTCTGTTTATTTTTTCTCTCTATTATTCTTTCTTCCTGCACAAAGAAGGATGAAAAAATTTCTCAGTCTACATCTATTGCAAAATTTACACTCAAAGATGATTTGGGAATTGAAGTCAGCTTTGACGGAATGCCGAAGAGAATTATATCTATGGCTCCGAATATTACGGAAGGATTGTATGCTCTCGGTGCGCAGGATTATATTGTAGGCGTTACTGAGTTCTGCGATTATCCCCCTGAAGCAAAGCTGAAGACTAAAGTCGGCGGATATGATAATGCAAATTATGAAATGGTAGCTGCGTTAAAACCCGATGTGGTTTTTATTACGGTTGAATCTATAAATCGCCCCATGTATCAGGCTCTGCAGAATCTCGGAATAAAAATGTTTGTACTGAATGCAAAGAGTGTTAACGGAGTTGTTGAAATGATGAAGACACTCGGTAAGATAACAGGTAAAGAAAAAGAAGCGCAAATACTGAGCAGCAAAATAAAAAGTGAAAGGGATAGTATTGAGCGAGGAAATAATTCAGAAACTCAAAAAAAATGTCTGGTTATAGTCGGGACAAATCCTATTATGACTGCCAGCAAGACTTCCTATATCAATGAGATTATGGTGCTTTCCGGTTTGGATAATATTTACGCAGATTCTCCTATGGATTATCCTACAATAAGCTACGAAGATATAACGGTTAAAAATCCTGCTTATATACTTCTTCCCTATGATACCACTAAAACCGATAAGCTGAAAGTAGAGCTGGATGAAATCAGAAAGCAGCTGAGCTCTGTTGAAGCAGTGAAAAAAAATAATTTTATAGTTGTGGATAATAACGTTGTCTTCCGCCCGGGACCGAGAGTGATTGATGCTGTTAGGATAATTAGAAGTAAGGTGAAATGATTATTTTACTTTTCCGTTCCAGAATCTTTCTTTAGTCATCTTACGTAATCTTAATCTTGAATAAACTTCCACTCCTTCTTTATCATTAAGTTCTTTGCTATTATAAATGGAAGTTTGAAAACAGTCATCATAACTTTCAATTTTCCATTGCACCAATTGACCGTAGGGATTTATATATGGTCCGCTTACATATTTCTTTGCATTTTTTTCTACTTTATTGTAAGCATCATCAAAGGATTTAGCTTTAATTAATACGAATCTTTCTTCCCATGTTTGCATTGCATCTTTAGTTTTTTCTATTTGAATAGCAATAGTCATTTTTACGCAGAAAAATCCACCCCATATTCCCCCTTCCCGTTTTGGAATGATTTTCGTTCCACCTGAAATTTTTTTAATGTGCATAAAAATAGTTTTAACTTCTTTAAATCTTTTATATTCATCAAGTGTAGTTTTTATTTCTATGCCGCGTATATGTTTTCCGGGTTTTATCCATTTATAGTTAGTGAGATTAAATTTTTTTATAACTGGATTTATATGTTTTGTTATATGGTCATTTATTCTTTTGCTCCTTTGTGCAGGAGTCATAGCAATTACTTTTTTACTTGGGAAAATTGTATCGCGAGGGTGTTGTACACCAATGAGCACTGACATTTTAGTTTCGCCTGTAGGTAGATTTCCCTTTTTAAATTTCCAATCTTTCAATTCAGGAATTGTCTTCATCTTATTTCTTCAAAATTCTTAAATACTCTTTCCACGGGCCGACGTTATCTTTATATTGATACGCCATAACGCGTGTTACCTGCGCTAAATGATTTAAGTCATGAACTACCCAAGTAGAAAGCAATTGTCTTAATGTAATATCACCGAATGCGGGATGAATTCCTTTTTTATCTAAATCGGCTTCAGTAATATTTTTTGCTTTGAGTTTTTCTAGGTTCATAATGCGAAGCATCATAAACTCGCCAAGCAAATCTTTTAATGATTTTCCTTTGCTTTCTTCAAACTGAGCGAACCTGTCGAACGGTCTGAAGTTTTTATCAGGTTTATCTGATAGAATTATTTCAATACGTTCCATCCAGTCGCCGCTCTCTCCATGAATTAAATGTCCGAGTACATCGTAGGGGCTCCAGCTCTCGCCGCCTTCATTTGTTTTGCTCCATTCATCTGATACTCCGTTCAATAATTCTTTATACGCAGATGGAGTGCGTTCTAATATTTCGATTGATTTATCGAGTGAGAAGTTCATATTGATTTAAAAATTTATTCTGTAATAAAAATCTGTCTTGTCTTATAATTAAACACAAACATTTTTTGTTTGAAGAACGGGTAGCCTAAAACTCCGTTGTATGTTGCATTTCCCATAAACGGAAAAACATTTGTATCCATATAATCAAAAACAAAATCCTGCACCGAAAACTGCATCATCATAACTTCATCCGCTATTATAACGGCATCGTTTACACTCTTAACCGTATCTTTTGTTCCTGTGAAAGAAAAATAGTTCTTATCTAACTGCGGAAGAATTGTAGCATCGAGTGAGTTATTAGGTGCGCCTGTATCCAGCATGAAGTTAAGCATTTTTCCTGCGAAAAATATATTTGAAATAATTGAACCTTTATTCAGTGTAAAATTTAAAAAAGGTTTTTTCTTATAAGCAGGTTGTTCCAGAGTGTTTCCTTTATCATCAATTCTAAATATGTGAATAAGTTTCTTGTTATAGTCTATTGCAAACTCAAGCTCTCTCATAATACCGTAACCTATGAAGCCCATGAAATTTCTCCCGAAAGTTGGTTTCAGTTTCTCAAGGTTTATCGCAACTGCGTTAAGACCTGCAAATGTAAAATCGTTTGTAAGGGTAAGGCTGTCGATTTTTATGCTTGTAGAAACAGGTATATTTCCTGTAATTCCTTTTGCTGTATCAGAATTTGACTGATTATTAACAGATTCAAAAATTTCCAATGGGAAAGCAGCGCTATTCACCACTAATGCGGCCTGGTTTCCTGTATCAAAAATAAAACTTCCGACTCTTCCGTTGATGGCAATATTATTAAGTAAAATCAAATCCTGAACAAGCTCAAACGGCAGAGTCGTATGGTAAGTATAGCTTTTTATTAAATGTGTTTCATCATTTGGCTGGGAAAAAACACTTGCTGTAAAAACAAAAAAAAGGAGTATTAATAATTTTCTCATAGAGTAAATTGGGCTGATTTATTTGAACAGGGGTCAGAACAAGATTAGAAAATTAATGTTTAATATCGAGGTAAAATAGCAGAGTAATATTATCTTAAGTTGATACTAAACGCAAAGGCCGCGAAGTTTAACGCTAAGTACGCAAAGTAAAAAAAAGAAATTTCTAATTAGATTTTACAACTCTGCGTTCTTAACGAAATCTTTACGTTTTGCTTAAAAAAACACAAAATCGAGATAAAATAAAAGAATAGTATTATCTTAAGCTGATACTAAACGCAAAGGCCGCGAAGTTTAACGCGAAGTTTAACGCGAAGTTTAACGCGAAGTTTAACGCGAAGTTTAACGCGAAGTTTAACGCTAAGTACACAAAGTAAAAAAAGAAATTTTAAAGTAGATTTTATAGCTTCGCGTTCTTAGGGAAATCTTAGCGTTCTTTGCGTTTTAAAAATAATCTGCACAAAGAAATGGAAAAGTAACATATTGTAGACTTAAATGGATGATAATTGCCATATAAATTGAGGGGAGAATTTGGTATCTTTACGATTACGCAAAAAATAAAAATAATTGATTTCATTAACAAATATATCGGTCGCATTTGGCTCAAGGGTTTTATTCGATGAAGTTGCACTCCGTGTTGGCGGCAATGAACGGGTTTCATTAGTCGGCTCCAACGGACAGGGAAAATCAACCCTTCTTAAAATTATAGGCGGCACAATGAAGCCGGACTCCGGCGAAGTTGCGCTCTCACGTCATACAACAATGGGTTACCTTCAGCAGGAAGGAATTAAATTCGTAGGCAATACTTTGTACGATGAAGTTTATTCTGCCGCAGGTGATATAAACAAGATTCAGGAAGAGCTTACGGAAATTGAAAATGAAATGAGCAATCACCCGGATCCGGGCAATGATGAGTTCATGGATTTGCTAAATGAATACGGCGAGCTGCAGGAAAGATTTAACACACTCGAAGGTTATACATTAAAATCAAAAATTGAAAAGATACTAATCGGACTTGGCTTCGGTGAAAAAGATTTCGACCGACTTACAGACGAGTTCAGCGGCGGATGGCAGATGAGAATTGCGCTTGCAAAACTTCTTTTACAAAATCCTTCTATACTATTGCTCGATGAGCCGACGAACCACTTGGATATTGAGTCATTGATATGGGTGGAGAACTACCTGAAGAATTATCAGGGCGCAATTATACTTGTATCGCATGACAGGAACTTTCTTGATAATCTTACAACGAGAACGGTTGAGATTTCCATGGGTAATGTAACTGAATACTCGGGTAACTATTCATTCTATAAAAAAGAGAAGGCTATTAGAAAAGAGCTTGCTGAAAATCAGTATAACAATCAGCAGAAGTATTTAAAAGAGCAGGAAAAATTTATTGAACGATTCAGGTATAAGGCATCGAAGGCAAAGGCAGTTCAGAGCAGAATAAAGCAGCTTGATAAAGTTGAGTGGATTGAACTTGAAGATGAAGAATCGGCAGTGCAGTTTACATTCCCGCCTGCAACACACTCGGGAAAAGTCTCCATTGAAATTGAAGGACTAACAAAAAGTTACGACGGTGTACATAATGTTTTAGAGAATTTAGATTTGATTGTTGAGAGAGGTGAGAAGATTGCTTTGGTTGGAGTAAACGGCGCGGGTAAATCTACATTTACAAGAATCATTGCAGGTATTGATAATGAATTTAAGGGAGTAGTAAAAGACGGGCATTTAGTCGGGAAAAAATTCTATGCGCAGAATCAGGCAGATGAATTATCCGGCGATATGACTGTGCTTGCAACGATGGAAGATGCTGTTGGCGGTGAGATAAGAAAAAGTCTGCGTTCAATTCTAGGAAGCTTTTTATTTAAAGGTGATGATGTATTTAAAAAAGTCGGAGTTTTATCCGGTGGAGAGAAGTCCCGTCTTGCTCTTGCAAAGATGTTGATTGAACCTTCAAATTTCTTAATACTTGATGAGCCAACGAACCACTTAGATATGCGTTCGAAGGAAGTTCTTATGAATGCTCTTAGAAAATATGATGGAACCGTTTTGATTGTATCGCATGACAGGGATTTTATTGACGGTATCGTTGATAAAGTTATCGAGGTAAAAAATAAAAGAATAAAAGTATTCTACGGTAACTGCTCGTATTACATAGAAGAGAAGGACAAAGAGAATAAAGAATTAAATAAAAAAATACCTGACCCGAAAAAAGAAATTTCAAAACTTGAAGAAAAAAAGCCGGTTGAGCATGCAAAGCCTGTGAAGTCTCACGATAAGAATGATAAAAAAGAACAGCAGCGAAGAGCGGCGGAATTAAAAAAAAAGATTAATTCCGTAGAAGCAGAGCTTGCTAAAAATGAAAATAAAATAAAAGAACTTGAATTATTGATGGGGAATGAGGATTTTTATAAATCAGGCGATAATATCAAAAAAGTCACGGACGAATATAATCTTACCAAGAAAAAAGTCGAAGAGCTTACTCAGGAATGGGAACAATTACAGCTGCAGACTGTTGAATAATAAGTATAATTTTATATAATCAAACAATAAAAATGAAAAATTTGAAACTAATTTTGTTACTTGCTTTACTAATGGGTTCTGTAAATTCTTACGCAGACTGGAAACCGGAATTTTCCAAAACAGGAATTCCAAAAAACGAAAAATCAAAATTAAATAAAGATTACAAATTAGCATACAAAGATTTTCAGGAGAAGTCAGGTAAGATTTTAGATTTCTACGTAGACTTTAAATTAGGCGGAACAAGCACAAGCGCAAATGTAACTCAGGCAAATAATGTTGGTAGTTATAGTACAGACTCAAAAGTCGGTTTCAATGTAGGCGCATTGATTTATACAAGATTGTTTGATGCATTTCAGTTCTCAACAGGAATAGATTTCGCGGGAAAGAACTTTGAAGTAACTCCTCCTTCAAATGTTAATACCGGAACGCCAAGCGGTACAACAAAAGTTGACAGTTTAACACAGAAAGTAGCAAACAATTATCTTAACATTCCATTGAATGTAAATTTCGGTGGAATGATTACTGAAACACTTGGTCTTACATTCAACGGCGGACCATACTTAGGGATATTGCTTTCTACAGATGATAAATCAGGTATGGGATATAAAAATTTTGATTTAGGTTTGGTAGGCTCATTAACTGCAAATTATAAAATTGCTCCGCTGACCAGTGTATTACTTGGCGCAAAGTTTGAATACGGCGGATTAAATAATTTAGGAAGCACACCAAGAGTTGACAGAGTTTCAACTTCAAGCTTAGGATTTTTCACAGGTATAAGATTTTCAATCGACTAAAAAATTTTAAGTAATAAAAATCTGAAGAATCCCTTTCTCATAAAAAGGGATTTTTCTTTTTTAATTAAAAAGATATGAAAAATTTAATTCTTCTGGCGATAGTATTTTTTTCATTCGGCATTGCAAACGGGCAGGATGCTGATGAACTCTATAAGAAGGCAAAAGCTGAAATGAGCAATTCGAATTATTCGGATGCCGTTAAGCTTTTGACACAGGCAATAGATATCAAAAAAGATGCATCATATTATTTTGAAAGAGGAACTTCATATTATTTTTTGAAAGAGTATGATAACAGCGGAAAAGATTTTACCAGTGCAATAGATTTAAAACCGGATTACGCTGAAGCATACAACAGACGGGGAAAAATAAAAATTGAGCTGACTGAATATGAATCTGCAATGAAAGATTTTGATAAAGCAATTGAACTAAAGAAAGATTATCCTGACCCGCATTATAACCGCGGACTTTTGAACTACATGGAGAAAAAATATGATGCTGCAATAGTAGATTATACAGCTGCAGTTACTATTCGCCCTAATTTTTCGGAAGCCTATTATAACCGCGGACTTGCATATTTTGATTCTGAAAAATATTCTGAAGCAGTAGAAGATTATTCTAAATCAATTGAGCTGAAGCCGGAATTCGGTAAGGCATTCTTTAACAGAGGGAATGCCAATCTTAGACTTAAGAAGTTTGATTACGCAGTGAATGATTTCACACAAGCAATCGATTTAAACACAGAAGTTATTCTGGCATACAGTAATCGCGGTCAGGCTTATTATAATCAGGAAGATTATAAGAACGCTATTGATGACTGGAATACTGCGTTAAAGCAGACGAAGGACAAAGATATGAATACAAAATTGATGACATTTATTAAAGACGCGGAGAACAAGATGAAGGAACAGAAAAGTAATAAGAAAGAAGATAAGTAAAAGAGTTTAATTTTTTAAAAACAATTCGTAGAGACGCATCACATGCGTCTCTTTTTGTTTATGGAAGAAAAATTTAATAATAAATATAGGATTGATTCAGTTAGAAAAGAAAATTGGGACTATGGAAATAATGGAGGATATTTTGTTACAATTTGTACAAAGAATATGGTTTGTTATTTTGGAGAGATTGTAGAGACGCAAAATTTTGCGTCTCTACGTACTACCAGAATGGGAAATGTTGCAAAAGAGTATTGGAAAGAAATTCCTCGACATTTTCCTGATGTTATCTTGGACGAATTTATAATTATGCCGAACCATGTGCACGGAATATTATTAATTAACAAAGAAGAGAAACAAGTTAGCAGAGAAGAGTATAAAAATAAATTTGGACCTCAATCAAGAAATCTTTCTTCTATTATAAGAGGTTATAAAGTGGGAGTAAAAACATTCGCCACAAAAAACAATATTCCATTCGAATGGCAAAAAGGATATTACGATAGAATTATTAGAAATGAAGATGAATTGTTCAGGATAAGAAAGTATATAAATGAGAACGCTTATAAACATAATTTGTAGAGACGCAAAATTTTGCGTCTCTACAAAATTTTTTACTTCACCAGCATCATTTTCTTTGTAACAGCAAATCCATCAACTTCCATTTTATAATAATAAATTCCTGAAGATAAATCCTTACCATCGAAACTTATTTCAAAGCTGCCGGCCGGAGCGTATTGATTAACAATATCTTTCACTAATTTTCCCTGTGAATTATAAACACTAAGTTTAACTTCACCTGCTTTTTGAATATCAAATTTTATTTTTGTAGTGGGGTTGAAAGGGTTCGGATAATTCTGATACAAGCTATATTTTGCAGGTACAATATTACTAATCTGACTGATTGATACAGTCTGCTCTAAGCTGAAATTCTGATTAGGCAGTTCAGTTCCGAAAGTGTAATTTAATTTTATACCAAATACTGCAGTATTAGTAAAGCCAACTCTGTTAACTGTAACAGAGTACTCACCTTCAGCAACATTGGGGATAGAATAAGTTCCATCGCTTTTGCTGACAGCCCAGCTGACCATCATACCAAACGGAGTTTTTAAATAAACGAGAGCATCTTTTAACGGCAGTCCATTGCTGTAAGATACTGTGCCTGAAATTATTCCTACGGCTGCTGCATTGTAAAGCTTTCTTACTTTTATATCTAAATTATTTTGTGATGTTGCTGCGATAATTTTAGTTGCAGTCTGCCAGTTATTTGTTCCTGGATAATAGCCGGGTACAAAATCTAAAGTTCCGGATGAATAAGCGAAGAGATAAACTGTATCACCCGCAGCAACGTTTGTAAGTGAGTAAGCGCCGCCTGCGCCGATATTTGCAGAATCAACTTTTAATAATTGATAACTTGGACGGATTAACTTGAATGCTTTTACATAGCCGCCTGCTGTTGGTGTTAAAAGTGTATCGTATAAAACCTTTCCGTCGAGAGTAACAGCCTTAGACTCTGATGTAAAAAAAACTGCAGCAAAGAATAGAGGTAGAATATATAATAGAATTTTTTTCATTTTTATTTTATAAGAGTCATTACTTTTGAAATTGTGAATTCGCCTGCGGTTAGCCTGTAGTAATAAACTCCGCTTGAAAGATTGTTTGCGTTAAATGTAACCTGATAACTTCCTGCTTTTAAATTTTCATTTACTAAAGTCTGTACTTCTTTTCCAAGTGAATTGTAAACTGTAAGCTTCACTTCCGATGCAGAAGGAATGTCGAATGAAATTTTTGTAGCCGGATTGAACGGGTTAGGATAATTTTGCTTTAGAATAAAATCAGCCGGCACTTCAGAACTTAAAGGATTTATAGCCGAAGGCTGCGCAGTCAACGTCATAAGTTCCCCGGGAAGAGTAAATCTTACTGCCTGTCCTAATTGATTTAAATCTATTGTTTGAGATGGAGTAACACTTTTTACTACCCATTTATCCGATGCTATCCATACAGTATCAGGAATGCTTACGATGCTGATTGGCACAGGCGGAAGCGGTGGAATTGTAAGTAAATAACTGAGGTTTGGTGTTATCACAAATTTCTTTGCAGTATAACTTCCATTCACAGTGTTCACAACTTCATCGTTTAATCTTCTGCCATCTGCCTTTATTCTTAAAGGATATGATGTACCGTTATAGACAACAGTAGTATCTCTTGTAAAAAGACTGTAGTTTGTATTTACTGTCTGAGAAAATCTGTAAGTAGAGTACCATTGCTCCAGTGATTTTAAAAAATTCACAAGTCCTAACTGGCCGATAAAAGAAACAGTATCCAGATTACCAAAGCTGAAATATACATATCCGTTCGTTCCCTGAAAATTATAATGACTTGTATCGGTTATCGCTCCCTGTTGTCCGATGTTAACAAGATTTCTTCTGGAAAAAACGAAGCTTGCTGAAAGTCCCTGATACGTTCCGTTATTTGCAAAACTATCTATTCTGTAAGTTGATGCGCTTACTATAGGCTGATTTAATGAATCCAGCGGAGTGGATTTATAATACCATTTATAACCCGGAGCTGAAGGAAAATATGTGCTTGCATTCTGAGCGAAGGAAACACCTGAGGCAACGATAAAAAGCAAAAGGAAAAATCGTTTCATTTATAGTTAATTATAATTAATTAAAGTTAAAATTTATAACAGGAAAATAAGCTAATAAAATTCAATTTTGAATATAATTTTACCTGCATAATCCCTATAATTGTAGTTCCAATCAAAAATTCATGAAAATAGGCGATTACAATCTACATTCAGTACAAACAGGCTTGTTCAAGCTGGACGGCGGGGCAATGTTCGGTGTTGTTCCGAAAAATCTCTGGACAAAAACAAATCCAGCGGATGATATGAACAGAATAGATATGTGCACACGCGCATTGCTGTTCGATAGCGGTAAAAGAAAAATATTAGTTGATACCGGAATAGGCTATAAGCTTGCAGAGAAAATTAACAAAATTTATGAAGTGGATTTTTCAAAATACACTCTTGAAAAATCTTTAAACGATATAGGCTTAACACGCGAAGATATAACTGATGTTTTACTTACACATCTGCATTTTGACCATGCCGGAGGCAATACTTATTATGATGAAGAGCATCAGCTGCAAATTGCTTTCCCGAATGCAACATATCACGTGCAGAAAAAGCACTATGAGTGGGCAATGAATCCTACTGAGCGGGATAAGGCAAGCTTTTTCCCGGAGAATTATAAAATACTCGAGGATAAAAAAGTTTTAAAGTTTTATGACGGCGAAAGCAAGTTTGATGAAATAATCTCACTACATCCTGTTGACGGTCATACTGCGCACATGCAATTAATAAAAGCATCGGACGGAGAGTCGACATTGTTTTATCTTGCTGATTTAATTCCAACTGCCGGGCACGTACCGCTTGCATATATAATGGGATACGATTTATTTCCGCTTACAACTCTTGAAGAAAAAAGAAAATATCTTAAAAATATTTCTGAAGAAAACTGGACTGTCTTTTTTGAGCATGACCCTTATAACGAAGCTGCGAAAATCGGCTTGGGTGATAAGGGATATTTTGTAAAAGAAAGATTTAACTTATAAAATTTTTAACAACACTGAATGAAATTTTCCGTTCTTGATTATGCAATTGTAATAGTTTATCTGGTAGGAAGTATTCTCTTCGGCATTTACAAAGCCGGAAAAATAAAAAATACAAAGGATTATTTCCTTGGCGGCAAAAATATGTCGTGGTGGTCAGTAGGATTTTCAATTGTTGCCAGCGAGACAAGCACACTGACGTTCATTAGCATTCCCGGACTTGCATATAAAAGCAATATGATGTTCATGCAGCTTATCATAGGGTATTTTATAGGAAGGCTGCTTGTAACTTTTATTTTTATCCCGGCATATTACAATGGAAATCTTGAAACTGCATACGATTTTTTAGGCAAGCGATTTGGTGAGATGCTCAGGAAAATCACTTCATCTACTTTTATTGTAACCAGAGTTCTTGCATCGGGCGTAAGGCTTTTTGCTACTGCAATCCCTGTGCATATCGTTACTGGTCTCGATTATCCCACAAGCATTGCAATAATCGGAGTAGCGACTTTAATATACACATATCTCGGCGGACTGAAGGCAGTGGTTGCAGTAGATGTAATACAGATGTTTATCTATATTGGCGGCGCAGTTTTTTCGATGTATGTTATTCTTCATAATCTGCCAAACGGAGTTACCGATGTAATAACTTATGCCACTGCAAACGGACAGAATAAATTTCAGATCTTCAATTTTGCTTCATTTAATTCATGGACTGAGTTTTTTGCTTCACCATATACTTTCATGGGAGCAATTCTCGGTGGTACGTTCCTTACAATGGCTTCGCACGGAACAGACCAGCTGCTTGTACAAAGATTATTAGGATGCAAAGATAAACGTGACAGCCAGAAGGCATTAGTGCTTGATGCGACGGTTATAGTAATACAGTTCGCTTTCTTTTTATTCTTAGGCTTATGTCTCTATGCTTTTTACGAAGGGAAAGCTTTTACAGCTCTTACATTCGGCTCGAACGGTCTGGCGCTTACTTCATCAGATGAAATCTTTCCGAAGTTCATTGTAGAAAATCTACCGACCGGTATTATAGGATTAGTTATCGCAGGTATCTTAGCATCGGCTATGGGTACACTTTCATCGGCAATCAGCTCGCTTGCATCATCAACGTATCTTGATTTATTCAGGCGTTCTCATAAAGACCAGGATAATAAAAAAGAGGTTTTATATTCCAAGCTGTTTACATTGTTCTGGGGAGTTGTTTTAATCGGCGGCGCGATGCTGTTTACTGATACAAAAAATCCCGTTGTTGAACTGGGATTGAGTATTGCTTCGTTCACATACGGCGGTCTGCTCGGAACTTTTTTACTCGGAATTTTCTTTAAAAAGATAAACCAGTCAGAGGCAATATTAGGGTTTATAGCAGGTATAATGGTAATGGTTTATATTATCAAGTTTACTACTATTGCTTATACCTGGTATATTATAATTGGAGTTGCAGTGACGCTTCTAGTCGCAAATTTATTCCATTTAGTTTTTCCATCGAAACAAAGAATTAAATAATAAAATGTCGAAATTCGATAAGACATATACAAACGGCGAAGTAACGGTTTTCTGGAAGCCGGATTTATGCATTCACTCAACAAAGTGTTTCCATAGTCTTCCGGAAGTTTTTAATCCGAAAATAAGACCGTGGATTCAGTTAGATAAATCATCAACGGATAAAATAATAGAGACGGTGAAAAATTGCCCCTCAGGAGCTTTATCATTTAAAAATAACAGCGAAATCTTAAACGAAGAAAAGCAAATGGCAGAACCTTTAACAAACTCATCCGTAAGAATTGAAGTAACAAATAGCGGACCTTTAATGGTCACAGGAAATTGCGTAATAATTAATAAAGACGGAACGGAAACAATAAAAGAAGGTAAGTTTGCATTGTGCAGATGCGGGCAATCCACAAGAAAACCCTTTTGTGACGGAACACATAAATCAATAACATTCGATTCTTGAAAATGGAATCAGGCAGACCGTCTAAGGAGCAGATAGATCACTACTATAAAACAAGCAGAAAGTACTTCGACTCGTTAGCTCTGAAATATCTGCAGGAAGACAAAGCATTTTATAACAACTATTTTGCTCATTATTATCACGGCAAAACAAAAAAGAATTATCCTCCTCAAATAAAATTATTTCTCTTTGTAGGGATAATTTTTTTAATTGCTGCAGGTGTATTTGTATTAACTTTATTTTTACAAAAGGAACCGAAAGTATATTCACTTGAAAATAATATTACTGAAAAGAAACCGGTAAGTAACATTGAAAATTTATCAGAGAATCAATTAGACTCGATGAATCTTTCTTACATAAAAACAGATTTTGATAAAGGAACATACTTCTATAATCTTGGTGAGTATGATAAAGCAAAACCATACTTCGAAAGTGTGGAAAGGACTGATAAGGATTATCAGTTTGCGCAGGATGTTTTGAAATCAATAGAGAGAAAAAAATCTGCTTTAAAAAAATAGATAAATATGGAAACAGGCAAACCTTCTAAAGAGCAGTTAGATTATTACTTTAAAACGAGCAGAAAATATTTTGACTCGCTTGCTTTGAAATATCAGCAGGAAGATAAAGCTTACTATGATAGTTTCATTGCGCCTTACTATAATAATCCGCTTATCCGTGCAAGGGGCACGGGCGGAATTAAAATATTTATATTTGTAACGGCATTTTTTATGATGAGTATGGGTATTCTTGCCTATGTTGTTCTTTCTCAAAAGGGAGTAACATTGAAAGACATTTTTGTATTTGAAGATGAACCCGATGAAACTGAAGTAATGTATGAAACTGTTACAACTACTGAGAAAAAGATATCACCGGAGTCTAAGGAGTTTGATAAATTTGATACACTTGCAGTTTCATATCTTAAATCTGATTTTGAAAAGGGAACATATTACTACGGCAGAAAAAAATATGAGATGGCAGAAGAGTATCTGAAAAAGATTGAAAAGAAGGATAAAGATTATATCCCTGCGCAGGAAGTGCTGAAGATGATATCAAAAGAAAAGAATGACCGTTCTGCAAGAAAAAAATCTATAGAAAAAATAAATTAATACTAACAACATAAAACTAATGTTTAAAAAAAGACTAACAGCACCCCTCATTTTACTTATTCTATTTGTTTTTAGTCACGCATACGCTCAGACTTTAACTTATCAGTCATATCCGAATGATCCGTTGAATGCGAGAATTTATAAACTGGATAACGGACTTACAGTTTATATGACTGTGTATAAGGATTCACCAAGGATACAGACTTTTATCGCAGTCCGCGCAGGAAGCAAGAATGACCCCGAATATGCAACGGGTCTTGCTCACTACCTTGAGCATATGCTTTTTAAAGGCACAGATAAATTCGGTTCAAAAGACTGGGCTAAAGAAAAGCCTTTGATAGAAGAGATTGTACGTCTATATGATGTCTATAAAAAAACAACAGGTGACGATGCAAGAAAAAAAGTTTATCATCAGATAGATAGTATTTCAAACTTAGCTTCAAAATATGCAATTGCAAATGAGTATGATAAAATGCTTGCTTCTATAGGAGCAACGGGAACGAATGCATTTACATCAAATGAGCAGACAGTTTATACAAATGACATTCCGTCTAATCAGCTTGAAAAATGGCTGACAATAGAAGGTGAGAGATACAGAAATCCTGTTATGAGATTATTTCATACAGAGCTTGAAGTTGTATATGAAGAGAAGAACCGCTCATTAGATAACGGTAACTCAAAAGCATGGGAAGCGCTTTTTGCGGGATTGTTTCCTACTCATCAATACGGAACGCAGACAACAATCGGTACAATCGAGCATTTAAAAAATCCACCGCTAAGCGACGTAATAAAATATTACAATACTTATTACGTACCAAATAACATGGCATTGTGTTTATCGGGTGATTTTGATCCTGATGAAGCAATCAAAATGATTCAGGCAAAGTTCGGCTCATTGCCTTCTAAAGAAGTGCCCGAGTTTAAAGTTGCAGAAGAAAAACCCATCACTTCTCCCGTTGTAAAAGAAGTTTTCGGTCCTGATGCAGCAGCTCTTTTCATGGGATACAGATTTGAAGGCGCAGATTCTAAAGATGCAGATATATTACAATTGTTAGGCAACGTTTTATTTAACGGCAATGCAGGACTTATAGATTTTAATCTTAATCAGCAGCAAAAAGTTTTAACCGGTTATGCCGGAGCAAATATATTAAAAGATTACTCTTATTTATTTTTATACGGAAAGCCGAGAGAAGGACAATCATTAGAGGAAGTAAAAGAACTGCTGCTTTCACAAATTGAATTATTAAAGCAGGGAAAATTTTCTGATGATCTTGTTTCTTCTATTATAACGGATTATAAGCTGCAGCAGACTAAAAAATTTGAATCAAACAGAGACAGGGCATTTGCATTTGTAGATGCATTTATTCTTGGCGAAGACTGGGAAAAAGCATTTACACAGATTGACAGATTATCAAAAATTACAAAGCAGGATATCGTAGATTTTGCAAATAAACACCTTACCAATAATTATGTAGCTGTATTTAAAAGAACAGGTGAAGATAAAAATATTGTGAAGGTAATTAAACCGCAGATTACTCCCGTTGATGTAAACCGTGATGCAGAATCCGATTTCGTGAAGAACTTAATTGCAACTCCTTCACCTGATGTGAAACCTGTATTCATCGATTTCAAAAAAGATATACAGGAGCTTCAGCTGCAAAATAAAGTACCGGTATATTATTTAAAGAATAACGAGAACGGAACATTTAATCTTGAGTTCATTACTGAAATCGGAACGAACAACGACAGAAGGCTTGGACTTATAAGTTATCTTGAATATCTCGGTACTTCAACACAGACAGCCGAGCAATTAAAAGAAGCTTTTTATAAAATAGGCTGCAGTTATTCAATCAGTTCATCAAATAATAAAGTAGTTTATTCTCTATCAGGATTAAGCGAAAATTTTTCTAAGGCTCTGGATTTATTTGCAGGACTTATAAATGATGCAAAGCCTGATGAAGCAGCCTTACAAAATTTAATATCAGATATTTTAAAATCACGTAAAGATGCTAAGCTCAGCAAGAATGCAATTATCTCTGCAATGACTCAGTATGGTACATACGGACCGAAGTCTCCTTTCACAAATATTTTATCCGAGGCAGAATTAAAAAGCCTGAACGCAGCAGAGCTTGTGACATATTTAAAAACAATTCCGCAGTATCAATATAAAATTCATTACTACGGACCTGAGTCTACTGATAACCTAGTAAGCACATTAAATGCAAAATTAAAAAATGATGTGCTCACTCCTGCACCTGCACCGGTAGATTATACTGAACTATCTGAAAACAAAAACACAGTGTTTGTGGTAAACTATGATATGGTTCAGGCAGAAATACAAATGCTTTCTAAAGGCGCAGATACTTACGATAAAAACCTTGCTCCTTACGTAACGATATTTAATGATTATTTCGGAGGAGGAATGTCGTCAGTAGTATTTCAGGATATGCGCGAATCAAAGGCGCTGGCATATTCTGTTTACTCCGTTTACCGCTCACCAAGACAGCTTGATGAACCTTATTCAGTGTATGCATACATTGGTACTCAGGCAGATAAACTTAATGAAGCAATGAATGGTATGAACGCTTTGCTGAACGAAATGCCTGAGAATGAGTCATTCTTTAATGCCTCTAAAGATGCTGTGATAAAGCAGATACAATCTGAAAGAATAACAAAGAATGCAATACTTGATTACTATGAAACATCTCGAAAGAAAGGGCTTGATTACGATATACGTCAGGAGATATATAATACTGTGCCCGGTATATCATTAGAACAGCTGAAAAATTTTCATAACCAATATATTAAAGGAAAAAAGTTTAATATAATGGTACTTGGCGATAAGAATAAGATAGATAAATCTGTGCTTGAAAAATTCGGTACCGTAAAATACTTATCGCTTGAAGATATTTTCGGTTACGGCGAAGTAAGCAACTAAAAAATCTTTTTTTCTTTGCTTTTTTAAATGGAACTGTTTCCAAATATTGTTGTATAATTTCTCGTGGGATTTTATTAAAATACATAAAATCCCCGGATTTTAAATTATTAATAAAAGAAAAGGAGTAGTAAATGAAAAAAGTCCTACTATTTGTATTACTTGTAGTTGCTTCAATGACTTTATCCCAGTCATTAAAAGCTCAATCTCTTTATTTTTGTGAAAGCGTTGACGCAGACGGATATCCTATCGGTGAAAGCACGGTTTTCACAATTCCATCAGCCGGCGGTTACTTAAATATGCTTGTAAGATTACCTTACACTGCAGATGTAACATCCGTCAGATATGAAATCTACAAAGTAGATCCATACGGTTCAGAGTCCTACGATAATACAATTTATCAGGATGTAGAAAGAAGCTGGGTTTGGTTCTGGAAACAGGTAACATTTTACAAAACCGGAAATTATAATGTTTACGTCTATGATGCAAACAATTATTTATTAACATCCGGAACAGTAAAAATAAAATACTGATAACATTAATGTTTCTATTCAATATCAGCCGGACTATGTCCGGCTTTTTTATTTAAACAAATTTATATCTTCCCATTTTAATCGTGAGTCAAAAATCTCCATATGCGCATATAGCTCTCAACGTGCCGATTGACTCTCTGTTTACCTATAAAATTCCCGAACATTTTTCTTCACAAATCCAGCCCGGAGTAAGAGTAATTGTAAATTTCGGAAATAAAATTTTAACCGGAGTTGTACTCGAACTTTCCGATAAACAGCCAACAAGAAAAGTAAAAGATATCCGAGATGTACTGGATGATAAGCCAATCCTTGCAGCAGAAATGATTTCGTTCTGCAGGTGGGTATCGCAATATTACATTTCTCCTATAGGGGAAGTTGTTTTTCTTTCCATTCCAAGAAACATAAATATAAAGTCCGATATCTTTTATCAGCTGGCAGATGATTATATAGAGAAGCTGAACGAATCAAAACTGAGAGATAATTTCCTTTTCGATATAATCGATTATATAAAAAAACACAAATCAGCCGTAACAAAAAAACAGATAGAAAAAAAATTTAAGTTCAATGATCTGGCAAAGCAGGTGAATTTATTGCTTGAGAGCGGAGTGATTTATAATGAAAGCCTGTATTCAAAACCTACTAAAGAAAAAATTGTAAAATTCGTTTACCCGAATTTTTCTTCAGAAGCTTTGGAAGAAGTTATTAAAAAAAATAAAATCAGTTCAGATAAGCAGAAAAAATTTCTTACAGATTTACTGAAGTATAAAGATAAAGAACTCAACGAATTGATGAAAGAAACCGGTATTGGTTCGTCATCGGTAAACTCTTTGCAGCTTAAAGAATTAATCAACATAAAAGAAGTAAGGAAAATAAGAAGCTCAGAGGATATTTTTGAAGAAACGGAGAAAAATGTAACGTTAAATGATGACCAGAGAACCTGTCTTGATGAAATCAATTCAGCCATAGATTCAGGAACGTTCTCACCATTTCTTTTATTTGGTGTTACGGGCAGCGGCAAGACAGAAGTTTATATCAAAGCTGCGCAGCATGCGCTGGCGCAGAATAAAACAGCAATAATACTTGTACCGGAAATATCCCTCACTCCGCAGCTGATACACAGATTCAGAAGCAGATTTGGTGATAAGGTGGGAGTAATTCACAGCCGTTTATCTGATGGTGAAAGACTTGATACATTCGACAGAATAAAGAACGGATATTATAAAATTATTATCGGTGCGCGCTCGGCGTTATATGCTCCGGTAAAAAATCTCGGTCTTATAGTTGTTGATGAAGAGCATGATACATCTTACAAACAGGAAAATTCGCCAAGGTATCATGGGAGAGATTCTGCATTGGTGAGAGGGAAGTTCAACGAGTGCGCAGTTGTGCTCGGCTCTGCAACTCCTTCAATGGAAAGTTTTTACAATGCAGAGAGCGATAAATATAAACTGCTGACTTTAGATGTGAGAGCAGGAAATTTTAAACTGCCCGAAGTGAAAATTGTTGACCTGAACGAAAGTGAGAAGCTAAAAGAAAAAGAATATTTAGAGTCTAATACAAATTTTATAAAAAAAGATTTTTTTGATTTAATAGATAAAGTAAGGCTTAAATTTCTTTCGAAGGATTTGTTAGTAGATATCGATAAACGTTTAGAAAGAAAAGAGAGTGTTATCATTTTACAAAACAGAAGAGGTTTTCATACATATATAGAGTGTATGTCCTGCAATACAGTTGAGATGTGCCCGAGATGCAGCATTGCATTGACTTATCATAAGGCAATTGATTTATTAAAATGCCATTACTGCGGATTTTCAAAAAAGAAGCCTTTACTTTGCACTACCTGCGGCGCGCAGAAGCTTGTTGAAATGGGAGCAGGGACTGAACGTGTGGAAGAAGAACTGATAAAGTTATTTCCCGAAGCAAGGATTACAAGGATGGATTCCGATTCGCTTACTTCAAAAAATCATTACCAGAAAATCCTGAAAGATTTTTACGATAAAAAAATTGATATACTTGTCGGCACACAGATAATTTCAAAAGGGCTGGACTTTCCCGATGTAACACTTGTAGGTGTTGTGAACGCCGATATTGGGTTGTTAAATCCTGATTTCAGAGCAGGGGAGAAGACGTTCCAGATATTAACTCAGGTTGCGGGCAGGAGCGGACGCGCAGAGAAAGAGGGAGAAGTGTTGATACAGACAACTCATCCCGAATATTTTTTATTTGCGAATGTTAAAGAGCATAACTATTTAGATTTTTACAGGAAAGAAATTAAAATGAGAGAGGCAGCGAATTATCCGCCGTTCAGCAGAGTTGCGATAATTGAAATTAAATGCGAGGACAGGATGCTTGCCGAGAGTAAAATAAAAGAAGTTTATAATTTTGTGAAGATGAAAGATGAAACCAATAAGCTTGATATGCTGCCTCCGAATCCACCGTTGTTTTCCAAGCTGCGTGATAAATACAGATACCATCTTTTAATAAAATCCCCGAAACAAAAAGATGCTTCGGGGAGTTATCTCAATTCGGTTTTAAGGGCAGTAAAAATTTACGCCGAAAAAAACCTTCCTACAAAAACACAGCTCACAATTGATATAGATGCTGTTAACTTGCTGTGATAGTTACCTTGTTTTTATAATTAAATATTCATAAAATATATAAACTAATTATATTAAACTTGCATGAAAACAATTCTTTCTTTATTCTTATTATTCATTCTTGCAAATATCAGCTTTGCGCAGGATGCAAAAGATACAAAACAAAAATCAGGTGAGCCGGTTTCTACTATCGGATATATAGAAAAAGCCGAATCGAAATCCGGATATGGAATTAATGGTTTTTACATTCAATTAACAAAAGATGAATATGAAAAATATTACGACAGAAAAATTGAAGTTTCAGGAAAATTATTAATTGTAAAAGGATTGACTGATGAAGAACTTAAAACCATGCAAGGCTCTAAAGAGGACAGATATTTCATAGAAGAGACTGCAATCAAAATTCTTGAGTAACAGGAAACTTTTTTCAAAAATCGGTTATTGTAAATACTGAAAGGAGATAGAAAAATGTTATCGGAAGAACAAGTAAAAAGATTAGTAGAGCTTCGTAAAGAAGAGATGGTTTTGATTACAAGAAAGATTGATTTTGAAAAAGGAGAAACAGATAATACCGTGCCTGATGATAAAACAAGAATTGAAATTGAAAGAATAAATCTTCGGTTAAAGGAAATAGAAAAAGAATCTAATGTAATTAAAGATCTTCCAAAACCAATTACACTCGACCAGCTTGCTAAAGAACTTGAAGTATCGAATCGTACTGAAGATGAAATAATTGAAGATTATACAAACCGCATAAATAAGAAGCGACTTGAAATAGAAGAGCAGGTGAGAGAGTATGTAAATGATAATGATTTAACATAATTATTTTAAAATTGAATTGAGTAATTAATTATTTTTTTCAATATTAATGTAACAAAACATTAATATGAGAAAACTTCCCCAGCTTCTGCTCGTTGTTTTTTTTATCTTTTCATATGTAAATCTTTCCTTCGCTCAAAACTACGGAGCCAAAACAATTTTCAAAAAATATAACGATGCCGTTGTAGTAGTATATGCATGCGATATCTATGGTAAGCCTCTTTCACAGGGAAGCGGAGTCGTGCTTAACAGTCAGGGATTGATTGTTACAAATTATCACGTATGCAAAGGCTCAAGTTTAATAAAAATTAAACATGAAGATTTATTAATAGAAGATGTCAGAATTTTAGGCGGCAATGAAGATGATGATATAATGTTCTTAAAAGTTGCTCAAAATAATTTTGGATTTATTCCTGCAGGCAACAGCGATAATCTTGAAATCGGACAGAAGGTTTATGCTTTAGGAAGTCCGCTAGGATTCGAAAACTCTATAACGGAAGGGATAGTAAACGGTATAAGGAAAATTTCTGAAGAGACAAACGATACCTATATACAACTCTCTGCCAGCATAACTCATGGAAGCAGCGGGGGAGCATTAATAACTGCAGGCGGAAAATTAATTGGCATTACCTGCGGCGGAATGAAGGAAGGGCAGAATATAAATTTTGCAATTCCTATAAATAAAGTATTTGCTTCAGATATTTACATAGCAAATAAATATGATGAACCTTTAACTGAGAAGACTGAAAAGAAGAAAACTAAGAAGAAAAAGAAAACGACTGAAAGTATAACAAGCACCGATACTGAAAAGAAAACAAAGAAGCCAAGAAAGAAAAAGAAAGAGACAACAGATATTACAAGCGGCTCTAATGAAAGCATTGCTAAAGTCCCGGGTAAAACAAGTAAGGATAGACCTGAAGAGAGTTCATATACTCAGTTAATGGAAAAAGGCAAGGATGCTGTTAAGTCAAAAGATTATAAATCGGGGCTGGATTATTTTACAAAGGCTATACAACTTGAGCCGGGTAATTCGCTGGCATATTATGCAAGAGCGGTTTGTTACTTAGCATTGACCAGAATAGATGAAGCACTTCAGGATTTAAATTATTTTCTGAAAGACAGGCAGGACTTTGCCGAAGCTTATTTTATGAGAGCTGCAATTTATCAGTATCAGGAGAAATACTCGAGCGCAATAAATGATTATTTATCATCGCTGCAAATTGATAAATCCAATATGTATGCTGTATACGGATTAGGCGAGTGTTATTATGAAACGGATGAGTTTGAACATTCACTGCTTTGCTTTAATACATTCATTGCTTTTGATAAATCCAAATCTGGCGCATATTTTTACCGCGGACTCAGCCTTCTTCATTTAGGAAATGACTATGAAAATCTTGATGCATGCGATGACCTTTCAAAAGCCTATTCTATGGGAATGAGCGAAGCTGCAGAATATATAAACCAATATTGTAAATAATTATTAATCTTTTTTTGATTTAACTCAAAGGCACGTTATTAACGTGCCTTTTTATTTTATAGATGAAATTAAGTTTTATAATTAATTTGCTTGTCCGCAGACCATAGTTTATTTTTGTAAATATTTAATAAATATTTTAAACCCCGGATGAAAAAATTTTCTACTGCAATTTTATTTTGTTTGTTATTCTTTTCTAATATTTCATTTGCACAGAAAGATACGTGTAAAATAGGAATGTACGTGTTATCGTTATCAGATTTTAAAATAGATGACCAGAGCTTTAAAGCGGATTTCTGGATATGGTTCATATATGATAACGACAGTCTTGTAATGAAAGATGCGATTGAAATAATGAATGCCAAGTCTACAGAGTTCAGTAATTATTCGATTGAGAAAAAGGGAGGAAAAAACTGGGCGCAGGTGAAATGTAAAGCTGTTATAAATCAGAATTGGGATGTAACAAAATTTCCATTTGATAAGCAGGACCTTTCTATTAAAATTGAACACACAATGTTGGATGCCGATGAAGTGGTATTTATTGCAGATTCAGAAAATTCAAAAATAGATTCTACATTTTTTTTAGATGACTGGGATATAAATTCATTTCAGCTTAAGAGTATCAAAAGAACTTATAACACAACTTTTGGTGACCCTGTGTTAAAAGGTTCAAGCACATATCCCGGAGTGGAAGCAGAAATAATAATTACCCGTGCGCACTCTCAGGGGATTCTTGTAAAAATGCTTACAGGTGTTTACGTTGCCTTCTCGATTGCTTTGCTGGGATTTTTAATAAAGCCTTCGCTTGCAGACAGGCTCGGACTTTGTGTCGGCGGTATTTTTGCAGCTGTCGGTAATAAATATATTATAGAATCCGTGGTACCGTCATCAACTGCAAATACGCTGTTGGATAGTATTCACAATCTTACCTTTGTTGCAATTCTTATTATGATAGCGCTTACAGTTGTTTCTTTGAAATGGTCAGATACTGAAGATGAGAAATTAAAAATGCGGTCGCAGAAAATTGACAGGATAAGTTTTGTTGTGCTTCTGGTAGGATTTATAACTGCAAATGTAATTTTAATACTTTCAGCAAAGAGTTAAAACTTTTTAATTATGGAATATAAACAATACGATATTGCATTTAGCTATTTAACAGAAGATGAAGAATTCGTTGGTAAAATAAAAGATGAATTTAGAGATACATCTGTGAAAATATTCTTCTATAAGGACCATAGGGATAAAATCATTGGGGAAGATGGCAAGAAATATTATTATGATATTTTTAACAAGCACTCGAAAGTAGTTGTTATTTTTTATAGAAATGGGTGGGGAGTAAAAGGTATGACCATATATGAGAAAAGAGGAATAGATGATAGAGATACTTTGGAAGGCGATGAATTTTATTTATTAATTCCTACGGTTAAAAACTTTGTTATTCCTACAGGATATTCCAAAAATAAGATTCGTGCCGATAATTTTTCCAATGACCATAAATCTGCATTTGATGATATTATTAATTTTTATAAACAGAAAGGTAATGAAATTAATGTTAATGAAATCAAGTTTAGAACTGAAGAAAAAATCAGAAAAATTATTGGAACAAGTAAAATGAATGATGATAAATACGAATTACTGCATGGGCTTAATTTGATTGGCTTAGAAAATGCCAATAATAATTTTGATGAATTGTTAAAATCAATTTGTGAAATGGTAAAAAAATTTGGTTTTAATGATAATATAAAAAACAGGGGAAATGCTGTTTCGATTACTATAAATCGATTTATTATTATTTTTTCTTGGTGGCAAACTTTTAGTAATACTTTGGATGGATCTCACTTAGATGTAGTGATTAGGGTAATACAAGGTAGGGATTACGGAGACTCAAGAGAATTTGAAGAACCACATAGAAAAACTTATGAAGTCGATATAAAAGATGATAAGTACGGTTGGAAAGACAAAGACAGTAAAGGTAATTTTATTAGCAATGACGAATTAATAGATGAATGGCTACCATTATACTTTAATATGATATCTAAAAGCTAGTACTCTCGGAAGGACTCGAACCTACGCAATTTATTTCTGCATAAGTCCTGACCGTATCTTAAAAATTATAAAGACAGCAATAGCGGTTACAATAGAAATCGAAGCAAAATAATTGAGGTATTGATTTATTTGTTCGGCTGCTTTTCCAAAGAAAAACCCTAGAGAAAAATATCCTGCGCAGATTACAGAGGAAGCAAGCAGGCAGATAGAGAAAAAACGCAGGTACGAAAGCTTAGATTTTCCTGCTAAAAATAAACCTGCAACACCGATACCAAGAATTATTTTTGAAAGACTTATAGTCTTGTATGGATTAGTATCAATGAATCCCTTAACGCGTTCAAGCCTTTCCGGAGTAAGCCCTAACCACTTAATTAGTTTCTGCAAGCGGGGAGCATTACCAAGCCGTCCCAGCCAGTAGTATAAAGAATCTCCAACGATATCACCCGCAAGAATAATACTATATGAGATAAATGGATTTAAGAAGCCGGTACTGCATAAAAATCCGGTTATAACTGCAAGTATAGGTCCCTCAAAAATAGCAAGAGGAAAGAGTAAATAATATTTATACTCGGTTAAAAGAGAAAGTATAAGTTCCATTATTATTCCTAAGCTACTGCTGCCATATTTCTATAAAGGCCTTCATAAACTATTACAGTCTCATTTACATCATGCTTAGAAATATATTCCAGACTTTTTCTTCCCATTGCTTTTTGGAGCATTTCATTATCAAATATTAAAGAGATGGATTCTGCAATAGTCCCGATATCTCCGGGATTAAACAAGTAGCCGTTTATACCATTGTGTACTAATTCACTCAATGCGCCGGCATCTGCTGCAATAACCGGAATACCTGATGCCATAGCTTCCATTGTTGCTATGCTTTGTAACTCTGCAATACTTGCTGAAATGAAGCAGGAACTTGTTTTATAAAAAGCAGGCAGATCTTCATCTGGAACAAAGCCTGTAAAAAATACGCTCTCTTCAATTCCCAGTTTTTTTGTGAGGCGCTCTAGGGCTTCCCGTTCGATTCCTTTACCGCAAATGACTAAACAAAAATCAGAAGTTTTCAAAGCGCGGGCGGCGGCTTCCAGTACTTCATTGAGATGTTTTTCAGGATCAAGTCTGCCTACAGATAGTAATATAGGTCTCTCGGGTAACGAGTATTTCTTTCTTATGTAATTTGTATTTACATCCTGAGAAAATCTTTTTAAGTCAATTCCATTTGAAACAGGGATAACTGACTGCTTAAGTTTAGGTCTGATTAATTCTGCGGCCATTTCTGTAGGAGTGGTTAAAATAGAAGCCTGATTAAAAACTTTTGAAAACTCTTTCCAAAGGTATATGTCAACTCTTGTTTTTAATTTTTGAGTGGGAACGAAACAGGTAAGGTTTTCAGTCATGAAATGATTTGTTCCCATAATCGGAATTTTATACTTCTTGTTAACTTCTAAAACGGCTCTGTTTAAAATGAAGTGGCCTTGTATGTGGATAACATCGGGCTTATATACATTAATTATATCGTCAATTCTTTTTTTTAAAAGAAAAGGAACAGGTACCCTTACACTTTTATAGAGCATGGTTGAAAACGAGGGCAAGCCGTAAATATTAATATCATCAACTTTTGTATAGGAGTAATCCAGAGAGGCGGAAGGAGCAATAACAGCTACTTCATGACCTTTGCCCTGCAGCAGTGTTGCTAAACGCTGAACAAAGTAATATACGCCGTTTATGTGGGGGTAGTAAGTATCTGTTACAAATAGAATTTTCATACCTGGTTCAATTTTTTCGTTAACAGTTAAACTCTCTGAAACTGAAAATGTTCGATCCAAGATTACATCTGAAATCCTTATATTGCAAAATATCTATTTTGCAATCAGAAATAAAATAAGTACTCTCGGAAGGACTCGAACCCTCACAAACAGAGCCGAAATCTGTGAAATCACGCATCACTGCCTAGAGAGAAAGGTACCTTCTGCTTAAAATTTAAACCATATAATAAATTCCAATCTTAATACTCTGTCAAAGAACTATCCAAAGACTAACCAATTTAGTAAATTGCCTCTATAAATTTATCTATAGTTAATAAATAATTCAATCATAAAATTTTATTCATTAGAAAAATGATA
>CALJIG010000015.1 GCA_937974175.1 uncultured Ignavibacteria bacterium
AATTAAATTATTTTCTAAATTCTCTCCCCTCTTTGTTTTTCTAATTTTAAACACAACAGTTATGAGCCAGACAATCAATACCTCTTTGATGGATAAACTTACCGGCAAATGGGAAATAAAATACGATAATGCAATGATGTATGAAACCTGGGAAAAAGTTAACGATACTCTGTACAAAGGAAAAAGCCAAATGATTGCTAACGATAAAGTTGTATTCGAAGAAATTATGGAACTTGGCAAAGATGCTGACGGGAAATTTTATTTTAATGCATTAATAAAGGACAGAAAAATAAAACTTGAAGTCATAAAAGCTGAAGGTGACGAACTATTATATGAAAGCGACAGCGATAAAAACAAAGTGAGCTATAAATTTGAAGGCGAAAAGCTGCATGTAAGAATAATAAGGCGAGAGGATAATTCTGTGAAAGAAGAGTTTTTATTCGATAGAAGCAAATAATTGTATAATTGCATTTTTTTAACAATATGTAATGGTTAAATTGATTGCTTAAATAATTTTATGTCAGAAACAAAGAATATCAGATGTGTATATGACCCATTGCAGGAGCTAATGGAGTACTATGCCGATAAAAAAACTGAAAAAAGAGATACATCGAATGATGTTAATCTTCCTATAGAAGAAAAGCTTAAGAACAGAATAATTGACGGCGATAAAATCGGCATCGATTCCGAACTTGAAGTTGGGCTTAAAAAATATTCTGCGCTGGAAATTATAAACGATATTTTGCTTGACGGAATGAAAACAGTCGGTGTGTTGTTCGGTTCAGGACAGATGCAGCTCCCTTTTGTTTTACAATCTGCTGAATGTATGAAAACAGCCGTTGCTTATCTTGAGCCATTCATGGATAAGGTAGAAGGTGATAACTCAAAGGGTATAGTTATTCTTGCAACAGTAAAGGGTGACGTGCATGATATAGGTAAAAATCTTGTAGATATTATTCTAACAAATAACGGATACAAAGTAATTAACCTTGGCATAAAATGCTCTATTGAAACTATGCTTGCCGCTTACGAAGAGCATAAAGCAGATGCAATAGGTATGAGCGGACTGCTTGTGAAATCAACTGCTATTATGAAAGAGAATCTTGAGCTGATGAACCAAAGAGGACTGGAAATTCCTGTAATCCTCGGCGGTGCTGCTTTAACAAAAAGATTTGTTGAAGGAGATTTACGCGCACTATATAAAGGTGATGTGTATTATGCAAATGATGCATTCGACGGACTGAAATTCATAGCTTCAATTGTTGAACACAAACGAAAAGGTGTAAGACCTGAACTTCCAATTTATATTGACCCGCGCGGCAGAACGCAGCTTCCGCCCGATATGCTTTTAGAAAAAGAAAAAACAGATATCGGCGCTTCGATGGATACATCTCTGAACCTGATTAAAAAACAGGAAGAGGATGCAGATTTCAAAAAAGAAATTGAATACGATAAAGAAAGAAAAACGTTTATACGTAAATCCAATATCAGCACTGATGCGCCTGTTCCGGCACCACCATTCCTTGGCAGCAAGATTGTAGAAGATATAAGATTAGATAAGCTTTACGATTACATTAATGAAGTCGCATTGTTCAGAGGAAGCTGGAATGTTTATAAAGGGAAATCGACCGAAGAAGAATATAAAAAATTAATTGACGAGCAAATCGTGCCGGTATTTAATGAGCTGAAGCTGCAATGTAAAAGAGAAAATTTATTAACACCAAAAGTTATTTATGGATACTTTCCATGTCAGTCATACGATGACGAGCTTATAGTTTATAAGCCGAAAGGAATAAGCGATGAAGAGCTTCACTCAGAATGGAAAAACTTTGATTTCAAAAATTTAACTCCGGATAATGTAGAAGAGTGGCAGCATTTTAATTTCCCGAGACAAAATAAAGACAGACATCTTTGCATAAGCGATTTTTTTAAATCAAAAAATTCCGGCCAGCTTGATATTGCTGCTTTCCAGATTGTTACAGTCGGTGAAAAAGCAACTGAACACGCTCAGAAATTATACGGGGCAAACCGCTATCAGGATTATTTATACTTCCACGGATTTGCAGTTGAAACAACTGAGGCATTAGCAGAGTATTGGCATAAGATTGTAAGAATGGAATTGGGAATTGCCGGTAAGGATTCGCCTGAAATCAAAAAATTATTTTCACAGGGATATCAGGGTTCAAGATATTCATTCGGTTATCCCGCTTGTCCTAACCTTGAAGATAACAAACAGATGTTTGAATTATTACACCCGGAAAGACTAGGTGTAGAACTTACTGAAGAATTCCAAATGGTGCCTGAGCAGACTACTAATGCAATCATCGTTCATCACCCTGAAGCGAAGTATTTCTTCGTAAGATAAAACTTAATTATTTTCTTTTTGAAGGCTCCGGTGTTGTAGCATTGCTCTCTATGGGGTCTTCATCAATATCTTTTTTCTGAACTTTTTTAGCTCTCTGTTCTTCTTCGGTTTTTCTTCCGTTAGATAAAATCTGTTCATCATCTTCTGTTACTTTCACTTCTTCTTTTTTCTTAGTCACAACAGGCATATATCCGTAAGTCAATGCTGAATATGCATCAACCCTTCCGTATCCGTAGTATTTATCCCAGCCCGGTTTGTCTTCCCTTGAATCACCAACCTGATCTTTAGCAGTAGAAATAATTATTTCTTTTACCTCTGCGGCAGTGCGTGAAGGCTTTTGAGATAGCAATAAGGAAGCTATTCCGCTGACTATAGCTGTTGACTGTGATGTTCCGCTCCACATTGATTCATAGCTTGTAATGCTTTCATAATCTAATCCGTAAATTTTGTTTCCGGGTGCAACAACTGAGATATGTTTTCCCCAGCAGGAACCGCCGCCCCATGTAAATCTTAAGCATCTGTTATCATCTGTATCGGTCGCGCCGATAGCAAAAACGCCTTTGAAGCTGGCCGGATAATAATCCTGGTCATCGCCTTTATTCATCATAGCTGCGCACACTAAAACATTTTTTGCAGTTGCATAATCTATAGCAGTCTTTAATGTTTTTGAAAAATCAGAACCGCCTTCGCTCATATTAATAATCTGCGCGCCGTTATCTACAGCATATTTTACTGATGCAGCCCACCAGATGTATTCACCGTTATTATTCGAACTCAGATTTTTACAGTTCATTAATCTGCTCTTCTGATTTATTCCTGCAAAGCCTATAACATTATTTGTAGAGCAGCCGATAACTGATGCGATATTTGTTCCGTGCCCGAAGCCGTCTGTGGGAGTATTATCATCATAGGCAAAGTCCCAGCCTTTATAATCATCTATGTAGCCGTTATCGTCATCGTCAATTCCGTTATCAGGAATTTCTTCTTTATTTATCCACATTCTGCTTCTTAAATCAGGATGGTCATCTTTTATGCCTGAATCCAGTATTGCCACTATAATATCTTCACTTCCTTTTTCAATATCCCATGCATTTACCATATTAATATCTGCGCCTATCTTTGCATTGCCTCTTCCAGTAGGGGCAATCTGTCCTTCGTTATTAAGATACCACTGCTTGGAGAACATTTCATCATTAGGCAAAAAAGATAGTTTCAGTTCTTTTTTACCGGCAGCTTCTCCTATGAAAACCGGTTCTGAAAATTCTACATCGCTTTCAGATGAAAAATCCTTTACTGCTTTATCAACTGTTTTGGAATTATAGGTATCAAAATAAAAAACATAAATCCTGCCCATTCCAAGTTTTTCGAATAAATCCGCATCGCCGTTATTTTGTTTAAAGACGGGTTCAATCTTATTTACTTTGTAATCTTCAATTTTTTTATCAAGAGAAGGAATCCCCGTGCGTGTAGAAATTTTTCCAGTAGCTTCGGAAATCTTCAATTCTTTTTTAGTCTTAACTATAACTTTTTCAGTTTTATAATTAAGCTTTTCATTCTCTTCGGAATTAACAGCTATAGCTGAAAAAAGCTGTACGGAAATGATAAGTATTGCAATGTAGATTAATTTCATCAGATAATTTAAAATCTATAGCCTAAGCCAAAACTGACTTTTAAGCCATCAAGAAAAATTTTTGAATTAATTTCCTTACCCAGCGGATAAGAAACTCCGTTAATGTTTACAAAATCTAAAGGAAATTTTGACTTTACATCGTACTCGCCGTCACGGAATCTTAGTTCCATAAAACTCATAAAATTTTTTTCAAAATAATATTCAATTCCGCTAAGAACTACTAAACTTAAACCAAAAGATTTAGAAATAGTTTCACTCTCATAGTTCAAAAATTTGCGTTTTCTGTCGCCGGAATACAAACCTATTCCTCCCCCAAGATATATATTCAGGTTCTCCTGAAAAGAAGGCACATTGAAATACGCAGTAAACTCGACAGGATATGCCGTTATGGATTCAGTGAGCTTTATTCTTGCAATAGATGTATCACCTTCAAGTGTAAGTACAGCATCATTATCCTGAATTTTTATAAACTCCGCTGTTACACCGAGGAATAAATCATTTCGAAAAAGTTTTGTGCGTAACGAAAAGCTGTATCCGTATCCTCCTGATATATCCAGTGTGGAATTTCTTTCAACTAAATCTGCAGAGTAAGGTGCAAGCTGAATAGTAGCCGATGAAACGTAATTTAAAGAACCTGAAACAATTACATCGCTGAAAAAAGGTGAATCTGAATTTGTTTTAAGGGCTGAATTGGAAACTTTGTTTTGTGAAAAACCAATCGAGGGAATTAAAAGGGCAACTGACAATAAAATAAGCCTTAACATAAGCCATATTATTAAAATTATATGATAATATCAATGAATGAGTAAATAAAACTGCATGTGCTTTAATGCGAAGAGGCTAAGTATCTGCAAAGAACGGAAAGTTATAAATACTTTTAAATATGTTTTTTTAAAATTTTTGCGGGCTTTGCTTTTAACTTCTTTGCGGTAAAATTTAAAGTTTACTTCGTTTATAGTACAAAAAAAAGGCAGGATACTTTTCAATATCCTGCCTTATATATAAAACTATATTTTGTTTTCTTAGTTGAAGAACCTGTCGCGGTTATCAATTATATCCGCTTCGTTCTGCATCTTCTGCAGCCATTCCTGAACTACAGATTGTTTCTTTTGCGCTAGAAGTCCGTTTCTAATTTCATTATAAGCTTTCAGATAATCATCATTATTGAAAGGTGTTACATTGTTCAATTGAATCAGATAATATCCTTTAGAACCTTTAACAGGCTGGGAAATTTCTCCCTGCTTTAATGTGAAAATTGCATCAGATACCGCAAAGTCCTGACCGATTTTCGGAGCAGGCTTTGAAACTGAAACGCTGTCTGCTGTCTCCACTACAGAAGGAGGAGTGAGAGTAGATAAAGATTTAATATCGTTATTCTGAATTTTAGCGCGTAAGTCAGTTGCCATCTGTTTAAGGACTGCAAACTTCTTCTGTTCAACTACTTTTGGTTTTACCATTGTAGTTTTAATGGAATCAAAATTTCTGTAGCCTGCAGGAGTTTTTTCAATAAGCTCATAAACACCATAGCCGCCCTGAATTTTAACAGGTTCAAAAACTTTTTTAGGTCTGCTGTCCAAAGCCAGTTTCATAAGCTTCTTATTCTGCCCGGCTCCAGGAATAAATCCGTCTTTCAATACATCAGGTGTAGTAGTGCAAACCAGATTTACCTGTTTTGCAAGTGTATCAATGTTAGCGCCTTTATCTACATCAAGATAGAAGCTTTCAGCTTTTTTCTTTGCGATATCTTTTGTTCTGGCGCCTGCTGTAACTGTTTTTTTAATTTCAGCTACTTTAAATTCTTTTTTGGATTTTCCTTTTACCTGAATAATATGAAAACCAAATTGTGTCTTTACCGGTCCTACAATTTCGCCGTCTTTAGCATTCATTGAAGCTTCTTCAAATTCCTTAACCATCGCGCCTTTTGTAAACCAGCCCAAATCACCTTTTTGAGTTTTAGCAGAAGGCTCATCAGATAATTGCTGTGCAAGTGTATTAATATCTTCACCGGCTTTTACTCTTTTAAATATATCTTCGGCTTTCTTTTTTGCCGCGGCTGTATCTGTTCCGAAATTTACTAAAATGTGTGAAGCATTTACGTATGTATCTTCACCTTCTTTAGAGTCAATAAGACGAATTACTTTATAACCGTCATTTCCTATGATAATATCTGAAACATCACCCGGCTTTGCAGAGAATAAAAATTTAGTTGCATCGCTTCCGAAAGCATTAGGCTTCTGATAAGTATCGCTGAACGGAGATACTGAGTTATCATTCACAAGTCTTATTAAGCTTGAATCTTCCAGCGTTGCTGTCTTCAAATCCTTAATTAATACTTCAAGATATTTTTGCGCTGCTGCTGTATCTTCTGCTGTTGCAGCATCCGAAAATACAACGTACTTGAATTTTACGCTTTCATCAACTTTAAAATCTTCTTTATGCGCATCGTAATATTTTTTCATCTCTTCATTCGAAGGATTGTTCATGCTTGTATCTGTTATCATGCTGAAATCTAATCCTGAATAAGTAATATTGGCGAAAATTTTATCGTCTTTATATTTTTGCAATACATCGGCTTCCGTTACACGTACACCGGCTGTAAGTACTGCCTGTAATTTTTCTGATTGTAATACTTCACGAAGGTAACCCTCTACTTGCGTCCAGAACTGAGTTGCTTCTTTTGTCTTCATTCCGAGAGCCTGCTGATAGAAGCCAACGTTAAACACTCCCGTTGAATCCATAAAGTTTCTCTTTATAGGGTCAGGAAGCTGTTCGGGTCTGTTGTAAATCCAGTCTAAAATTTCTTTATCACTTACAGTGACATTGTACTTTCTCATCGCTTCCTTTGTGATGGTCTGAGTAATCAAGCCGTTCCAGACCTGGTCACGGATCTGCTGCATCTGAGCTTCATCGATATCTTTGCCATTATTCTGCTGGCGCATTTGTGCCGCTTGTTGTTCAACTGCCTGCTCAAATTGCTGATAAGTTATCTCTTCTCCGTTAACTTTTGCAAAAAGCATTCTGTCTTCTCTTAAACCCATTAGGTTCATACCCCATTCAAAAACGATTGTCGCTAAGAATGCAACGATAACAACTATGATAATTACAGGCATTTTGTCCCGTAATTTATTCATAACACCTGTATTATAATGCTTTTGCTCTTTTTTATGATCTGTCATTAGATATAATGAACTCCTTAATTATGTATAAATATTTGAAATTTTGAGGAATAAACCTTAAAGTTAAAACTTTCGGGAGGGAAAATCAATTCAAATATTTCACAAAAATTCAGAATTGACTGATTATTTAGACATTCTGATTATTGAAAATTTAAGGCTCGAGTTAACAACTAAACTTGCAATTGATTTCAATTCAGACAAAAAACGCAGTTCAGCGTTTCTTTTTCCAATTTCTGCAATAACATTTGTTATTTCAGTTACATTTACCGCCGCTTCAGATTCAGAAGAAACATAATATCCCGCAGTTTCATCCAGCAAGGTGAAAATATCAGGTTCGAATTCATATTTATAAAGAGTAGCTTTCTGAATTCTTTCTTTCCAGACTTCTTCTACATTTATTATGTAGCCTTTTGTACTCTCACCAAAAAACGTATTTAAATCTTCTTCAGATGTGTGAACTGCCTTATAATAAGTAACTCTCGGGCAATTTCTTGGAAGTAAATAATTATGAAGCAGATTATCTGATATTGCAAATACTACATCACCTTTTATTGATTCATAAAATTGCGGTGACGGGCGCGGATGGAAAATTTTTATATCCGGCTCTTCACTTATATGGAATAATTTCATTTACTTCCGTAAAGTTGTTTCATTTATTTCATTAAAGTATCAACGTAAGTATAAGGGTCCTGCTTCTTTTCATAAAGCTCATCTAAGTTTTCTGCAAGCGTCTTTCTTTTTTCATCGTTCCAGAAAGTGTAATCAAGCCTGTTATGAACTAACTCATATATCTTCTTTGTAAGGTTGGCTATTCTTTTCTTCTTCAGCCAGCCGGATTCTTCCAGATGCTTTTTATGCTTTTCAATCTCTGCTAATAATTCTTCGATTCCTTTGTTCAAACTTCCGACTGTCTTTAATACATTTATTATCCAGTTATCTTCCGTTGGGGGCTTTAAGTGAATAATATTTTTCAGTGTAGCCGCGACTCCGTCTGCGCCTTCCCTATCGGATTTATTCAATACAAAAATATCGGCAATTTCCATAAGCCCTGCCTTCATAGCCTGAATAGCATCACCTGACTCCGGCACAAGCACAACAATTGTGCTGTCTGCTGTCTTTGCAATATCAAGTTCTGATTGCCCGACGCCAACTGTTTCAATTAAAATAAAATCTTTGCCGCAGGCATCAAGCACATCGCAGGCCTCTACAACGTTCATACTAAGTCCGCCGAGCGAACCACGCGTAGCCATTGAACGGATATATACTCCCTCCAGCATTCCTACATCCGTCATGCGGATTCTGTCTCCGAGCAAAGCTCCGCCTGTAAAAGGACTCGTAGGGTCAATTGCTATCACACCGACTTTATATCCCTGTGATACTAAAAGCTTTACCAATGCATTTGTCAGTGTTGATTTCCCTGCTCCGGGAGGACCGGTGATTCCAATTTTATATGCGCGCCCTGTCTTAGGATAAATCTTGCGTAAAATTTCTTCGCGCCCTTCTGATTCATCTTCAACAACAGATATTGCCCTGGCAATTGCCCTTTTATCGCCGCTGTAAACTCTCTCTAAAAAATTATCGTCTATTTTCATTCTTCAATTAACAATCAATTAAAAATCAATTTGAATTTTCTGTATCACCGCTTATCTCTCTTCTTTCTTTCAGAGCAAGCTCCCATTTCCATGCGGTCGAAAGAGAGTTAGATAGATCTCTTTCTGTCTTCCATCCTAATACATCACCTGCTCTTTTAGTATCTGCATAAATTGAAACAACGTCACCTGCTCTTCTTGCACCTATTTTATAATTCAGTTTTTCCCCGGAAACTTTCTCGAATGTATTCACAACTTCCAGCACAGAGTTTCCTACACCTGTGCCAAGATTAAATATTTCCAGATTATCTTCTGCCCTCTTATTAATTAATCTTTCAACTGCTTTTACGTGAGCTTTTGCTAAATCTACTACATGAATGTAATCTCGCACATTGGTTCCATCAGGTGTATCGTAATCATTTCCGAAGACTGTTAGCTGTTCTCTCAATCCTATTGCTGTTTGTGTAATGAATGGAACAAGGTTGTTTGGAACTCCGATAGGAAGCTCACCGATGAGTGCAGTATCATGCGCTCCGATAGGATTAAAATATCGGAGTGAAATAACTCTTAAGTTATCCGACTTAGAAACGTCCGAAAGCATTCTCTCTCCCACCTGCTTAGTAAATCCGTAAGCAGATTCTGCTTTTTTCATAGGAGAATTTTCTGTTACAGGCAATTCATCTGCATCTCCATAAACTGTGCACGAAGAAGAAAAAACAAAATTGTTAAGATTATTTTTTATAATGCAATCAAGAAGATTTACCATTCCGACCACATTATTATTATAATATTTCATAGGCAATCTTTCAGATTCACCCACTGCTTTAAAGGCTGCGAAGTGAATAATTGCATCAACATCTTTTTCTTTTTCGAGGCAGTAATTCAGGTCTTCCTTATCGCATAAATCAATATTGTAAAAAGTCGGAGCTTTACCTGTGATCTGCTCTATTCCACCTAATGCAGATGCATCGGAGTTAGAGAAGTTATCTATGATAACAACTTCGTATCCGGCATTCATTAACTCCACAACTGTATGCGAGCCTATATATCCTGCACCGCCTGTAACTAAAATTTTTGCCATAATCTATTTTCTAAATGTGACTTTTACAAAACTTTTTTACCTATATCTCTTCTGAAATATTTATTTTCAAAATCGATTTTGTTTATTGATGTATCAATTGCTGAATATATATTATCAAAAGCAGAATTAAAAGATTTTTCAGAGAGAGAAACTACTGAAAGCACTCTGCCCCCATGAGTATAAATTTTTCCGTCTCTTTCAACTGTTCCTGCATGAAAAACCAACACATCGTTAGGGACTTCATTCAATCCTTCAATAAGCATCCCTGTTTTATATTCATCAGGATATCCGAGTGATGCAAGCACAACGCATCCTGCATATGCATTTTTTACAACGAGATTATAATCTTTTAAATTTCCTTCTGCTGATGCGATAAGTAATTGCAGAAAATCCGACTCTATTAATGTGAGCACTGCCTGCGTTTCAGGGTCGCCGAAACGGCAGTTGAATTCAATTACAAACGGCTCTTTGTCCTCTGAAATCATCAAACCTGCATATAAACATCCTTTGTATTCTCTACCTTCATTTTTTAATGCAGCAAGTGTCGGCCGAATAATTTTCTCTTCAACTTTTTTTAGTATTGTTTCATCGCAGTATTTATGAGCAGGTGAGAACGCTCCCATTCCGCCTGTATTCTTTCCTTTATCTTCATCGAATATTCTTTTGTAATCCTGCGCTGAAGGGAGAATGACATAATCTTCTCCGTCTGTGATTACAAACAAAGAAACTTCGTTTCCTGTTAAAAACTGTTCAACTACAAAGCTTAAGCCTGACTCTCCGAATATTTTTGTCTCCGTTAAATCCTTTACACATGCATTTACTTCTTCCGAATCATTACAAATTATTACACCTTTACCCGCAGCTAAGCCGTCCGCTTTTATTACCACAGGAAATTTTATTTTCTCTACAAAAGAATCTAATTCATTTAAATTTTCACCGGTAAAAACTTTGTATTGCGCCGTAGGTATGCCGTATTTCTGCATTAAATCCTTTGAAAAAACTTTGCTTGTCTCAATTTCCGCTGCTGATTTCCTCGGACCGAAAATTTTTAATCCTTCCTTCTCAAATTCATCTACTATTCCAAGCGATAAAGGAATCTCAGGTCCGACAACGGTAAAATCTATGTTCTCTTTTAAAGCAAATTCTTTTAACGATTTAATGTCAGTTGAATGAATGTTGATCGGAGTCGCAAATTTATTTATTCCGGGATTTCCCGGAGCAGCGTACAGAACTGAATTGGTATTTATAAATGAAGGTGAGTTAAAAATCTTCCAAGCTAAGGCATTCTCGCGTGCGCCGTTACCGATAAGTAAGATTTTCATAGCAGAAAATTCGAAAGTCAGTTAGTCAATATCTTTTAAAAGATTAAATTCTTTTGCAAGTTCGTAAGTAAGGTTTCTTCTGTCATATTCTGTCAGCATATCTTCGTTTGCAACCGGTAGAGTATGCGATTGCTTTGCATCGTAATATTCCCTTATTGCATTTGCAATTTCAGCAGGGTTCTCTTCGTTAATAAATTTTATCGCATTATATTTCTCAAGCATTTTTTTCGTAACGCCTTCGGGTATGCATGCAATAATATTTTTTTTGCTTCCTATATATTCACCGACTTTGCCGGGCATGGCAGCGTCTTCATTTTCTCCTCGGGAAATCATCAGAAATAAAACATCTGATGCCATCACATATTTTACACAGTCAACATGTTCAAGATACCCCGTTATATTCAGATAAGGTTCTATTCCCAGATTTTTTGCAATCTGTAAGTTTTCCTTCGAGAAAGTCCCTATGAAACAAAACTCAATTTTATCTTTAAGCTCAGGATTTTTTTCTACAAAAGTCTTAATCGCCTCGAAATAAAATTTCGGATTTCTTGTATAAAAACTACCTGAATAAGAAACTCTGAATTTATTTGTAACGGGCAGTTCTGAATGGGCTGCCTTTTCAAAATCCTCGCTGTCGAATCCGTGCGTTATAATTTTAATATCGTTATACTCTATATTCCCGTAGCGTGAGATTATATATTCCTTAACTCTGCGGTTTGTTGTGATTACTTTATTCGCATTATGAAGCACGCCTTTTTCAAGGCGCATATTTTTCAGCTTGTGATAAGGAGTAGGATATGTATTCAGCACCGGGCTATCTACCCATGCATCTCTGTAATCTATTACTAAAGGAATTTTATATTTACGTTTTACTTCCTGCCCGATTAAAAAATCTGTATAAGGCGGAGCAGTAGCAAATACCAGATCAAAGCCGCCGTACTTATCCCATATCTCATCAATTTTTTTAAGAGCTTTTTTCTTCCATCCGATTTTTGAATCAGGAATAAAAAAGAACTGAGAAACAGTGCTTCTCAATTTTCTCATCTTTTCATTGGGAGCTTTAACAATTATCTTCGAAGGGTCAAAATCTTTTGCGCCTGTTCTCTCTATAATTATACCGCTATCCAGCGCTTCCTGAAGAAGTGAGTTATCTACAGCAAAATATTTTTTAGGGGAATCTGTAAGCACAACAGGCTGCCAGTTAAAATCCTTCAGGTATTTTGCAAATTTCAGCGTTCTCTGAACTCCTCCCATGCCCATTGGCGGGAAGTAGTAAGCTATTATTAAAACTTTATTCAAAAATTATAGAGTGATTAATTCTTTAGGGCTGATGTTAAGTATCTCGCAGCCGTTTTCTTTTACAATAACGTCGTCTTCTATTCTTACGCCGCCTAAGCCTTCGACATAAATTCCCGGCTCAATTGTTACTATATTATTAACTAAAAGTTTGTAGTCAGTTCTTGGATTTATTGAAGGACCTTCGTGAATATCGTAACCGAGTCCATGCCCTAAGCCATGCCCGAAATTATCTCCGTATCCTTTTTCTTTTATATATCCTCTTGCATATGAATCAAGCTTTTTCACCGCAATACCGGCGCGTACAGCATCAATTGCTCTCAACTGCGCTTCAAGCACTATATTATATATCTTTTTGCACTCGGCAGGAATTTTACCGAAGGCAATAGTTCTTGTCATATCTGATTTCATTCCTTCAACCACACATCCGAAATCTAACGTAACCAATTCGTTATTCTGAATTTTTTTGCTTGTAGGTTTTGCATGAGGAAAAGCGCTGCGCTCGCCGGATGCAACAATCGGGTCAAATGAATCTCCCGATGCGCCGTATTTTTTATGATAGAAGGAAATTTCAGCAGAGATATCATTCTCCGTCATTCCGGGCTTTATAATAGTAAGGATTTTTGAGAACACTCTATCCGTAATCTCAACTGCTTTTTTAGTAAGTTCAATTTCTCTTTCGTTCTTTTGCGATGTGTATTTCTCTATTAAACTGTTAACGCCTATAAATTTTACCGCCGGGAATTCTTTTCTTAAGCTTTCTGCATCGTTAACGGTTAAGAAATTGGACTCAAAGCCGATTTTCTTTATATTATGCTTTTTGTTGTTCTTTTTCACAAGGTCGCCGATATAGCCGTATGAATTTTGCTTGTATATAATTATCTCAAAGTTATCATAAACTTCCATTTTGGACTGTGTTTTATAACGGAAATCCGATATAAAATAGTCTTTATCTTTAGTAAGAAGCAACGCTCCTGCGCTTCCTGAAAAGCCCGATAAGTATCTGATATTTGAGAGATTTTTTACGAGGAGAGCGTCTATCCCAAGCGCTTTAAAATTACTCTTTACTGCTGCTATTCTATCCATAAAATTAAATAGGTAATAATAAAGATACCCATTTTGAAGGGCTTTTTCAATTTGAAAATTGGTGCTTTTTTAAGGGTTTAAGGAATTGCGGAATTTCAAAGCAATATTTATTTTAAATCACCTTAAAATGAGACTTTTACAGATATTAATTGCATTTCAGAAGTTCTATTTACATTGACATTTTTGAGGATTACAGGTAATTTCATCTTTTGTGTGTTTTTGAACCCATATAAAATTTAACCATTAATACCGGAGATATAACTTGAAGAAGAATCTTACGAGAATCGTTCTCACCGTTTTTCTTATTATTTTGTCGCTTTACTTCCTCTACCCGACCTATCAGGATTATAACCTGACACAGGAACTTAAAGGAAAGACCGGACAGGACAGCATTGACTTCGTCGATAAAAACGGAGAAAAGCTGAAAAGTGCCAGAGACAAAAGAATTAAGCTTGGTCTTGACCTTAAGGGCGGGATGTATGTAGTACTTGATGTAGACATTGTAAAATTGCTGGAAGACCTTGCTAAAAAGAAGGACGCAACTTTAACAGCTGTTCTCGCCGAGACTAAAGAAGCTACAAAAAACAACGACGACTTAATTTTTGAAACTTTCAAACAAAAGCTTCAGGCAAAGGGTCTTAGTTTAAAATCTTATTACGGAGAAATTCGTGATGAAGAAAAAGACGTCGATAAAAAATTGAAAGATGAGATCGACGGCGCTTTAGACAGAGCTGTTGAAATCGTAAGAAACAGAATTGACCAATACGGTGTTGCCGAACCGCAGATCCAGAAGATCGGTGGAAGCAGAATCATCGTTGAGCTTCCGGGCGTAAGCAATCAGGAAGAAGTAAGAAAGCTTTTACAGGGAACTGCTATGCTTGAGTTCAAGCTTGTAAAAGATGCTCAAAGCACTGTAAAGGTGATGGAAGCAATCAATAACGTGATGATCGGAAATAAAGATACCTCTAACGTTAAAGATTCTTTGAAGACTTCAACTCTTAACACTCTTGATTCTACTAAAAAGACTTCATTAACAACTGCAGATACTACAAAATCTAAAAATGAAACTGCAGGCAAGAATAAAAAAGATTCGACAAAGGTAGCCGATAAAAAAGATACTACTAAAACTAAGAAAGATACTTCAAAGACTAAAAAAGACAGCGCACTCACTAAGACCGATACAAACACAACTCCTGCAGATACAAACCAGCAATTATCCGAAGAAGAGATAAAAGCAAAATATCCTTTCTTCACATTGGTAAATCTGAATCAGCAGTCAGGTGTTGCAGACGGCTATGTAAGAGAAGCAGATAAAGATAAAGTTGACAGACTTCTTGCAAGAGAAGATGTTAAATCAGTTATTCCTTCAGACATGGTATTTGCATGGGGAAATAAAACTTATGATTCACCAGACGGAAAGATTTATACATTATATGCTATTAAAAAAGATGCAGAGTTAACAGGTAAAGTTATTACCAATGCAAGAGCAAACATCGACCCGACTAACAACACTCCTGTAGTTAGCATGGAAATGAATACAGAAGGCTCAGCCGACTGGTCAAGAATTACAGGCTCAAACATAGGAAAAAGAATTGCAATCGTACTTGATAATGCAGTGTTCTCTGCTCCTGTAGTAAGAGGAAAAATTTCAGGAGGTAACTCACAAATTGAAGGTATGGCAAATATTCAGGAAGCAAAGCTTCTTGAAATCGTGCTTAAAGCCGGTGCATTACCTGCTCCTGTAAAAATTATTGAAGAGCGTTCTATCGGGCCATCACTCGGTGAAGATTCTATCAGAGCCGGTGTATTCTCATCGCTTGCTGCTTTGATACTTGTAGCATTATTCATGATAGTATATTATAGAATGGGCGGTACAGTAGCTGACTTAGCTCTTTTAATCAACGTTCTTTTCATTCTTGGAATTATGGCTTCGTTAAAGGCAACTTTAACTGTGCCGGGTATTGCAGGTTTGATTTTAACACTCGGTATGGCTGTTGATACAAACGTTCTTATCTTTGAAAGAATAAGAGAAGAACTTGCAACAGGCAAGCCGTTGAAAACAGCTCTGGAAGTCGGTTACAAAAAAGCGTTCTCAGCTATCTTTGACTCCCACGTAACTAGTATTATTACGGGGTTGATTCTGTATCAATTCGGTACAGGTCCTATTCAAGGTTTCGCATTAACATTGTTATTCGGTTTAGTTGCAAACTTGTTCACAGCTATCGTGATAACACACTTTATATTTGATATAATGATTGAAAAAGGTAAAGAGCCGAGCTTCGGATAATATACTTTAATATAATTTTAAAATTTTTAACACAAGTAAATGAGATTATTTCAGCACACAAACATAGACTTCCTTGGAAAGCGAAGAAAATTTTATGTTCTATCCCTTGCAATTATTGTGATAGGAATGGCCATATTATTCACAAAAGGAATTCCACTCGGAATTGACTTTCAGGGCGGTACGGAAATTCAATTAAAATTTGCAAACGATATAAACATCAGTGATTTAAGAAGCACAATGGATGAATCAGGATTTCCCGGTATGGAAATCAAGACCATGGGTACTGATAAAGACCTTCTTTTAAGAACACCAATGCAGGAAGAAGGAACAACAGTTTCCGATAAAATTCAGACTGCCGTTAAAGCTAAATTCGCCGGCAACAACTTCAGCGTTCAAAGAATAGATAAAGTCGGTCCGAAAATCGGAGCTGAGTTAAGAAAGAATGCTATGTACGCAGTTGTACTTTCACTCGTAGGTATCTTTGTTTATCTGGCTTTCAGATTCCAGTTTGTTTATGCTTTCGGAGCAATTATAGCTCTTGCCCATGACGTTTTGATAACTCTTTCAGTTGTTGCAATCTGCGACTTCTTAATCCCCGGATTAAGACTGGAATTCAATCAGCAGATGTTAGCAGCGTTCCTTACACTTGTAGGTTTCTCGGTTAACGATACGGTTATCATTTTTGACAGAATCAGAGAAAATGTAAAGCTGCATAAAAACGAAGATATTGAATCAGTCATGAATCACTCAGTAAATGCTACTTTAAGCAGAACTATTATCACAGGGGGTACTGTATTTTTAACAATCCTTGTTTTATTCGTATTCGGTGGTGAAGTAAATAGAGCATTTTCTTTTGTATTTGGAGTAGGTATTATTACAGGAACATATTCATCAGTTTTCGTAGCCAGCGCAATTGTTGTTGACTACAAGCACAGAGTAATGGATAAGCTTGCAGGTAGACCAAAACTAGCAAGATAACTTTAACTTTATATATTTTTGGAAACATTCGAAAAAAAATATAATAACGGTTCCCTCAGCATTCTGATTAAAGATGATTCAATCGGTCTTACTAACCTGAACGATCTGAATACAATCGTTAATTCAGAACTGAACACAGACTGTAAGGAAATCGAAATAGATTTTGTAAACGTGAACTCGATAAACAGCTCAGGCTTGGGTATATTGATTGCATGCTACAAAAAAGTAAAATCGGTTAATAAAGATTTACGATTAGTTAATCTCAATGATAAGATTTTAAATGTATTTAAAATTACAAAACTCGATACAGTTTTCGGTTTGTAAAAAAATTTCAAATAAAACTAATTTGAATTTTAGTTCAAATTTCTATAACTATAAAAATCTTCAGCTGCAAAGTTGAAGATTTTTTTTTGTCCAACAGTTAATACTTCAAACTATATGAAAGATCAAATTACAGTTTTAGTCGGACTCCAATGGGGCGATGAAGGCAAAGGCCGGATGGTAGACTACTTTGCGCAGGATACAGATTACGTTGTCCGCTTTCAGGGCGGTAACAATGCCGGGCATACAGTCGTTAACGAGTTCGGAACATTCAAGCTACATCTTATTCCATCGGGTATATTCAATCCGAAGGTTATTAATGTTTTAGGCACAGGTACAGTGATAGAGATAGAAGCATTCTGCAATGAAGTTGAAGAGCTTGAAAAATCCGGCATCGACTGCTCCAATTTAAGAATATCAGAACGCGCTACAATAACATTCCCATTTCACAGACTCGAAGACGAACTTGAAGAAGCACGCCTCGGCGCAGGAGCATACGGCTCAACTAAAAAAGGAATTGCATACGCCTACGGCGAACGATATCAGAAAAAAAGCATCATGCTCGGCGAATTATTCTTCCCCGATGAATTAAGAAAACGGGTAGAAGAATTAGTCGAATGGAAAAACTTACTTATCAAAGGTCTGTACAATAGCGATAAAGAAATCACAGTCGATGAAACTATGGACTGGCTTAACAACTATGGCGAAAAAGTAAAGAAGTACATTTGTAATGTAACAGAACTCTTAGGCAATGCCGCTAAAGACGGAAAGAAAATCATGTTCGAAGCACAGCTTGGTTCACTCAGAGATATTAACTATGGCATCTATCCGTTCACAACTTCTTCGTGCACGCTTGCTGCATTCGCTCCTATAGGCGGAGGCTTGCTGACAAAGAAAATTGATAAAGTCATAGGAGTAATGAAATCATTTTCTACATGTGTAGGCGCAGGACCGTTTGTAACAAGAATGAACGATGAAGATGCGCATAACCTTCGCGAGATTGCATTTGAGTACGGCGCAGCAACGGGAAGACCGAGAACAATTGGTCACTTCGATGCAGTCGCCAGCAAGTACGGCGCAGATGTACAGGGCGCAGATGAAATTGCTATAACAAAGCTCGATAGCTTATCAGGTTCTAAATCTTTAAAGATATGTACAGCATATAATATAGACGGCAAGAGTACAAAAACGTTTCCTTTAAACCCCCTGCTTGATAGAGCCGTGCCCGAGTACATTGAGCTTGAAGGCTGGGATGAAGATATAACTAAATGCAGAAAGTTCAGTGACCTGCCTGTAAATGCGCAGAAGTATATCAATACAATTGAAGAGCTGATCGGCTACTCTATTAAATACATTTCAGTAGGTCCTGAAAGAGAGAGTCTGATAATTAAATAGAAAATACTTGTTTAATTTTTTCTGTAAGAAGAGTTGCAGCCTTTCTATGACCGTTTTCATTTACATGAATCCCGTTTTCAAAAAATATAGGTTCATTATTTTCGTTTTTTTCCCCAATGAAACTTATAAATGGAATATTTTTGTTTTCAATTACAGTTTTAAAATAATAATGCAATTTCCCGGCAATTTTGTTTTCCGTACTTATGTGAGGTCTTGAACCCGGTCCCAGAAATATTAGTTTGATATTTTTCTCTTTACAAAAAGTAATAACTTCAAAAATTAATTCTTCATATTTTTTTAAAGCATACCTTCTGTTACCAGCTATCATGCCAAAAAAATAATTTAAATATATTTTTATCCTGTTGTATATTTTTTGTCTCTCTTTGTTGTTTGTTGGCACTGTTAGATTTAACTGGAGCAAATCATGATTCTCAGGAGGAACACGATTCAGAAAAGGCAAAGTTAAAGCTCGCTTTTTCTTTTTATCTTCATCAGAATAAGTATAATACAATTTTGAAATTCTTAAAAATTGCTCAGTTCGTATCTGAAATAGTAAAACATCTATTTTGTATACCTCAGCATAATTCTTAATCTTTTCAAAACAACTGCCGAACCTTTCATATCTGAGAATATTAATATTCAGTATGTATTTTAAATTTTTCTCTAACTCTTTTTTAACAATCTGATGATATAATTTTTCTGGTTTAATATTACTCTGTACAGCAAAACAGCCGCTCATGATTGTTAAATTAATTTCCATCTCTCGTCATCAAATATTTTTTTGCCGCAGAATATTCATGCGGTGAAATTAAATTTCTTATTTTGCCGGCTATGGAAAATCCCTTACATTCATTATTGCTCTCAAAATCTTTTACAATATTTTCAGCATAAATCTGAATCTCTTTTCCATACAGGTATTTATCAAAACCATTTAATGCCTTTCTTGCAGATTTAAATGTTCTGCAAAGATCAACTTGCTTATAATTAAGCGCAACCTGGCCAAAATTGCCATTACAAACTTCGTTTAATCTGGAAAGCATAGTTGTAAACCCTGCATTATCATTCAGCTTTAGATAAGCCGAGTTTACAAATTCCTTACCCGCTAATTTTGCGGCTGAATATAGTCTTTGTATCCAATCCCAATACTCTCTTGAGTTTTGATGGAAGAACGGGAATATATTGTTGTCATAATTAAAATCACAATGCCCAAAAACAACTCTCCTGATTTTTATGTCGTTTAATCCTAATATAGATTCTATATTGTCAAATCCTTTTCCGGTTTCTATTATCGGAATAATTTCTTCTACATTAAGTTTTATATTTTGTAGAATAGCTGTAAAATTTTTTATTTCATCACCACTTTCTGTTTTAGGTAGAAGAAGAGAATGAAGTGCAGTAGGTGGCTTCAACTCTCTTAGTAAATTTATATCCGCTTCAAAATAGTTTGAGTTAAGTGAATTTAAACGAATTGACCATTTTACATCCGGATAATTTTGAGATACAAATATTTCCCGAAGAGTGTTCCTTGCCAGTTGTTTGAGCTGTGCATTATTTTCAGGCATAAATACATCCTGAACACTGTCTTCTAAATCCAGACAGATAAGCGAGTTGTTATGTAGTGATTTGGATAGATAGTTTATTAAATCATTTCTTTGGTAATTTATAAAATGATAAACTTTTATCCGGTTTTGATTAATCAAGAGTTCTCACCTCTTATGTTTTCAATTA
>CALJIG010000016.1 GCA_937974175.1 uncultured Ignavibacteria bacterium
ATAAAAGATTAAAGATTAATTTATAAATTTATTCTCAAATTTTTAATAAGTAAATTATACGATAACTAAATTTGAATGAACGAAATAATAGAGTTTTTTAAGACCATAATGTCCCCTGAAAAAGTTATAAACTGGGGAGGTTTCACAGCGTTAATAATTATTGTATTTGCAGAAACAGGACTTCTTATCGGGTTTTTCCTGCCGGGAGATTCACTGTTATTAACAGCAGGTCTGCTTGTTTCACAGGATATTCTTAAGGTTGATATACTTGTATTAAATGTTGTGCTTATGCTTGCTGCAATTATCGGTGATACTGTCGGCTACTGGTTCGGCAGAAAAACGGGACCGAAAATTTTTAATAAAGAAGATTCCAGATTTTTCAAGAAAAAATATCTTATAAAAGCTCAGGAGTTTTACGACAGGCACGGCGGTAAAGCAATTATCTATGCGCGTTTTGTTCCGTTTGCAAGAACTTTCGCTCCTATATTAGCAGGTGTCGGAAAGATGGACTATAGAAAGTTTGTAGCGTATAATGTTATAGGTGGAATTGTATGGGTAGCTTCAATGACGCTGCTTGGTTACTTTTTCGGTCAGATTCCGATAGTTAAAAATAATTTTGAAAAAGTTGTAATAGCAGTTATTATTTTATCAGTTCTTCCGATAATTCTAGGGTACTTTAAAGAAAGAAAAAGAATGAAGCTTGAAGAGGAAGGAAATAAGTAAAATTAATTTTGTAAATCTTTTACTTTATAATTTTCTTTGAAGAAATAAAAAGCACCAATTAGAATTTGCAGTATAAATCCTGTTAAATGATTCACAGTTGCATATCCGAATGCAACTTCCCTATCGATTCCAAAAATATTTACAAGTGTACCCGTACAAATGTAATGAAACGCTCCTGCTGAATTTCCCGGCAGGGGCAAAAACATTGCAAAGGTTATCATTGTAAGTACCAGATTTGCATCTACTAAATTCAGCGAATTTATTCCGCAGGCAAAAAATGTAATGTAAGCCGAAAGTATATACATAAACCAGATAAGTACAGTATAAATAAAAATTGGTAAGTATTGTTTTGGATATTTAATAAATAAAAACCCGCTAAGCGTAGATACAAAAAACTCCCTCACTTTCACCTGAATTTTAACCGGCAGGAATTTTACAGTCAGTTTCTCAATTATTTTTTCGGATTTTTCATAATTGAAAATCACTAAAAGAAGGAATAATACTATGCCTAAAGTTATCAAGGAGGCAATAAGAGCAATCTTCTCTATGTTATACTCAGGAAATGCAGTGCCTAATTTATCCCGGAAGGCAAAAAGAGAAATTCCGAATGCTGCAAGCACACTTAATACATCAAATATTCTTTCGACAAGTATAGTACCGAACGATGCCGCTTTAGAAATATTTTCATTCCTTGCTAGAATTATAGGGCGTGTAAACTCCCCACCTCTCGGAATAACAGAGTTGAACATATAGCCAATCATAATAGGAGGGAAAAGATTTTTAATAGAGATATTTTCTTTGATAGGATTTAAAAAATATCTCCAGCGTAAAGCGCGGAAATAGCTGCCTATAACTACTCCCACTAATCCCCCGGCTATAGCAAGAAAGTAATTGGTTTTCTTCAGCTCAGTGACTAAGTCATCGAAATTAATTGAACGCAGCGCAAGATATAAAAATAGCGCAAGCAGTCCTATGATGACAACAAACTTTAATATTTTTTTTAGTGTAGGGTTCAATACGTTCTGAGTGTAAACAAAAAAAGTTAAGTGCAAATGTACACTTAACTTTTAATATAATAAACTTAGTAAATATAGTGCAATTTATCTCAATTCAATTATCTCATGTCAATTACTTCAACATCATCCGGCGGAGAAAATGTAAACTTCGATGACGCAACACCTGCATCAAGATTTACATCTTTCAATGTATATGTATTCGAGCCTTCTTTTGAATTCACGGAAACCTTCTTAATGATGTAATCATTTTTATCTATCCATATCTTTGCAGATTTAATATTGCCTGCGCTTCTTGGGGAAAGCTTTAAAACGTAGCAGTCAACTGAACCGACTTTATCCTCACCGTCTAAATCTGAATAAAAATTTTCAGGATATTTGAATAAAAATTTGTTCGGAGAAAAGGTGCTTCCGTCATCTTTATAATTATCTATTACAACCTGTTTCTTCTTTGGTGAGTATGTCCATGAAGTTGTGCCGTCTGTAATAATTATCTGGCCGCCGGTCTCAATTCTATATTTATTTGCTTTCTTAATATAGATTGTGCCTGAAGCAGATTGAGATTTCCCTGATGAGCCTTTATAGCTCTGTGAAAATGTTGCTTTTGCATCGGAAATACTCTCGTATTTATCCTGCGTCTTTTTAATAATTTCCTGCGCTGTTTGTGAATAGGAATCTTTTATTCCTACCATCAATGCAACAGCTACTAAAATGTACTTAAGTATATTTATTTTTCTCATAATCCTAAAAATAGGTATATTTTAATTGGTTTTCAATTTAGTAAAAAATGGACGGGTCTTGATAATTTTGGCAAGTATTAGTGTTTAAATACAGGTGGTTTCCAGTTTGCTTTTTTGTAAGAAGATAATTCAAGTGTTATGCTTCCTATTAATACATTTAGCTGAGCTTTTATTGGTACGCGATACTCATCATCGGAGAACCAGCCGACAAACTCCCCTGTTAATCCGAACACTCCGGTGAAATCAGCAACTCCGGCAATTTTAATTACTGATATATCATAATCAACGCTTCCAACCGATACCACATCTTTATTAATATTGAACGAATATTTTACCGAGCTTTGTCCTTCATTTATAAAAATCGGAATATTATAATTTTTATTCGCAAATGAGTTTAACCGCGCCGAATAAAATATCGATAGACCGTCCTGAAATCTTATACTTTTATTGAAGGGAATAGTTTCATTTCTTTCTATCTTATTATTCGTTTCTTTTATTACCTTTACCTTGCTTGAATCATAGTTAAATCTGTAATCAGTCTTTGCAATATCTTTATCTTTAAATTCCGTTGCATAAAATTTTCTGGAATAGAGCTGCTCTTTATTAAGCTCCATTTCCGTTTCGAAAATATTGTTCAGAGTCACAAACGGCACTCCGTCGTAACTCTTTATATATCCTATAGCATTACAGACTTTTTTCCCTTCGTCATTATCTATTTTAGTCATTTTAATCTTAACTTCTCCGAGTTTTATAAATCCGAAGTACACTATATACTTCAGTTCTTCGCCCTGGTCAAGCACTTTAGACTGGCTGTAAGCGCTGCATGCAAATCCCGTTAAAAGTAATATTATTGCTAATCGTTTCAATCTGTAACTGTAAAAATAGAAAATGGTCTACCGGCATAAGTTACTATGTGCGATAAACCATTTTCATTATCAAATTTTTATTTTCTTAAATTTCCTAAATCTTTTGCTTCCTGAAATAAAGTTATAGCTTTTAAAAACTGTTCATCTGTGCTTACAAATACAGCATAGCTTCCTTCATTGCCCCAGATATCTCTTGCCATCTGTGACTTTATGGAAATTTCAATGAAGCTCTTATCTTTATCGTATTCGCTTTGGTTCAATGCAACGCCCTTGCTTTCCGCAAATCTTTTGAAGTCATCCATCATAGAAGATGAAATATTAAATCCGTCTCTGAATGCTGTATAAGATTTATAAGAAGATTCAATGTTCTTTCTGTTATTCTGCATGTAGTTTTCAGTGAAAAGATACATTACATTATTTCTTCTTAGCGCAACTGTATAAGGTGTAAGCGTATCAAGCTTTACAATATAATCAGGCGTAATACCGCCGCCGCCGAATACAATTCTGCCGCCCATTGTTTTAAACTCAGGATGTGTAGAATCCGATTTATCTTTTGTGTGATTTAAATTATCACCTTCACTCTCATCTCTTGCAAGGTCAGATTTATATGTTCCGCCTTCATAAGGTTTCTGTATCAATCTGCCTACCGGAGTATAATATCTTGCAGTCGTTACTCTGAATGCCGAACCGTCAGGTAAGTCAAACTGTCTCTGAACAAGTCCTTTACCGAAAGATGTTTCACCCACGATAAGTCCCCTGTCCCAATCCTGTACTGCCCCTGCAACGATTTCACTAGCAGATGCCGAACCGCTGTTTACAAGAACGATTAACGGAACGTCATTTAATTTTCCGCCGTCGGAATTATATACTTCATTAAAATCAGAAATTCTGCTCTTTGTATAAACTATCTTTCCGCCTTTAGGAATAAACTCACTGCCCATCTTAAATGCCTGGTCTAAGTATCCGCCCGGATTGCCGCGCAAGTCAAGAACTAATTTCTTCATACCTGCTGACTGAAGCTTCTGATATGCAGCTACAAATTCATCGTATGTTGTTGCAGAAAACTTCGATACCTTTATATATCCGATATCATTATTGTACATGAATGATGCGTCCACACTGTAAAGCGGAATTTTATCTCTTATGATTTCAAAATCCATCGGCTTGCTGTTATTGCCCGGTCTTACAATCGTAACAACAACTTTAGTTCCCTTTTCTCCGCGGAGCTTTTTAGGAACGTCTTCTCTTGTTAATTTTATTGCTGACTGTCCGTCAATCTTTACAATTTTATCACCTGCTAATATACCAAGCTTTTCAGATGGACCGCCTGATATAGGAGAAACGATTGTAATAGTATCGCTTATAATATCAAACTCAACTCCGATTCCTTCAAAGCTTCCCTGAAAATCTTCGTTAACTCTTTTTAACTGCTCTGCGCTTATATAAACTGAGTGAGGGTCAAGCTCTTCAAGCATTCCTTTGATGGCTGCTTCAGTAAGCTTCTGTGAATCAACATCGTCTACATAATATCTTGATGTGATATTCAATGCGTCGCTGAACTTTCTCACCTGTGCTGAAGTCTTGTCGTCAGATACGGCATTTTGTATTCTTGTGCCTACAAAAAACGCCACACCGACTATTAAAACATAAAGTACTATTAAAAGTTTTTTGTTCATTTTAAATTATTTTGATAAAAATAACATATAACCTATTTATAAGAAATACTATTAAATTCAGTATAAAGTTTCACTTTCTCTTCTCTAATGTTGTAATTACGGAATTGTTCCCTGTCTCCAAAATCTTTGAAATCGGGCACACATTCGCAATATATTTCACCCTTTCAAGCTGAGCATCATCCAGAGCGCTTTTGACAATAATATTCCTTACAAAGGTGTTTTTTGTAATTTTATCAATAGTTTCTGATTTCATATCAACATCTACTATCAACTCCTCTATTTTCCATCCTTTTCTTTCAAGATACATGCGGATTGTTATAGCCGTACAGCTTGCAAGCGAGCCGGAAATCAGCTCATAAGGATTCATTCCTTCATCGCTCCCGCCTTCTTCTACAGGTTCATCTGAAATGACAGTATGTCCTTCAGTATGCAATACAACTTTATACGAATTATTGAAAGAGATTCCTCTTACTTTCTTTTTATCAGTCATATTTGTTTTATAAATATTTCTATCAAATTAAAAAATAGCTTTTAAACGTGATTAAACGTGATTTAACGCTTCACCGATTACATTCTCTAAATCGTATACGTTTTCAACTCCGATTGATAAACGAATCAACTTATCCGTTATATTCATCGCCTCTCTGTGTTCAAGCTCTACTCCGGCATGAGTCATCGAAGCAGGATGCTCGGCAAGAGACTCCGTGCTGCCAAGACTTACTGCAAGCTTTATAAGCTTCAAATGATTTAAAAATCTGAACGCTTCTTTCTCTCCGCCTTTTATATCGAACGATACCATCGCTCCGGGAGAAGAATACTGTCTTTTATAAATTTCATACTGCTCGTCTTCCGGCTTTAATAAACCAAGATAATAAACCTTCTCTACTTTCGGATGATTGTTCAGATAATTTGCAATCACTTCTGCATTTTTTGCCTGCTGCTCCATTCTTACTTTCAGCGTTTCAAGACTTCTGAGCAATAGCCAGCCCGTCCACGGTCCTGCCATATTTCCTAAAAATGTTCGTAGAGTTTTAACTCTGGTTATAACTTCTTTTGAGCCAAGACATGCGCCTGCAATTACATCGCTGTGCCCGCCTATATACTTTGTTGCCGAGTATAGAACAAAATCTGCTCCGTGCTTTAAAGGATGCTGCCACAACGGTCCCATATATGTATTATCAACTGCAACGTAAACTTTTTTATCTTCAGCGGAATATTTATCCGCAATTCTTTTGCACATCTCGATATCAATCAATTCATTTGTGGGATTTGCAGGTGTCTCCATAAATATCATTGCAAGCTTATCTGCCCTTTCTGAATTCTCTATCAAAGAAACTATTTCTTCATACGATTGCCGCGGCTTAAACTCAAGCACGCTTACACCAATCTTTTTCAAAAAATGATTTACAAAGTGGTCAGTCCCTCCGTACAAAGGACTGCTTACCATAATCATATCTCCGGGCGAAAGGAACTCAAGCATAGTCGTAGATATTGCCGACATGCCGCTTTCAAAAACTGCGCACTCTTCGGCTTCGTCCCAGAGTGTTAATCTGTTTTCTAAAATTTCAAGGTCAGGATTATTTATCCTGCTGTATATAAGCCCAAGCTCTTCAAGCGGTTTTTTATCTCGCAAGCCGTAAGCAACTTCAAAGAAAGCCTTGCCCTCTTCTGCGCTTTTAAAACAAAATGTGGAGGTTTGAAATATCGGACATTTAACTGCTCCTTCAGATAAGGCAGGTTTGTAGCCGTAGGACATCATGAGGCTTTCAGGTTTCATCTTCTGTAACATTTGATTTGCAAATTTATTTACACCAAGTCCAGTTGTAAGGTAGTTATACTGATATGCAAATGTGAGTCAATAAGGAATATGTTACCGCTTCTTCTCATTCCCAACATCCTCTTTGGGAATGGCTTTAAACTAGTTTGCTTCCCAACGGGGACGTTGGGAAGCAGGAAAAACTCAATAATTAGAATATTGTTTGTTCCTCCCCTTACCAAGGGGAGGTTAGGTGGGGTCTGGCGAGATGTATGCTGCACATTAAACCACCCCCAACTCCTCCTTATTAAGGAGGGGAAACAAAAACACTTCTCATTATAATTATTCACTTACACTAGACGTATGCTACACATTAAACCACCCCTAACCCCTCCTTGTTAAGGAGGGGAACAAAAACACTTCTCATCATGATTATTAACTATTCATTGCTAATTGTTAATTGAATAAACCTGTCAAGGAAAAAATAAAAAAACTTCCCTATTAGTAGTAATAGGTACCGCTCACTTCAAATCATATTTCAATTTTTATAATTTCTGCTTAACACTTATTTGATACCGCCCCCTGCCCCCTCCTCAAAAAGAGGAGGGGGAAAACTTGCGGAATTTTGTACTCATTCCCAAACTCCAGTTTGGGAATGCATAGTGTGCGAAACTCTGTTTCGCTGTGAAACGGAGTTTCACTACATAGTTCCGTCCCAAACAGAGTTTTGAACGGAGAAGAAATCACTTATAACTAAAAAATTAAGCCAAAAGGAAAACTCTCATGAAGAACATGAAAATCAAAATGAAATTTGTAGAGCTGAAAGCAGCGGGAATACCGATGTATAAAATCGCTCAGGAAATCGGAGTGCACCGCACTACGCTTACACACTGGTATAAAGAGTTAGCATCTTATATTCTGATTGCAAAACAGGATATGATTGATGAGCTTCTCTATGAAAACTGCTCAATGAAAATAAGCCGCATTGAAAGAATTTCACAAAAGCTTACACTATTATATGAACTGCTTGATAACAAAAAAATGCGTAAAAAAGTAAATCAGACTGTTTCAGATGTTCTTAACCAGATATTAATGTATACAAAGCTGCTAAAGCTGGAAACAAATGAAAAAACTATTGAAAAATATATTAAGCCGGGAAGGCAGGAACCTGAGACAGAAAAACTCTGGATTACTAATAAAGAGAGCTTCTATAAATACCAGCCGGAAGATGAAGAAGAAACTGACCTTACAAACGCAGTTGAAACAGCAGAAGAAGATGATGCATTGGGTTACAATTTAGATATGGATTCTACCCGTGATAATTCTGAAGATGATGAAGAAGTAAGAAAAGTTTACAGCAATACTTTTAAAAGGACATTTCCTGTAGATTCCGAAGAAGAAAAACCCGTCAAAAATTCATCAAAAAGAAAAAATAAAAAAGAACCTTCTGAAGAAACGATGCAGGCGGAAACGCAACAGGAATAAAACCCGTCAAAAATTCATCAAAAATATGAAATAGAAAGAAAAGGAGACGGTAAGTTTTAAATTATTTTTTAGAATTGCCACGGGTTTTAACCCGTGGTTGGAAATGGCATCTTTTTATGCCCTTTAGGGCAAATAATAATTTTGGCTAAAGCCTATTTCATTGGTATACTTGTTCTACGGCTTAAAAGCCGTGGCAATTATTTTAAAGAAAAGAATTCCCCCTCCTTATAAGGAGGGGGTAAGAACTACATCAGGATTCGCACAGACACAAAGGATTTATCCAAACAAAAAAGGCTTTATCAAATTAATGATAAAGCCTTTAAATTTAAAACTGTTATATTTCTTTATTTCACCGGTGGTGTAGTAGTATTCGGCATAGTGTTTGGTGCCGTTTCCGGTGCTTTGGGTCTGAACTTATCGAAGTTCTCTATAATTTTCTTTACAGATGTTTCCGTCTTGCTTAAGAATGTATTTGGATAAACACCAATCCAAACTATGAATACAAGCAATGGAAGCACTGTAGCTAATTCCATTTTTGAAATATCTTTTAAATCTTTGTTCTTTTCATTTTCAATAGGTCCGAGCATTACTCTCTGGAACATCCATAATAAATAAACGGCTGCAAGAATAACTGCAGTTGTTGAAACTATTGCATAAACCGGAGTGCCAAGGTTTACTGATTTATATGCACCGATTAAAACTAAGAATTCACCGATGAATCCGTTAAGTCCCGGAAGACCAATTGAAGAAAATACAACAATCATAAATATTGCTGAAAGCACAGGCATAACTTTCATCAGTCCGCCGTACTCAGAAATAAGTTTTGTATGTCTTCTTTCGTATAACATACCGACTATTAAGAAGAGCGCGCCGGTTGAAAGACCGTGGTTAATCATCTGGATTACACCGCCCTGCATTGCTTCCTGATTTAATGCAAAAGTACCAAGCACTATAAATGCTAAGTGAGATACGGATGAATATGCAACAAGCTTTTTAACATCTTTCTGTACAATGGAAACTAACGCTCCGTAAACAATACCAACTGTTGCAAGTATTGCTATGTAAGGAGTCATTGCTACAAATCCCGCAGGGAAAAGCGGCAAAGAATATCTTAGCAATCCGTAAGTACCCATTTTCAATAACACGGCAGCAAGTATAACAGAGCCTGATGTTGGCGCCTGAACGTGAGCATCGGGCAGCCATGTATGGAACGGAAAGAGCGGTACTTTTATTAAGAAACTGAGAGTGAATAGTATAAACAAAAATACCTGCTTATCTGCAGCAATACTCGGAGCAACTAATACAAGCCTGCTCATATCGGTTGTAAACTCCCCAATCATCGGCTGGCATAAGAAACCGAGCCAGATAATTCCGATAAGAAGCAGCAAGCTGCCGAACATTGTGTATAAGAAAAATTTGACCGTAGCATAAATTCTTTCTTCGCCGCCCCAGATACCTATCATAAAATACATCGGGATAAGAATGAACTCCCAGAAGATGTAGAACAGGACAAGGTCAAGCGAGCAGAATACACCAACAAGTGTTCCTTCTAAAAGAAGAATAAGAAAGAAATATTCTTTTACTCTTACTTTTATCGTGTTCCATGATGCAAGAATACACAGCGGCATAATGAAAGTTGAAAGCAGAATGAGCAGCATCGAAATTCCGTCTATACCGAGGTAATAGTAGGAGTTCAGTGCGGTTATCCATTTCCATTTTTCAACGAACTGGTATTCAGGATTGGCAGGATCGTATGTGAAGAAAAGCACCAGCGATAATACAAATGGTATCAGTGAGACAATCATTGCATACCACTTTATCATAGTCTCGTTTTCCTTTTTCATGAATAGAATCAGAAATGCAAGAACTATCGGAGCAAAAATTGTTAAAGAAAGAATATTAGGTATCAATTTTCTTTAATTTATTGTTTATATGTCTAAAATTTTTTGTGTATTAACCTTTATTTCTTACGCCTTGTTCTTCGTTGATGAAAATCCAGCCGACAACTTTGCCGATATTTATTTCTTTAAAGTTATCCCAATAATCATCATTGAAAATATATCTTGAGCTGAAACTTTCATCCGTCATTGCTTTGGATTGTTTCATAATTGCTTTAAATCTTTCGTTCCAAAGTTTCCAGTTCTTTTCACGTAAGTCAAACCATCCGGCATCGCACCATTTATCAATGGTTTTAGGATTTACATCGAAAATATCCCCTTTTAAAACAGAAGGAGATTTTATATCAGGTCCGCGTAACAATTTTTTTCCGTCAGGCAAAATAATAGGAATACCGATGGAAATAATTTCGTTCCGGACTTTTGAATCCTTCTTAAGATATTCGTAAATTCTTTTTGCCGCTTTTTTGTAATCTTCCTTAATATACTGATTGAAATTTTTATATATAAGTCTAATTAAATTTGCTTCAAAAAGAAGCTTTGTAAGTCTCGGCGGTCCGAGCATCTCAAATGCGACTGAGTTTGTCTTATGTTTTTTCTCTAATGCTTTTATCTGGTTAGTTGCATACTGCTGCATAAATCCGGCTCTGTACGAGGGCTCCATTGATGCGCTGTCGATTGCATTGATTACATCGTGTCCTGTATTGTGTCCTTTGATTTCAAGAATTGCATTCTCTGCAATTTCTTCGGGAGTTACAAACTGCATCTGCCCGACTGTAGATATTGTTTCAAATTCAGCAGCGGAGAAAATTCCGTTCTCGCCGGTATCGATAAAGACAGTTTTTAAGTTTCCGTTAGTCTTATATTTTTTATCTGATACTCTGTGGAATTTCTTTTCAAGCGGCTCTGCATCTTCCATTTTTGTATCTATCAAAGCAATAGGTCTTCCGCCTTTTTTGATTTCACCGTATGCAATTTTTTTCCATGCGATTGAAGCAGTCGGTTTTAATTCTTTTACAGCAGGTCCGTTCGGAGTTCTTGCCATTAAGAATAAAAGCAATGTATGCGCACCGGCAACGGATGATTTACTTAATAACATTCTTGAAGGCTTCTCTTCGCTGTGAGTGTAAGGTATATTAAGTCCCATGCCGCCTGTACCGCTGGTACCGATTTTAAGATAAAACTTTGTCTTAAATTCAGTCATGCTGTAATATAAAATCTGGATGTGTCTGATTAACTGCGGTATGTAAGATACGCACATGAATTTTTCAACGGCTTCTTTGAGTTTTTCGTAATCACTCTCAGCGCCGTCCATGAACTTCTGTATATCGGTGAACGATTTGAATATATTCTGATACGCTATTGCCGTTGCAGTATTGATACAATCAATAACTACATCCGGTTTGTGCTGCTGCATCATTTTATACAATGCGGAGTTGTGTAGTATGTCATCATTAAGCTCGTCGCTTATATCATGCATCAGTTTTTTTCTTTCAGCGGCATCTTTTAAGATAAGCTCACGATTTTTATCTTTGAATTCGTTCCTTACAAATACGTTACCATACCATGGGACAAAAAAACCCTTTTTAGTTTTGAACTCTTTCGTTAAGTCTTTACAGATATCTTCAGCTTCTTCTTTTTTAAGAGATGTTAAGATAATTTTTTTAGGTCCTTCTGCCATTAAGTTTCTTGCGATTGCAGAACCAACTAATCCCCAGCCCCCGAGAATCAATACTGTTTTATTTTTAATATCCATTAAATTTGTTTAACTTAATTTTAATGCAAATAAGTCATACTCGCCGCTCGAACCGTCTTCATTATACAAAGCCATCGTTATTGTTTTTTGTAAGCGGTTTGCTTTGCTTAAACCGAACTTCTTTAAATTGTTTTCCGCTCTTTTATTTCCCTGATGAACGTATGCAACTAAATATTTAAACTTCTTTAATCCTTTAACATAATCAGATAAAAGCTTAGATGATTCGTATCCTAACTTCAATCCTCTGTACTCAAATAAAATCGCTGTTGATATTTCGCAAGCTTCAGTATAGTTCTCTCTCCATTTGTAGCAGACATATCCTATGTAATTCTGCTTGCTCTTTATCACATACCAGACTCCGTAAGGATTTTCTGCCGTTTCCTTTACCCATTTTTTTATAACGGATTTTGGTTTATTCAGCGGGTAATCGGGATTCAATAATCCTGTTATGTGCTCGTCATTAAAAAGCTTATGAATCAAATCAACAAGCTTTTCATCGCCGGCTTCAAATCTTAATAAAGAACAATTTTTACCTCTGATAATCTTTTTCATTAGTACATATTACCCTCTTGGAACAACCGTATTATACCAGAATTTTTTGCTTCTGTCTTTTATCTCGTCAATGTGAATGTGCTTTGCTTCAGTATATTCTTTTAATCCGTCAACACCGAACTCACGTCCTACGCCGCTTTGCTTATATCCCCCGAATGGAGCTCTATCTGCAAGCAGATGATATTCGTTTATCCATACAGTTCCGGTTCTTAATCTTCTTGCTAAAGCCAAAGCTCTCTCATCGTTGCCTGACCAGATACCGGCAGCAAGTCCGAATTCAGAATCATTTGAAATCTTTACAGCTTCATCGTCATCTTTGAATTTAATGATAACTACTACAGGTCCGAAAATTTCTTCCTGCGCAATTCTCATTTTATTATCAACGTCAGTAAAAATTGTCGGCTGAATATAATATCCTTTATCACCGACTTTATTTCCGCCTGTTAAAATCTTTGCACCTTCTTTTTTACCGATATCAATATAATTCATTACTGATTCAAACTGCTTCTTTGAAACAACCGGACCGTTATCATTTCCTTTATCCATCGGGTCACCAATCTTCATCTTCTCGATTTTTTCCTTCAGCTTTGAAGTAAACTCATCATATACACTTTCCTGCACCAGTAATCTTGTACCGCCTTCACAGCACTGTCCCTGATGATAAAATCCTGCATAGATTGCGCCGTCAACAGCCATGTTCATATCCGTATCATCTAAAATTATATTAGGTGATTTTCCTCCGCACTCAAGAGTTAATTTCTTCAGTGTAGGAGCAGCGTTTTTCATAATTGTACGCCCGACTTCTGTCGAACCTGTGAATGCAACTTTATCAACAAGCTTATTCGATACCATTTCTGTTCCGATATCTGAACCGCCTGTTACAATATTTATTACACCTTTTGGTATATCAGTTTCATCGATCAGCTTTGCAAGCTCTGCAACAGAAAGCGATGTTTCAGATGATGGCTTTAATACAATTGTACATCCGGCAGCTAATGCCGGTCCGAGTTTCCAGATTGCCATCTTGAATGGAAAGTTCCATGGAATGATTGAAGCAACAACTCCGATTGGTTCTCTCACCAGTAAATTTTTGCTGATGCCTTCTTTTGAAAGTCCTTCAATGTTTTCTTCAAACACAGTTGAAGCCATTTTTGAATAATAATTCAAAGTTCTTGCGCCGAGCATTATATCTTCAGTAGCTTTCCTTATTGTTGAGCCGGAATCTTTTACTTCAAGTTCAATTAATCTGTCCTTATGCTCATTGATTTTATCGACAACCTGCTTTATCATTCTGCCGTGTTCTTCCTTTGCAAGATTTGTCCAGCGTCCGTCATCGAATGCTTCTCTTGCTGCTGCAATTGCGTCTTTAACATCATCAACAGTGCCTTTCGATATTTGAGCGTTAACGCTGTCATCGGCAGGATTTACAGAATCGAAATATTCTTTGTTTTGCGCTTCACGGAATTCACCGTTTATGTATAATAAATATTTATCCATTAATTAGAATTCATTTAGTAAATTAT
>CALJIG010000017.1 GCA_937974175.1 uncultured Ignavibacteria bacterium
AACCTACCAATAAACAAATAATATTTATAAAACACATATTATTAAAATCTGTCAAGAATTTAGTAAAATATGATTTGGAATTATTTAGAATATTGCAAAATACCCCATACAAAAAGGTAAAGACTTTGGATAGAAAACTTTATGAAGTTTCAATTAACCATCGCCTAGCATATTATATTGAAAGAGAAATTAAAAAAAATATATTAAAAAAGTATCATGTTGATTTAGAATATAACAGATATTATTATACTGTTAAAAAAGTACTAATTAATAAAAAACAAAAGGCTATTCGTCCTGATATTCTAGTACATTCTAGAAGGGATAATAAAATTAAACCCCAACATTATTTAGCAATCGAAGCTAAAAAAGGTAAAATATCCATTTACGATGAAAAGAAGTTAAAAGGTCTTATATCATATCATCTATTTCATTACATGTTTGGTTTGGGAATTTCATATTGTTATAATCCAAATTGTGTAACTGGTAGATTATATTATTTTAACGGAAAAGAAATTATTAACGAAGAAATAAATTTTGAGTAAATCCAATCTTTAAAAAATTTACCAAAACCGTTGTTTGCCTTCTTGACCAACTCCAACATAAATTCCTGTCAAGCACTTTATTCAAAATTCTGCCTATTAGTAGTAATAGGCAGCATCAGCTTTTATAATTAAAATAGTATTGTTAAATTATCCGTGCGGGAAACTTTTCAATTCAGAATTATGAATTCAAAATTATGAATGTGCTGTAACAAATTGGAAACGGGAAATAATAATCAGACCATTAAAAATTTGCGTATAAAAAATTAACGAGTAAATCGATAAGCGGGAAAAGCTGTCTGAGCGAAGCGAGTTCTTTTCCCGCCGATTTACGAGGAAAATTTTTAGCAAATTTTTACTAGGTCTTGATTTTTTGGTACTGGCGCCTGCCCCGCACTTGATGCGGGGTATCAAGACAAAAGTACGAATAAAGCGAAGCTTTATGATATGTATGATTGGATGACAAGCTTGATTTTATTTTGCAGAAATCCGTCAAAAATCCGACGAAGGAGAGAAAATGAATTTATCTGTATTGAAAAAACAACAACGTGGTTTTTAAATCCGACTTTTTTCCGACCAAATGTAAAAATAATTCTGCGTTCCCACGCCGGAGCGTAGGAACGAGAGGTACAAGCCCACTCTCCCGCCAAAGCGGGACTTGATAATTGATAGCTTTCTCTAAGGAGGGGGTAGAAAAAACTTATTTTGCAGAAATCCGTCAAAAATCCGACGAAGGAGAGAAAATGAATTTATTTGTATTGAAAAAACAACAACGGCGTTTTTAAAATCCGACTTGTTTCAATTTTTAAATAGTGAAAAAGTTGAAAAGAAGTAATAAGATATTTCACTTAACTTCACTTTCAAACTTTTCAAGTATATACTGCCGCTGATGAAATTTTCCGGATTCTTTTGCCTCTTTGAAAATTGCGTAATCAAGTTTTGCCCCTTTTTCCTTTGCAGTAATAAGCTCTTTAAAAAACTTCAATGAGTTTTCAACCGACTTGTAATACATTTGAGGAATCTCTTTGCTTTCCCTCAATAACTGGCGGAGCGATGCAATTAAGGAAAGCGCCGGCTCATACGCTTTCAGTTCAAAGTAGTTCATTATATAATAAATCTGCACATCTATTTTTTCGCGGATGTGATTTATAGGAAATTTGTTAAAATGCTCCAGCGATTTTTCAAAGCTGCCTTTGTAAAAGTTCAGAATGCCCTGTGAGTAATCCATTTCATGCTGACGCTGTTCTGTCTTAAAGCAGTTGATATACTTGTTCAAAAAGTTTTCAGCCCATTCAAATTCTTTTAGGGCAACAGCAGTTTTTAAAATTGAACGGAACTCAAATACAAGTATCTCTTCGAATGATTCATACTCCTCAATTTTTATAGAGCAGAACAACTTTGCCAGCTCAAAAAACTCAATGTTATATTTATCATCTATTGGTAAAAGCCATAGTTTTATAACATCAAATGCAGCGTAGAAGATATGGATTTTTTCAAAGTCTTCGAACTTATCAATATTATCGAATATTAATTTCTTCAGTTCGTAATACTGCTCTGCGCTCATTTCAGAGGCAGAATATTTGTAAAGCAAATATTCAATTTTTAAATAATCGGTAAATTCGTTTCCGTTTTTTTTCAGCTTGCTTAAAAACTCATCCACATCGAAAGTTGAAAGAAATGAATTTATCATCTTGCTTTCATCTTCTTTGCGTTTGTTTATCTTATCCAGAATTTTATACGTTGTGGCAAAATTGAAAAGGACTTTAAAGAAGAAGCTTATTAAATTATCCGTCTTGCTATCAAGACTTGTGAAATACTCTTTTGTGTGAGATTTATTTGCAAATGCAAGATTGCTGTTGAAGTTTGATTCCATCCTGAAATTATAAAAGAAGTAATCAGGACCGATAAGCGCGCGTTTATTTTCTTTTTTGGTGTTTTCTCTTATAATTTTATTTGCGTAATCGTAACATTGCACATTTGAAATTCCTTCCACCTGAAACATATAATAAAAATCCTTGTTACGTTCAATTTCAAGCTGAGTTATAAAATCTCGAACTAACCGCGAGAACTCAGAATATAAATTTCTAATTGTTTGCTCCTTGTAAGTTTTTCCTTTATAAATTTTTTTGAACATTCTCTCATAGCTTAACTTCTCTTCCGGGAAATCAGGATAAGTCTTTGCAACTTCATCATAGATCTTTGACATAATCTCTATTGAATTATGAAATGGAGAGTTTATAAAATCTCCAAGCCGTTTCAACTGTTTTTTATCAAGGTGTTTTAAAACATCAATTGTATTGGGGTTTAACATTGAGTTTTTCGGTTAAATTGATTGCAGTTTATTTAGTAATAAACAACGATTTACAAATATAATCAGCTCTTACATTTTTATTTTTTTCAGTAATTTCGGCAAATTTCTGTTTGTAATCAATACTGAAAGGGTATAAATTTGCCCTAAATTAATCAAAGTTTCATGAATAAAAATTTAATCATTTTCTCAACATTAATATTACTTCTCGCTAAAATCAGCACGGCTGCTCCGATATCGGGAGTTAAGTTCATAGGGGGCGCCGGCGCTGATTTTACTACAATTCAGGCAGCGTTTACTGAGCTAAATACAAACGGAGTTGACGGTGCAGTCACTCTGAAAATAATGAGTAATTATTCAGCCGCGGAAAGTTATCCGATAAGATTTGGAGTTATTCCCGGCGCATCAGCTGTAAACTCAGTTACTCTTATGCCTAATGATGACATTGTAACAACGATAAATCTAAGCTATACAGGTCCTGCCAATATGATAGAGTTTAACGGAACAGATTACGTTACAATAGAGGGCAGACCCGGCGGAACAGGCGCGGCTTACAAGCTTCAGTTTTCATATTTAATTCCTTTATCAGCTCAGGCAAATCTTATCAGCATGTACGATGATGCGTGCAGTAATACAATAAAGTACTGCCGTTTGTATGGCTCAGTTTCTTCAACATCACTGGGATTAGTTTCAATTGGAAACTCAAGCCTTACTACAGGCAATGATGATAATACAATTTATGGAAACAATATCAACGGATATGAATTTCTCGGAGCAGGAATTACAAGTACGCAGGTAGCAATAAACTTAATTGGAACAGCGGGTAAATCAAACGACAGAACTTTAATCAAAAGAAATCTTATTCACGATTTTACAAATTACGGAGTATTGCAGAGTGCAACGGGCGCAGGAGATAACACGGTTCTTGATAGTAACAGTTTTTATATGTCAGCAAGTTCAGGCATTCCGGCTAGCCAGACATCAGCTTACTATTGCATTAGTTTGAATGGAGGTAGCGGCCACAGCGTTACTAATAATTTTTTAGGAGGAACAGGTCCGGAAGCATCAGGCGGAAATTCAAATCAAACTATAGCACAGCCGCTTATCAGAGGAATTTATCTGAATGTAGGTAATACAAGCGCTACAAATGTTCAGGGCAATATCATTCGTAAGTTAACTACTTCAAGTCAGACAGTTACTTCCGGCGGCTCTAATATCGCCATTGAAGTTGCAGCAGGCAGAGTTGATATAGGTACAACTTCGGGAAACACAATTTCTGATAATTATATTTCAACAAGGAACGGATTTATAAGAGGAATATTTATAATATCAAATGACACTATCAGAATTCATAACAATACTATTGCTTCTTTAACACATACAAACACTTTAGCAACCGGCGGAGTATGTTGGGGGATGTACACAGCGGGTACGGGATTTCTATCAATACAAAACAATGCGCTTTCATATATCAGAAGCAACGCGAAAAATACCGATGCGAATTTTCCCGGCTGCATTGGAATCATTAATGATAATAACCACTCAAATGTAACAATCACCGGTAACAGCTTTAACTATTTAGGAATAAACAATAGTCCTGCAACTAATACGTGGTCAACCGCAATTGTAATGAATCCTTCAGGAGGCACGGGCAAAGGAACTATTTCTAAAAATTTAATTTTTGGATTTGCAAATTCTTCAACCGGTACAGGAAACGGCAACAAGGCAATTTACATAAATGCAGGCAGCTACAATATTGTAAATAATGCGGTTTACATTCCTGTGATTTACAGAAATTTTATTAATCAATATGGCATTTGCATTAACGCAGGTTCAGGAAATACAAACAATGTTTTTAATAATACTATTATGATCAGCGATTCTTCTACGGGAGCTGCTAACTGTTCGGCATTTTTAAAGTCAGGAGCAGGCAGAGTTAACTTTTACAATAATCTTATTTTCACTAAAAGATATTCTGTATCCGGGAATAATTTTGCAATGGAAGTAACCGACACTAATTCTTTTTATTCAAACTATAATTTCTTCTCAACTGAAAATTCTTCACTCGTTTTCAAATGGCTTACAACATCATATAGTCTTGCCGGATTTAAAACAACCTCTTTAAAGGATACAAATTCTAATTATGTTCAAAGCAGTGATATAGTTTTATCAAATTTTATATCCACTTCATGTCTTATAAATACCGCTTACTCTTACGTATGGTATGTAAAGGGCAGAGGAATTTCAAATCTTACTCCTGCTGTAACGGATGACAGAGAAGGAAACAGCCGTTCTACTTCATTAACATCCGGTCCTGTTGATATTGGATGTGATGAAATCACAAATTCCCCAGCTGCACCTTTTTCCATAACTGCATCGCCTACACCCGTACAAAACGGAACTTCATTTTTCAATTATCTCAGTTCTAATGTTTTGAGTTTAGACTGGGGAAACAGCGGAACAGTGCCTGATTCATTATCAATGCAATTTTACAGCGGAGTTACTCCTCCGGGCGCAGCATCGTTCAGCACTTACAAAGGTTACTGGCATATAAATGCTTACGGAGGAGACTCTTATACTTATAACTTAACTTTAAAATATGACGAAAACTTACTTGGAGAAATTCCGAACGAGTCAAAACTGGTTCCTGCCAAATCCGAAAATGGTGTTAGCTATACTCCATACCAAATTCAGGGAACAGGAGCAGGACAATTTGCGATTGACTCAAACAGCAACACAATCACAATCTATGGATTGACTTCATTCTCTTATTTCACTCTCGGAAATTCAGACTCTCCCCTTCCCGTTGAACTTAGCTCGTTCACTCACACATTAAACAAAAAAGATGTTGAACTGAAATGGGCTACTGCTTTTGAAATAAACAATGCGGGATTTGAAGTGCAAAGGAAAAAAGAATCAGGTGATTTTATAAAAATTGCTTTTGTAGCGGGCAAAGGAAATTCCGGTACTCTTAATAATTATAACTATTCGGATAGATTTCTTGAAAGCGGAAAATATTTTTACAGATTAAAGCAAACTGATTTAAACGGCAATTACAAATATTATGATTTAAATACTTTTGTAGAAATCGGAACGCCTTCAAAATATAATCTGAGTCAGAACTACCCTAACCCGTTCAATCCAAGTACAAGAATCAATTACGATTTACCGGCTCCAAATTTTGTATCAATTAAAGTTTATGATTCCCGTGGATATGAAGTACAAACATTAGTAAACAAAAAACAAAATTCAGGAAGCTATTCAATTGATTTTAATGCAGCATCACTCTCAAGCGGTATTTACTTTTATAAAATTGAAGCGGGAGATTTTAAAGAAACAAAGAAAATGGTGTTAGTGAAATGATGACAGATTTCTCTAATTTGAAATTTTAAATATGATAATATTCAGTCTTTCCTCTTCTCAACCCGGGAGGAGGAAATTATTGACGGCTGCAATGTGAATCAGCGTATATTCATAATAGTTAAATTTGTGTCAACACATAAAAAAATAAATTTACCTATTAGTATTAATAGGCAGCCTCTGCTTTTATAATTAAAACAGTATTGTTAAATTATCCGTGCGGGAAACTTTCTTGTTCTCCGTCCCAAACTCCGGTTTGGGACGGAACTTGACCTTGAAACTCCGTTTCAATGCAAAACGGAGTTTTGCGGAATATGACTTCCCAAACAGGAGTTTGGGAAGGAGAAGAAATACAAGTTAAAATCTTATTTTGCAGAAACCCGTCAAGAATTCATCAAAGATGAAAAAGTAAATTTTATTAATTCCCCTCATTCCCAACGTCCCCGTTGGGAATGTTTTTGGTGGAAGTTGCCTTCCCAACGAGGACGTTGGGAAGGAGATGTTAAAAAGACGGGACTGAGCTTCGCCCAGAAATCCGTCAAAAATCCGTCACTGACGGAAAATAAAATTATCGAGAATTGAAAAAACAACAACGGTTCTACGTTCCCACGCTGTAGTGTAGGAACGAGGGGAAAATGTGATTCGCCAAGGCGAACTACACTCTTACATTTTCTGTGAAAATTACCTTCCCAACGAGGACGTTGGGAAGGAGATGAAAGCGGAACGTAATAAAATCCGTCAAAAATTCATCAAAAAAAATAAAATATTATTACTTACTAAGCTCAAAATGTTACAATAATGCGACACTGCAACATTCATAAGTGAAGCGAGAACAAAATGTGACAATAATGTTACTTTACAATTAGCAATTAGCAATTAGCAATTAGCAATTAGCAGTTAGCAGTTAGCAGTTAGCAGTTAGCAGTTAGCAGTTAGCAGTTAGCAGTTAGCA
>CALJIG010000018.1 GCA_937974175.1 uncultured Ignavibacteria bacterium
TTCGTTCAGCAACCTTATTCTGTTTGTTATGGAAGAATTCTTATTGCTTATACCAAGGAGAAGAAGTCCGCAGGCGTAAATCATTACTGAGGGGGCAAGCATAAGCTGAATTGCTTTTAAAAAATCATCAATATCCAATTACTATCCTTTGTTTTTTATAAAATTAAATTATTATAAATCCATATACAATTAATAAAGAACAGCATAATTTTTGAAGAAGAATATTGCCGTAAGTATAGAATAAGACCGCCAATTTTTACAATATCATAACATTTCATTATGCGGTGTTGCGTTTAAATTAAGGTAATTAATTAGTATATTTACGGTTCTATTTAAAAAATATTATAAACTTAAACATAAATACAATGAAAACTAAATTACTTTCATTCTTATTCTCTTTGATGCTGATTGCAGCTATCGGAAACAGTCAGACCTTAATGGTCGAAAATTTTGATTATACTGCCGGCGATTCTCTTACAGCACACGGCTGGGTTTCTTTCAGCGGCGGTATTGTAAACCGTTTAGTTGTTACCTCTCCCGGTTTAACATTTAACGGTTATGCTCTTTCAGGTATCGGTAATGCAACCAGAATCAGCAATAACGGTCAGGATGCTTATAAACAATTTACAGCAGATAGTGTTGGCAATTTATACATCTCAATGATGGTAAAAGTTGACTCCGGTAAAACCGGTGATTATTTTGCTGCAATGCTTCCTTCAACTTCGACCACTAACTATACAGCAAGACTTTATGCTAAAGATTCTTCCGGAACAATTTCTTTTGGTCTTTCTAAAGGAGCTGCGTCCGGCGGTCCCATTGTATATGGCGCAAACGGCTTTAACTACGGAACAACATATCTAATAGTTATTAAATATGTTTTCAATACAGTATCAAATACCGATGATGCAATGAGTTTGTTTGTAATCAGCGGTGCAATTCCCGGAACTGAGCCAACTACCCCTTATGTTGGACCTGTTACAGGAACTGTCACTGATGCAGCAAATCTTGCAAGAATAGCTTTAAGGCAGGGCTCTTCGGCTTCTTCACCAACGATGACTCTTGACGGTATTAAAATCGGAAAAACCTGGGCAGGAATAACAACCTCAGTGAAAATTGAATCAGGTATAGCAGATAACTTCTCACTTTCACAGAATTATCCGAATCCTTTCAACCCGACCACAAACATTAAGTTCTCAATTCCTTCACAGGGATTTGTCACACTTAAGGTTTATAACACACTTGGAAAAGAAGTTTCAAGCCTCGTAAATAATTCATTAAGCACAGGCTCATATGAAGTAAACTTTAACGCTTCAAATCTTTCAAGCGGAATTTATTATTACCAAATCAATTTCACAAATATCGAAGGAAAGAATTTCTCCGATACTAAAAAGTTGATGCTCGTAAAATAATTACACGTAAAATTTTTCTCATTAAGGGCTGCCGGTGAAACGGCAGTCCTTTTTTCTTTTTATGTTAATATAATTCTTATGTTTGCAACCAAAAAAACAAAGAAACTTGAAACTCAGATTGATGAGTTTCTTGATAAAATTCTCTCAGGGAGTTTACAATTCAAACAGGGTGTGAAATATTATATAGAAAACATGCAGGATATGTTTGAAAAATCCCTGAAAGAGATATCAGCTACGGAGGAATCGGCAGATGACCTCAGAAGGACGATAGAAACGAAACTATATCTTCATACTTTAATTCCCGAATACAGAGGAGATGTACTTGGTTTGCTCGAAAGTGTTGACAAAGTAATGAATAAATCAAAGGAAACAATTTTTCAATACTCTGTTGAAAAGCCGGACATTCTTCCCGAGTTTGCGAGTTTATTTTTAGAGCTCACAAATACTTCCGTTACTTCTGTAGAATATATGGTTTATGCAGTTAGGGCATATTTTTCGGATTACCAGAAAGTCAGGGATAACATTAATAAGTCTGTATTTTACGAAAAGGAAGCCGATGTTCTTGCGGATAAGCTAAAACGGAATATTTTTGCGAACCCAAATCTTGGACTTGCCGAAAAAATTCATTTGAGATATTTCACTTATCACATCGAACAAATTGCCGATTCTGCCGAGGATGTATGTGACCGGCTTTCAATTGCAGTTATTAAAAGATTCGGATAAAAAATGATTTGGATTTTTCTTTCCAGCGGAATGTTTCTTGGTTGGTCACTTGGTGCAAATGATGCGGCAAATGTCTTTGGCACTGCGGTCAGCACTAAAATGCTCCGCTTCAGGAGTGCAGCAATTATTACTTCGGTTTTTGTAATTCTCGGGGCTTTATTTAGCGGTGCAGGAACAACTCATACAATCGGAGTACTGGGCGACGTGAATGCGATTGCAGGTTCTTTTTCAGTTTCGCTTGCAGCTGCAATTTCGGTTTTTCTTTTAATTAAAAGAGGTCTTCCTGTTTCTGTTTCTCAGGCAATAGTTGGTGCTATCTTAGGGTGGAATTTATTTACATCATCACCTACCGATATCAGCTCGTTAATTCAGATTTTGTTTTCATGGATTTTCAATCCTCTTATTGCAGGGGCATTATCATTTCTTTTATATCTCCTGTTTAACAGAATTATTAAGTTTTCAAAAATCCATTTGCTCGAAATAGATGCTCTAACCCGCTACGGATTTATTCTTGCCGCCGCTTTTGGAGCTTACAGTCTTGGAGCAAACAACATCGCTAAAGTTGTAGGAGTATTCATAACCTCTTCTCCTTTTAAAGATATTCAGATTTATGAGAACTTCAGGATTACCGCGCTTCAACAGCTTTTTTTTACGGGAGCACTCTCTATGGCAGTTGGGATAATAAGTTATTCCCGTAAAACCATAGATACCATAGGTTCAAAAATTTTTAAACTAACTCCAATTTCTGCGTTGGCAAGCGTTTTTGCTGTCTCTGTTACGTTATTTATTTTTTCTTCCCAGACACTGCATAAACTTTT
>CALJIG010000019.1 GCA_937974175.1 uncultured Ignavibacteria bacterium
TTTGTTTCGGACAGGCTTTCTTTTTTGGTAACATTTTTTGCTTTCAAAACAATAATAAAACAAGTAATTTTATCTATAAACCTAAAATTATATTAATGAAAAAGTTATTACTGTTTTTATTAATTATTATCTCCTCAAATATTTTCAGCCAGACATTAGTTAACACCTATAATTTCCCCAATTATAATTCATACAATGGTTTCTGGGGTATAACTCTCAAAAGTGATACACTATGGATTGGTTCAGACTATAATGGTACAGGAATTCCTGCAAAAATTTACAAAGTTACTAAAACAGGAGTGATACTGGACAGTATAGTTTCTCCTAAAGATTTTAACCATGGTATGGCTTGGGATGGCACAGGCTTCTGGATAGCAGAAGATTTCAGAACTGCCGGAGCAAGGATATACAAAATAAATATGGCAGGCGCTATCGTAGATAGTATTTATACCGGAAGCTATGCAGGTGGTATCGGCGGGCTTGCGCTCGAAGGAAATAAACTATGGTTCACGGTTTATTCACCTGAATCAACTACATATCCTTTTGCATGGGCTTATGCAGTTAACACTACTACTAAATTAAAAGTAGATTCGATTCCGCTTCGCTGCAAACAGGCGCAGGGTATTGCAATTAAAGGTGATTCGATTATTTACGTTAATGATAACTTCAACAGCGAACCCGAAAGAATTTTTGTCTACAGTAGAACAGTTGGCGATACGGTTCTTTCTTTTCCCGGTCCTGACCCTGACGGTGATGACGACCCGAAAGGAATGGTTTGGGACGGACAAAATCTTTGGCTAGTAGCAAAGAGAATCGGCGGAACTTCATTCCAGTTTTCTTCCCTGTATAAATATTCATTGACAGGTAGCGGAAATCCGATAATTGTTACAAATCCTAATACAATTAATTTTGGCAATACAATTTTAAATACACCGAATCCTCAGCCGCTTGTAATTCAGAATACAGGAACAGCTATGTTGAGATTAAATTCGTTCACGATGTCTAATCCGAGATATACAATATCTCCGAATGTTGCAGATTCTATTCTGCCGGGACAACAAAAAAATTACACGGTTACATTTACTCCCGCTGTTTTTGATACAACGTCTGGAATTTTATACATCGCATCAAATGACGGAGGCAGTCCTTTAAAACAGGTTTCACTTAAGGGTAAAGGAGTTAACAATGGTGCATTCATGACTTTAAGCGCGACAAGTTATAACTATGGTGCGAGAAGAGTCGGCTGTACATCAGGTTATTTATTCAATGTTACGAATACAGGAAGCCAGCCTTTAAATATTACATCTGCAACTTTCGCAGGTCAAAGATTCAGACTAGATACAGTTGGTTTAACTTTCCCGATTGTTGTCGATACACAAAAGACAAAACAGATGAGAGTATGGTTCAATCCGACCACAGTTACTGCATACTCTGATTCCATTACAATTAATTCAAATGCTGTTAACGGTTCTGTTCAAAGAGTAAGAGTAACGGGCAGCGCAGTAAGTTCTACTGCAACACTTGGTGAAATATTATGGGAAGGAACTATCCCTGATAATCCTTATACAAGCTCGGATAATTTTAAACCGACCTCTATAAAACAAATTAACGACGTTAATGCAGACGGAATAAATGACATGCTCGTTGCATCATCCAATTATTTTGTATCATGCTTTAATGGCGGTTCATCAGTTACATCCGATGTATTGTGGACATTTAATACAGGTTATAATAATAATAACTCAGGCTCAGTTCCTTATGAGCAGGCAATGCAGGTCAGGTCTGATATTGACGGAGACGGTGTTCAGGATGTAGTAATCGGCTGCGCCGGTGGCAACGAAGAAGTTTATACAATTTCAGGACGAACAGGGAAAAAAATATGGGAGTTCGGAGATTCGGTAAACTTCAGCGATGGTGATGTAAACGTTATAAAGGTAGATAAAGATTTTAATAATGACGGAATACTTGATGTTGTGATGGATGCAAATGGAACAGGCGGAAATCCTCCCGGAAGAAAAACAATATTTATACTGAACGGATTAACGGGAGCTTCCTTGCTTACCGTATCAATGCCGCAGACATTCTCATACGATTTAGTAACAACAGCGGCAGGCTTTGCAGTCGGTATGGGAGAGAGCGGCGGACCATATTCAATCCGAGGATACAATAATACAGGCACGCAAATCTGGTCTTACGTTCCAAGTGAAGTTGTATGGGGTATGACAAGAATTCCAAGTGTGAATTCAGATCAGGTCGATGATATAGCCTGCTTCATAGGCTTTGCTTCGACAATAACTGTACTGGATGGTGTAACGGGAACTGTAATTTATTCTACCGGATTCGGCTCGAGCATTAGTGGAATAGTAAAAACACATACAGGTCCCTGGATTCCGGGCAATTATAATATTGGCGACATGATGATATTTAACGGAGCCAAGCAAGTGGTAAGGTTAAATCCCAGAGATGGTGTACCCGTTTGGAATAGCGGTCTTGATGCAAGTTATGTAATGGGAGTAGATATTATTGGTCCTGCCGGTTCAGGAGGGCTTTCGGATATTTCTATTGCATGCGGAACGTTGAATAATAATTTTTATGTTCTGAACGGAAATACCGGAGCTGTGAAGTTTACATATTCTTTCGGAAACGGAAACACTGATTTTGCAGTGGAAAAAGTATCCAGACTTGATAACATTAATCGTCTTGAATCCTCTAATTGGGGCAGCAATGGAAATGAAATAGTCGCCGGCTGCAGAGACGGAAGAATAAAGTGTTTTTCCGGAGGATGGTTCATGACAGGTGGTATTACTCCATTGTCGAACAGTATTCCCGGTAAATATTCTCTTGAACAGAATTATCCAAACCCGTTTAATCCGCAGACAAAAATAAAATTTGCGCTTCCTAAAGATGAGTTTGTAAAAATAAGCATCTTTGATGTATCGGGCAGAGTTGTTGCAAATATTGTAAATGAAAAGCTGACAGCAGGAAGTTACGAAGCTGATTTTAACGGAGGCAATTTTGCAAGCGGAACATACTTCTATAAGATAGAAGCCGGTAACTTTGTAGAGACGAAAAAAATGATTCTTGTCAAGTAGTTTTTAAAAAAGTTACCTATTAGTAGTAATGGGTAATTGAATCTTGTCCCTGCTTAAAAAATTTGTTATTTTTAGGCAGGGATTTTTTTTTATATGCTGAGTCTGGTCTTCTGAATGAAAGAAATAAATTTGTCTTTACTTTTCAACATGGTTTTAGTTCTAATGACGGATTTTAAAAAAGTGAAATATTGTAAAAACAATACCGAGAAATGAAAAACCCGTCAAAAATTCATCAAAAAAAGAAAAAGATGTAGAGTTATAATTTGAAATGTTACATTAATACTATCCTAAAATTTAATTTGTAGGAAAGTTGAAGAAATCCCGCTGAAGACGGGACTGAGCTTCGCTCAGAATGTTACAATATTGCGGCTTTTTATTCAGGAATAAAGTTAAAAGAAATCCCGCTGAAGACGGGACTGAGCTTCGCTCAGAATGTTACAATATTGCGGCTTTTTATTCAGGCATAAAGTTAAAAGGAATCCCGCTGAAGACGGGACTGAGCTTCGCTCAGAATGTTACAATAATGCGACTTTATTTATTGAATTCAAATTGCCACGGCTTTTAAGCCGTTGAACAAGGTAGTTCTTTAATATCGGCTTTAGCCAAATATAATCCCGAAGTAAAATCCGTCAAAAATTCATTGTTTTAGAAAACGAGAAATTTGATAGGATGAAAATGTTACAATAATGTTACTCTGAAATTGAGGGTTAAAACTAAAATGTAACAATAATGTAACTTTGAAATGGAAGGTTAAAAAAAATGTAACAATAATGTTACTTTTGAACCGAAAATTTTGTGACAAAAATACGACTTTTAAAAGCATTAAAATAAAGTTAATTTTCAACTAAACTTTAGCAAATTTAGTTTATGGAAACTGCAATTGAAAATGAAGTAATAACTGCAAACGATTCTAAACCTGAAGATTTTCTTCCGTTAAAAAGAATCGACCACTTAGAGTTTTATGTAGGGAATGCAAAACAGTCCGCATTCTTCTACCAATATGCGCTCGGTTTCAATCTTGTTGGTTACAAAGGTCTTGAAACAGGGGACAAAGAAGTAACATCATATTTCCTCGAGCAGGATAAAATCAAATTTGTGCTTTCAACAGCATTAAATCCCGAACATGAAATTTCTGAACACGTAAAGCTTCACGGCGACGGTGTAAGAGATATTGCATTTGAAGTTGATGATGCTACAAGCGCTTTTGAAGAGACAACTAAAAGAGGCGCAGTGCCACATCTCGCTCCCATAAAAATTGAAGACAAAGACGGTTATATAATAAAATCGGCAATTAAAATTTACGGCGATACCATTCATACATTCATTGAAAGAAAAAACTATAAAGGATTATTCCTTCCCGGATATATACCGGCAGGGAAAAGAGCAGTGCAGGGAATTGAATCTACCGGCTTAAGAGCTATTGACCATATTGTGGCAAATGTTGAGCTTGGCAAAATGAATGAGTGGATGAAGTTTTACGCTCATACAATGGGATTCAATCAGTTGATTTCCTTTGATGATAAAGACATTTCGACTGAGTATACAGCTTTGATGAGCAAGGTAATGCAGAACGGTTCGGGGAGAATTAAATTCCCTATAAACGAACCTGCAGCCGGAAAGAAAAAATCACAAATTGAAGAATATCTGGATTTTTATAGAACGGCAGGCGCACAGCATATTGCTTTAATTACCGGTGATATACTTGGCACTGTAAATGAACTGCAAAAAAGAGGAGTTGAGTTCTTAAGAGTCCCGACAACTTACTATGCTGAACTTCAAACCAGAATTGGAAAAATTGATGAAAATATTGAGGACTTGGAAAGACTTGGAGTACTTGTAGATAGAGACGAAGACGGATATTTATTGCAGATATTTTCAAAGCCAATTGAAGACAGGCCGACATTGTTCCTTGAAATAATTCAAAGAAAAGGCGCAAAGAGTTTCGGTAAAGGAAACTTCAAAGCATTATTTGAAGCTATTGAAAGAGAGCAAGAGCTAAGAGGCACTTTATAATAAACGCTATAACTATCTTCTCATAATAGCAGTTAAGCATTTTATTTAATGTAAAAAATAGGATAAAGTAATAATGGAGTTAATCAATAATAACGCTCTAGATGAGTTAAGAATGATGGATGAAGAAGGCGGTTTTTTAAAAGAAATCGTTAACTTATTCATTACTGATTCGGTAAATACACTTGAGGATATAAAAAAACATGCCGCTTCAGGTGACATTGTAGCGATGAACAAGTCGGCCCATAAGCTGAAAGGTTCAAGTCTGAGTATTGGGGCACAGGCATTGGGTGAATATTGTTTTAAACTTGAAAAAATGGCTGCTTTTGACAATGACGAGGAAAAAGAGCAGGCAATGAAAGATTTACAAAGCTTATATGAGCAGTCAGTTGAAGAATTAAAGAAAGTAATAGCATAGAGCTTAACATACATTTTGATTTAAAAAGAAGCCGTCCGGATAATATCGGGGCGGCTTTTTTATTTGGCATAGTTTTTCTTATATATAGTATGAAAGTTGAGGCTAAAACCTCAATTTTGAGGTAAAAATGCTATAAATGATGAAATAGAATGAGTAAACTATAGTATACGTGTATACTTTTAGTATATAAAAGAAGTTAGATGACTATATATGAAAAAAGGCAAGAAAAATATTGAAAATGAGATTTTGAAGGAATCTCAAGAAACAAAAACCGGGTCAATTAATGAACCGGTTAACACTAACAATCAAATGTCAGAAATAGTAAACAGAATAGATAATAATTATGAGCGTCTGCAGCTCCTGAACTTGAATTCAGGTAAAGACTCCTCTTATAAAGATATAGATTTCTCCAAAAGAACTTTGGAGGAAGAAAAAAGGGCTTTAATTGAAGAAATAAGTAAAATGAAGGAAGATTTAGCCGCTGCTGTAAAGGCTAAGTCGGAGTTTTTATCCGTGATAAGCCATGAAATCCGTACTCCAATGAATGCAGTTATAGGCATGTCAGGACTTTTGATGGATACTGCAATGAGTCCCGAACAGAAAGAATACGTTGAAACGATACGCTCAAGCGGTGACAAACTGCTTACATTGATAAATGATATATTGGACTTTACAGAGATAGATTCAGGCAAGCTTGCATTGGAGTACCAGCCTTTCTCTTTAAGGAATTGCATAAGTGATGCTATCGGCTTGATATCAAAAAATGCACTAGCGAAATCACTGGAGGTTATTTATTATGTAGACCCGCAGGTACCCGAAAATATATTCGGAGACATAACAAGACTACGTCAAATCATTGTTAATTTACTTAACAATGCCGTAAAATTTACTAATCAGGGTGATGTATTTTTATCTGTAGTGAAGATAGATAAGCCTAAAATAAATAATATAGATAACGAAGTTGAATTAGAGTTCTCAATACGTGATACAGGAATCGGAATAAAGAACACAGAAGCAGAGAAAATATTTAAAGAATTCTCGCAGGTAGATTCATCTTTGACGAGGAAATTCGGCGGAGCAGGACTTGGTCTCGCCATCTGCAAAAAGCTTGTTGATATGATGGGCGGTAAGATATGGTTCGAAAGTAAAGAAGGTTTAGGCACTACATTTTATTTTACTATAAACGTAAAGCAGAGAGAAAATACGGAAGTAAAAGAATATTTGAATTCGGATATACCTAATTTAAAGGGAAAGAACTTGCTCATCATTGATGAGAACAGAGTATTGAGACAGATTATTTCGCTCCAAACCCAGACCTGGGGTATGAAACCGAAAACTACACCTAGCGGATATGAAGCTATTGATTGGCTGAAGAAATATAAGTTTGAAGCGGTGCTACTTGACTTAGTTTTAAATGAAAAGTATAACGGTGAAATTGTTAAAGAGATAAGAAAGATAAAGGGCAATGATTTTCCTATTATCGGACTGAGCGGTAAAAAGTCGGATAGTTATAAACATAAAGAGTTATTTTCCGCAGCTATAACAAAGCCTGTAAATCAGGAGGAGCTATATGACGTATTTGATTTCTTATGCGCAGAGAACAAAACTCCCGTTATTAAAGCTGATACAGCAGAAAAGAACTTATGTGAGAAAATCCCTCTGAAAATTCTTATTGCTGAAGATAATATAATAAATCAAAAGATAGCTTCCAGAATTTTAGAGCAAATGGGATATAACGCAGATATAGCAGGAGACGGGCTGGAAGTTCTCGAATGTCTTAACCGACAGCATTATGATTTAGTATTGATGGATGTTCAGATGCCGGAGCTTGATGGTATACAAACAACAGGAAGAATTCTTGAAAAATGGCTGCCGGCTGAGCGGCCTAAAATTATTGCTATGACTGCAAATGCAACTCAAGGTGATATGGAAAAATGTTTGTATGCAGGTATGGACGATTTTATCAGCAAGCCGATATTATCTGATGAATTGAAATCTATGCTGGAGAAATGGGGAAGCAACCCTATTACAAAAATTACCGGAGCAGTAGCATATAATAACGAAGATCTTATTGATTCAAACACAGTTGAAAATCTTAAACAGATTACGGGAATTGATAACACGTCATTTCTTAAAGAAGTTGTAAATCTTTATTCTAAGCAGACTCCTCAGATAATATCTGATATAAAGACTCATTGGAAGAATAATGAGATTCAGAAGTTGATTTTATCAGTGCATAACTTAAGAGGTTCAAGCATTAATATGGGAGCTAAGATGATTCAGGAAATGAGTAAAAATATAGAAGCAAAATGCAGAAAAGGTGATATGGGAGAAATAGGAAACGACATTGAAAAGCTTGAATATGTTTATCAGAGAACAATAAATGAGTATAAAAAATTAGTATAATTTCTTAAATTCAATCTATTCCAGAAACTTTGACCTGCCGGGTTTGCCCGTCAGGTCTTTTTTATTTTTTTTATGAGCTTTAAAACGAGAACTAATACCTGCGGAGATTTAAATATATCCAATGTAAATGAAAACGTTACACTTAACGGATGGGTTGCAAAAAAGCGCGACCTTGGCGGAATTTTATTTATAGATTTGCGCGACAGATACGGAATTACACAGGTAAAAATTGATCCGGATAAGAAAGAATTGTATGATATAGCATCTAAAGTTGGTAATGAATTTGTCATATCTGTTTCGGGAAAAGTTATAGAACGCACAAGCAAAAATAAGAACATCCCTACAGGTGAAATTGAAGTTGATACCGAAGAATTCCAGATTTTAAATGAAGCAGCAACTCCTCCTTTTGTAATAGAAGACGATGTCAAAGCATCTGAAGACTTACGTCTTCAATACAGATATCTTGATTTAAGAAGAGGAAAGCTTCAGAGAAATCTTATGGTAAGAAATGAAGCATATCAGATAGTACATAAGTATTTCCATAAGAGAAATTTCATAGAAGTTGAAACTCCTATACTAATGAAATCAACTCCGGAAGGAGCAAGAGATTATCTTGTACCTTCACGAGTTCATAAAGGGAAATTCTATGCTCTGCCTCAGTCACCACAGACATATAAACAGATTTTGATGGTTGCAGGCTATGACAGATACGTACAGATTTGTAAATGCTTCCGTGATGAAGATCTAAGGGCTGACAGACAACCTGAGTTTACTCAAATCGATATGGAAATGAGCTTCGTTCATCAGCAGGAAGTATTCGATATGTCAGAGCCTTTGTTCAAAGAAATCTGGAAAGAGATTTTGAACATAGACATTCAAACGCCATTTCCTCAAATGAGTTATGACTATGTAATCGAAAATTACGGCTCGGATAAACCTGATTTAAGAATATTCGGACTATCAAAACTTGTTAACATTAGTGAAATTGTAAAGAATTCCGGTTTTGTTGTTTTTGAAAACGGTCTTAAAGAAAAGAACGGCATCGTTGCAGGAGTAAAGTTATCATTTGCTGAAAACAACATTGACGTTACACGTAAAATCATAGACGGCTTAACCGACTTTGTAAAGAAGCTCGGCTTTGGCGGACTTGGTTATATAAAGTATAATACTGACGGAACAGTGCAATCTCCTTTGCAGAAATTTTTAAGTGAGGATATTCAGAGTAATATCAAATCCACTTTTGAAGTTAAAGACGGAGAGATAATCTTCATTCTATCCGGTGAAAAAAAGAAAGTATGCACATCACTGGGAACACTCAGAAACAAAATTGCAAACGAACACAAGCTTATAGATCAAAGCAAATATGAATTCCTCTGGGTTGTTGATTTTCCGCTTTTCCATTACGACGAAGAAAGCGATACCTACGCAGCAGAGCATCATATGTTTACGGGACCGCATTACAGCGAACTCCCTAAGTTTGAGCTTGCAAAAAATGAAACTGACAAACTTAAACGCGCTGAGATAATCGAAAGCATGAAAGGGGAGTGCTACGATTTAGTTCTTAACGGAAACGAAATTGCCAGCGGAAGCATCAGAATTCATCAAAGAGACATTCAGAAAAAAGTATTTGATATAGTCGGCTTCACTGAAGCAGAGCAGCAGGAGAAATTCGGATTTCTTCTTGATGCTTTCAAATACGGCGCACCGCCGCACGGCGGAGCAGCATTCGGCTTCGATAGAATCGTTGCTATACTCTGCGGACTCGATGCAATACGGGATGTTATTGCATTCCCTAAAACAATCAGCGCAGCATCATTGATGGACGAATGCCCAAGCAATGTTTCGCAGCAGCAGCTGGATGACCTTGCACTTTCAATTAATAAAAGCATCGTAAAGTGAAAAACTTTATAAAACTATTCATACTGTTTTTGTTTACAAGCAGACTATGCTATGCGCAGGAGCATGCACCGCATGATGTTTATAATTATAATGCGTTGGAATCAGTATTAACTTTAGCAAATGCCCCTTTAAATCTTTCAGAATATACGGGAGTGTTTATTGTACTGGCTCATATTCCCAATGACGCTGCAGAAAACAATTCTGAAGGCTTGCTTTCAGATTATTTCGGAGCAGCTTTTTTTAAAGATAATTTAGTCACAGGTTTAAACGCTGGCAAAGTATCTTTGAACGATAGAGTTTTGAAAAATGAAAAAGTCGGCTCATGGGATTATTATTACTTTACACATGAAGCCCGAAAAGATATTCGTTTTCGAGACGCAAAGATTGACTGGGATGTAGAGGGAATGAACTCTATACCTGAATTCATAGGAGATTCACTCTCTCAGTATCTTAAATTCCCATTCTATTACTATTTCTCTACATATAATCATGAGTTAAAGTCCGAAACTATTCAAAGTGCAGACTTAACTTCAATTTTATCTCTTAATACTAAAAATCCTGCATCGACATTTACTAATGCACATAAGCCTGATTTTGTTATTACGTACCTTACATCGCTAACTAAGGAAATTGCAAATAAGACAAACCATGTACAAATTTACAAGGATATCTTGCCTGTACAGATTGAAAACAAATACGATTATATGGGAAGCTTCTTTAATTCAAGCTCATCAAATCCTCCTTACCCCAAAGGAAAATATATGTTTGTAGTTCGTTCATATAAACTAAATGAAGTTAATGTGCCTGTATCAAAAGAAAGTTCATTCACAACAAAATGGCTATTTATTACCTGTGTTGAAACTCAGGTTGACTGGCTTTTAAAATAACATCTAATTGAATTTCTTTAAAATAATATTTGTTGTATCTTACATATTACACCAAAAATAAATAAACGGAGCAAAATACAGTGGCAACAGCATCACTAACAAAAGAAAAGTTAAAGTACAAAGTTAAAGATATATCACTCGCTGAATGGGGACGCAAAGAAATCAGATTAGCAGAGGCTGAAATGCCGGGCTTAATGGCCATTCGCGAAGAATACAAAAAAACTAAACCGCTTGCAGGCGCAAGAATTGCCGGATGTCTTCACATGACTATCCAGACTGCAGTTCTCATTGAAACTCTTGTTGACTTAGGCGCAGAAGTTACCTGGTCATCATGTAACATTTTCTCCACACAAGATCACGCAGCAGCAGCAATTGCAGCAGCAGGGATTTCTGTTTATGCATGGAAAGGAATGAACGCAGAAGAATTTGACTGGTGTATCGAGCAGACACTTTTCTTCGGCGATGAAAACAAACCGCTCAATATGATTCTTGACGACGGCGGTGACTTAACAAATATGGTATTCGATAAATATCCTGAATTAATCGCAGACATCAAAGGCTTATCAGAAGAAACAACTACAGGTGTTCTAAGACTATACGACAGAGTGAAAAACGGTACACTTCATATGCCTGCTATTAATGTAAACGACTCAGTTACAAAATCAAAGTTTGATAACAAATACGGCTGTAAAGAATCCTTAGTTGACGCTATCCGCAGAGCAACTGACATAATGATGGCAGGTAAAGTTGCCGTTGTTGCCGGTTACGGAGACGTTGGTAAAGGTTCAGCTGCTTCATTAAGAGGCGCAGGCGCTAGAGTACTTGTAACGGAAATCGATCCTATCTGCGCACTACAGGCAGCAATGGACGGCTTCAAAGTTACAACAATGGAAGAAGCTGCAACTGAAGCTGACATTTTTGTAACTGCTACAGGTAACCTGAATATCATCAACGGTTCACATTTCAAAGCAATGAAAGATAAAGCAATTGTTTGCAATATCGGACACTTTGATAATGAAATTGATATGGCATGGCTGAACGAAAACTACGGCCACACAAAAGATACCATTAAGCCGCAAGTTGATATTTACAATGTTGACGGAAATGAAGTAATTATCCTTGCTGAAGGAAGACTTGTAAATCTTGGCTGCGCAATGGGACATCCTTCATTCGTAATGTCAAACTCATTTACAAATCAGGTTCTTGCCCAGCTAGAACTATGGGAAAACCATTCTAAATACGAGAATAAAGTTTATGTATTGCCAAAGCATCTTGATGAAAAAGTTGCAAGACTTCACCTGGCTAAAATAGGTGTAAAGCTTGAAACTCTTACAAAAGAGCAGGCAGATTATATCGGCGTGACTGTAGAAGGTCCTTACAAATCCGATATGTACAGATATTAATACAGATGTTCTGCTAATGTAGCTCAGTTGGTAGAGCAACTGATTCGTAATCAGTAGGTCGCCAGTTCAACTCTGGCCATTAGCTCACTTTTAAACAGCCCGTTTCTGGTTTTCAGATTCGGGCTTTTTTTTTATCTCAAATCTGTTTTATAAGAATTAACAGAATAACAGTAATTCATTTTGTATTACAATTGCTATTCGAACATCCTAACTTTATTTGGTTTGGGATACGTTATAATGCAATTGCAATTATAATACAACTAAATTTCAAACAGGCAGAAATTCTTTTCATATCTTACACGCCTTCTTTTCATTCCTACTGACAGTCAATATTATAATTGCGCTTTTACGCTGAAGTTAAAACTTAAAATCGGTCCTATGAAAGCAAAAGTATTTATAATAATATTGTATTTATTAATTTCCCAAAACTCATACTCGCAGTGGGTAGGAAAATTTCAAAATTTCGGAGACAATAAAACTGTTTATTCACTCGTATTTAACAACGGAGTTCTATTTGCTGCAACAGGAGCTTACGGTGTTTCTTACACTTCCAGTAATGGAGATGACTGGTCTTCCGAGTTAACTTATCAAACCATCGACGGTACAGTCAGAAGTATGATTCTCAATGAAAACAGATTCTACGCATCTGTTGACGATAGCGGAGTATATATATCAATGAACGGTTATACATGGACAAGAACTTCACTCGGCGATAAAGAAGTATATTCAATTGCTGCTAACAGTAATATTGTCTATGCCGGCACCTGGGGCAAAGGTGTTTTTAAATCAACAAACTTCGGTGCGACATGGGATTCCAGCGGACTAAGCGGAATGAGAGTAACTGCGCTTGCTATTTCCGGTAACTACATTTTTGCGGGAACCAATAACTCTACTACACCTAAAGGAATTTACATTTCTACTAATGGCGGCGCTAACTGGACTCAAAGCTCACTTAATAACAAAGTTATTACTTCGTTTGCATTGCAGGGGACGAATATTTATGCATCTACTTATAATCAAAACCCCAGCGGAGTTTACATCTCAACTAATTCCGGTGTAACATGGACAATTACTGCTTTGAATAATAAGCTGGTTAATAATGTTTACACTTATGATAACAAGCTGTTTGCCGGAGTTTACAATGGCGGCGTTTATTATTCATCCAATAATGGCTCCACGTGGAAAACTAAAAACGAAGGATTTCCTCCAACATCACTTCCATCCGTTTACTGTTTTGCTGTAGCAAACGGATACATCTTCGAAGGCAATTACGGATGGTCAGTCTGGCGCAGGAGTTATTCTGAGACAATTGATATTAAACAATTGTCAACTGAAGTTCCTGATGGATATATATTAGAGCAGAACTATCCTAATCCATTTAATCCAACAACCACTATTAATTTTTCAATTCCAAAAGAATCAATCCTATCAATTATTATTTATGATGCAACAGGAAAAAAAATTCAGAGATTATTAGATAATGAAAATATAAAAGCCGGAGCATATGAAATTAAATTTAACGGCAGTCACTTCACTTCAGGAGTTTATTTTTACCGGCTTGAAGCAGGGGATTTTACCAATACTAAAAAAATGATACTCATTAAGTAGAAAGTCATGATTAGATTTTAGAAAATCTCAACCGATGATTTGGTCGGAAAAAAGTCGGATTTTGTTTCAATTACGAATTCCAAATTACGAATTACAAGTTATTCCACTATATCGCTACTTTTATTTGAAAATAGTCGGAAAAAGGTCTGGTTTTAATTATTCATTATTAATTGCTAATTATTAATTTTATGAATTGGTCGGAAAAAAGTCGGGTTTTACTTTCTTCGATATTGTAAAAACAATACAGCAAAATTTTATTTTTTAATTTGGTCGGAAAAAAGTCGGGTTTTACTTTCTTCGATATTGTAAAAACAATACAGCAAAATTTTATTTTAATTTGGTCGGAAAATGGTCGGATTTTTTTTTCATTCATAACTCATAACTCATAACTCATAACTCATAACTCATAACTCATAACTCATA
>CALJIG010000020.1 GCA_937974175.1 uncultured Ignavibacteria bacterium
CTTATAAAGGAGGGGGAAGCTCGTGGTGAACTTGCGTACTATGGTTATAAGTTATAAGTTATAAGTTATAAGTTATAAGTTATAAGTTATAAGTTATAAGTTATAAGTTATCAAATCCCGATTTATCGGGAACGGTGGGTGTTCGTTCAAACACCCCTCCCCCGACTTCGTCGGGTACTCCCCTCAAGGAGAGAATTAACTTTTCTATTCTACTCCGTCCCAATTCGCCGCGGCGAACTGTTTGGGACGGAAAGGTTGTACGAAACTCTGTTTCGTTTTCAATAATGCGAAACGGAGTTTCGCTCACACTGCATTCCCAAACGGGAGTTTGGGAATGAGAACCATGATTTTCTGTATAGACGCAAAATTTTGCGTCTATACTATTCAAATGTAAAGTAACGATTGACCTGACAGGTTTTTAATCCTGTCAGGTCTTTTTGTTTGATACCGCCCCCTCAGTCCCCCTCCTTATAAAGGAGGGGGAAGCTCGTGGTGAACTTGCGTACTATGGTTATAAGTTATCAGTTATCAGTTATCAAATCCCGATTTATCGGAAACGGTGGGTGTTCGTTCAAACACCCCTCCCAACCTGCGATCGGACTCCCCTCAAGGGGAGAATTAATTGTCCTAAGTAGTATATTAGTTCTCCTTATTAAGGAGGGGGGTTGTCACATTTTCCTACCGCTCATTTTCCTTTTATAACTTCAATATCTTTCGTATTTTTACAGGTTAAATTAAAATAGAAATAATAAATAATGCCGAATCAGCTTCCCATTACTATATTAGGTATGGAAATATTAAGAAAAAAATCCAAGCCTGTTAAAAAAATTGATGCAGATTTTTTAGAGCTGGTAGAAGATATGTTCTACACTATGAGAAAATCCAACGGACAAGGAATTGCTGCGCCGCAGGTAAATGCCGATACAGCAGTTTGTATAGTAGATGTTTCACACCATAAGCAATATAAAGATTTAAAGCCGTTCATATTAATAAATCCTGTAATTGAAAAATCCTTCGGCGATAAAGTTATAATGGAAGAAGGCTGTCTCAGCATTCCCGGATTCGGAGTCGACGTAGAGAGAGACGAAAAGATTATAATCAGATATGACGACTTTGCCTTGAAGCCCGTCGTACTGGAAGCAGATGATATGCTTGCGCGCGTAATACAGCATGAAGTTGACCACCTGAACGGAAGGCTTATTACAGACTTCCTCACACCCGAAGAAAAAAAAGAAAGAAAAGCAGAACTTACAAAAATAAGAAAAGGAGATTTTGAAATGAATTATCCTGTGATACTTAAAAAATAAGTTTGTATATTTTAAACTGAATATATAATTTACTTTCGTACTACAAAACAAGAGAGCTTAAAACAATACTTCACAATTCAAAAAACTAAAAAACAGCTATGAAAAAATTGATTACAATTTCATTGTTTCTTTTTGCATTCGCGATAAACGCACAATCATTGCAGCGAATACAAGAAGAGGAAAACCCTGTTTACAAAGAAGTAGTTGATAACTCTGAATTCGGAATTAAATGGAGACAGCTGATTGCAGCAAAATCTTCAAATGATGTTCAGAATTTTACACGAATCCTGAATGAACTAAAATCGAAATACCCCGATAAACTTACATCTGTAACTTCACCAAACGTGCGTCTTCAGGCAGATGGACCCTGCAATCCGACTCCGTTTCAAAATGACTGGGGTAATTATAATTTCCGTATTTTCACAGGAAACATTGCAGCAGGCGGTACTAATACTTCAGCAGGCGAAAATCCACGAACATTAAGAATAAAATCTGACAGCGCCGGAAACCGTTACTGTGCATTTATCAGAAGCACCCGCGATACACTCTATGTTTTTAAATCCACCAATAACGGTTCATCATGGACTTCTCTACAAAGATTCACAGCTGACGGCTTATTCTTCCATTCATTTGATTTTTACACAGCAGATTCTGCCAATGTTACAAAACTTGGCTTTGCTGCATCATTGACAACCGGAGTATCTGCTACAGACGGACAACTTTTTATGGGCTTTATGAATTCTGACGGAACAAACCCCAGAACTGTTCAGGTAACTTCTACACCAGTAGGAAGAGGATTAATTAATCCTGCAATAATGACTGATGCATCTCAGTATCCTTCTTCAACAACAGCATGGTATATTACATATTCAGATTACAGCTCTTCAACTCCAACTGCAAACGCAGCAATGGCAGCAATGTCTTTAGACTGGGGCACAACATTCACAACAGCTATTGCAAGAAATACTTTTAACGATTATGATTTAGATATAGATTATATAAAATTCCCAGCCGGTGATTCTTTGTATGTTGTACTCGCAAACAACTTGACGGCAGCAAATCCAAATTTAAGAGTAAGGAAAATTGCAGTTGCTAATTTCGTAGGCGGTACATGGGTTCAGGTAAATCCTGCCAACTCATCAAATCCTGAATTTTTCTCACAGCTCACAGTTAACAGAATTACAGGACAAATGATTTGCACTTTCGTTGCTACTGTAGGCGGTTTAAATACATCATTCTATAATTATAATACACCGGGCGGTCCTTCATTTAATACAACTTCATATTATAGTTTCCCAACTGAAGCATCGGGTTCTACCTTACCTATGTGCGATGCAAACCCTTGGGATAGCACTTTCAGAGTAGCCTATTTGACTCCTTCAGGAGTAGCTTACTGCCAGACTAAAAATCCTTCAGGCGGCTTTACAAGAAATGCTGATTTATTAAACTACGGAACCTCGCTATCAATAAATATAGCTCCTGATGTAACAGGCTTTAAGAGGTTAGGACTTTATTATGGAGCAATTGTTTATAACGGTACGGGAAATGCGAATGTAAACTATAACGGAGAAGATTTAGTAATGGTGGGAGTAAACGGAAACTCACAAACTGCAAACGATTATTCATTATCGCAAAATTATCCTAATCCTTTCAATCCATCAACAAGTATAAAGTACTCAATACCTGTTTCAGGATTTGTAACATTGAAGGTTTATGATATTTTAGGAAATGAAGTAGCAAGCTTAGTTAATGCAAATCAAAATGCAGGAAGGTATTCAGTTGATTTCAATACATCAAGCTTCAATCTTTCCAGCGGAGTTTATTTTTATAAGCTTTCAACAGGAAACTTTACCGATGTAAAAAAGATGTCCCTGATTAAATAACTCAATACATAGACATAATTTTTTTAATTTGAACCTGACGGGCTTTATTGAACGTCAGGTTTATTTTTTTATTTTAATTTTATTTTAATAAATACAGACAGAAAAACAGATTGAAAATAATTTTTATGGGAACACCGCAGTTCGCAGTTCCCTCTTTGGATATATTGATAAAGAACGGACATGAGATATCAGCCGTTGTAACTGTTCCCGATAAACCAAAAGGCAGAGGACAAAAATTAGGAATATCCGAAGTGAAGCAGTACGCATTGGATAATAATCTGAAAGTACTTCAGCCGGTAAAGCTAAAAGATGAAAATTTTCTGAATGAGTTGAGAGAGCTAAAGCCGGATTTAATTATTGTAGTTGCATTCCGGATTTTGCCTTCAGTAATATTTGATATACCGAAGTACGGAATATTTAATCTTCACGGCTCCTTATTGCCGAAGTACAGAGGCGCAGCGCCTATTAATTGGGCTATAATAAACGGAGATAAAGAAACAGGAGTGACGACGTTTTTCTTAAAAGAGAAAGTTGATACGGGAAATATAATATTACAGGAGAAATTAGATATAGGAGAGAATGATACATTCGGAGAAGTTTATGATAAGCTTTCGGCAATCGGTGCAAATTTGGTTTTAGAAACGGTAAGAGAGATTGAAACCAATGATGTAAAAATTATGGAACAGAAAGATGAACATTCCACACCTGCTCCGAAAATTTTTAAAGAAGATTGCAGAATAGACTGGAGCAAGTCGTCAACGGAAATTCATAATTTTGTAAGAGGGTTATCACCGCATCCTACTGCATGGACAATATTAGATGGAAAGATATTGAAGATTTATCAGACAATGAAAACGGAGAATGAATCAAAATCCCCTTCCGGTACATTGATGAAAGAAGGGAAGAAGTTATTAGTGAATACAAACGATAATCTTCTTGAAATTATTGAACTACAGCTTGAAGGAAAAAAGAGAGTGAAGGCAATTGATTTTTTAAATGGAATGGATTTTTCTAAGGAACACAGATGTGTATGATTGTTATGATTTCACAGATAATTTAAGATGTAATTTTATTTTAAAAATCAGTGACATCATTTAAATCATACTTATCTGTGTTCCCGGATTAAAAATCTTGCCCATTTATTGAATAGAATTAAGACCAAGATTTAATTAATTTCTACAAAATTTTTATGACGCATTTATGGCTAAAGAAAAGAAAATAAATCCGACAGAACTCAGGCTTCAGGAGGTGGATAAAGAAATTTCCGAACTGACAGAACAGAGAAATTCGTTAATCGCGCACTGGAATCTTGAAAAAAATTTAATCAAAACAATCCGCTCTTCTAAAGAAGAAATTGAAAACTTAAAAGCGGAAGCTGACAGAGAAGAACGCGAAGGCAATCTTGCAAAAGTTGCTGAGATACGATACGGAAAACTTATAGAGCTTCAAAAATTAATTGATGCAAAGACTGCCGAGTTGGCAGAGTTGCAAAAGACGAATAAGATGCTGAAGGAAGAAGTTGATGCAGAAGATATAGCAGAGATAGTTTCGAAGTGGACGGGCATTCCCGTAACCCGCATGCTTGAAAGCGAAAGACAGAAGCTGCTTACAATGGAGCAGAATCTTGAGCAGAGAGTTATCGGGCAGGATGAAGCAGTAGTTGCTGTTTCAAATGCCATAAGGCGTTCAAGAGCGGGCTTGCAGGATGAGAACAGACCAATCGGTTCATTTATATTTCTCGGCACTACAGGTGTCGGTAAGACGGAACTTGCAAGAGCGCTTGCTGAGTTTTTATTCGACGATGAAAAGGCAATGGTGCGGATTGATATGAGCGAGTACATGGAAAAATTTTCCGTCTCGAGATTAATCGGCGCTCCTCCGGGATACGTCGGTTATGAAGAAGGCGGACAACTTACTGAAGCAGTTAGAAGAAGACCATACTGTGTTTTGCTTCTCGATGAAATTGAAAAAGCGCATCCCGATGTATTTAATATTTTACTTCAGGTGCTTGATGAAGGCAGACTGACGGATTCACAGGGAAGAACTGTGAATTTCAAAAATACAATTATTATAATGACTTCAAATCTTGGAGCGCATCTCATACAGGAAAAGCTTCAGGAAATAAATGATGAGAATAAAGAGTTAATCATGGGTGAGCTGCGTGTAAGCATGCTTGAATTATTGAGGCAGACAATCCGTCCTGAGTTTTTAAACCGCATAGATGAGATAATTTTATTCAAGCCTTTGACTGAAGGCGATATAAGAAAAATTGTAAATCTGCAATTAAAGCAGCTTGAAGAAAAGCTTGCAAGAAATCAGATGACGTTAAAAATTGATAACGATGTTATGGACTGGCTTGGTAAGCTCGGCTTCGACATTTCATTCGGCGCAAGACCTTTGAAGAGAACAATTCAGAAACATATTACGAATATTTTGTCGGAAAAAATACTTAATGCTGATTTCCTGCCCGGAGATACCATCGAAGTATTTCTTGATAATGCTGGACTGATTGAATTCAGGAAAGGAAAACCGGATAAAGTTTAATGATAAATTATTTCCAGAATTATTTTGAATTAAAAGTTTTAAAGCTCACTGATATTAAGCTGCACGAAGCAACGGAAAACGTAAGAAGAACACGTGTATTAGATAGGATTACAGAGGCAAAATATTTAAACAATCCTATCATTGTAGGAAGGCATGATAATGAATTGATTCTGCTTGATGGCGCGAACAGATACAGCTCGATAAAATCCCTCGGATGCAAGCTAATCATTGCCCAGATAATAAACTATAAATCGCATAAAACTGTTTTAGATGTATGGAATCATTTAGTGTACGATTTCAGTCTGGATACTGTAAAAGCTTTTTGCAGAAATAATAAAATCAATTTCCGCCATATAGCTTATTCAGAAGGAAAAAAAATATTAGATAAGAATTTTCATCATATTTTAGTCACCGATACATCGCGCACCGATACTATTTTAATCGATTTAAGTAAAAATTTTAAAAAGTGTTTAGACCAGTTAGCAGCGATAGGTGAACTATATTTTACAAAGTACAGCTTTGACCGCTCTGAAAGTGAAATAAAAATTACTGAGCTGAGAAAGTTCACCCGCAAAAAAGGTGTGCTGTTTGTTTATCCCAGATTTCAGAAATCGCACATAGTAAGAATTGCAAAGAATAATCTGCGTGTTCCTGCAGGGATAACTAGGCATTTAATTCACAACAGAGTTTTGCATGTAAGATATGAAGTAAAGAACCTGAAGGAAGTTGGTAACTTAGAAAAAAAGAATGCCGAGTTTATGAAAGAAATAACTGCGAAGATAGACGATAACAAAGTAAGGCAGTATAACGAATCAGTAATTATTTTTGACGAATAACAATCAGACCAATTGAATCTTTCCTTTTTTATAGCAAAACGATATTTATTCTCTAAAAAGAAATTTAGTTTCATTACTATAATTTCTTTTATATCCGTCCTCGGTGTTACAATAGGAGTGGCAGCAATGATAATTGTTTTATCGGTGTTCAACGGATTTAACAAAAGAGTAATTGATAATCTTGTAAACTTTGACCCGCATATAAGAATAGAAGCGGCGGATTCCAACAAGCTTGCAGATTATAATTCTATAGTAGAAAAACTGACCAATGAAGGCATTAAAGCAGTTGCTCCCTATACATTGAATAAAGGAATGCTTACGAATACGAAGTACAATAAAGTTTTATTTATAAAAGGAACAGACCAGAATAAAATAGCTGATGTATCGGGAATAAAAAATTTCGCGCGACTTGGGGAGTTTAATCTTGAAGATGATGGTGACTTCGGAGGAATTGTAATAGGCTTCACACTTGCAGACCAGATGCGGACACGAATCGGCGATACTGTTACAGTGCTTAGCCCGGTAGGATTAGAATCATCCCTTACTCAGTTTGTTGACCCGAAGACAAAGAAGTTTATAGTAAGAGGAATATTCGATGCCGATAATCCTGATTATAATCAGAAGTACGCATACATATCAATTGAGAACTCTCAGTATCTTTTCAATCTTGATAACAAAGTAAACGGTATCGAGATGAGGCTTGCCGATATAAACGATTCCGAAAATGAAAAAGTAAGGTTAAGTAATTTACTCGGCAAAGATTTTAATGTGATGACTTGGTTTGACCTGCATAAAGACTTTTATTCTATTTTAAAAGTTGAACGCATTACTGCATTTATAATATTAAGTATAATCATAGCAGTGGCTTCATTTAATATTCTCGGTTCGTTAACAATGACTGTCATTGAGAAGAAAAGAGATATCGGAGTATTGAAAGCAATGGGTGCAAGCAATAACATGATAATGAAAATTTTTATGTATGAAGGTGTATCGGTAGGTTTAATAGGAATGGTTTGCGGGAGTCTGCTCGGGCTGGCAGTAACACTGGGTCAGTTATACTTTAAGTTTTACAAGCTTGACCCCTACATTTATAAAGTTGACGCAATGCCGGTTGTATTAAGAATGCAGGATTTTATTTACGTGCCGCTTGCAGCATTTTTACTATGCTTTCTAGCATCGCTTTATCCTTCAAAGAGAGCTTCATCTTTAAAACCGGTTGATTCAATCAGATGGGAATAATTTTATTTTAGATATATTTTAGATAATGGACAACAAATTATTATTAGACATAAAGGATATTAAAAAATCTTACAAGATAAGCAAAGAAAAAAATCTTGAAGTGCTTAAGGGGATTAATCTGCAGATAAACAGAGAGGAAATTGTTGCTATTGTGGGGAAATCAGGCGCAGGTAAAAGTACTTTACTGCATTTGATAGGTACGCTTGATAATCCTGATTCAGGAAAAATTTTTTTCGATGGTACAGATGTGTATGCAATGAAAGAAAAAGAGCTTTCGAAATTCAGAAACAGTAAGATAGGTTTTATATTTCAGTTCCATCATCTGCTGCCTGAATTTACAGCGATTGAAAATGTTATGATTCCTTCAATGGTTGCTGGCAAAGAAGACATAGGAAGAGCAGTGGATTTATTGAGAGAAGTGGGTATCGAAGATAGAATAAATCACAGACCGAATGAAATTTCAGGAGGTGAAGCGCAGAGAATTGCCATCGCACGCGCATTGATAAACTCCCCTGATTTAATTTTAGCGGATGAGCCTACAGGAAATCTTGATACGCAGAATGCAGATGCAGTTATGAATTTAATTTTTAATTTAAGGGATAAATTCAAACAGACTTTTATTATTGTAACACACAATGAAGAATTTGCACAGCGATGCGACAGAGTTATAAGAATGAACGACGGCTTAATTGTTTAACATAATTTTATTATTAACAATTTTTTAATATACACGTTACGTTGAGTATACTTATCTTTACTAAACTTCAATCTTAACTAAGTTTGAAACCCATTAAAATTCAGGTAGAAAATTTAAATTTATTTTACGGCAAAGTTCAGGCGCTGAAAAATATTTCATTAGGATTGGACCCAAACAAAGTCACTGCTCTTATGGGACCATCGGGCTGCGGGAAGTCTACTTTTCTCCGCACACTTAACCGCATGAATGATTTAATTGATTCATGCAGAATTGAAGGCAAGATTGAAATTGACGGAGAGGATATTTACAATAAAGACGTTGATGTTGTAGCATTAAGAAAAAAAGTCGGAATGGTTTTTCAGAAATCAAATCCTTTCCCTAAATCTATTTATGATAATATTGCATACGGTCCCCGCATTAACGGCGTTACGAAAAAAAGTGAGCTTGATGAAATAGTTGAGTCAAGCTGCATAAAAGCTGCCTTGTGGAATGAAGTAAAGGACAGGCTGAATGAATCTGCCATAGGGCTTTCCGGCGGGCAGCAGCAAAGAGTCTGCATTGCACGCGCGCTTGCAGTGAATCCGGAAATTATTTTAATGGATGAACCTGCATCAGCGCTTGACCCTATAGCCACTTCGAAAATTGAAGAGTTAATTTTCGAATTAAAAAATAATCTTACAATAGTAATTGTAACGCATAACCTGCAGCAGGCAGCACGTGTAAGTGATAAGTGCGCATTTTTTTTATCGGGGGAAGTTGTGGAATACAGCTCGACAAGAAAAATGTTTACAAAGCCGGAAGATGAAAGAACACAAAGATATATAACGGGTAAGTTCGGCTAATGCAATTATAATTTATAAAAAATATAATTATATTTTAAAAATATTACAAT
>CALJIG010000021.1 GCA_937974175.1 uncultured Ignavibacteria bacterium
AGGACGATAGTATCTTCAGTAGTAATTGACCTGTACTTGCCGTTTGTACAAAGAAAATATTCAAAATTAAAATAGGCAGCGGGTACCCCAAATAGAATTAAAAAAAACATCATATACTTTTTCATTAGCAAAGGCCTACTTTTGGATGGTTCTTTCGCACTCCGTCCAGTACCATCCGCGTATTTCAGTATGGTTTTGCTTTTTAAAAAGGATTTTTAGGCTATTAGGGTAAATATTGATTTCTGCCTTGAATTCTCTGGTATATTGCACGCCAAAATACCCAACATTTCTGGCTTTCCCTTCTATATTTACCTTCGATTGTGATATAATATCAATCTCATCGATGCTCAATATGTCAATATACTCCCAACCGAAGCATTCCTCAAAATGCCGCTCACAGAAGTTGTCTAATAGTGTTTTCCATTCGCCAATCGTTTGTCCATAGGTGTATTGACTGAAAAGGCTGAGAAGCAAAACCAGCAGGATTTTAATTGCACTGTTCTTCATGGTAGTAAAATTTATTTCTATAATTTTATTTATTATAAAATGAAAAAGCTGTTATTCATTCTATTATTATTTCTGATTAATATATCGGTTACTACCTCGTTCGCACAGGAAAATACAAATCCCGGTTTGAAGGAACTTATTAGTTCTGCGATAATTGTAAACTCAAAGCTAAAACCTCTTGAGTATGAAAAACTTATTGAGCAGTCAAAAATAAATCAGTTCAATAAACAACCTGCTCCGAGTGTAGAAGTTATGCAGGATAAAATTCCGTTCAGCTTTATGAATGCGGGCGAGTTTATTCTCTCTTATTCGCAGCCTTTGAAACTATTCGGAAAGACAGATGCATCGGAAAATTATTATAATTACCGTGCTCTTAAACCTGAACTTATGAAAGAAGAGTTGCAAAAGGATTTAATTAAAGAAGTAAAAGATAATTACTTCTTACTCTATCAGAATGAGCGAAAATTATCTACTAATAATATTCAACAGGAAATAATTAAGAGTATTACGAAATCAATAGAGATTACATATTCTGTGGGGAAAGGCAGCCAATCAGACATACTCAAGAGTAATTCAGAACTGCAAAAACTTTTGTATGAAGATATTGAACTTAAATCAGAAAAGAAAATAATACTGAACAATCTCAGAACTATAACAGGATTAAATCTGCCTCAAGATTTTAAAACTTCAAATATCGGAGCATTTGTAAATACAAATATTTCAATCGATGATACTCTCAAACTTCAAAATCAGATAATTGAACATAATCTTGAATTTAAATATTTAAACTACGAAAAGACTTTAAACAATCTCGAGAGAAATATTAATGAACTTGAACGTAAGCCGGACATTACATTCAAAACAGGATATATGTATATGAGCGGTATTGACGAGCATGCGTTCCAAATATCAGCAATGATAGATTTACCTTTTATGCCATGGAACTCAAAACGTATAGATGCAATGGTTCAGGAAAACGAATATATGGATAAGCAAATAGACTCAAAATATAATTCAGCTTTGACTTATATGAAATCTGAATTAAGAAACAAAATGTCTATGATAGATGCTCAAAGAGAAAAAATGAAATTCATAAAGGAAATAACTATCCCTCAACTGGAGCAGACATTGAATTCGAATTTAGTATCATATCAAACAGGAACACTGGATTACATGAACGTAGTAGATACATACAGAATGCTTCGGGAAAATGATTTTCAATTGATAGATGAAGAAACAAAATATCTTTTATACCTTAGCGAACTTGAAAGGTTAATTTCGGCTGAACTTATAAAAATAAATTAAAGATTTTCAAAATGAAAAAACCATTAATAATAATTCTGTCTGTCTTAGTTCTTGCAGCTATCGGTTTCTTTTCTTATAAAATGTTTTTTGAACATAAGGAAGAGAAGACTGAAACTGCAAAGAATGAAGTTTATACCTGTCCAATGCATCCACAGATAATAAGAGACCATCCGGGAATCTGTCCGATTTGCAATATGGATTTAGTATTAAAACATACAGATTCACAAGCAGAAACTGAAAATAAAAATTCAAACAATATAAATGAAATCTCTTTATCACCATCACAGCAGGTTCTTGCAAATGTGCAGACTGAAGTAGTGAAAAGAAGAAATTTCTCAGCTGATTTGGAACTCAACGGATACATAAAATACAATGAATCCAAAATGAGACATATCTCTACATCCGTATCGGGGAATATTTTAAAACAGTATATCACGTTTGAAGGTCAGTATGTAAGAGCTGGAGACAAAGCCTTTGATATTTACTCGCCTGAAATGCTTGCAACTCAAAAAGAATATTTACTTGCTGTAGATAATTACAATAACAGTCTTGTAAGTAACAATACGATTGTGGTAGAGCAGGCATTGAGCCTTTTAAAATCAACAATGATGCGATTGAAGCTACTTCAACTGAGTGATAATCAAATCAAGGAATTAGAAAGAACTAAAGAGATAAGAAATTTTATAACTATTTACACAAAGTATTCAGGAATAATTACTAAGAAATATGCACATGAAGGCCATTGGGCACAAGCAGGTGAAGATATATATGATGTAAATGAAACTTCATATCTCTGGGCGATTGCAAATGTGAATGAAGCCGATATAAGATATATAAAAAAGGGTTTGTCAGCAACTATAACAACTATTGCATATCCCGGTGAAGAATTTTACGGCAAGGTTGATTTTATAAATCCTTCTTTGAAAATGGATACAAGAACTCTTGAGGTAAGAATAGATGTTCCTAACAGAAATAATAGATTAATGCCTGATATGTTTGTAAAGGTAATGATTAATACCGGTGAAAACTCGGATCAGATTGCCGTGTCTGTGAATTCAGTAGTGCGAACAGGTAAAATGGATATGGTCTATATAAAAACTTCTTCCAATACTTTTGCCCCAAGAAATGTAGTGATAGCGGGTGAACGACAAGGATATTATTTAATAACTTCTGGTATTTCTGAAGGTGAAGAAATAGTATCAAGCGCAGGATTTTTATTAGATAGTGAAAGCCAGATACGAATGGGCGGAACATCAGGGCACAATCACGAAGACAAAGAGGAGTCAAAAAATAAACCTAAAGACGATTTAAAAATAA
>CALJIG010000022.1 GCA_937974175.1 uncultured Ignavibacteria bacterium
TTAATTAATAAAAATTTAAAAATTATTATATCTATTTATTTTAAAATAACTTTGTTCTGATACCTTTAACTTACTTTAACCATTTTTAAAAATATAAGTTCAAATCTTTGTCTAACACAATCTTTCCTTATTTTGCAAATTTCGAGCCAAAGTGTTTTTTTGAAACAGAGTTCAAATTTTTGAAATGTTGGGTATTTTATATGAAGTGAATTGCAGATTTGTGAAGTGTGTTTTAAGAGGTCGCAAACTGGCATCGGACAACTATAACCAGAAAACTACTTCAGTAGTACCATCTTTTTTGTCTCTGAATAATCTCCTGCCTGCAGGCGGTAGATGTATGTGCCGGAGGGCAGTCCGCTTCCGTCAAAATCGATTGAATAACTCCCTGCGCTTTGTTTTTCATTCACAAGCTCTTTTACTAATTTTCCGTTGATATCATAAATGTTCAGAGTTACGTAATTCGCAATTTGTAATTCGTAATTTATTTTTGTGGAAGGGTTAAATGGGTTGGGGTAGTTTTGTGACATGTTAAAACTTTCGGGAATGTTCTCTCTAAAATCTGTCTAATGGATGTCTGCCCTCCGTGAATAGTATTGTAAATTAGTCCTGGCTGACCGCATAGCCAAATTGTTGTATCATTCAGTGAAAATATATCAAAAACAGTTGGCCCGGAAAAACTTTGTCTAATCCAGGACCGACCGGCATTCGTTGTTTTATACAGGCGCGAAAAATTTCCACCGGCATAACCAATAGAATCATTTATAAAATTTGAACAGAATAAAAACTCCTGAACGTCAGTGTTAAAACTTACGCTATCCCAAGAAATTCCGAAATTTGTAGTTTTATATGTAGTTCCGATATCACCAACTATAAAGCCAGTGAAATTATTTATGAAAGATATTCTTCTGAATCTTTCGTTTCCAATTCCGGGAGTATTAATTATATTTATTGTCCACGCAAAACCGCCATCTGTGGTTGTGCCAATAACTGCTCCGTTTGTTGCAAAAATGCCGTTCAAGGAATCTTTAAAATAAATATCGGTTGGTCCTGTATTAACATTCAAATCTACAAAAGATTTACCTCCGTCTGTGGTTTTTTTAGTTGCCAGAGCCGAGCTTCCTATCCATCCCGTATTTTCATTCAAAAAAAAACAGCTGTAATGGCTTTTACCTTCTCCCCAGGGACCATTCTCTATAACATTCCAGTTTGTACCTCCATTTGTGGTTTTTAGTATAGTGCGAAAATAACCCACAGCATAAACTACTGAATCATTTACAGGGGAAATATCCGTCATTAATTTATCAGTAGCGGGCATCGGCTGATTGAGCCAGTTTACACCCTGATTAGTGGTTTTTAATATAACTCCATCGCCGCATATCCATCCCGTGTTCCTGTTTATAAAATTAACACGACGAAGCGGCACTGTTACACCTGAACTTTGCTGTATCCATTGTGCATTTATAGTTGTGCAGGTTGTCAACAATAAAATTAAGATTATTTTTTTTTGAAAACATTGCAAGGCGAACATAAACCGAATAAAAAAAATTGTTTTCATATTTATTTTATTAAAATCATTTTTTTTGTATCTGTAAAATTGTTTACCCTTAATGTATAAAAATAAACTCCAGAGGGTAGAACTACACCATTAAAATTATATGTATAGTTACCTCCTGTTAGCTTTGAATTAACTAATGTTTGTAATTCTCTTCCTAAATAGTCGAATACTTTTAAAATGACATGCCCTGATGTTTTTAATTTAAAATTAATTTTAGTTTCAGGATTAAATGGGTTTGGGTAGTTTTGAGAAAGTTGAAAGGATTCCGGAATGTTACTACCATTTGATACTATATTCACTGGCTCATCGGGAGGTATAAAACCATATTGATTAGTTCTAAATCTATCATGCCCAAACATTCCCCAATAAATATTTTCTTTTACATAGGGCACGTCCTGCATTGTGAATGCATTTAGTACAGTACAATCACTAAGTCCAGGAGAATCTAATGAAGTAATTAAAAAATCCAATTGCCCGTCTTTATTTAAGTCACACATTACAGGACTTGAAACTTGTACACTAAAAGTAAAAACAGGTAGGGATAATGACTGATTAGCATCCTTATCAAAAAACCTTGTTTTTGTTCTTGAGGAATCTTGCACACTATCATAAGTTGAAAAATAATTTACATTATTGATTTTAAACATAGATGAGTTTCTGTATTCAAAATTTTTATACAAAACAGGAAAGAATTTTAACAGAACAGAAGTAGTGTTAAATGCAAAAACCTGAGAAAAATCTGTTCCATTTACAATATCTAATGACAGAGGTTCTGATAAATATCCAACAGAATTAGTATATATTCGATATCTTGGAGCAGAATTAAATCTATTAATCAGTTGAAGATTCGAATTGTAAATTGAAGTTCTTGATCTGAATGTATTTGGTGCTCCAGTTAATGAACGATTAGAGTTAATCACGAAAAAAGTTTCACCGTTTTGTTTGTATGTTGCCGCGGGATTAAACCAGAAAGAATAGGAAGAATCAGAGATAATAGGGCTGCCCGGATAATCAGTTCCATTTGGTTCCTTAATAAAAATTTTTCCTGAATCCGAATAATTTGAAGAGGTATTGAATCCTTCAACAGGAATTATTATTTCCGGAATATTATCATTATTTAAATCACCAATAGATGGGAAATCAATGCCGGCAATCGAGGATAAACGGAAAGTTATCGGCCATCCATTTCTTATTGTTCCATTATAATTAATAACAAACATTTTATCTCCACGTCCTGTAATAATTTCTAGCTTTTTGTCATTATCTAAATCATACAAAGCCAATTTACTACCTAAATTATTAGAAGGGGTGTATGTCTTTATTGGAAATCCCGGTAAAAGATTACCAAGATAATTAAACACATAAAGTGAATCGGATAGAACAACCATATCTAAATATCCATCACCGTCTACATCTCCCGATGCTGTTTCAATATAACTACTGAAACAACTTACTTTTTTTGGAAAGCCCGGCATAGATCTACCGTCTTCATTTAAAAGATAAACCCTTCCTTCACTGAGCGATAAGTTTACAGAAACAAAAATCTCATTTCTGCCATCCCTATTAAAGTCTTCTACAATACTTGAGGCGGCAGTGTTATATGTGTAATCTAAGGAATCGATTACTTTTGGATATCCCGGTAATTGGGTGATGGTTACTTGAGAAAATGCAAATCCGAACTTTGTTAAAATGATTAGAATAATTAGGCTTTTCATTTTTAGTTACTTTAATTTTCAGCCGTTGTTAACCAACAACCACAATTTTAGAAACACACAGTTATATCAGTAAATTAAATCAAATTATAATAATGAGCAATACATAATTGGAACTTATGAAGCGGAGATTTTGTCTATCCTTGTGGTTGTTGGTCAGGAAGACCAACAACGGCTCGAGAAAGATGTCATCCCGAAAATTCACTTTCCCTTTTACATTGAATATATTTATTTTATTCAATACCTTTAAAGATTTACCAAATTTTTCATTAATTACTGTTAAAATCAGAATTTAGAGCAGATTAAAATACGTTAACCCTTCAATATGTATAAAGATTTACCTGAAAATATATCGTTACCTGAGCTTGAGAAAGAGATAATTAATTTCTGGGAAAATGATAAAACCTTTGAAAAAAGCATAGAATCAAAGTCTCCCGATAAATCTTTCACTTTCTACGAAGGTCCTCCGACAGCAAACGGATTGCCCGGCATCCACCACGTAATTGCACGTACAGTAAAGGACTTATTCTGCCGTTATAAATCAATGCAAGGCTACCAGGTCAACCGCAAGGCGGGATGGGATACTCACGGACTTCCGGTAGAAATTGAAGTTGAAAAATCATTAGGATTAAAATCAAAAGCAGATATAGAGGCATTCGGCGTTGTTGAATTCAACAAAGCATGCAAAGATTCGATATTCAAATATGTAAGCCGATGGGAAGATTTAACTCAAAGAATGGGTTACTGGGTCAACCTTGATGATGCTTATGTTACTTATCACAATTCATATATAGAGTCAGTCTGGTGGGCATTAAAAAATTACTTCGATAAAGATTTAATATATAAAGGATATAAAATCCTTCCTTTCTGCCCTAAATGCGAATCGTCTCTTTCATCGCATGAAGTTGCGCAAGGGTATGAAGATTTGAAAGACCCTTCAGTTTATGTGAAATTTAAAATCACAACAGGTGAATATGCCGGAAGTGATTTTCTTGTCTGGACAACAACTCCCTGGACACTTCCATCGAACGTAGCATTAGCCGTAAATCCGAAATTTACTTATGTAAAAATCAAAACCGCTAAGGGCGAAGATTTAATATTATTAAGAGAGAGACTTGCAACAATAAGTGATGAGTATACAATCGAAAAAGAATTTTCAGGAAGCAGCTTAGAGAAAACAGAATACGAACCATTATTTTCATTCTATGAATTAGAGAAGAAAGCTTATTATGTAACGCTTGGTGACTTTGTTTCAGCAGAAGACGGAACAGGTATAGTACATATTGCTCCTGCATTCGGTGCAGATGATTATGCTATAGGATTAAAATACGACCTGCCTATAATACAGGCAGTCGGTAAAGACGGACTTTTCAAAAAAGAAGTAACTCCATACGCAGGAAATAATTTTAAGGAATCCGATAAACAAATCTCTGATGACTTAAAAGCAGCGGGACGTTTATACAAACGCGAGATGTTCACACACTCATATCCGCATTGCTGGAGACATCATGTGCCGCTAATGTATTATGCAACTGACTCTTGGTTTATAAAGACTACATCATACAATAAAAAGATGATGGAGTTGAATGATAAAGTTTACTGGTCACCTGAAGAAATGGGAACAGGACGCTTTGGCCAATGGCTTGAAGATAATATAGATTGGTCACTTTCGCGCGATAGGTTCTGGGGAACTCCCCTTCCGATATGGTCTTACACAGATGATAACGGAAAAGAACAATTTGAATGTATCGGTTCAATAGAAGAACTAAGAGAGCGTTCATATAATTTTAATGATGTATTCCCTACTGATATAGATATTGATTTACATAAGCCGTTTATTGATGAAGTAAAAATAAAGAGCAAAGACGGGCACGAAATGAAACGCGTGAGAGAAGTAATAGACTGCTGGTTTGATTCCGGCTCTATGCCTTTCGCTCAGTGGCATTATCCTTTTGAAAATAAAGAAATTTTTGAGAAAAATTTTCCGGCTGATTTTATTGCAGAGGGAGTTGACCAGACAAGAGGCTGGTTCTATTCATTGCTTGCAATAAATTCTTTCTTATTCGATAAAGCTCCTTATAAGAGTGTAATTGTTAACGGACACATACTTGATAAGTTCGGGAAAAAAATGAGTAAGTCATTAGGTAATGTTGTAAATCCTTTTGACATGATGGAAAAATACGGAGCAGATTTGTTACGCTGGTATCTTGTTGGTAATTCTCCTGTAGGAAAATCAAAGTTATTCAATGAAGATGAGATTGTTGAGTTAAAAAATAAGTTATTCGATACATTACTTAATACATATAAGTTTTTTACAATATATACAGGGCTTACAAATTTTGATTATAAAAAATCGGAGTTTGTCCCTGTGGAAAACCGTTCTACAATAGATAAATGGATTATCTCAAAGCTTAATACTCTTAAGAAAGAATATTTTGAGCTGATGGATAAGTATGAAGTTACAAAGGCATGCAGACTGATATTTGATTTCACAATAGATGAACTTTCAAACTGGTATATAAGAAGAAACAGAAAACGGTTCAGAACACCTGAAAGCGAACAGGATAAAAACTCCGCTTATCAAACTGTCTATGAAATATTGGTAGACATATTAAAAATGATGGCACCGGTTTCTCCGTTTATAACTGAGAAGCTTTATCAGAATCTGAATGGTGAAGGTACTTCAATACACTTAGCTGAATTTAAAAATTACGATGAAAAAGCTATAGATGCAGACCTTGAAGAGCAGATGGCAATTGCGCAGAGAATTGTATATCTTACACGCGCAATAAGAGTTAAAAATAATCTTAAAGTGCGTCAGCCGTTAAGACAGATATTAATCCCTGTTTTGAATGCTCACGAAAAAGAAACTATTTCCAAATTTCAGGATATAATACTCGAAGAAGTGAATGTGAAGGAACTGAACTTTGTTGAAGGTGACTCTGATATAATAAAGAAGAAAGCAAAACCTAACTTTAAAGCAATTGGTCCTAAGTTCGGTAAAGATGTAAAAGCAGTTCAGGCTATTATAAATACTTTTAATAAAGAAGATATAATAGAGATTGAAAGTAAGAATGAAATTTCCAAAGGCGGGTTTACAATTTCGCGCGAAGATATAGAAATCCTTACAGAAAATATCACAGGATGGATTGTTGATACAGATAAAAACCTAACGATTGCAGTTGATACTACACTTGATGAAAGCTTAATAAATGAAGGAATAACAAGAGAGTTCATTAACAGAGTACAAAATTTCAGAAAATCCAACGGATTTGATATCAACGATAAAGTCGAAATTTTTGTGAAAGCTGAAGGAGATTTATTAAATGCTATCCTTGATAATAAAAGATACATTAATTCCGAGACTTTAAGTGAAAACCTGACTGAAGCGAATGGCGATATGGATTTTTCAGATACTGAAATAAACGGAGAGCCGCTCAAGTTCTTCGTAAAAAAATTATAAAAATTCTTTTTTTACTTTTTATCATAATAAAATGAGCAAGACAACAACAAAAAAAGCTGCACCGAAGGCTTCCAAGCCGAAAACAAAAGCAAAACCAAAAGCGGCAGCAAAACCAAAAGGGGCAGTTAAGTCAACGATAAAAGTGAAAGCCAAAGGAAAGATAACAACAAAAATGAAAGCCAAACCAAAAGCAAAGACAGCTGCAAAAACACCGGTAAAAAAGGTTAAGAAAATTTCACCTACCAAGGCGAAAAAAATTCTTAAAGCTAAAAGACTTCCGGTTGCAAAAACTAAACCGGTTCAGCACAAAGAAGATATAGAAGTACCGGCGCACGTTAAAAAATACAGGCCGAACAAAAAGACAAAGTATACTGCAGCCGAGCTGAAAGAATTTAAGGAAATCATTCTTGCAGAAAGAAGAGACATCCTTGAATCTGCCAGAGCAAATATGCAATCGCTTGTGGATAACGAGTCGGGTGATTACGTTGGAGATAACTCAACATACTCAACTCACATGGCAGAGCAGGGCACCGATGAAATGGAAAGAGAAAAAAATTACATGTTTGTGCAGAGAGATGAAAAATATCTCGGCTACTTACAGGATGCACTCATCAGAATAGATAATGGAACGTACGGTATCTGTCAGGATTGTATTGAAGTCCCAAAGAATATGTGCAAATCTTGTCCCCTTATCCCCAAGGAAAGACTTGAACTTGTGCCTATCACACAGCATTGTATAGAGTGCAAAAATCTCAGAGGGTAAATTCATTTATTATAATTTACTGTGAGGAACTTTAAATAATTTTTAATCATTGATAAAGTCGAAGCGGACACTTCGACTTTATTTTTATATTACAAAAACGTCTAAGCTATAAATGAAAATACTATATTGGTCAATCGCTATTGTTATAATCGATCAGATAACAAAGTTAAAAGTTAAAGGAATTAATATTCCATGGCTAGGCGTTCATTTTGAAGGCATGCCTTATCAGTCATCAATAAAAGTCTGGGGAGATTTTTTTCAGATTACATTTATTGAAAATCCGGGAATGGCATTCGGGCTGCAGCTCGGCAGTAAACTATTTCTGACATTATTTACAATCTTTGCAACAATATTAATATTCTTCATAATTTATAAAAACAGGCACGAAACATTTCTTTTAAGGCTTTCGCTTGCATTTATTTTAGGAGGCGCGCTTGGAAATTTAATTGACAGGACCTTCTACGGAACAATGTATGATTATGCTCCTTTGTTCTACGGCAGAGTGGTAGATTTTTTCCATTTCAATATTCCTGACTTCAGAATATTCGGGAAAACAATTTATACTTTCCCTATATTTAATGTTGCCGATATTGCCGTAACAGTTGGTTTTGTATTAATTCTATTGGGATATAAAAAGGTATTCAAGAATACTGAAGAAGAGAATGCAGCTCAGGTAATAGATTATCAGCTGGCAAATACAAATGAAACTATCACGGAAACTTTCCGTGATAATTCCAATTTTGAAAATCCGGGTTTTATATCTGAAGAAAAAGTTAATTCAGATAATGAAGAGATAATAGAAAAGGAACACAAAATAATTCCTCCCAATCACGACGAAACAAAATCGTAATCAAGAAAATTATCTTCCTAAATCGTCAAGCTTTTCTTTTCTTGCAAGAAGAGTATCTTTATCTTCAACATGATTTGGATCAGGTACGCAGCAATCCACAGGACATACTGCAGCGCACTGAGGTTCATCATGGAAACCTACGCACTCTGTGCATTTATCCGGTACGATAAAGAAAAAATCAGATTGAACAAATCCTGTATTACCATTTGGAGAGACATCATCAGCCCCGTATGAATTTCCTCCAAGAGTCCAGTTATTTCCGCCTTCATATATTGCTGTATTAGGACATTCCGGTTCGCATGCTCCGCAATTAATACACTCGCTTGTAATCATTATAGCCATTGAATAAGTCTCCTTTTGTTTGTATAAATTAGGTAATATAAAAAATTATTTCAATGAAGTATAATTTAATGCATTAAAACGAATTAACTATTTTGAGAGTCCAATTGTTACTAATTGAAACGAAATGAACAAATCAATGAATTAAGACGTAATACTACAAAGAGGCAGGTTAAAAAACTACCCAATTTATAAATTTATTTTGTTTAAAATAACCGTTAAATTTAAAATTATCAAAAAATTAAGTGAGGAAAGAAATACTAATTTATGCTTAAGCTACTTAAAAAAATATTCCCGTCTAAGAATGAAAAAGATGTAAAAGAACTTCTTCCTTTAGTGGATGAAATAAATTCTTTTTACGAAACATATCAATCTTTATCCGACGATGAATTAAAAGCAAAAACCACTGAATTCAAACAGAGGATAAAAGATGCTACATCAGAAATTGAAGCCAGAATAAACGAGTTAAAAGAAAAACTTAAAACAGATGTTGAGCACGATGAAAGAATGGAAGCCTATGATGAGCTGGGAGATTTAAACAAGCAGCTTTATGAAACCATCGCTGAAACTCTTGACGAACTTCTTCCTGAAGCATTCGCTGTTGTGAAAGATACTTGCAGAAGACTTGTCGGTAAAACATGGGAAGCAGCAGGGCAAAAAATTACATGGAACATGGTGCCTTACGATGTGCAGCTTATCGGCGGTATGGTGTTGCATAGAGGAAAAATTGCTGAGATGGCAACAGGTGAAGGTAAAACTTTAGTTGCTACATTACCGCTATATCTCAACGCTCTTGCAGAGAAAGGCGTTCACCTTGTAACAGTTAACGATTACCTTGCAAAAAGAGACTCAGACTGGATGGGTGAAATTTTCCGTTTCCACGGAATGAATGTAGGTGTTATCCTTAATGATATGGATAACGACAGAAGAAGAAATAATTATAACGCAGATATTACTTACGGTACAAATAATGAATTTGGTTTTGATTATCTCAGAGACAATATGGTCACGGATAAAAACCAGATGGTGCAGAGAGAACATTACTATGCGATAGTTGATGAAGTTGACTCGGTACTGATAGACGAAGCAAGAACTCCGTTGATTATCTCGGGACCTGTTGATGCTCCGACTCATAAGTTTGATGAAATGAATCAGCGTGTTAAGAAACTTATTGAAGCGCAGAAAAGATTAGTTAATCAGCTCGTATCTGAAGCGGAAGCAATTTTAGCAAAGGACAGAAAGTCACTTTCAAAAGATGAACTTGAAACAGCAGGTCTTGCTTTAACAAGAGCAAATCACGGACTGCCGAAACACTCAAGACTTCAGAAAGTTTTCAGCGAACCTGAAAATAAAACGCTAATGCTTTCTGTGGAAGCAAATTATCTTAGAGATAATGCAAAGCAGATGCATATTGTTGATGATGAATTATATTTTACCATAGATGAAAAATCTCATATAACAGATCTAACAGAAAAAGGTCGTGAGTTCTTAGCGCCATCAGCACAGGAGAAAGATTTCTTTACTCTGCCTGATGTAGGAACTGAAGTTGCGATACTTGATAATGATGATACACTTTCAGTTGACCAGAGAGAACTTAAGAAAGATGAACTTGCTAAAGTTTACGCAGAGAGAAGCGACAGGCTTCATACAGTTCAGCAATTATTAAAAGCTCACGGACTATATGAAAAAGATGTTGACTATGTGATACAGGAAGGTAAGATAATGATAGTTGATGAATTCACCGGCCGCGTACTTTCAGGCAGAAGATATTCCGAAGGACTTCACCAGGCAATCGAAGCAAAAGAAGGTGTACACGTTGAAAAAGATTCGCAGACAATGGCAACAATTACACTGCAAAATTATTTCAGACTGTATAAAAAACTTGCAGGTATGACAGGTACTGCTGAAACGGAAGCATCGGAGTTTTTTGATATCTATAAACTTGATGTAACTGTTATTCCTCCGAACAGACTGTGTACAAGAAACGATATGAATGACCTGATCTACAAAACGAAGAGAGAAAAATATAATGCAGTAATAGATGAAATTGAAAAAATGAGAAAAGAAGGAAGACCTGTACTTGTCGGTACAACTTCCGTTGAAGTATCTGAAACTATCTCAAGATTATTAAAAAGAAAAGGATTACCGCATGAAGTATTGAATGCAAAGCAGCATCAGCGTGAAGCACAGATTGTGCAGAATGCAGGTCTTGGCGGAGCAGTTACAATTGCAACTAACATGGCGGGTAGAGGAACGGATATTAAACTAGGTCCGGGAATACAGGATAACGGCGGACTTGCAATTATAGGTACAGAAAGACATGAATCAAGACGTATCGACAGACAGTTACGCGGTAGAGCGGGACGTCAGGGCGACCCCGGTTCATCGAGATTTTTCTTATCTCTTGAAGATGACTTAATGAGATTATTCGGAAGTGAAAGAATAGCTTCTGTTATGTCACGTCTCGGATTAAAAGAAGGCGAAGCTATCGAGCACAGTATGATAACAAACTCCGTTGAACGCGCGCAGAAAAAAGTTGAAGAAAATAACTACGCTATCAGAAAAAGACTGCTTGAGTATGATAACGTAATGAATCAGCAGAGAGAAGTTATCTATGAAAAGAGACGCCAGGCATTAATGGGCGAAAGGCTGAAAGATGAAATTTTAGAAATGGCTAAAAAAGCCGGAGATACAATTGTTGAAAAGCATTATGAGTCAGGTGATGTTCAGGGATTAATTGATGAGGTTGGAAGAACTTTCTTAGTAAGATTAAATATTACTCCGACAGAATTCCAGAAACAAGGTGAAGTTGGATTAAAAGATTTAATTGAAAAAGAAGTAAAAGCTTTCTACCAAAGAAAAGAAGAAAGATACGGTGCAGAACTTATGGCGCAGGTCGAAAGATTTGCTATGTTATCTGTTATCGATGAAAAATGGAAAGAACATCTTCGTGAAATGGATGACTTGAAAGAAGGTATTAACTTCAGAGCATACGGACAAAAAGATCCATTGGTAGAATACAAAACAGACGGTTTTAAAATATTCGCAGAAATGTTGGATAGTATAGGTACTGACGTCGTAAATTTCTTATTTAAATTTACAACTCAAACTCCGGAAGAAACGCATATTCAAACTCCGCGGGCTGCTAATACTTCCCGCATGAGAGCGGTACATCAGTCATCAAGCGGAATGGGTTATGTCGGAGCAGGAGTAGAAGAGAACGGAAATGTTGATCCATCTATGAAGAAATCACCGATAAAGGTTGAACATAAAATCGGAAGAAATGACCCTTGCCCGAATCATCCGAATAAGAAATACAAGAACTGCTGCGGCAAAGGATTAGTTTAATTTATGATTGATCCTCAATGATTATTTCGGAAAAGACAAGAGAGTTATTATTTGAAATCAGAGAGTATTCGGAGAATACTCTCTCTGATTTTAATGATGTTTCAGTTTTGATTGAAAATGTTTTTTATTCAGAGGATACGCAGAAATTTCTTGATTTAATTTTTAAGGCAAAATTTCTTAACGGTATGTTAACTATTTTTGCCGATGATTCAAAAGAACAAAGTACAAAGGAAAAGATATCAGATGAATTTCAGGTTCAGTTAACCGGATTTATAAATGAATTTAAATCTCTTACGGAAAAATTTACTCAACAGGACAAAGATTTTTTCAATAGAAAATATTTTCAGCTGACACCTGACTCATTAGGCAACAATATTAAGTTAGTAAAAGATCTGACGATTTGCAAAAATTTCTTTCTGGATAAACCTGAATTTTTAAAGAACTGAATTAATTTATTATGGGCGGATACGTAATTCAAAAAAATCCTTTTGTTGTACCAACAACAGACGGGAAATTAATTGAAGAATTTTTTGGCAATGCTAGTGTATCACTTGGTGATTACAGTATAGCTCATATGGTTGCTCCTCCGGGGTGGAACGAACCATTTCAGACACCCGAATTTGACGAAGTAACATTTATAATTTCCGGGAAAAAGAAATTCGAAATTGACCACGTTGAAATGATTGAGGAAGTTATTTTAGGCAAGAATGAATCGATATGCATAAAGAAAGGAAGCAAAGTAAGATATTCTAATCCTTTTGATGAACCTGTTGAATATATGTCATTTTGCATTCCTGCATTTACACCTGAACGCGTTAACAGAGAAGAAAGTTAAAAAATCTTATGTATAATAATATTATTTTATTTGACGGAGTTTGTAATTTTTGTGATTCGTCGGTAAATTTTATTATTGACAGGGATAAGAAAAATATTTTTAAGTTCGCTGCTCTTCAATCAGAAAAGGGACAGGAAATTCTTGAATATTTCAAACTTCCCAAGGATGATTTTGATTCATTTGTATTCATAGAAAATGACAAAGTTTTTAAAAAATCTTCTGCAGCATTAAAGATAGCTAATAAGTTAGGCGGCTTCTGGAAATTGTTTTATCCGCTGATAATTATACCAAAATTCATACGTGATTTTTTTTACAGTCTGATAGCAAATAACAGGTACAAGTTGTTCGGCAGAAAAGATGCGTGCAGAATTCCCACTCCCGAATTAAAAAAAAAATTTTTATAGACAATTTTAGTATACTATATTTAAAATGAGTAAAACGAAACAAAAATATTTAGTCACCGCTGCTTTACCATATGCAAACGGATATTTACATTTAGGCCACGTTGCAGGTGCTTATCTTCCATCGGATATTTATGTCCGGTATAAAAGATTACAAGGTGAAGATGTAGTATTTATCTGCGGCTCCGATGAGCACGGCACTCCGATAGAAATTTCAGCAATAAGAGAGAAAGTCACACCACAAGAAATAATTGACAAATTCCATTTTTCGAACAAAGAATCATTTGAAAAACTTGGAATTAAATTTGATATCTATTCAAGGACTTCAAATGAAAGGCACATAAAAACATCACAGGAATTTTTTCTAAATTTGTACAACAAAGGAATATTAAAAGAGAAAAAATCCAAGCAGTTATATTCTGAAAAGGATAAAATGTTTTTGGCTGACAGATTTGTTGTCGGTACATGCCCAATCTGCGGCAACGAAGATGCTAATGGCGACCAGTGCGAAAACTGCGGCTCGGATTTATCTCCGCTTGAGTTAAAGAATCCGCGTTCGAAAGTTTCCGGTGATATTCCTGTAATTAAAGAGACAACAAATTTTGTTTTTCCATTTGCGGATTTTCAGCCGAAGCTTGAGGAGTGGATTAACTCTAAAAAAGACTGGAAGCCAAACGTAATAAATTATTGCAAAGGTTGGTTCAAAACCGGTTTGCAGGATAGAGATTATACCCGTGATTTAAAGTGGGGAGTACCTGTTCCCCTTCCTAACCATGAAGGAAAAGTTATTTACGTATGGTTTGAAGCGCCGATAGGATATATATCTTTCACAAAAGAATTATTTGAACAGCGCGGCGAGCCGGATAAATGGAAAGAATACTGGCACGATGAAAATACAAAGCTAATACATTTCATAGGAAAAGATAATATAATTTTTCACGCATTGATATTCCCTGCCATGATAATGGCGCATGGTGAATATATTTTACCGGATAATGTTCCTGCCAATGAGTTTTTAAATATGGGAGGCGGTAAATTTTCAAAGAGTAAAGGTGTTGGAGCAATAGTTAAAGATATACTCACAGAATATGATTCTGAACTGCTCAGATACTGTTTAGCTTCCACTTTCCCTGAGAATAAAGATTCCGAATTCAGCTTTGATGAGTTAGTTACAAAAAACAACAATGAGCTTGCAGCGATACTTGGCAATTATATAAACAGAACTGTTGTATTTGCGAAGTCAAAGTTCGACAATAAAATTCCTGCAAGACAGAGTACCGATACAGCCGGAATAGAAATTTTTGATTACATAAAATCACAGGCAAAAGCGGCAGCAGATTTATTTGACAGCTATAAACTGAAAGACGGTTTAACTGAAGTAATGAATATAGTAAGGGCAGCAAATAAATATTTCAATGATTCAGAGCCTTGGAAATATATAAAAACAGATAAGGAAAAATGTGCAGAGATAATTAACAACTGTCTGCAGATTTGCCATTCAATTGCTATAGCAATTGCCCCTGTTTTACCAAACACAGCAGACGAAATTTTAAAAACACTGAACAAAGATAAAGCAGATTTCTCATGGGATAAAATTGGTGAGATTGTTTTACAAAACAATTCTGAGCTTGGAGAGAATAAAATACTCTTCCCGATTCTTGAAAAGAAAGAAGCTGCTCCTGAAATAAAAGAAGAAGATAATTTAATTTCAATTGATGATTTTAAGAAGGTAACTTTGAAAGTCGGAGAAGTAATTGAAGCAGAGAAAGTTGCAAACAGCAAAAAATTATTAAAGCTGAAGTTAAAAGTCGGAGATAAAGAGAAACAAATTGTATCCGGAATATCGGAACATTACACAGCTGAATCTTTAATAGGTAAATTAATAGTTGTAGTTGATAACCTTAAACCATCAAAACTGATGGGAATAGAATCCGAGGGAATGCTGCTTGCGGCAAAACATGGCAAACATTTAAAGATTGTAACTATTGACGGAACAATTTCTAACGGAGCAGAAGTAAGTTAATGATTTATAAGTTTGAGAATGTTGTATATGATTTGAATTCAAGAACTCACATAATGGGAGTTCTTAATATTACTCCTGACTCTTTTTCAGACGGGGGGAAATACTTTGAGAGTAAAGTAAAGCTTGATAAAGTAATCGAAGATGCAGTACAGATGGAAATGGATGGTGCAGATTTCATAGATGTTGGAGGTGAATCCACAAGACCGGGTTCTGAATCAATCACAATTGACGAAGAACTTGAAAGAGTGATTCCTGTGATAAGTGAGTTAAAGAAGAAAATAAATATTCCGGTTTCAATTGATACCTATAAACACGAAGTCGCTGAAGAAGCACTAAAAGCAGGAGCAGAAATTGTAAACGATATAAGCGGATTTAATTTTGATGATAAGCTGCCCGATGTAACGGCTAAATATAACGCCTCGTGTATTTTGATGCATATAAAAGGAACGCCACGAGACATGCAGAAAGATCCAACGTATAATAATGTAGTTGAAGAAGTTTATGAGTATCTGGTTAACTCCGTTAACAAGGCAGAGGCAGCAGGAATAAAGCAGATAATGACAGATGTGGGTATCGGCTTTGGAAAAAATTTGCAGCATAATTTAACTTTGATTCGAAATATTTCAAGATTTAAAAGTCTTGGCTATCCCATTTTATTAGGCGTATCAAGAAAAAGTTTTATGGATAAAATATATCCTACACAAATGAATGAAAGACTAGAAGGAACAATAGCAGCAAACTCAATTGGAATTGCAAATGGTGCGAACATTATACGCGTCCACGATGTTTTAGAAAACAAGAGAGCAAGCAGAATTGCCGACAAACTAAAATGAATAATATAAAACAAATAGAACTTGATATAGTTGGAATGAATTGCTCGGGCTGTGCAAACAGTATCAACTCGTACTTATCAAAACTTGAAGGTGTGAAAAAGGTTGAAGTGAGTTTTTCCTCAGAGACTGCAAAAGTTGATTTTGAAGAAAATCTTATAGCTATACCTAAAATTATTTCTTCTATAAAGAGTTTAGGATTTGATGTTGTTGAAGATGAAGAAAGTTTAGAACAGGAAAAAAAAGAAAAGTTAAAAAGACTACAACGTACAAAAATTTTCACTGCAATCGGTTTATCTGTAATTGTAATGCTGCTTGCAATGAAAGACCATTTAGGTTTATTGCCCGGTCTGATAATTCCTCACAATTATAATTTAATATTACAGCTTATATTAACTTCTATCGTAGTTTTTTGGTGTGGAATAAAATTTTTAAAAGGCGCTGTAAATTCCACGAGATCTGGTGTTCCTGATATGAACGCTTTAGTTAGCCTTGGAACGATGTCCTCATTTATATTCAGTCTGGTCATTACGATTAACCATATTTTTAATCTTCAATGGGAAGCGTTAAAGGATACTCATGATGTATATTATGAAACAGCTGCAATGATAACCACCTTTATTCTTATTGGAAATTATCTTGAGCTGGTAATGAAATCCAAAGCTCAGACTTCTATTAAGAGTTTAAAAAATTTACAGAGTAAAACAGTTATTGTTGAAAGAGGCGGAGAAGAAATTACTATCCCTTTTAAAAAAGTTAAAAGCGGTGATGTTGTTTTAATTAAAACCGGAGACAAAATTCCGGTTGACGGTACTATACTAAACGGGAATTGTGTTGTAGATGAAAGCGCAATGACAGGTGAATCACTTCCACTTGAAAAAAGAAAAGGTGATGAAGTCATTAGCGGTACTATTGTGAAAAACGGTTTCATTAAAGTTACTGCCCTAAAAACAGGAAATGATACACGGCTTGCAAAGATTATAAATCTAGTAAAAGATGCTTCAAATTCAAAACCTGAAATACAAAAATTAGCCGACAGAATTTCAGCGATATTTGTACCTACTGTAATTTTGATTGCAATAATAACTTTTGTAATCTGGAATTTCATAGTGGGAGTTCCTTTTTCAGCAGCGATGTTAAATGCCGTTTCAGTTTTAATTATTGCCTGCCCTTGCGCTTTAGGTCTTGCATCTCCTATGGCAGTTGTTGTAGGAATCGGCCGCTCAGCAGATAACGGGATTTTATTTAACAATATAAATGCTATTGAAAAGTTAAACAAAATTGACACAATTTGTTTCGACAAAACGGGAACAATAACAACCGGTGAACTGAAATTCGAGAGCATTATTTCTCTTGGAAATTATTCAACAAAAGATTTATTGAAATATGTTTTTTCTTTAGAGAAACATTTTAATCACCCGATAGCAAAATCCATTGTTCATTATTGCTTGGATAATAATATTAATTATTACACGGATGTTGAAAGTTTAAATAATGAGCAAGGACTTGGAGTAACAGGAACTGTAAACAAAAAAGAAGTTTCAGTAGGAAGCCTTCGTTATATAAAGGAAAAAGTTCTTACTAATACATATACTGAGACAAGTTTTAGAGAATTCGAAAATCTGAATTCAAAAGGAAATCTATTTATCAGCATTAACAATGAAATTTGCGGACGTATTTCTTTTGACGAAGATATCAAACAAGAATCACGTGAAGTTATTGATACTTTAAAAAGCAGCGGATTTGAAGTTTGTATGATTTCAGGAGATAATGAACTTGTAACTAAAAGTATAGCCAAGGAGGTTGGGCTTGAGACTTATTTTTCAAATGTCTTCCCCGAAGATAAATTAAGAATAGTAAAAGAGCTTCAGGCAAATAATCAAAAAGTTGCAATGATAGGCGACGGAATTAATGATGCTCCCGCACTTGCAAAAGCAGATGTAGGTATTGCAATTGGAACAGGGACTGATGTTGCAATTGACTCAGCGGATGTGATATTAGTTAAGGGAGATTTGAGAAGCATTACTAAATCAATCAATATTTCTAAAAAAACTGTTCAGATAATAAAACAAAATATTTTCTGGGCTTTCTTTTATAATATCATTGCTATACCATTGGCGGCAGGGCTGCTGTCACCGGTTGGAATTATTATTAGCCCGGTTTTAGCTGCAATGCTTATGGCATTCAGTGATGTTGTTACAGTTATCGGGAATTCTTTAAGATTAAAAACAGTTAAAATTTAAAACCAAATCACATACACTAATGATAAAAACAAACTTACTTGCCCTTACAATTTGTGCAGTATTTTTATTTGCCGGATGCGGTAAAAATGAAATTAAAACTGCTGAAAACAAACAAACTGAAACAAAAACTGAACAGACAAAAAACGAGTCTGCAGGAAACACTCAGGTATTAGATAAAAATGACAAAGCTGTAGAGTTTAAGTGCGAAGGTATGACATGCGGCTCATGTGAAAATAAAATATCTTCTGAAGTAAAAAAACTAAGTGGTGTAAAAGAAGTTATTGCTGATTCAAAAACAAAAACTACAAAAGTAATTTATGCGGCAGGACAAGTATCCGAAAAAGATATTGAAAGTGTGATTAACAAAGCAGGATTTGATACAAAATCAGACGTAAAAAAAGATACTCCCGTAGAGAACAAAGAATACAAAAGCTGCGGAAGTAAAAACTGCTGTAAAGATAAAAAATAAAAATTTTCTCAGCTGGCGGAGATTTCTCCGTCAGCTATCTATTTAAACCTCGAACCCACTCATTAAAATTATAATCATAATTCCCTCCTGTTATTTTATCCAACTTTCCTGAATCAAAGATAGTATCTCCCGATTCAAGTTTTAAATCAACTTCAGGCCATTGCGTTAAATCAACTTTCACATTAAATTTTTCAGCAACAATACTTGCAGATTCAAAAAGACTGAATGTTTCTCCGCCAATATTATAAACTTCGTTTAATGTACTCCCAGATTTTGAAGCATCCCAGATATTCCTGCAAATATCGTGAACATGGGAAAAAGTTCTTTTCTGCGAACCGTCACCATACAAAGTAATGTTTTCACCCCTTGCTGCTTTGTTAAGAAAAAATCCTACCGTACCATACGAATATTCATCACCTACTAAATTCCCATAAGGAACACAGATTCTAAAGACGGTATAATTAAGACCAAACATATTATTATACATTTTTAAAAACTGCTCACAAGAATATTTGTTTATAGCATAAGGTGTCTTAAACTCTTTTTCACCATCTTCTTTTAAAGGAGTATCTTTAATTCCTTTATAAACTAATCGCGTGGAAGGAAAAATAATTCGACCTTTATAATTTTGTTCTTTAAGAGAGTTTAAAATATTTAATAATCCAATCTCATTTATTTTTACATAATCCTCATACTTTGTAAATCCTGCACCGGTACCCGTTAACCCTGAAAAAATAAATATAAAATCGGAATCGAATTTAATCTTTAAAACATCTGAATTATCTGAAATATCTAATTGGGAGTATTGTAAGTCGAAATGTATGGAATCCGAATTAATATCGAAGAGTTGTAAATTTAAATTTTGCAGGGAGCGTAAATAATGAGTAAAGTTCTTACCGATGTAACCGTTAGAACCGAGGATTTGAACTTTCATAAATAAGTATCAATCGTTTAATTTTTCTTCGATGATATATATAGGGCGATGCTTGACGGTCTCAAATGTTTTCCCGAGATATAAGCCTACCATACCAAGAACAGAAATAATTAATCCCGAAAAGAACCAGATTGAAATAAATAAACTTGTCCACCCCGTCACATTTACCTTCCCTTCGAAGAATAATATGACAGCATATATTGAGTACAAAGCCGATATAAAAGAAATTATCAATCCAAGTTTAACAGCAAGACGAAGAGGTTTATCTGAAAATGATAAAATTGTATTTACAGCAAGATCTAATCGTTTTTTGTATGAGTAAGAAGATTTTTTCCCGTCTTCTCTGTCGGCGTGTTCAATTTTCAAAGTTATAAGTTTAAAGCCGACCCATTTAACCATTGTGGGAAAATATCTGTGATAGTCTCCCATCGATTTAATTGCATCTACAACTTTTCTGCTAAGCACTGCAAAGTTAGCAACAGTATCATCTTGCTTTGTTCCGGTAAGATATCCAAGCAAAGCATAAAAATATTTGGAAAGCATTTTTTTTATGATATCATCTCTTCGCTGAACTCGGCTTGCAAGAACTATATCATACCCTTCTAAAGCTTTGTTGTATAAGTTTACAATTTCTTCCGGTCTGTCCTGCAAGTCACAGTCCATTATTACAATCCACTCGCCTCTTGCATTTTCCATACCTGCAGCAAGAGCATGCTGCTGTCCAAAATTTTTACTCAACTTAATTCCTTTAACGAGTGAATACTTAGAACAATTTTCTTTTATCTTTCTCCAGGAACTATCAGGACTGAAATCATCAACAAGTATAATTTCAAAATCAGGTGTAATTTTTGAAACTGATGCAATTATCCTCTCAACTAATGCATCAACTAATTTTTCCGCATTATAAACAGGACTTACAACTGATATTTGAATTTTATTGTTCAATACTATTTTTTCTTACGGCAGAATAAAGTTTGATGATGACCGGCATTGAACGGTTTTGAAAGCCCGAATAATAAAAGTGTTGCAAATTTATAAATTCCTGCAACAACGGGATTATTTGAAGGGACGTCCACTGCTTTCAGTTTATAATTATGATTTCTGATTTTAAAAACTTCCATACCTTCCATCTCAATAACTTTTTTCAACGATTGATTTGAATAATGCTGCAGATGATGATGATCGTATAATCTATCATGGGCAACTGAAAATCCTACACCATTCAAAGCTCTTGCCAGCTTATAAATTATACTGTTGTTATGAATTGTGTTAACGATAAGTATTCCGTCATCAGTCAAAGCATCGTGCATTTTTTTTACAAATAAATGCGGATCAGGCACGTGTTCAATCACCATAAAATTTGTTATTGCATTATATTTTTCAGGTACATCCCAGGTAAGAAAATCTGCTGCTATAAATTTTATTCCCGGTGATTCATTTGTTACAAAATCCATCCCGGTTAAATCCATGGAAGGGTCAATTTTATGGATATGTTTCAGGAAGCTGCCGGTACCGCAGCCCACATCAAGCATCTTAATTTTTTTGCCCTTCAGAAATTCTTTTATAACGTTCAGACAATATTCAAATAAAGGAGTATCAGGATTTGCAAACCAGTTCTTATGAGTTTCTATGAAATAGTTTTCATTATATGGTTCTTCTTCATCTTTTGGAATGATAGTAAATGTATGGTCACATGCATCGCATTTGTACAAACTCATTCTCGCATTTTTAAGATATGTATTTTTATTGTAACAAATAGGACAAGGGTAAGACATAGTTCAATTTAGTTTATAAAATTTTTTGTGCTAAGCAATCTTATTTCTTCCTGCAGCTTCGCCTGATTTAATAATTTATTGTAGTGTAATTCAAAATCTTTTTCTTTTATAGCCCTGATAAATTCTTTCAGTATATTTACAAAATGATTATCAGCCGGTACGGGAAACTCCTGCCTATGGTTATCCTTTTCAAGGACAATCCTCGGCGAATAATCCGGCTGCGGCGTAAAAGCTCTTAAGGCTGTTATCTTTCCTTTTGAGCCCCAAATCTCATAATTACATTGGTAAAAATTATCAAATCCAAAACCGATTTCAGCAGCTATAGAAGTGTTACCTGATAAATAGGCTGAGCCAAATATATCTACATCAAGAGATTTATCTATAAATAAATTTGAAGCTTTAACCATAATATCATATCCTAAAAACATCTGAGCAGCTTTTATAGGATAACCTGCTGCATCAAGTAAGGAACCGCCGCCTAAAGATTTATTATAACGAAAATTATTCTTGGAAAGCGGAGGAATTCCGAATGAACTTCTGAATAATCTTAGCTCACCTATTTCATTATTATTTATTAAATCCGAAACAAACTTATGCTGGGAGTGATATTCGAACATATAATTTTCCATCAGCAAGAGATTTTTTTCTTTAGCTAAGTTCACCATCGCTTCAACTTCAGTGTAATTCATCCCAAGAGATTTTTCAGCTATAATATGCTTACCGTTTTCAAGTGCTTTTACAACATATTCTAAGTGCATCCCAGTAGGTAACGGAATATACAATGCATCAATATCCTTTCTTGAAATTAAATTATCATAGCCTTCCATAGCATCGCACTGAAATTTTTCAGCATACTCATTTGCTTTTTCAATAGTTCTGCTTGCAACTGCAATTAAATTAAAATCAGAGATAGATTTTATTGCAGGGATGACAGAACGCATTGCTATATTTGCACAGCCAAGAACACCTATATTCATTTTATATAAATCTGGCAGAGGATATTAAGCTCCGCGCTTCAATATTTAAATAATTATTAAATTTCAAAAATACCTGTATCTGATTTAAAGTCATCCAGATAAAATTTTCGGGGACTTCAACAGGAAAATTTTCATCTACTTCGATGATTAAATTTTTATTCTGCTCTCTGTAAAATCTGCCGCCTTCTTCTGACTGATATGCAGAATACAGAATTTGTTTTTTATCTACATTAAGTACATAATTCAAAAACTCAGGTTCGTATTCACTAAGTCCTTTTCTGTAATTTCCTGTTAAGCACTGCAAAGTCGGAGCAAGCTCTATTATATCAAAATTCCCTGCTTCAAGTTTTGCCTGTACCAGAAAATGATATACTCCATTTATTTTTTTTATAAGAAAAGCTATTATACCTTCCTGAGCAGACTTTATTAACGGCTGCGACCATGACTTAACTTCACGATTATCTATATGGACATTAACTGCAATTACTGAAAAATATTTTTTATCGTCATGATATATTGAATAATCATCCTTGCTCCAGTTCTTTACACCTTTAAGAGGAATCTGTCTTACATCTAAATCATATTTGGATTTAATTTTCGTTATCCATGAAATTATTTCGTCAGTTTCATTCAAACAATTATCTTTATCGATAAATGAACGCAGCAAATCATTCTCATATCCCTTTGATTCTCCAACATCTTCAAAATTTTCAACATCGAACGGAATACATGAAATAACGGTTCTTGTATCCATATTCACCACATTATCATTCATCATCATTTTTTTTATTTGTCCCAGCGTAAGCCATCTGAAGTTTTCATAAATTTCTATTTCATCTTCAATTTCAATAATAATATTCCTGTTTCTTTTTCTTAAGAAACGTGCACCTTGTTCAGACTGGAGCTGGTCAAGTAAAACTCGAGATTTTTTTTCACCGTTAAAGTATTCTAAATATAGAGGTCTTTTACCTTTATGAACTTGCGAGTAATTACTTCTTGTTGCTTGTATTGTCGGTGAAAGCTGAACGTAATTTATATTGCCGGGCTCAATCTTGGCCTGCATTAGAAAATACAAAATGCCGTTAAAGCGCTTTGTAATAATACCCAGATATCCGACTTCAGGCTGATTAATTATGGGCTGAGTCCACTCCGGAATTTTACCCCAGTTTGTTTTTACGTGAATACCTTCTATAGAAAAGAACTTGCCTGAAACATGTCTTAAGTTTCCGGTTGCCTCATCGAAATACCAGTCAGGCATTTCACTGAACTTAATTTCTTCTATCTTAACATTTATTCTTTCATTCTCTGTCTTTAGCCATTCTAAAGCTTCTTCTGTACTAATGTACGGATTCTCAATAGTAAGAGCGGAATTTAAAAATAATATTTTCTTATCGTCTTTTATCAAATTAATTTAATTTCTCAAATGCATATGCAGCAAACTTTCTATCAGTAGAAATAAATTGATTCAGTAGTTTATAATTCAAAGTGTCCTTTAGTACATCAAGCTTTACATCTTTCTTATATTCAGGTCTGTATCCGTAGTGTGTATCCCAGATTATTATTGAACCCTTGGGAGATTTAGATAAATTTTCCATATTCAATGTCTGGAATTTTTTTCCTCTTTCACCGTGAATATCTCCGAAAAATAGAATATTGCTGTTTGTAAAATAAACATTCTTATCTTTTATTTCAGGCGTGTTAACATATTCTCCGATTTTTATAATTGCTTCGTTTTCAGGATTTAATTTTCTTGGCTCATAGTTCATTGCTAAATATCCTGCAGCTAAAATTATTCCAACAATTGCAACTGTGTTCAGATATTTCTGCACATTGCTGCGGCTGATAACTAATGTGGCGATAAAGAATATTCCCAGGAACAAGATTTTTGTGAACTCAGAAACTTCAGTTACATCCAGTCCGTTTGAAGTGTGAGATAAAAATGCAAGAGTTATTAATGCAATGAAACCCGTAAGCCCCATGTAAATATTTCTGAACTTAGCATCTGCAATATTATTCAACCCAACTACTGCAAAAAATGCAGCAAGAGGAGATATTGGAAGTAAATATCTCCATGTTCCGGGGTTAACACCTTTAAGCATTAATGCCACAGGAACGAGAAACATCAGTGTAAAGATTATATAGATTAAATCATATTTTTTAAAATACTCTTTTGCATTTTTGCCTATGAAGCCGAAGTATCCTGATAAAAATAATGCCAGACATATGGGTCCCACAATAAAAATATAAACTTTAAAATAATGGAGCGCTCCTCTGTTTGCGCCTCCGAAATCCATTTCACCAACGTTCTTCATTTCATTTATTATAAACATCGGATCACCTGATTGAAGATATCCCGCAAACATATAAAGCAAAGGAAATATTCCCAGAGAAATTATCGCTAAATAGTTTTTTCTCATTGCAAACATCACAGCCAATATTAATCCAACCAGTGCAACTTCCTGTCTGACAGTAAATATGTATCCAAGGATTAAACCTGAAATAAAAAGCTTATCTTTTTTATAAAAATAAATTACAAATAAAAATAAAAGTCCCGAAAAAATTTCGGCGTAGGAGCGGAAGGACAAGTCAAAATAAAGAGGCTGCAAAGCAAGTAACAGCGCGCCAAAAAATGCATACTTTATTTTATATTCTCTTAACAGCACATAAGTCATATAAACTGTAACAGAAGCAATTAAGGAATTGAAAAATAAAACTCCCTGATACCCCATCAAACTTGGCAGAACCATAATGAGTTTATATCCTGTTTTAGGCCAGTTGCCTAAAATAGCTCCCGGATGTGTCCAGAAATCCCGCATATTGAGATAGTGACCCATTTCATCATCCTGATAAAAGCCTGATGAGGACTTACTTACAATGTAATAAATAACTGCAAAAATGGGAATTATAAGCCAGAAGTAATTTTCAAAAATCTTATCTAAATCTACAGACTTATTCTCATTTTTGGTGAGGACTTTTTGAGTAGTATTTTTTGCCATAAAGATGAAGATAGTTATACAGTTTGAGAAATAAAATTTATAAAAAAAACTCTTATTTTTCCTATGAAATTTTTTAGGTTTTGGGGTTGAATTTGTTTGGGAAAAATTTTAATTTGAATTTGGGATCGAGGTGAGATACTACGATTCCTTTCTTAGAGGGATGCCCGTTGGCTTATGTCGGCGGGCATTTTTTTATTAT
>CALJIG010000023.1 GCA_937974175.1 uncultured Ignavibacteria bacterium
TTTGTTGTAGTGGAGAATAGCGGGGTCGAACCGCTGACCTCTTGCATGCCATGCAAGCGCTCTACCAGCTGAGCTAATTCCCCTCAATGCAAAATAAAAATTCACGTGCGGAAATACAATTCATTAAATAAAAAATTACAATAATTTATTATAATTTTATTTTGCGCACTGAAATGATTCGGGATATGCTGATAAAGATTTTATTGTCTCTTCAGAAGTACCTCTCAGAAAATCTACATTAGTAAAAGAAAATTTTATTAAATCATAATTAGCGGATTGTGTATAATCCGATAAAGAGTATTTAATGTTACTTTCTGTATCTGAATTTATATCAAATACTTTCGTTCCTGTTAAGCAGTTGAAATCAGTTTCTTTTAAGTCAATATTTTTAATCTTTGATGATTCCTTAGTTCTGAAATAAATTTTTGAATTAAATAAATCATAAACGATACTCCATTGAGTGGAACCGGGCTGTGAAATTTCATTCAAAACGTTGAATGAGTAGTTGACTGCTCCATTACTTTCATTTTTGTTAAACGCTTTTATCAGTTTGCATGTTCGGGCAAATCTGTTCAATGAGGCAGGTGATTCGCTCAAAGCTTTTTCTCCGCCGAAATCTTTATACTGAGAAAGATAATCAACTGAAGCTGAATAAAAATCATTTGCCAATACTTTGAACGGCATATCACTTTCTGTATGATAAACCATCTTTCCTCCTATGAATTCAATCACTGCCGAGTTACCGAGTTTATCAGCAATTAGATAATGAATCGGTACACTGCTTTTGCTAATTCTTATTTTCGAGTCTGAGTCAATTACATCCTGTACCGTAGCAGAGTTATCCAGCTGATACTGAATCCAAAGTAATGTATTCACTGCGGGTCGGGAGTCCGCCTCAGGATATTCAGTTCCTTCCATCCACATAAGTTCCACAACAAGGCCTGCATCATTCATTCCTCCCATAGGATATTCTCTGCCGAATTGATTGAACGTAATGCTGCCGTATAACGAAGTCCATTGAATAGAGTTATTGTTTTTATCTTTCGGTGATTCCTTGATAATATTTTTTTTATTCACCATTAATAATCCTCTGCCTATCTGAAAATCATAATTTCTACCAAATATTTTTACATCACCATCGCTGATAAAAAAAGTTGTACAAGGATAAATATACGAGGGTAGTGTAACGGCTAAAATTAAAAACAAAATTTTTCTCATATACAAATATACTATATTACTTTAATAAAATCATTTTAACTGACTGCTTAAAGTTATCTGTTTCCATCAGGCAAAAATATATTCCGCTTGGAAGATGTGAGGCATTCCATGTAAATTCATATTCGCCTCTTGTTAAAGGTTTATCATTTATTACTTCAACTTCTTTCCCTGTTAAATCTACAATTGAAATCTTTGTCCTTGTATCTGCTGCAATATTAAATTTAATTACGGTAATAGGATTAAATGGATTCGGATAATTCTGCTGCAAAGCAAATTTTTCCGGTACCGTTGTTGAAATCTGATTTACTCCGACTCCTCCTCTATCTGTTTTAAATATGGCACCGAGCTGACCGACTGCCATACCAATATTTTCACTTGCAAAACAAACACTATATAAATCATTTGCAAAATTAATCTGCTGGTTCTGCCATGATAGCCCGCCGTCCGTGGTTCGCATTACTTTTCCTGTCCCTGCAATAATTCCTGTATTTGAGTTAACAAAATAAACTGAGTAAAAATTATTAGAAACCCCCGAGGTAATTTCAGTCCAGTTGTTTCCAGCATTAGTTGTTCTTAAAACTTTTCCGCCAAGCCCAGTTACAATACCTGTATTCTCATTGGTAAAAAATACTGCTCTTAAGTCTGTAGTAACATTTGATGCGAGGCTAAACCAGTTGACACCGTTATTAGTAGTTTTTAATATAGTGCCGCCAAATCCTGTTGCAAAAGCAGTTGCTGCATTTGTGTAGCATACTCCCGTTAGTTCAACTATTACTCCACTTGTTTGCGTAGTCCAATTAGAACCGCCGTTTGTTGTGCTTGCAATAATGCCGTTTTGTCCGACTGCAGTTCCCGTCGATTCATTAAAGAAATTAATGTTTACAAATGCGCTGGAAATTGTAATAGATTGATTAATCCAGTTAGCTCCACCATTTGTCGTTTTTAAAATCAAACCCGATTCACCTGCAGCATACCCTATACTTGCATTCACAAATTTTATTGTGCGGATAAATTTTGTAGTACCGCTGGATTGCAATACCCAATTTATCCCGCCATTGGTAGTCTTTAAAATTATTCCGCTCACGCCGCAGATATATCCGGTATTTACATCGGTCATAGATACTCCAAGCAGAGTTTGCGTGCCTACTCCACCGGACTGCTGAACCCATCCTGACTGTGAATAGGAAGTATTAAAAATTAAGAGTGTAAAGATTGAAACAAGAACTGATAACCTGATTAATTTTTGCATAAAAATATTTTAATTATTCTTATACAAATGTAGTTGAGAATACCTGATTAAAACTTACTCATAATTGACTTTTTTGAGCGGAGATTTGACGGAAAGATTTCGGAGAGATTTTATACCTTTGTGTGAAAAGCTGGCTGAATGAACTTTGATGTTCAAATCCGATTGCGGATGATATTTCTGATATACTTTTATGATTTTGTTTCAATAAATTTTTTGATACCTGGAGTCTTACATTTATCAAATACTGGTGTGGTGTAAATTTAAAATGCTTTTTAAACTCCCGCAGCATGTGATGTTCGCACAGGCAGGCAGTCTTTGCTAAATCAGATAGCTTTATATTTTCATTGTAACATGATTCTAAATAATCTTTAACTAAGCTTAGCCTTCTGTATAATTCCAGCTTTGTAGATTTTTTAGCAGGGTGAATATTCTTTATTTCCTTTTCGAGTTTTTCCTGTGTTGAAATAAGATATTCAAATAAAGAGTACATCTGCTCATTAATGTAATTCTGATTTTCTGAAATTTTTTCTAAAGCTTTTTTTATTTTATTCAAGACCAGAGATAATTTAGAATCTTTCAGGTAAAGCTTTTCCATGAAATTTATATTCTGAATTCTTCTGTTCACTGCGTCCGGAGAGTCCAGCAATGTAATTGCGGAGAGCTTGTTTGAATTTATAAATTCATCTATGAAGGAAGGATAAAAAAATATTGCAAATGAGTGCGCTGTATTATCGGAATCAATTCTGCTTTCGTATTCCTGAAACGGATTTAATAAAAGGAAATTATTTTCACTTACCCTGTATCGGCATTTATTCGTTCTGTAATGTTCATCTCCTTTGAACATTGTTTTAATGGTAAAGGTCGAACGGTGTGAAGGATAATGTACTTTTGATGCGGAAGCATCTACAATTACATTCGAAGTAAGATAGGTCTGAACATACTGCTCCATGTTGAAATTTTTTTCACTGTAGTCGGGAAAATATGAATAATATGCAAGTTTCATAAATTTGTTTACGGACTTAATTTATATATGTTTTCAGAAATAAAAAAGCCCGATAAAAATTTAACGGGCTTTAAAAAATTATTCCAAATTAGAAAAAAAATTACGCTCTGTTCTCGATACTTTCTTCTATAATTGAACCGTATGATACATAAGGGCATGCTGCGTAGTGACCTTCTTTTTTTAATTCAAGAGGGGGAACTGCAAGCGCGCAATCAGCTTTTGCAATTGGGCAGCGCGTTCTGAATGAACATCCGCTTGGCTTATTAATCGGGTTAGGCACATCGCCTTTTAAAATTATTCTTTCTTTTTTTATTCTGTTCGGGTTCGGCAGCGGTACTGCTGAAAGCAATGCCTTGCTGTACGGATGAACAGGATTATGATAAATATCTTTGCCGTTTCCTATTTCAACAATGCTTCCCAGATACATAACTGCAATACGCGAGCTAATATGTTCCACAACAGATAAATCATGTGCAACAAATAATAAGCTTAAGTCAAATTCTGCCTGAAGCTCCTGCATAAGATTAATTACCTGCGCCTGAATGGAAACATCAAGAGCGGATACAGGTTCATCTGCAACAATGATTTTAGGATTAGTCGCCAGTGAGCGCGCAATGCCTATTCTTTGTCTTTGTCCGCCTGAAAACTCGTGAGGATATCTTTTTGACTGCTCGGGCTGAAGACCAACTTTTTCCATCAGCCATGCAACTTTCTCCATGCGTTCGTTCTTATTCATCTTAGTATGATAAAGCATCGGCTCTTCGATAATCTGTCCGACTGACATTCTTGAATTTAAAGATGAATACGGGTCCTGAAAAATCATCTGAATCAGTCCGCGGTAGCCTCTCATCTCACTTCTTGAAAGCTTCAGCAAGTCAACTTCGCCATTGTCAGTCTTTATCCATACTTCGCCTTCTATTTCAACATCGGGTGAAGAAAATTTCAATATGTTAATAACGGCTTTGCCGATAGTAGATTTTCCGCAGCCGGATTCGCCTACAAGTCCTAACGTTTCACCGCGCTTTAATTCAAGTGAAACTCCGTCAACAGCTTTTACCTCAGCGACTTTTTTCAGAAACAGTCCGCCGTGTATAGGGAATTTTACTTTTAAATTTTTTATCTCTAGAATATTTTCAGCTTTCATTAAATGAAATTTAAATGAAAAATTTTATTTGAGTTTTTAATACAAATGACATCTTACTTTTTGTCCCGGATTTATTTCTTTCAGTTCGGGTTCAGTTTCCCAGCAGATATCCATTACTTGTGTGCATCTTGTACAGAACTTACATCCTTTTGGTAACTCAAGAATATGCGGGATGATTCCCGGTATAGCTACAAGGTGCTCCTGCGGATTTTCGGGGTCGGGCAGCGATGATAACAATCCTTTTGTATAAGGGTGAGCAGGCTTACCGAATAACTGATGAACCTCAGCCTCTTCCTGAATCTTACCGCCGTACATAACTATTACGCGGTTGCATGTTTCTGCAACAACTCCAAGATTGTGTGTGATAAGTAATATAGCAGCTTCTTTTCTTTCGTTCTTAAGTCTTAGCATTAAGTCAAGTATCTGTGCCTGAATAGTAACGTCAAGCGCAGTAGTAGGTTCATCGGCAATGAGCAGGGAAGGATTGCAGGCAAGCGCCATTGCAATCATAACTCTCTGTCTCATACCACCGCTGAACTGATGCGGATAATCTTTCATTCTTTTTTCAGGGGCGGCAATGCCGACAAGCTCAAGCATCTGAGCGCCTTTATTGAATGCCTGTTCCTTTGTAACTTCTTCATGCTGAAGAATTATTTCCATCAGCTGGTCGCCGATTTTCATAACAGGATTAAGCGATGTCATCGGTTCCTGAAATATCATGGCAATATCTTTTCCGCGGTATTTTTTCATATCATCGAATGAAAGCTTCAGCAGGTCAGTTCCTTTAAACTTAATTTCTCCTCCTACAATTTTACCGGGAGGGTCAGGAATTAATCTTGATATGGAGTAAGCTGTAACGGATTTACCCGAGCCTGATTCACCTACAATGCCGAGCACTTCGCCTTCCATTATATCGAAAGAAACTCCGTCGACTGCCTTAGCAGGAACTTTGCCCTTCAGCTTTTTATCTTTTTTGTAAAGCTCATTTAAGTTTTCATCGTGAGCATAGTTTCCGGCATCGATAGCCTTATCCGTCGCTTCAACGAAGAAATACGTTCTGAGATTTTTTATTTCTACAAGTTTGTTTGCCATTTATTAAACTAATTAAGCTAAACTTTTTTTGTTAAATGTTTTAAGTTTCTTGCAGGTCTTGGTCCGGGGATTTTTCTTCCCAGCATTTCTGCCGTTTCAATCCAATCTTCTGCAATTACTTCAATGTTTTTTAAAACTTCTTTATAAGTTTTTCCGTCAGCCATACAGCCGGATAGTTCAGGCATTTCTGCTATATAAACATTATCTGCATCGCTCCAAAAAATATTTATCTTATATTTTAAATCCATACATCAACTACTAAAACTTATTTCAGTCTTGAATATACTTTCGGATCAAATGCTTCTCTTATAGCTTCACCTATGAAAGTAATTGCAAGAAGAGTTAAAAACATAGCGCCGAGCGGTGTGGCAATGAGCCACCATTTTTCAATGTTTGCCATACCCTGTGACATCAGCTGTCCCCAGCTTGGTGTGGGAGGCGGAAGACCGAAGCCTAAATAATCCAATGCAACGAGCGAGAAAATATTTGCCACGACTGTGAACGGCAGATATGTAACTACCGGAGTCAAAGCGTTTGGCAGTATATGCGAGAAAATTATTTTTGTATTGCTTGCGCCCATCGATACAGCCGCTGAAACGTAATCACGGGCTTTTTCCCTGTAGAACTCACCGCGGATATAATAAGTCATGCTTATCCATCCGAATAGCGTAAGCACCAGCGTTAACAGGAAGAAGTTAGGATTTAATATCGAGCTTAATATAATCATCACGTACAAGAATGGCAGCGTTGACCATATCTCAATGAATCTCTGCCCTACTATATCTACCGTGCCGCCGAAGTAACCCAGCATAGCGCCGATAGAGATACCGATTATAAAACTGAAAATTGTTACGACAAGCGAGAAGCTGAGACCTATATTAAAGCCATAGACTGCCCGCGCAAAAACGTCACGCCCTCTGTCATCTGTTCCGAACCAGTGAAGCTTGTCCGGCGATGTAGGCGGAATTTCAGTAATTTCATCAAGCAGATTTTCATTGGGTCCGAACGGATGTACCGGCATTAATACCCAGTTGCCGTTATCAGCTTCTTTGAACTGCTCTTTAAGCTTTCTGTAATGCGCTTCACCCTGAACACCCTGCTGCTTGAACTGCTCAGCAAGATAAAATTTAAATACGGGGAAATAATAGCTGCCGTCGTATTTAACGATTAAAGCATTTCTGCCCACTAATAGCGGCAGGAAGAAAGAGAGAATGTAAAGCGATAAAATCACCAGAAAAGAATAATAACCGCGTTTAAGCGTTTTAAATTTCTTCCATCTCTTTCTGAAGAGAGAGGTAGAGATTTGTTTTTTCTTCTCAGCTTTTTTTTCTGCTTTTGTTTTCGGTGTTTCTAAATTTTCTGTATTATCCATATTGGGAAAAACAATATAAAATTATTTGAATCTGATTCTCGGATCTACGAGCGCGTAAAGAATATCGGAAATGATGTTCCCGATTAAAAGCAATAAGGTTGATATAACCAATATACCCATCACTACGGGATAATCTCTCTGCACTACTGACTTGTAGCCCAGAAGTCCCATTCCGTCGATATTAAATACCGTTTCAATTAAAAAGCTTCCTGCTAATATAAGAGATAAGAAATGCCCGATACCTGTTGAAACAGGGATAAGTGAATTTCTCAAAGCATGCTTGAATATAACTTTGTTTTCAGAGATACCTTTAGAAAATGCTGTGCGGATATAATCCTGACTTAAATTTTCTATTACAGAGTTTTTCGTTAGGATGGTAAGCGTTGCAAAACTTCCTATGAGATAACAAACAAGAGGAAGAACTGTATGATGCAGCTGGTCAGTTACTTTGCTCATAAAGGACATTGTATCCCAGTCTTCTGAACGGAATCCTCCGAGCGGGAACCAGTCTAAAAAGCTTCCTCCGCCAAACATCACAAGTAAAAATGCTCCAAGTGCAAAGCCCGGTATTGAGTATCCTATGAATACAAAAACCGAGCTCAATACATCGAACATTGAGCCGTTCTTTACCGCCTTAAATACCCCCAGGGGTATCGATATCATATACGTCAGTACAAAACTAATGAGCCCGAAGTAAATCGATATCGGAAACCTGCTTGTAATTACATCCCATACAGGCTCTGCATATACATAAGATTTTCCGAGATTGAGCTTCATAAGGTTTCCAACCCACTGAAAATATCTTTCATGTATAGGTTTATCGAAGCCGTAGAATTTTTTTATCTCCTGCATCGCAGATTCAGGAATATTAATGCCTGAGCTTCCCGAGTTACCGCCTGTTCCATCACCGTTTGCACCGCCCATCTTCAGCCTCATTATTTCCATTTCGAGGGGACCGCCGGGTACAATCTGTAAGATCAAAAACGTGATGAGTGTAATACCTATAAAGGTAGGAATGATCAATAAAAATCGTCTTAAAAAATAACTAAACATATAGTGGTATTTTTAATGGAATATAGAAAAGTCAGAGCGGCATCTTATCGATACCGCTCCGAAGTTATATTATTGTAATTTAGCTTCTAATTGTTTCTTGATATCAAGCCAGTATTTATTTTCCTTTGCACCGATTTCCATTTTAAGATTCTTATCTTTTAATGCAGCATCGTATTCAGCATATTTTTCAGGATCGAAATACCAAATTCCCGGGATTGTAAGGTAATCACCGGTCTTTGTTAACATACCCGGATTGTATCCGAATTTATTGTGGTAGGCAATTCTTTCTGCAGGATAGTACCATGTGAATGCATAACCGATATAATCGCATGCAATTTTATCGATTTGTCTCATCAGTTTAATTCTTTCTGTTCTGTTGTATTCTGTATCGTATTTTTTAATTAACTCGTCAATTCTTGGGTCAGCAACGCCCGGCCAGTTTGTTGTGTTATCGCCGGTAGCTGATGATGAGCTTAATGATGTTTGTGGATTCGGATATCTTAATCCGCCCCATGCTGCTACAAGCATTGTGAAGTTTCTTTCGTTACCAAGCTTGAAGTTTGTTGTTCCGTCAACTTGTTTCAGATTTAATTTCACGCCTGCTTTTTTCAGATCTTCCTGGTAAACAGTTAAGAATTTTTCTAAAGAAGGATTACCGAAAGGCAATTCAATCTCTAAAACTCTTCCGTCTTTTACTAAATAACCGTCACCGTTCTTCTGTGTGTAACCGCATTCTCCTAATAATTTTACTGCTTCATCGAAGTTGTAATCAATTTTTATGTTATCCGGATTTTCATACGGTGAGTTTGCATAGTATGAATAAAGAAGATTAGCAGAATTTCTGAAAAGTTTTTCAAGTATCTTTTTTCTATCAAGCAAGTGTGCAAATGCTTTTCTCATTTTGATATTATCGAACGGCGGCTTGCGCATATTGAATGCAAAGCCTCTTGTGCCCGATGGATTTTCATTGAATACTTCTGTCTTTTGAATAAGTCCGCGTGTTACGTCATCGATTTGTAAGCCTTCTTCCCAGTTATTTGTGCGTGTAACACCTGTGAATGAAAGAACATCGATATCGCCTTTTTTGAATTTTTCAAATTCAAGCTTCTGGTCAGAGATAACATCAAATCTTATTACGTCAAAATTATAAAGACCTACGTTTGCAGGATCTTTTTCTGCCCAGTAGTCACTTCTTCTTTTAATAGCAATCGACTGTCCTTTTTTAATATCGGCTTTATCGATTGTGTATGGTCCTGTTCCAGGTACAACTTCAAACTGGAATTTTTCAAGATACTCAGCGCCTTTTATTCCGCCAATGTAGTGAGCAGGTAAGATTGCCATAGAAGCGCCGAAGTATAAGAAGAGTTTCCATTCAGGCTCTTTCTGCAATACAGTAGTTTTAACTATGTACTTGCTGAGAGCAACAGGCTCGGAATATCTTTTATAAAGTTCGTTTGTTTCAGGTGAAAGAATACCTTCATCAACTTTCAGCTTCCATGTTGCAACAACGTCTTCAGATGTAACAGGCTTTCCGTCTGCCCATCTTGCATCAGGATTTATTCTGAAAGTAAATTCTTTTTTATCTTCGGAGATTTTCCAGTGAGTTGCGAGCAATGGAATAAATTCTTCTGTTACTGCATCAAGGCTGACAAGAGGCTCATACATATAGTCTGCAGCCATTCTGCTGAAGTAAGAGTTTTCATCTTTACCTACGTTTCTTAGAGTAGCAGGGAAATCAGGCATAGACATTACAATCATTCCGCCTTTAACAGCTTTAGGGTTTCCGAGTACGCTTATATTAGTATTGGTAGTCCACCCTTCTCCGGTGAAGCCTTTACCGCCCATTTCCGCAGATACGGATGGGTCTGCTCCGGGTGGAGTATCGAATTGTTTGATAGACATGGGCTTAGTGTCCATTGTCTTTTTGCTTTTAGGTTTATCATTTCCGCATGAAGATAAAATCATCGTACTAATTATCAATAATACTACCGAGGATAAGATAAGAGAGAAGTTCGTTTTGTGACGCTTTTCTGCCATATTAAATTATATTTTAATTTAAGGGTAAGAGTTAATTTTAATATATTAAACCTTTTTTAAAATATATAGGAAATATGAAGGGAGAAAGAAATTTTGTGGAAGAGGAGCGATGTGATTTAAAAATAATCCTTTAAAATAAAATTCTATAAATGTAACTTGAAAGAAATAATCTAAAATGGACTTAAAAGATTACTTAGTTTTATCACTCTCATTTGGAGCTCTGATATTTAGTTACATCAATACCAAGATGCAGATTAAAGCTAATAGGGAACAAATGAAAGCCGATAATTTAATAAAACTCCGAAGCGAATGGATTCAAAGATTTTCCAAATTAATAATCAATATTAAGGCTAAGTTTAGTACAATATTAGAATACGCTATGCATTTAGATTATAAGGATGAAAATATTGAATGGGAAAAAATTAATGCTACAAAAAAAGAAATTTATTTTTTGCAAAATGAATTACTATTATTTGTAACGCTTGAAGGTGAATCATTGACTTTTACTAGCCATGATAAAGAAACACCGGTTATATTAATAAATGAAATGTATCGATTATTTATAGATTTTTTTAATACAAGATTTAATAATTATAAGGAACAACAAGAAAGTATTAGTGAGCTTCAAAAATCATTAGCATTATTCAATACACACGCAGTTCAGTTAATACAAGATCAAACTGAAAAATTAACAAAGTAAAGATTGGATACAACACTTGTAGATTCAGCAAGACAAATAATAAATATTATTGTGCCAACAAAATCAAATTTTGAAATTTATGCACCGTATGTTGCCGTATTTGTTTCTTTGCTAACAGTAGTAGTAAATATTTGGTTGAATAATAGGCAGATAAAAAATTCTCATAATTTATTAGAAAAAAATAATGAGGCTAGCTGGAAAAATACTGTAAGAAATAATAAATTGCTTACTCAAATAAAAACTTTAGAAGAATACAGAAATATTCGTTTGAAAATGGTAGATAAAATGCATGAAGTGTACAGTCTTAGCAATTTTAGAGAAAGACAAAATCGATTAAAGGAATTATTAGAATTATATAAAGAAGCTTCAGAAATATTAGATAAATTAAAAGTTGATAGAATAGTGTGGACAGATATTTCAAATACTGTTTCAGATTTTATGGATTCATTTGTAGAACTTGAGGATAAAGATGATATGATGAAAAGTATTGAGATAGGAGTTCGTTTTGAAAGTATTACGTATCAGTTTATTGAAAGTGAGTCCAGAAAATTGTTTGAAGAAACTTAATTTTGATAAATTATTTCTTACTATTCTAATAATTATTTTTACGAATATTAACAATAATTCCCCCTATACTTACTAAATAGGGAACATTTCCTTTTTTATAACTCATACAAATATATTATTGTGCGTTTGATACCGCCCCCTCAGTCCCCCTATCCCGCTAAAGCGGGACTTGATAATTGATAGCTTCTAAAGGAGGGGGAAGTCTTGGTTGCCCTCGTTGGTGTTTTTACCAACGCCCGCCGGTAATTAACTCATTTCGTAAAGTCAGAAAAAAATATTTCTCCCTATATATACTAATAGGGAACACATCATTTTTTATAATCCCACTGCAATTTATATTTATTTGTTAAGTTAGGAGAACACCCCTCCCGACCTAAAGGTCGGACTCCCCTCAAGGGGAGAATTATGGCTCTCATAGGCAAGTGTTAAAATTATTATACTAACTGATGTTAGATACAGGATTCACGCTCAGTTTTAGTAAATAAAACTCTCCCAATGAGGGAAGAAGGCAATGCCGGGAGGGGTGTTAAAGAGACAAAAATAAAATCCGTCAAAAATTCATCAAAAAATTATTTCTAAAGAATTGCGGAATTGTTTTTACAATATCGATGGCAATAAAAGGTGACTATATACTACTTTGGACAAACTAATTCTCCCCTTGAGGGGAGTACTCCGCGAAGCGGAGGGAGGGGTGTTTGAACGAACACCCACCGTCTCGCGGAGTTTATCCCGCACCTGATGCGGGACTCGCCACCTCCCTCAAGGGAGGAATTTTTTACTCTCGTCCAAAATGGTATATAGTTACCAAATAAAACCCGACCATTTTCCGACCAAATGCAAAATGGAAATTCAGTAACCCCATCCTTTAGGATGGGGTCTTGCAGTTTACTGATTCAGCCCTTCAGGGCAAAATTAAGAGTTGTTCAGTTCAACCCTAAAGGGTTATTCGAAGTATTTATTGATCCCCATCCTAAAGGATGGGGTTACTGTAACACAAAATAAAACCCGACCAAAATCCGACTATGGAAAGAAATAAAAAATGCCGGTATTGTTTTTACAATAACGGCGAAAGGAAAATCCGACCAAAATCCGACCAATTCAGAAAATTAATAATGAATAATTAATAGTGAATAATGAAATTTGGAACTTGGAATTCGAAACTCGTAATTGAAACAAGAATCCGACCAAAACCCGACTTTTTCAAAAAAATCTTAAATCATAAATCTTAATTCTTAAATCAAATTTAGCTTCTCCAGCATCCATGATTTATGCGGAATATAAGTTTCTTTTTCTATCATGAACTGCAAGTCCGTTTTTTTGGATTTATCCGGTGAAGTCTTCAGCTTCAAAAGTTTTGCATACAGCCTTATGAATGTGGAAAAAATAGTCCGGTCAGAAGTCTTTAATAAAGGAGATTTTACAGTATGCCTGTATGTATTTACAAGGGCAAAGGCATTTTCGAAATATGAGAGCTCATAGTAAATAGTAAGCAGCATGCCCTTTATAGTAAGCTCATAAAAAATATCGGCAGGCTTAGTCTTAATGATAATCTGCATAGCCTTAGTGAAGTCGCCGCGCAGATAGTAGTTCCTTGCAAGGGCATATTCATAAAAGCTCTCTCTGTTAACCGGCGAAAGCAGCGGTTTATATTTATGGATTAGCTCTTCAGCAAGCTCAAAGTCATTAAGCCGTGATGCCATGGAAACAAGATTTGTATATATAGTATAAGTGAGATACTTGCCGCCGAAGACTTTATTTTCTATCTGATGAAGGTGTACATTCAGGCACTCGCGAAGGTAGTCGAAGTTCTTGAACTCAATATACTTCTTAAATGTAAAATTGGTGAGGTAAACATATACGTTAAACTTTTCACCTGAATCCATATCCACTCCTTCTTCCATAAAAATTTTCTTTGCTTCATCGTAGGCATTGAAGTCGGAATTGAGGAACATCTTCAGCAGGTTCATGTACAGCATTATCGCAGGATATTTGGAGAAGTCATACATCTTAGCAAACTCCATTACGATTTTTATTGAGCTCAGGTCATACTCTACTTCAACAGCAGATTGCTCGTTAAGAATCAGCACATAATTTCTGAGCAGCTTTGAATAATAGAAGTAAGTCAGGTTATCATTGGCAACCTGAATTGAGCCGATATACTGATACTGGTCTTCTGATTTCCGCTGCTGAGTCTTAGTATTCTCCAGTGAGAATCTCTCATAGAAGTAGTTTTCATCGAGGAATGTCCTTTTAGATAAGATCCCTTCGCAGTTTTTCAGATAGCGCTCTTCAAATTTCGGAAGGCTTCTTTTGTATGAATCCTGCGCAAGAATAAGCGAGCTTTCAAAATCGTTCTGCCTGAAGTTTTTGAACGCAAGGTAAGATTCTGCCAGCTTCAGAATAGCAGAGAGATTTACTCTTACATTTGTATCATTGTATTTTTTGCCCGGATAGATTTTCTCATAGAGATTTTCCTTATTGAATTCATTCTTATCAAAATCGGGGTAATGTTTTTTGAGAAATTCGAAACAGAGTATTACAGGTTTATGCGTATTGAAGAACTCGGATTTAACGAAGCTTTCGAACTCAGAGAATTCTTCTTTAGTAAATGTCTTTATTAAATCAATGGTAGAAGAGTTAATCATAATATTGGGGATTGGTCTAACAATTTTCAGAATAAAATATTGAAATACAACGCAAATTTAAAGTTTTATTGAAAACTTTTAAAAAGTGATATAACAAATGCCCTTATTTTTATTTGTTTAGAAAGCGTAATAGGGGTAATTTTGAATAATTAAATCAATGAGCAATAAATAATGACACAATTAACTGTGGTAACGCAAAATGAAGTATCGATAATAGGTGAAAATCCCTTTTTCATAAACGATGCATCAGAAAAAGACACTGCCAAAAAAGAAGTAATATTAAAGGAATTTCAAAGTAAGCCTTTGAATACAAAGAACCGCTCGGTGAATATAATCTCTTCATCGCAGATTTAATATTCCTGCTGCCCCTCCGCAGCAGGATATTTTAAAATTAAACAAAATACCTCAATGGTAAATTTTAATTATTCCGTCTCCCTGGACGAACAAGGCAATGTAAAAAAGAAAGTCCGTCTGATAAAATATAACACAAAGATTTTAGCATTTAGCATAGTAAAACCTGAGACACAGTACTTTTTCAATAATACAGAAGAGTTTTTAGAAAGTGTAAAAGATTGTGAACCGGAGATATTCGAAGATCTTACTGGTGAAAATATATTCGATAAACCCGGCTTGAAAAACAATTTTCAAAAGAGTGCCAATACATTAACATTACGGGTCATTCCGGAAAAACGGAGCCAGATCCGGATAGACTGATGTAGTCGTGTGTTTTCCGCCCGCACCCCCGGGGCGGAAGCACGCGATAACAAAAAGATTATTTTAAAAGTGTTATTCCTTGTTCCCGCTTTAAAAATAAGGAATAATTTCCTCTGCCAATCTTCTGTTATCTTCACATCTATAACTGTCCGCGATATTGCATATTCGCCAAATTGCAGCGGACAGTTTCTTTTTTTAGCAGATAAACTTACTTCTGCGAATTAATTATCACTATTGATTTTTATTCATATAATAATTAGGTTTTAGGTAATCTAATAGGTGCATTCACCGAATTTATCATATCGGATTTCCAACTGTCCGGTAAAAAAATCTTAAATTTTATCTATGAAAAAATTATTATTAATTCTGGCATTAATTCCGGTTCTGTTTTCGGATTTTGCATACTCACAATGGGTAACGCAGCCGTCAGGTGTTGGAGCCGTTAATCTTACCGGAGCAAGTTTTATTTCTGCTACAGTTGGTGTAGCATCAGGCTCAGGCGGTACTATTATTAAAACGACTAATGGGGGTACAAATTGGAGTACGAGAACCACTCTTACAGCAAATGCATTAAATTCTGTAATATTTGCAACTGCTACAGATGTTTTTGCAGTAGGACAATTTGGTATTATTCTTAAGTCAACAAACGCAGGTGATAACTGGACAAGTCAAACTACGGGAACAGACCTTAACTGTGTTTATTTTCCCTCCGGCAATATCGGCTATGCTGTAGGTGCAGCCGGTACAATTTTGAAAACTATTAACGGTGGATTAAACTGGTCAGCGCAATCAAGCGGTGTTACATCTTCACTTAGTTCTGTATTCTTTGTGTCAGATTCAATAGGTTATGTTTCAGGTGCCACCGGTAGAATTTTAAAAACCACAAACGGCGGAACAAACTGGACAACATTAACAAGTGGTGTACCTGTTACACTAAACTCAGTTAATTTTGTAAATAGTACTACAGGATGGGTTTGCGGTGCTACAGGAAATATGTTGAAAACAACCAATGGCGGTTCAAACTGGGTTGCACAGCCTTTAGGAACTGCAAATAATATGTTATCCGTAAACTTTAAAAATACAAATACAGGTTGGGCATCAGGTCAGGGAGGAAGAATTAATTATACTTCTAACGGAGGTACAAACTGGTCAACACAAACATCCGGAACAAATGGTAACCTTAACTGTGTTTCAATGTTCAATACCGAGTTGGGCTGGATAGTTGGCGCAAATGGAGTAATTCTAAAAACAACAACTGGTGGTCTTACAGTGCCAACTGCACCAACACTTACAACTCCTGCAAATGGAGCTTCAAACGTTTCTGTAACTCCAACATTAGGTTGGAATAATGTCAGTGGAGCTAGTTCTTATAAAGTTCAGATTTCCACAATATCAAATTTTGGAGTAATTACCGACTCTGCGACAGTATTTACAAATTCATATTCGGTACCTTCAGGAAGATTACAAAGTGCTTCTGCATATTTCTGGAGAGTCAGCGCAAGCAATTCATTTGGCACAAGCGGTTACTCAACTGTGTTCAATTTTTCAACAACAGTTACCCCTCCTCCGGTACCGGTATTAGTTTCACCGGCTAATAATTCAAACGGACAATCGACTACACCAACTTTAGTATGGCAGGCGATTGCCGGAGCAACATCATTCCATGTACAGATATCTACTCTTTCTAACTTTGCTGTTATTACAGATTCAGGAACAGTTGCAGGTAACTTAAATCAAAGAACTGTGCCTGCAGGAAGGCTTGGAAACGGATTAACCTATTTCTGGAGAGTAAGAGCAACTAATACAAGCGGAACAGGTTCATTCAGCTCACCATGGAATTTTTCAACTTTGCCGACAGGTATAAATTTAATCAGCAGCGAAATTCCTAAAGAATTTAAACTGTTCAATAACTATCCAAATCCTTTTAATCCTACAACAAAGATCAGGTTCAATGTTCCGAAATCTGAATTTGTTACTTTAAAAGTTTATAACAGTACAGGTAAAATTGTTAGTGAACTAATTAGCAGTAATTTTACTGCAGGAAGTTATGAAGTTGAATGGAAGGCATCTGATTTAGCCAGCGGAATTTATTTCTATAAATTAGAGTCGGCATCATTTACCGATACCAGAAGAATGATGTTAGTAAAATAACTTATATCTGCATATTATATTCAGTCCCGGAAATATCCGGGGCTGAACTTTAACATTACAATTCTAAATACTCCCACGTATTTCATTTAATTTAGGCTGTAAATAAGATATATTCCATTTGATTCACTAAACCACAATCATCGTTCATTCGATTGAATGCCCTTAATTCATTCTACCGAACGAATGAAAAAACTAATATGAAAAACCCCAAGAACTACTTATTTCTACCCGTTCTTTTGTTATGTGCTTACTTTATCTTCAAATTTTCTACCCCGGATAATGAAGTTGTTACCAAGAATGGCTTATCTATTGCCTCTGATTCCCTCGTATATTCCAATACTGAATATCTGAAAGATGTAAGAGTATCTACTGACGGAAATATGGCATTCGAAGTTCCACTCTCGGAAATAATGGGAAGAGAACAAAAATATGGTCCTTTAAAAACACTTAGAATTCCAAGACAAGGCGAAGAAAAAGAAGGACCGGACAGAACTAGTTTACCTCAAAATCCTAAATCACCTAAGACTTCACAATATCCTCCTTCTACAGGTAAAATAAAAAACAATGAACCAAATCAGACAGATGCTCCACAAACTGTGGGCGTTAATTTCAATGGTGCAAATTTTAGCGGAACAAATGCAACAGGTTCATTTCCACCCGATGTTATGGGAGAAGTAGGACCGACACAATATATTGTTCACGTTAACGGTCGAATTGTTTCTTATTTGAAATCAACCGGAGCAGCCGACGGAGTTATTAATACTACGCCTGATAACTTTTTTGCAAGTGTAATGTCATCAAACTCAGGAACATTCACTTCTGACCCGAGGATCCGTTATGACAGAATGACTAAGAAATGGTATTTCTTGATTATAGACGTTCCCGCAGGAACAGGAGCTATTGCTAACCGCGTTTTAATAGGAGTAAGTCCTGACAGCACAATAAAAGTATCTACTGTATTCAAGTTCTTTTTCTATCAGCATACAACAACTTTTTGGGATTATCCTACTTTAGGAATAGACGTTAATGCTTTATATATCGGTGGAAATCTTTTTACTTTCGCAGGAGCTTTTTCAAATACAAGAGCTATTGTAATAAATAAAGCTTCTATACAAGGTACCGGACCAATGGTTACAACAAATCTTGGAAACTTACTGGCAAATAGCAGTGCGGCGGGACCATATACTCCTCAAGGAGTAGATAATCCTGACCTTGCAGCAACTGAGGGTTATTTTGTCGGAGTAGATAATGCTACATTCGGTACTTTAATGGTTCGCAGAGTTTCAACTCCGGGAGGCACACCAACGATTTCATCAAATCTTTCTGTAACAGTTCCTACAACTACTTCCCCATTATTGGTTCCTCACTCCGGAAATACAGGAGGAAATAATGGAAGACTTGACGCTCTTGACGACAGGCTATTCATGGCTCAGATGAGAAACGGTACATTATGGACAACACATAATGTTGGGGTAAATAGTACAGGAGTTTCAACTTCTGCAACAAGAAACGGAAGCAGATGGTATCAATTAAGTAATCTTACAACTACACCGACTTTAACACAATCAGGAACAGTATTTGATAACAGCGCAAGTGTAAATAGTTACTGGATACCAACTATAGCAGCATCAGGACAAAACCACGCAGCATTGGTATATTGTATTGCCGGCGCAAGTACGAGAATTAACATGGGAAGCGTCGGAAGACTTTCATCTGATGCCGGTGGAACAATGCAAACTCCGTTAACTATATCCGCTAATACCGGCTTTGCTTATAATCCGTCAGGTGATCCGGGCGGGTCAGGCGGAAGAAGATGGGGTGATTATTCATGTATTAGAGTTGACCCGAATGACGATATGACATTTTGGGGAATAAATCAATGGTGCAGCGGAGCTAACAATTATGGTGTGTATGTATCACAGCTTAAAGCTCCACCTCCTGCAACACCATCTTCAATCAGCCCTTCATCCGTTCCGATTGGCTCAAGTGTTGCTGTAACGTTAACAGGAACATCAGCAAGCGGTTCAGGATTTTTTGATCCGGGTTCAGGCTTTGCTAGCAGATTATCAGTAGCAATTGATGGCGGCGTTGTGGTAAACTCTGTAACGTACGTTAATCCTACAACAATTACTCTTAATGTAAACACAACCGGGGCAGTTTTTAATTCTACAAGATTAATAACCGTTACAAACCCGGACGGGCAGACATCTTCAGCAACAATTTTTGCAGTATTGCCTGTTGAGCTTGCATCGTTTACGTCTTCTGTAAACAAAAATGATGTCAGCTTAAAATGGAGTACAGTTTCAGAGGAGAATAATTCAGGATTTGATGTTGAAAGAAAAATGCTCTCAGAAAACAGCTGGAAAAAAATCAGCTTTGTACAGGGAAATGGAAATTCGAATACGCAAAAAAATTATGAATACTCTGATATAAAATTAGAGTCAGGAAAATATAATTACAGATTAAAGCAGATTGATTACAATGGTAATTTTAAATATTATGATTTAGCATCAGAAGTTCAGGTTGGAATTCCTTCTAAATTTGTTTTAGCGCAGAATTATCCTAATCCTTTTAATCCGTCAACTAAGATAGATTTTGATTTACCTGAAAATGCAAAAGTATCTATTAAGATATTTGACGTAACAGGTAAAGAAGTTGCTAATATTTTGAATGATTACAGAACGGCTGGATATTACTCAAATTCGTTTAACGCAAACAGGCTTTCAAGCGGAATATATTTTTATTCAATATCTGCAGTAACCGATAACGGGAGAACATATAGCGCAGTAAAGAAAATGATGCTTGTTAAATAAACTCTTAATAGATTTTTATTCAAAGCAGTTCTGAGAATTCGCGGAGCTGCTTTTTTATTTTGCCGGTTTTAATTCCCCTCTATTACATTTAGAATAACTCAATAATTAAGTATCTTAATCCGGATTTATCAAATCTCAATCATCGTTCATCTGAATGACAACCCCATCCATTCTTTTGACCTGTTAAAAATCTATATATGAGATACTTAAAATTACTTCTGACGATATCGCTTTTTTTACTGTCAACTTATCTTATCTATAAGATATTTGTTCCTGATAATGAATCTCATAAAAATAGATTATCAATAGCATCTGATTCGCTGGTATTTTCTAATACTGAGTATTTGAAGGAAGTAAGATTTTCGACTGATGGAAATATGGCTTTTGAAGTTCCGCTTTCGGAAATAATGGGACGTGAACAAAAATACGGGCCATTAAAATCACTGAGAATTCCAAGTCAGGAAGAAAATGAAGAAGAGCCGGATAGAGAAAATCTTCCCCAGAATCCGGAGTCAAAAGAAGTTTCACAATATCCGGATAAGACTAAACATTTACAAAATAACAGGTCGTCAGATTCACATTCACCGCAAACACTTGGTACAAACTTTAACGGAGTAAGCCTAACGGGAACAAATCCTTCCGGCTATTATCCGCCCGATGTAATGGGTGAAGTCGGACCTGCCCAATATATCATACATGTGAATGGAAGAATAGTATCTTTTTCCAAATCAACAGGACTTGTTGACGGTGCAATCAATACAACTACGGATAATTTTTTTGCAAGCATAATGACTAATTCACCGGGTACATATACCACTGACCCAAGAATAAGATATGACAGACTGACAAAAAAATGGTACTTAATTATGATAGATGTGCCGGAACCCTTTGCCAATCGAGTGCTGATGGCAGTTAGTCCCGATAGGATTATCACTTCAAGTACAGTCTTCAGATTTTTTTACTATCAGCAGTCCGGTACGTTTTTGGATTACCCGACATTAGGACTTGATGCAAATGCACTTTATATCGGTGGTAATCTTTATGATTTAACTACTGACGAGTTTGTAAATTCTAATGCCCTGGTTATTAAGAAGTCATCTATTCAGGGAGCAGGACCAATGGTAATAACAGACCTTGGAGGATTGATAGTAAATAACTCAGGACCGTTTACACCGCAAGGAGTTGATAATCCTGACCCGGAAGCTACAGAAGGATATTTTATCGGAGTTAATTACGCATCATTAGGAAAACTGATGATAAGAAAAATTTTAAATCCCGGAGGAACGCCTTCACTTTCTCCTAATATGCCGGTTACAGTTCCTACAACTTCAAAGCCTCTTAAAGTTCCGCACTTAGGAAATACGGGTGGGGATAACGGAAGATTAGATGCATTAGACGATAAGTTATTTATGGCTCAGATGAGGAACGGCTCGATATGGTCTGTGCATAATATTGGAGTGAACAGTTCCGGTACAACAACAAATCCAACGAGAAATGGTAGCCGATGGTATGAAGTAGGGAATATCTCTACAACACCGACTTTAACTCAATCGGGGACAGTATTTGATAACTCAGAAAATGCAGATAATTATTGGTTACCAACTATTGCTACATCGGGACAAGGTCATTCCGCAATGGTTTATTGTATAGCAGGACTTAACACGAGAATAAATATGGGAAGCGTGGGCAGACTTTCTTCTGATGCTTTTGGCATTATGCAGACACCATTAACCATAACAAATAATACAAGCTTTTCATATAACCCTCCGGTCGATCCCGGTATAGCCGGCAGTAGAAGATGGGGCGATTATTCTTGTATAAGAGTTGACCCGAACGACGATATGACTTTCTGGGGAGTTCATCAATGGTGCAACGGCGAGAATAATTATGGAGTGTACGTGGCACAGCTAAAAGCTCCTCCGCCTGCAACTCCTGTATCAATAAATCCACCTAGCGTTCCGATTGGTTCCAATGTTTCAGTTACACTTACAGGCGCATCTGAAAACGGTTCAGGATTTTTTGACCCGGGTTCAGGATTTGTAAGTCGTTTAAATATTAATATCGATGGAGGAGTTGTAGTAAACTCTGTTACGTATGTTAACCCGACAACAATAAATCTGAATGTAAATACAACAGGCGTAGCACAAAATTCTACAAGACTTATAACTGTCACAAATCCGGACGCACAAACTTCTTCAGCCCCCATTTTTGCAATATCGCAGGCAAGAATTCCTGAAAAATTTGTGTTAGCTCAGAATTACCCTAATCCTTTTAATCCATCAACGAAAATAGATTTTGAATTGCCTGAAAATGCTAATGTTACACTAAAAGTATTTGATATAGCAGGGAAGGAAGTTGCTGTTATATTGAATGAACATAAAGCAGCAGGATATTATACAAACTCTTTTAACTCCAATGGTCTATCAAGCGGGATTTATTTTTATTCAATAAATGCTGTAACGGGTAACGGTAATAAATATTCAGAAGTTAAGAAAATGATGCTTGTAAAGTAATATTGCCGTAATACTATTTCGTTAAATTGAATGTAACTTTTTTCACTACCGGACATTTATCTGCTTTGGCAGATATGAATCTCGGAATGAGATGAAGCTTTTGGAAAAAAGCAGTAATGCCGAAATGGCGTTTGAGCCCCGGAACGGGGCAACATTCCGGAAGGGAAAGAAGTTAACATTAGCTTTACAATTCCATGAATTGACAGAATGAATTATTCTGTGTAATTTTACCCATACCCAAAAGTTCATCAACAATAACCAACATCAATCCCCAGATTATGTTACAGGAAAATTCCGGTGCCGTTTTATCGGTATCTATCGCTGACATTTTATATGATGAAAAGGAAGAGCTGCTGCTCGTATCATATACTAATGGAAAAGTAGAAGAATTCTACGGAGTAATAAAAGAAATGTATGAAGAATTCAGAACTTCATTCTTCCGTGAAAAATACTTTAATGAATATATAAAGAACGTTTACGACTATTACTATGTTAGAGCGTAAGAGGTATTATTCGCACTCTTTAGTGCATTTTTCCCTCCGAAAAAAATTTGTATCTTAAATTAACACATTTTAACATCATATCTTTTTTATTTATGGTTTCTAATATAGTTTTTACTGTTTAGAGATTTTGAATTTAACAGATAGTAAAAACATACTTAATGATATTTTATTTCATTCCGGAATCTTTTTGGGTTCCACTGGCATTTATACTGATAACAGGGCACTTTACCAGTATATCGTCATCACTTTATTTACACCGTTCTATTACACATAAGGGAGTTGTTTTTGCCGCTCCGGTTAGTTTCTTAATGAGAACCTGGCTTTGGCTTGCCACGGGCATGAGCACTAAAGAATGGGTTGCTTGTCATAGAAAACACCATGCTTTTCCTGATGAACCTGAAGATCCGCATTCACCTGTACAAAAAGGTTTTTGGTCAGTGCTTTTCGGTGGAGTATTCCACTATAGAAAAGCTGTTGCCGATAAAGAAATGGTTGAGAAATTCGGTAAAGGATGTCCGGATGACTGGCTCGAAAACAATGTCTATATGAAATACCGCTCATGTGGAATTTACCTTTTGATGGGTATAAATATTTTATTGTTCGGCTTTATCTGGGGACCTGTAGTATGGGTCGGACAGGTTTTATGGATGATTTTCATTGGTCAGGTTGTTAATGGGTTAGGTCATGCTATCGGATACAGAAACACCGATGTTGAAGACCACTCAACAAATATAATTCCGGTCGGGATTTTAATTGCAGGTGAAGAGCTACATAATAATCACCATGCAAATCCTGCATCACCGAAGTTTTCAAGAAAATGGTTCGAGTTCGATATGGGTTGGGTTTATATAAAAACTCTCTCAATGGTCGGCCTTGCAAAAGTAAGATACTCAACAACTAAGTAATCTGACTTTATACATTAGATTTTTAAAAGCCCTGAAGGTGAGTACTTTCAGGGCTTTTTATTTTGATGCTGCAAACTAATTAACCTATTGAATTTTAATCCCAGATTAATTAGGTTTTGCTATCCCGTTCCCGAAATCATAAACCGTAATTTTAAAAGTTAAAAACCTCTAAATGAAAAAACTTTTAACAGTATTATTATTGATTTTAGGATTGTGTTCGGAAGCAGTCTTCGGGCAAATTCCCAACGTTCCAACTTTAGCTACACCGTCCAACGGAAGTGTAAATATGGGTGTACTTCCTGTGTTTAACTGGAATCCTTCACCAGGAGCCATGCACAGGTTTCAGATTTCATTATCTCCAAATTTTAATACGCTTCTACTTGATTCCGGAAATCAGCCTACAGGACAATTTTATATTCCTGCAGGCGTTTTACAGACAGCTAATACGTATTACTGGAGAGTAAACGCTACAAATTCATTCGGCTCAAGCGCATTTTCTGCACCTTTTTATTTCTCAACAACAGGTGCGCTTCCAATTGCATCAGCTCTATATCTGCCTGCAAATGGAGCTATCGGACAGTCTTTAACTCCTACTTTAACATGGCAATCACAGCTAAATATCGTGAGGTATCATGTTCAGATTTCAACAGCATCGGATTTTTCTGTAATTACAGATTCAGCTTCAGTAACGACTGCGCAAAGAACTATTCCTTCAGGGCGGCTTATTATTGGAGCAACATATTACTGGAGGGTAAAGGCAACTAACTTTGTTGGGACGGGTGCATTCTCCTCTGTTTATAATTTTTCTACATCCATTACAGGGGTAAATACGCTGAACTCAGAACTGCCTAAGGAATATAAGCTTTTTGAAAATTATCCTAATCCTTTTAATCCGGCAACTAAAATTAAATTCAGTGTTCCGAAATCAGAACAAGTAACACTAAAAATTTATAACACTGCAGGAAAGTTAGTGAGTGAGTTACTGAACAACACTCTCAATTCCGGAACATATGAAATTCAATGGAATGCGGAAAGTTTTTCAAGCGGAGTGTATTTTTATTCGCTGGAATCTCCATCATTCACAGATACAAAAAGAATGATACTGGTAAAATAAGCTTTTGCGCTGTTTGATTTTAAAGAGCCTTGGAGAATTTCTTCAGGGCTTTTTGGTTTAGACTTTAATCTCAAATCTAATTTAATTTAATTAGTAGCTTCACCTCACAAGTAATAAAATCACGAAATGGAAATAGTTATAATAATACTGATAGCAATTGTAATAGTATTGCAAATTGTAAGTTTAATGAAATCTCCTAAAGGAGATTCAGGCAGCGATGCAGAAATGAAAAACACTCTGAGTTACATGAATGAAAACGTTAGCAGAATAGAAGGCTCGGTAAAAGAAGAAATCAGCAGGAACAGGGAAGAGTTTAATAAATCATCAAAAGAAACACGCGACGAGCTTAATACATCTTTCAAAAATTTCTCCGATACGACTATTTCAAGTATGAGGGAAATTACAAATTCTCAGTCTAATTCATTTGATGTATTCAGCAAAAATCTTAGAGAAAAATTTGAAGAACTAACATCGCAGCAAAGAGCCGTAAGAGATGAGTTAAATAAATCGTTCAAGAATTTCTCAGATACTACAATTTCCAGCATGAGGGAAATTACAAATTCACAGTCAAATTCATTCGATGTATTCAGCAAAAATATCAGAGAGAAATTTGAAGAGCTTACCTTGCAGCAAAAACAATTATCAGATACGACTGAAAAACGATTGGAAAAAATGCGCGAAACTGTTGAAGGAAAACTTAAATCCATACAGGAAGATAATGCTTCCCAGCTTGAAAGAATGAGAGTAACAGTCGATGAAAAGCTTCAGTCTACACTGGAGAAACGTCTGGGTGAATCATTTAAAATTGTAAGTGAAAGACTTGAACTGGTACATTCAGGTCTTGGTGAAATGCGAAATCTTGCAACAGGAGTAGGGGATTTGAAAAAGGTTCTTTCGAATGTAAAAACCCGCGGGGTATTTGGCGAGTATCAGCTTGAAAATTTACTGGAGCAGTTATTAACTCCTGACCAATACGGAAAAAATATAAAGACAAAAATAGGAAGCAATGACAGCGTTGAGTTCGCAATCAAAATGCCGGGCAAAGATAACAACTCGGGTGTGCTATGGCTGCCAATAGATGCAAAGTTCCCGACTGGAGTTTATGAGGTATTAAGCACAGCATACGAAACAGGTGACTTAGCTATTATTGAAGAAGCCAAAAAAGATTTAGCAGCAAATATTAAAAAGAATGCGAAGTATATAAATGATAAATATATAGACCCGCCGAATACAACTGACTTTGGAATTATGTTTTTGCCGTTTGAAAGTTTGTATGCAGAAGTTTTGAGAATCCCGGGACTGTTTGAACAAATTCAGAGAGAATTTAAAATTACAATTACAGGTCCAACCACAATATCTGCTTTGTTGAACAGCTTGCAAATGGGCTTCAAAACTCTTGCTATAGGTAAGCGCTCGAGCGAAGTCTGGGACTTGCTCAGCTCAGTAAAAACTGAATTTGGTACTTATGCAACATTAATTGAGAAAACAAAGAAGAAACTTACTGAAGCAACAAATGAATTAGATAGAGTAGGGACACGCTCACGTTCTATTGAAAGAAAACTCAGAGATGTGCATGAATTACCATCTGAAGATCCGCTAAAACTAATAAGCGGAAGCATTGATTTCGATGATGAACCGAAAGAAGATGAAGATGTGGCATAGTTTGTTGTTGTCGGTTATCAGTTGACAGTTGTCAGTTGTAACGAATAAGTAGTAGTTTAATTTCTATTTTTCCGATGACTGTGAACTAGAAACTGTCAACTAATTATGAGCTAAATCATATTTCACCTGCGGTAATTTCATTATTTTTGAATATAAAATTATTTGAAATAATGAAAACCATAATAGAGCCATTCAAAATAAAGTCTGTAGAAAAAATCCAATTTACTACAAGAGAAGAACGCGAAGTCATTTTAAAAGAAGCGTTTTTCAATCCTTTTCTCATAAAAGCCGATGATGTAATTATTGATTTGCTTACCGATAGCGGAACCTCTGCAATGAGTTCGCTTCAGTGGGCAGGAATAATGGACGGAGATGAATCCTATGCCGGCTCAAAAAGCTATTATAAATTTAAAGATACAGTAAAGAGTATTTTCGGATTTGATTACGTTATTCCTGTCCATCAGGGTAGAGCAGCAGAGAGAATTTTATTCTCTATCCTTCTCGAGGACCATTCAAAGAAAAAATATATACTAAATAATAATCATTTTGATACGACGAGAGCGAACATTGAATTCAATCTTGGCGAAGCAGTTGATTTAAATATTGAAGAGGGGAAACATCCTTCATTGATTCATCCTTTCAAAGGCAATATTGATTTAAAGAAATTAGAAGCGAAGATAAACGAAGTCGGCGCGGAAAATACTCCATTGGTAATGATTACAATTACTGATAACACCAATGGCGGGCAGCCCGTCTCAATGGAAAATATAAGAGAGACGAAGAAGATTTGCATAAAATACAATATCCCATTCTTTCTTGATGCATGTAGATTTGCGGAGAATGCATATTTTATTCAGCAGAGGGAAGAAGGATACAAAGATAAATCAATCGAAGAAATCGTTGAGGAAACTTTCTCATATGCTGACGGATGTACAATGAGCGCAAAGAAAGACGCGTTTGCAAACATAGGCGGATTTCTTGCTATGAATGACAAATCCCTCTATGAAAAATGCAAAAATTTGTTAATCATAACTGAAGGATTTGAAACATACGGCGGACTTGCCGGACGTGACTTAGAAGCAATTGCACAAGGGCTAAAAGAAATTATGGATGAAGATTATCTGCACTACAGAATTCGCTCAGTTGAATACATAGGAGAAAAGCTTGAAAAAAATAATATACCTTTTATAAAGCCAACCGGCGGACATGCGATTTATCTCGATGCAAAAGATTTTCTGCCGCATATTACTCCAGATAAATATCCGGGCCAGGCATTAGTTTGCGCTTTATACAGGGAAGGCGGAATCCGCGCAGTGGAAATCGGAAGCGTTATGTTCGGTAAATACGATGATAAAGGAAAATTAATTCCTGCAGATATGGAGCTGGTAAGGCTTGCATTCCCGCGCAGAGTTTATACTCAAAGTCACTTTGATTATGTTGCAGAAGTCCTTATTGAAATAAGCAAAACAAAAGATAAACTTAAAGGGTTGAATATAATTGAAGAGCCGGAATTCTTACGGCACTTCACTGCAAAATTTGAAGAATGTTAGAATTAGAAGGTCAAATTCCCTATGGAGTTTGACCTTTTTCATTACTTTATTTTGTATTATAAAATATCAGTTAATTTTATATATTGAAACCAATTTTCAACCCCACATTTATTCTTAAAATTTTTTAAATAATTCTTACAATATGAGAAGAGAAATTCACAAATGGTTCAGCCCGAACCTTAACAAAGAAATGGATTTAGTTGTTTACGGTGATTTCGGCGATGCGCTATTAATGTTTCCCACAGCAGCTGCAGATTATTTAGAGTACGAAAGATTTCATTTGATTGAAGCTATTACTCCTCATATTGAAAGCGGAAAGATAAAGGTCTTTTCGATTAACAGTATCAACAACGAAAGCTGGCTGAACGATGAAATGGCTCCGCAGCATAAAGCAACGAGACATCAGCAGTTCAATGAATATGTTTACAATGAAGTAGTTCCTTTTATTATTAATGACAGCAACGGTGATGTTCCAATTTATACAACGGGTGCGTCACTAGGTGCTTTACATAGCGCAAATATATTTTTTAAAAGACCCGACTTAATTGCAGGTACAATTGCAATGAGCGGCGCTTATTCGCTTCGTTCTTACAGCAAAGGTTACTTTGATGATAACTGTTACTTCAATTCTCCCGTAGATTATCTTGCAAACCTAACGGATGAAACTTTACTTGAGCAGATGAGAGATAACAAAAAAATTATTATCGCAACAGGCCAGGGAAATTATGAAGACCCGGATGCTTCCAAAAAACTTTCTTCTATATTAGATACAAAGCAGATTCCGCATACACTTGATTTATGGGGATATGATATGCCGCATGACTGGCCGACATGGAGAAAAATGCTTCCGTATTTTATAGAAACAAAGCTGTAAATAAATTTTGTTATTCAGAAATTATCAGAAATAAATAGTTAATTCTCTCAATTACCCTATTAAATTTCCTCTGAATGAATGTAGCTTTTTTAACTACTGAGTGTTTCCCCTATGTAAAAACGGGGGGACTCGCCGATGTTTCAGGTTCACTTCCCAAAGCTTTGCAAAAGCTGGGCTGCGATATGAAAGTATTCCTGCCTCTTTATGATACAATAAAAACCATTGATAACGGTCTTTATCAGAATGAAGAGTTTAAAGATACTCCTGTAGTAATCGGAGAAGCTACTTATACTTTCAATTTCTGGGAAGGCAAGCTTCCTGATTCCGAAGTTAACGTTTATTTCATAGATTGCCCGCATTTTTTTCATCGAGGAAAACCATATACAGATGATAAAGATGAAGATGAACGATTCATCTTTTTTCAGATTGCATGCCTTGAACTTATGCAAAGACTTAAATGGTCTCCTGCAATTATTAACTGCAACGACTGGCAGACAGGACTTATTCCTTCCTACATTAGATTTAACTACAACTGGGACGAACTTTTTAAAAATACAAAGACAGTTTTATCTATACATAATATAGGTTACCAGGGAAGATTTGTACCTGCAACAATTGAAAAAGCCGGACTTTCAATGGAGCATTTTTATGTAGAAGGTCCTTACGAGCTTGATAAAGCTTTCAGCTTTTTGAAAGCCGGGCTTTGGTTTGCCGATGTACTCACAACTGTAAGCCCGAACTACGCTAAAGAAATCCAGACTAAAGAATACGGCGCCGGACTTGAAGGCGTGCTTCAGATGAGAAGCAAAGACCTTTACGGAATTCTGAACGGCATAGATACAGATGAATGGAATCCGAAAACAGATAAGCATATTCCTCACGATTATTCCTATGACAAACTAGAAGAAAAATACAAAATAAAAAAACATCTTATAAAGGAAGCAGGCTTCAAATACAGAGAAGATATTCCTTTGATTGGTTTGATAACACGTCTTACAGGACAAAAAGGTTTGGATTTAATCATGCCTGTATTTCATGATCTTATGCAGCTCCCTATTTACATGATGGTGCTTGGAAGCGGCGAAAAAAAATATGAAGAATTCATTGAGCGCGCCGCCGATGCTTACGCTGATAATTTTATAGAATATGTAGGATACAATAATGAGCTTTCTCACTTAATTACTGCCGCTGCAGATATGTTTTTAATGCCGTCGCTTTACGAGCCGTGCGGCTTGAACCAGATGTACAGTCTGCAATACGGCGCAGTTCCGATTGTAAGAAAAACAGGCGGACTTGCAGATACAGTTTTTGACTACCACGAGTTTGAGCAAACGGGCAACGGATTTTCATTCGAAGCAGCAACTCCTGAAGCTTTGTACTTAACTGTTAAACGAGCAATAGACGTTTATCAGGATAAAGAAGAATGGGAAAAAATAATGCTTCGCGGAATGAAAGCCGATTTCTCATGGGATAAATCAGCTAAAGAGTATTTTGGTATATATGAGCAATTAACAATTAACAATTAACAATTAACAATTAACAATTAGCAATTAGCAATTAGCAATTAGCAATTAGCAATTAGCAATTAGCAATTAGCAATTAGCAATTAGCAATTAACAATTAACAATTAACAATTAACAGTTAACAGTTAACATAATAATCGTTATAAACTCATAACTCATAACTCATAACTCATAACTCACAACTAAATCTCTATCTCCATTCCTTTATTCGGAATTAATACATCATTAAAATTTAAATCGTTCAATCCTTTTTTCAGAGCTTCCTGCCTATCGATTTCACCGTGAACTAAATACACCTGCTTTAATTCATTCCTGTCGAACTTATCAAAATAGTCCAGCAATTCTTTACCATCAGCATGAGCGGAGAAAGAATTTAGTACAACAATCTTTGCATTAGCTTTATAGGTATCGCCCAATATGTTTACTTCAGTGCCGGGAATATCTTTCGCTTCGATGAGTCTTCTTCCCAGAGTATGCTCTGCCATGAAGCCGACAATAAGAACTGTAGCATTTTTATCTTCGATATTATTTGCAAGGTGGTGAAGCACTCTGCCTGACTCTGCCATTCCTGATGCGGAAATAATTAAAGCGCATTCTTTCATTGAGTTTAACTTCTTTGAATCTTCGACTTTAGTAATATACTTCATGGAAGGGAGCTCGAATACATTTATTCCATTTGAAATCAACTCGCCGATTTCTTTATCGTAGCACTCGGGATGAATTTTAAAAACTCCCGTAGCTGCCGATGAAAGCGGGCTATCAATATAGATAGGGAACGAAGGAATCTCTTTTCTGCTGAGTAATCCCGAAAGCGCGTAAACAATTTCCTGAGTTCTTCCGACGCTGAATGCAGGAATAATAATTTTTCCGCCGCGGCTGACGGCTTCATTTATTACTGCAGCAAGCTGCGATTCCATTTGTGTCGGGTTATCGTGAAATTTTCCGCCGTATGTTGATTCGGAAATTAAAAAATTTACATTGCCCATAAAATCGGGGTCGCGAAGAATTGGTAATCCCGGTCTGCCTAAATCTCCTGTGAATGCAAATTTATATTCTCTTCCTTTTTCTTTAATTGTAAGCACAACCTCAGCCGAGCCCAGAATATGTCCTGCATCTATGAACTGAACTTTCATTGCATCACCAAGACCATCTATATAAAAATCCTGATAGTAAGAAGTTGTTTTAAATTTTGAAAGAGTATTTATAACATCACCTTCTCTATACAAAGGTTTGAAGGGTGATAAATTTTTCCTTATTCTTTTTTTATTAACAAACTCAGTATCCTTTACCTGGATGTGCGCGCTATCCTGGAGCATAATTGCGCATAGGTCACGGGTAGCTGACGTTGAATAAATGCATCCGCTGAATCCCTGTCTTACCAATGTGGGCAAATTACCCGAGTGGTCAATGTGGGCGTGAGATAAAACAACTGCGTGAATATCCTGAGGATCGAACAGGAAATTTTTATTTACTTCATAGGCTTCTTCTCTTCTCCCCTGGTAAAGTCCGCAGTCAAGAAGGATTTTTTTGCCGTTGATTTCCAGCAAGTGCTGTGAGCCTGTAACGGTACGCGCCGCTCCGCAGAATTTTATTTTCATGTGATACCGCCCCTAACCCCTCCTTGTAAAGGAGGGGGACTTTAATTGTTTTCTCATTCCCAAACTCCTGTTTGGGAATGTAATTGTGTGCGAAACTCCGTTTTGCATAATTTTACTGAAACAGAGTTTCACTACTTTTTGATACCGCCCCATCAGTCCCCCTCCTTGTAAAGGAGGGGGAAGCGCTGGCTTATTTATTGAATTTATGCTTCGTTACAAATTTGTTTCCTTTTATAAAAAACCGATGCTCTATTTCTTCACTGACAGATAAGCCGATTCGTTTTGAAACACTTGTTTCAAATTTATCCGAAGTATTATCATAAGCTATGAATAAATCTTCACCGTTAACAGGCATTCCGTAAAAATCCTTATTGATTTTCAAAGCCATACAAAGTTTTCCCGGACCGTTTGATACATCGTGTTCATTGGTGGTATTTTTTCTGTTCTTATTCCTGTTCTTTTCCATTTCATCTATTCCTTCAAGAGGCTCGACTGCTCTAATTAAAACTCCTTCGCCGTGTCCTTTTACATTTGTTACAACGTTAACACAGAAATAATTCCCGTAAATAAAGTAAACATAAAAATGTCCGCCGGCTTCATACATTGCCTTGTTGCGCTCGGTAATTCTTCCGAAGGAATGGGATGCAGGGTCATCATTCAAGTAAGCTTCAACTTCTACTATACGTGTTACTAAAAATTTATTGTTGAGCTTACGCACGAGAAGTTTTCCGAGAAGGAAAGGAGCGACCTCAAGCGCGCTGCGCTTAAATTTTTTTAACGGAATTTTTTTGAACCGGCTCATTTTAATTTTACCACTAAAACACTAAGAACACCAAACTCCACAAAAAAAAATAAAAGATTTTCTTTAGTGTTCTTTAGTGTGTTTTGTGTTTTAGTGTTGAAAGTTCTATTATACGAAAATCAAATTATTATACACCCAACAGTTCTACTTCAAATAGAATTGTAGCATTGGGTGGAATAACTCCGCCGGCGCCGCGTGAACCGTATGCTAAGTCCGGAGGGATAACAAGTTTTCTTTTGCCGCCGACTTTCATACTCATTACTCCTTCATCCCAGCCTGCGATAACCTGACCTGCTCCGATAACAAACTGGAACGGTTCATTTCTATCAACGGAGCTATCAAATTTTTTGCCGTCTTCAAAAGTGCCTGTGTAATGAACTGTTACGAGCTTACCTTTTGTAGGTGAAGCTCCTGTGCCTTCGGTAACATCGGTGTATTTAAGTCCCGATGCTGTTGTAATTTCTTCTGCCATGTTTTTATTATTTAAAGTTTAAGTTTTATTTATTTCACATCCAATAATTCTATATCGAAAATGACCGTAGCGTTTGGGGGAATTACTCCTTGCGCGCCTTCAGACCCCCAGGCAAGATTTGGGGGAATTATTAATTTTCTTCTGCCGCCGGTTTTCATATTCAATATACCTTCATCGAAACCCGGAATCATTTCACCGGAACCGAGCGTAAATGAAAGCGGTTGATTTTTATCCATCGAGCTATCGAATACCTTGCCGTTTTCTAAAGTTCCAACATAATGAACCATTACTTTTTTACCGTTAGTGGCGGCTGTTCCCGAACCTTCCTTAATCTCCGTATACTTTAATCCTGAGCTAGTGATGATTTCTTTACCGCCTTTGCTGCATCCTGAAAGTGCTATAAGTGTAAAAATAATAATGATTAATATATGCTTTTTGTTATACATTTAGTCTGTTTTTATTAAATCGTCAGAAATTTTTGTAATGATGAATTTTTGACGGATTTCTGAATTCTGAACTAAAAATGAAGAAATTATTCATCGATTAATAGTCGTAAAAAAGTCACATTATTGTTACATTTTAGTTTGGGCCAATTGGGGGCGCCTCCGTTCCGATGAAATCGGAACGGTCGTTATAAATAAAGAATTGAAGTATTCGATTCTTTA
>CALJIG010000024.1 GCA_937974175.1 uncultured Ignavibacteria bacterium
CTTTTAGATTATATCTTCGCTTTTCTCCAAACAAAATTATATAAAAAAGCCCGATCCCGCTATAGCGCGACCGGGCTTTCTATTTGTTATAAACTGCTTTAGTATACTTCTTACTTCACCAGTACCATCTTCATTGTCTTTACAAATGATTGCTTTCCACTCGTTGCATTTATCTGATAGAAATAAACTCCGCTTGCCAATGATGAAGCATTGAATTGAGTAGTGTAATATCCTGCTACCTGTACCTGATTTACAAGCTGGTGAACTTCCCTACCAGTCATATCATATATCTTAATCTGTACTTTGCTATCGAATGGTAAATCATAATTTATTTTCGTCGTTGGATTAAATGGATTAGGATAGTTTTGTGATATCTCATATTTATTTGGAATACCAATCTCCACTTCTTCCGCAAGCTCATGATATTTAAAGTTTCCGTTGAAATCAATTTGCTTCAATCTGTAATTATATTTTCCTGTGTTCAGATTATTTTCTGTGAAGATATAACTTCTTGCACTCGAAGATGTTCCTGCGCCCGGTACATTACCGACTTTGTTCCAGTTATTTACTGAGCTACTTTCTTTTCTTTCAATATCAAATCCTGCATTATTCTGCTCACTTATCGTTGACCATTTCAATATTACATTTCTCCTATCAATGTAAGATATGAATGAAGCAAGTTCGACAGGTAGTGGTGTAGTTGCATCGGATAAAGCGAATGTTGAAAAAGATGTTAATCCATAAACCTTTATTGTATTGTTGGCTGTATCAAGCGCATATTGTCCTGCAGCAGTACCACTGACTACAAATGTATTCCAGGTATTTCCACCATCTTCTGATTTGGATAATCGTATATCGTCTTCAGAATTAACTTCACCTAAAATTGCATCATCATAATTGATTGTAATATCATAAGAAAAATCTGAACCGCCTGTTGCTGTAATCAGCCAGTAACCGTTGCCTACAGGGAAGCCCAAGGAACCCGGAGGATTTGTTCCTGAGTAATATTTAAATTCAATATCGGATGGTACCGTACCTCCCGGACCCCAGTCTATGCTTCCTAAAGTCCTGCCCATAAAAGTATATGTTGTAGTGGTACTGTTTGCAGGAAGCCCGCTGGATGTAATATCAGGAGGATTTGCTATCGGTAAAAATTCATCAGAGCCAATATCCGTAACACCGGTGGGAATAGAAACAGACCTTACTGTTGAACTTGTTCCGTAATCATTTAATACTTGTGGTGTAGTAACCGGAGTTCCTAATCCGGAGGCATACCAGCACTCAACATTAGCTGTATTTATATTTAAGTTGCCCGTCGCAGTCGATGTAAACAAATTAGCTGAACTGACTCCCGTAGCGCTTACCGAGCTTGCATCCCCGCCTGAGTTTATTTTCCAGTTAGCATATGTCTGCTGAGTGAATGAACCGATTACACCTACCTGATTATTCGATGACGGAAAATACGCATTGTAGTTCGCAGATTTTGATGTCCAGTTTGTTGTATTTGTTATTCCTATACAATAATTATTTGCTCCTCCTGTTCTTTCATTAAAGAATATATTATTTCTTGCTGTATCATTAGATGTTGAATTTCTTAGATAACAATAAGAGGTATTAGCTGTGTTTGAACAAACTCCGCTAATATAAATTGAATTATACAATGAAGTAACTCTCCCTGTCGAACTATTATTGATACCAATTAACTGCGGCTCTAGTGTTGAAGCAGAAAGTGAAATCTGATTATTGATTATATTTAATACCGCTGTTGAGGAATTATTTATGCCAATGTTTACCGGAGCACTTACTCCTGTTCCTGTTCCAACTGAAGTAATATTATAAATTCTGTTTCTGGAAATAGTTGATAACCCTGTAGTTGAATTAAATTGAATTCCTGAAGTACCGTAAGCTGCGGTTCCGGTATTAGTATTCTGCAAGTTAAATATTGTATTGTCTTCAACAATCTGACCTGCTACTAAAGAACTTACTAAAATACCTTTTATTGTACTTGTTAACGTTAAAGTACCCGTGTTATTTCCTTTAATATCTCTAATCAAATTATTCCTGATGATATTTACACCGCTGCTTACGTAAATACCAAAATTTCCATCAGCGATACCACCATAATATGAACAATTCCCTATTGTATTATTCTCAATTCGAACAGTATCAGTTGAGCCTGAATTATTAATCCAACCGGAGTTATTGTTTGATGTTATACAAGTATCCCATGGATTTGCAAGTCCGCCGATTATATTTCCCGAAGTAGTACCAATATTTACTTTTCCGCCCCCGACAGTAATTGCCGAAGTACTGCTACCTCCTATTGTACCAATGTTGGAAATAGTATTACCCTGAATATTAGAGGCGGCAGATGTTCCGACAAACAAATTTATTCCTATTAAAAAACCGCTTGTCGTGCCCCATAAAGTTCCGCTTCTGTCAGGTGCAGAGCCGCCGATGCTGTTGCCTGATATTGTAACATTATTTGATACGGCGCTTTGGAATTGAATTAATGATGCAGATGCTGAATAATTAATATCGTTATAGAACTTATTATTTGATACAATCCAGTTATCACCGTTTCCGGTTCCAGATACATTTATAACAGATGAATTTGCCAACATTCCGGTAAAGTTACAGTTCGTTATAGAGTTATCACTGTTTGTCTGCTCCCCTGAACCTGTCCCTGTTGAACCAAAAGCCAGATAATATCTTCCGGGATTAGTACCTGCTGATTGCTTAAACAAACAGTTATCAATTGAGATAGAATCATTTCCTGATGAATTTATTGTTGTAGAAAGTACAACAGAACTTGTATTAACACTTCCATTTGTAGAATTGCTTTCAATAATACAATTTCTTACAGAATCCCGTCTCGCGTCATTCACAAATCTGAATACTGAACCAGTCTGAAATGCGTTAGAATTATTGTTAATAAATCTGAAGTATTGTCCGGTATTTGTTGCTGAATCTGCTCCGTTAAAACTAACTCTATCTGCACCGGCTAAGTCAATCATTGGATTGAATGCCTGGACAGTTGTACCCTGTATAATACGAGTTGTTACAGAACCGCTTGGTCTTATTTGAAGCGTATAAGGAGCTGAAAATTCATTCAACTTTACTGTACCTGTTTCCACTAAATTTGAAAGTACACTTACATAAATATTACCGTCTACTACAGAAGTATTTATCGCATTAAATAGACCTGATGCGCCGGTTAAGTTTGGATAAGTTCCGCCTGTACCGACTGTCATTACTCCGCTCATTGTATAAGAAATATTAAATAAATAACTTGCTGTTGATGTACCGAACGGCGAAGTTAAATTATTAATTGAAGGAGAAACTGTAGCGATACCGCCTGATTGATTTGTAACAAAATTTTCAATAGCAGTTACAGTAGATAAATCCTGTGCTGCAACAAACCATCCTATCTGATTACCGGCTGAAACGGAGCCGCCATTGAACAAAGCAAAGTTCATTGTGAAGTCATAATCTTCGCCGGTGTTTCCGGAAGCTGAAGTATATCTCCAACCTGCAGCGCCGCCTGAATTATTTCCCCCGCTGAAACATGTCGTGAAATTATCAGGGTCAATACCTATTCTTCTATAATATATTCTTGGAGCATTTGCGCCTGAACCCAAAGTGCCATTATCACTAATTTTTACAAAACCTGTAAGTGTTCTGGAACCTGCCGGAACAATATTTGGTAATGGTAAATTGGAATTGAAAGTAATTACAGGTGCTACAAAATCCATATTTCCCGGTGTTGGTAAAAAATTTGATTCATCTGCGCCAATATCAGGTTTTTGACCTGCAGTTGCCGGTCTTGTTGCACCATCAAAATCAACTAATATTGATGAGATTATTTTACCTGCTCGAGATTGCGGATTAGGATCTTGTAAGTGTAAATCCGGAGTAGATGCTGAGGGATTGATAAACAAAGGATCTATTGAAAAAGAATTTATATCGTATGACGGATTGGTAGTTCTCCACGCTATCAACGTAGAATAATCTGTACCTAAAGCAGTATTTCTTGCAAAACATCCGTTTACACCCGGCGTATAATTGTTATTATAATTAAGTGATAAATTTAAGTTGGTGCTATTAAAAATAATTCCATATCCTAAATTACCTGCTCCGGTAAAAGTTCTTGCATTATAAAAAATATTATTTTCAATAAACCATGACGAAGTAGATGTTTCTCTTATTAGGCATGAAGTTCTCGCAGTATTTGAAGAAGATGCTCCGCTGATATAAATAGAATTAAACCAGATATTGAAAGGAACCGTAGACGATGTTTTTTCATCTATACCGTAAATTATCTGATCTGCAGTAATTGAAGAACCTAGTGAAATCATATTATTTGCTATCGTGTATCCCTGGGGTCCACCATTAGCTAAATAAATACCTGTGTGTTGAGCAGCAGAGCTGGAAGAAGCTATTGATGTACCATACAATAAATTTCGTGCTATCATATTTATTAGGGAACCTGCGCCGCTGATAAATATGCAATGTAATGTATTGGCGGCAGTTGAATGAACACAACTCAGATTAAAAATCTGATTATCTGAAATATTATATAGAACTGAACTACCTGTCTGAGCAATTCCCTGAATGGCCGGTAAAGTAAAAGATGTTGCTCCGCTTGTAGTTACTATATCACGAACTATGTTTCTTCTTATATTAAGCGATTGCTGTGTAACTGACCCGCTACTTAATATTCCGGTTGTTACAGATGTGGAACCTGTAGTAAGAGATTGAAATACATTTACGTCTCTGATAATGTTAGAGTCAATCGATACTGCCCCGGCTGAACTGCCAACTGAAGCACAGGAAATGCCCGTAGTTGCAGATGTTGTTCCGGTGTATCTTACAGTTGAAGTACCGGATGTCATATTTCTAACAGTATTGTTTGCAATACGAACGTTTCCTGTCCATCCCAACGCCACATTGATACCGGTCATAATTCTACCTCCTGTTGCAGAAGCAAGAGTATCAGAACTATAAATACTGTTTGTCTGAGTATTAGAACCTATTATGTTATTAGCTAAAGTTAAACTAAAACCTGAGCCGCCTGCTGCAACATTAACTCCTGTGAATCCTGTTCCGATATCAGCGGCTGAACCTTTACAAGTAACAGAACCAATTGAGTTCCCCTGGATTGAAACGTTTCCGGATGTCGTTTGAGAACAAATTGGTACAACGATACCAAGGTTTATTGTTGAAATAACTGTAATAGAATTATTCGAAACTCCGTCTCCGATTATATTTGAATCAATACTTGAAGAGCCGGCAGTTATAAAAATGGAGCACCACATTCCATTATTTGTACTAGCCCCGCTTGATGTATTTATGAGAAAATTCCGGAATATATTATTAGAAATTCTGTTTGAACCGCCTGTGGAGAATGCGCAGTTAACTCCAACATACTTCCAGTCAACTGATCCCGTAATTGTATAAACACCTGTACCGGAATTTGAGGCATAACCAAATGTATTTCCTGATATGATATATCCGCTTCCGCTACCTATTGAAATTGTTGAGTGAGTAATAGGATTTGCTGCTGTTCTTGAAGCGGTTTGGTAAAATTTATTGTTTGTAATTGTCCAGGCTGAGTTTCCTGTATTTGTCAGCTGTATGCCATATGAAATTGAAACTGTTGAGAAAAAATCAAAAAGATTGCACCCAGTAATTGTGTTAAATTCATTTACTATTGAACCACTAGCCCCTGATGAATAAACTGCACAAAAAGGGAGATTCGAACCCACAGGTCCTATATCACAATTACTTATTGTATTGTTATCGTTACCTGTAATGCTTCCACGCTCGAACTGAATTGTTCCTAATGTATTTGATCTTGATGAACCTCTTATAGAAGTGTTAGTTACAATGTTATTAGAAGCATCATTAAAAAATCTTAACGTAGTAGCTAGAGTACCTGTACTTGAGTTTGAAATAGTTAAACTATTACCACCCGTATTCAGACCATTAATTGTAATAGTATCTGCGCCGTTAAACACGATAAAGTTACCGTTAACATTGCCCTGAATAGTTCTGGCTGCCCCTCCTGTAGGGGAGATTGTAATTCTATTATAACTTGCGCTGCCGGTACCATTTGCATTTATTACGCAAGAGTCAGTTTCTGTTGTATTCCCTGAAATAGAAATAATAATTGCGCCTGTATGTGTCCCTGCATTAATAGCATTGAAGGCTGCTTTGAGCGTTGTGTAATTTACAGAGTTTGGAGATACATTAACTTGTGCTTTAGCTCCGTTAGTAATTAATACTATTGCAGCTATGGCACAGATAAGTGGGATAATTTTTGACATAGGGGTATATTATTTTTTAAAACTAATTTACAAAATACTCACAATTACCTGCTAATGCAAAAAGAAATTTGGTCAAAAACACGCTGAATTTTGAGAAAGCATTCGTGTATTTTATTGATAATCAAGAAACTTATTTGTTTTTTCAACACGCTGTGTGCAAACTATACAAACCAAGAAAATTCTTGCAAAATCTAATAATGAATGCATTAAAAGGATCGGTGATTTTTGAATTGTTGTAAGGGATGCATGAAATTGAGAAAATGAACTATGGTATGAAAATTATTCGTGCAAAATCTCGTAATGACTATATAAAGAAATTTTAAATCCTGACAAATTTAAAAAACCGATGAATGTCTTTTTTAAGAAATGAATGATTTGACTTCTCGAACAAGTGATAATTTAGAATTATCATTTAAACATAAAAGTAAATGTATCTCTGTGCAATTATTATAATTGTTCTATAACTCCATATTTATGTCATTTTATCAATATAATTCTCTTTGTTTCACTATATGAATTCATTTGTAATTTATAAAAATAAATACCACTCGATAAATTTGCCCCATTAAATTGAAAATTATAAGTACCTTTAGCAAGAAAATTATTACATAAACATTCAACTAAATTACCTAGCATATCATAAATTGAAATATTTACTTGATCAGATTGATTCAAATTTAATTTGATTATTGATACAGGATTAAAAGGATTAGGATAATTTGTGATCATTTTTTTATCAGAAGATTTTTCATTACCCAATGAGGGATTGCCAAGTATAACATCACCATATTTCACGCCGCCGATTACTGCACCAACAAGCTCCACAATATATTCAAACTTTCCAAACGGACTTTTGTTTGAGCAATAATAACTTCTCAATCCAAGTTTTTCGCTATAACATCTTTCTTCGATTACTTTATCTTTTGATAATGCTGAATCTCTTACATAAGTAAAATTTAATTTTTCAGATAAATGTAAATTCGAATTGGAAAGCTTCTGTTTAATAGAAGAACTTTTTATCAACGAATTTCCATCGCAAATATTCCAGGAATTACCGGGTAAGAAGTAAAAGTACGCTAGCTTACCGGATTTATCTGAATACTTGCAATCCGGCTCGTATTTGTAAAGAATATTACTGACTGTATCAATGCTTAAATACTCAACCTTCATACCCTTACCCGGATCATTGGGAGTAACAACTTTATAGTATTTATTCCCTTTTATAGTTGTATCTTTTTCAACGAATGATGAAATCCTAAATTCAACAGAGCTTATTTTTATAAGATATTCGAAGTAGTTTCCTTTCTGTAAGAAATTGTAATTTGCTTCAGAAGAATTGGAGAACAGAACAAATACGATTACAATATTTATTATGAAAAAAACAGAATTTGAGGATTTACATTCTTTTGCTTTCATATGAACTATTTTATTAAACTCATTTTTTTAGTCTCAACAGATGCGTTAGTTCTTAGCTGATAAAAATATACACCGCTTGATAGCTCCCCTGCATTGAACGGCACCTGATATGAACCCGCTTTAAGATTTTCACTCACCAGCTGAGATACTTCCCTTCCGCTTATATCAAATACTTT
>CALJIG010000025.1 GCA_937974175.1 uncultured Ignavibacteria bacterium
GTTCAAACTCAAGCATAGTATTTGCAGCCATAAAATATTATTTAATTTATTTACTTTTTAAAAATAGAGAAAAAGGTTTTCAACAGTATTTCAATATCAAGTGCTAATGACTGATTCTTTGCATAAAAAAGATTATAGTTCATTAGTTCTTCGCCGGAAATATTCTCATAGTAATTTAACTGTACCAATCCGGTTAATCCTTTTTTGCCTATATAATCTTTTGTATCATAATTCATCCATATAGGGTTACCCACAAATGAATACTCACCTGTAAAAACTTTAGGAAGTAAAAGTAATTTTGAAATATACTTCGAAAGTTTTGTCTTAAGAATATATTTCATAATTAACAATACAGGATAAACGGTAAATAAAAGGACAATTGAAACCAAAATATCGAATAACCTCTTTAAAAATATATTCAATTTATTGTTAATATTATATTCAATTTCAATTAAAGCAAGGTTATCGAGTGCGTTCAAATTAATTTTTGAAAGTATTAATTCTTTATCAGAAGGTACGATTTTAAACCTGACATTTCGGTTTCTAAATGACCACATCAGATTTAAAATTTCTAGATTAGTAAATTTAGTTCCGGAAAAAATCACTTCATGAATATTTTTCAGCTGTATTATTTCCTGCAATTCATCAATTGTATCTTTGACAAGTATATCAGAATAATACATAATATTATATTTCGATATCAAATTATCTTCTACATCGGATTTTAAACGCGAATCAGAAACCACAAGAAGATTTACTTTAGTTAAAAGAATATTCTTCGACTTGAAAAATCCAATCAACTTACCAATGAATCTCCAGCCAATAAGGCCTGCAACTCCTAAAACCGTAGAAGTCAATATTACTTCTCTTGAAAATGCATATTCCTTGAAAAAGTAAGTGATAGATGAATTGACAAAAAATCCGATTATTATTGCGTAAAAAGTTTTCTTGAAAGAGAATATATTTTTTTTAGAATAAATTCCCTGAATAGTAAGCAGCAGAAGCCAAATTAAAACATATACTGAAATTATAAAAAAATACTGACGATTGGGAAAAATATTGAACCGCAGTTTTACGGAAATGATTGCAGCGGCAAATAAAAAAAAAGTATCGATTACAGGTAAAAACAGAAAAGACAAAATCCGTGTAAAATATGATATTCCTGAACGGTAAAAAATTCCTAGTTGTAAAATACCCGATAAAATCCTGGAATATCCGGTAAAATTTTTTCTGACAAAAATCCTCATAGCTCCGTAAAAATTATTTACGTAAGAGAGATGAGTTTTTTTGGTACTTTCACCTTTGAAATGTATTGTAGTAACTTCGGGATAATAAAAAATTTTGTAACCTGCTTTTTTTATTCTGTAGCAAAGATCTAAATCCTCACCGTACATAAAATAATCTTCATCGAAATATCCCACTTTGTCTAAAACAGTTTTTGGAATGAACATAAAAGCTCCGCATATAGCATCTACTTCATAGGTCTTATCATCATCAAGATAAGTAAGATTATACTTCGCGAATGCTTTACTTTGCGGGAACAATTTTGAAAGTCCCAGCATTCTTGGAATAGCAACAGAAGGCACAGGAAAACTTCTTCTGCAAGCTGAATCCAGTTTTCCGTTTGTAAGAATTAATTTTGAAGTGACAGCTCCGGTATTAGAATTTTTTTCGACAAAATTAATCATTTTATCGAACGTAGATTCTTCCAGTACAGTATCGGGATTTAGTATGAGTATATACTTCCCTGTTGCCTGCTTTATAGCAATATTATTTGCTTTTGAGAAACCGATATTTTTATCGTTCTCAATTACAATCGCACCGGGATATTTTTTTTTTATAAGGTCAGCGCTTTTATCAATAGAGTTATTATCGACAACGAATACTTCAACTCTATATTTATCTCCGGCTGCTTTATAAATAGAGGAAACGCAATTATCAAGCAGATCTTTTACATTATAATTGACTATGATAATTGAAATATCCATTGAAGAAATTTTGAGGAAAGTTAAAGTTTACCGAACAAGGAGCGAATTTTTAATTTCCATACCATAAAATAAGCTTCATAAACAACTTTACGAGACATCTTTGAGGAACCCGCTCTTCTATCAATAAAGATTATCGGGATTTCTGTAATTCTAAAATTTTTAAGAGTATACCTGAATTTCATTTCTATCTGAAATGAATAACCGTTAGAGCGTATATTATTTAAATCAATTGTAGCTAAAGATGGAACACGATAGCACATAAATCCGGCAGTGGTATCTCTCACTTTTAATCCGGTTACAATACGGGTATATATGTTTGCCGTATAACTTAATATTAATCTTGAAATAGGCCAGTTTATAACGGAGACACCGTTTATATAACGTGAACCTACAACTAAGTCAAATCCTTCTTCTATTTTTTCAATAAAGCGAGGAAGATATTTGGGGTCATGAGAGAAATCTGCATCCATTTCAAAAACATAATCAAAATTATTATTGATTGCATACTTGAATCCGAAGACATAAGCTGTTCCCAGTCCGCCCTTTTTTTCTCTCTTCAAAATATAGACGTTATTGCTTGGAAAATCTTCAACAAGCTTAGCAGTTCCGTCAGGAGAACTGTCATCAACTACAAGGACATTATATTCATAATTTTCATCCGTGAATTTTAGAACTTCAGGAATGATATTCAGAATATTTTCCGCTTCATTGTAGGTCGGTATTATAACTAATATCTTTTTCACAAAAAAATTAATGACCTTTCATTAGTAATACAACAATTATTGTATTAATCATAATTTTAAAATCAAGTTTGAGCGACATATTTTCAATATAATAAAAATCATATTGAAGTTTTTCTTTTACATCTGCAAGAGATGAATCATATTTATGTTTTATCTGAGCCCAACCTGTAATTCCGGGTTTTACAGATAGCCTTTTATAATAATAAGGAATTTCACTTTTAAGCTTTTTAACAAAAAAAGGTCTTTCAGGTCTTGGACCAACAATGCTCATTTCATTCTTTAACACATTTACTAATTGAGGAATTTCATCTATATACATTTTTCTAAGTATCTTTCCTACCGTTGTAATTCTGGGATCTTGTTCTCCTGCCCACTCCGGTCCATATTCTTCAGCATTTTGAACCATCGAACGGAATTTATACATTATATAAGGTTTTTCATTTCTGCCAACTCTTTCCTGTTTATAAAAAACCGGCCCCTTCGAAGTTAGTTTAATAAGAATCATTGCAATTATGAGTATTGGCGAGTACAGAATTAAAAGAAAAAGTGATAAGAAAATATCAAAAATTCTTTTGAATAACTTACTCCCTGCCGGCATTATCTCCGGCATTACTTCAATCAGGGGTACGCCATAAATCTGATTTGTCCTAGCCATACCGCTTACAATTTCATACATATCGGGCATTATCATTAGATGTACATCATTTCCGGTACAAAACTTAATAACATCCACAAGTTTTTCTTTTTCACCCGGTTCAAGCGCAATTAAAACTTCGGAAGTTTGATTTTGCTTAATAGTGTCAGATATGCTTTCAATAGAACCAAGAAATTTTACATCCGGATTTTTGCTTAATGAAACAAATCCGGTTATTTTATAACCAAGCTGAGGATATTTAGAAATCATATCAAAAAGTGCAGAGGCTTTTTCACCTTCTCCAACAATAATAGTATTTCGAAGCCCGATTCCCTTTTGCAGTAAATTCCTTTGAAATCCGCGAATAATAATCCTCCCGCCTCCGACCATTAAAATGGTTAGTACCCAATATATGAGAATTAAAAATCTGGAAATAATAGGAGCATTATTTATAGTATCATCAATAAATATAAGAAAGAACAATATGAAGCATCCAATTGAAACAGATTTTACAACCGATGCAAATTCATCAAAACGTGAACGTACAAACCAGTATTGATACATACCGGTAAAAGAAAAAATTATCAGCCAGTAAATATAAATTACTACCAGCGGAATTAAAAAAGAAACAGGATTCGCATATGGTATCCAGCCAGTTTCAACGCGGACTAAATAATATGCAATCCATGAGAGATTTATGAATATAAAATCTGAAAAAAATAGAAATATTTTTTCTAAAGTTTTGGACAATTTATAAGGAACTGATTAATTGAACAAAATTTTCTGGAGCTTAAAAGTTGCTCAAACTTAGATAGTGTATTTTTAATATTATAATAGTGCTTAAGCTTCTGTGAATAATTTGCTTTATTGACTCTTGGCTGATTTAAATCAAATTCCCACGGATGTATGTAAAATAAAAAATAATCAGATTGTTTTGATATAATATCAAGTCCCTTTTGGAACAGGTAGAACGGAACTGCTCTGAACATAAAACCACCTGACCAGGGAATATTAACCCCCATTACAGTAAAAGATGACAATGGGAATTCGTACAAATTTGTTTTAATCTTGAACATTTTTTTAGGAGGAGTTTTAATATCAGAAATCTTACCATAATTCTTGTTAATATGTGAATGAAATAAACTTGAGTCGTATTGAAAATTCAGTTTACACAATACTTCTAAAAGAACATTGGTTATAGTAAATGAAGGTGCCCTGTATCCTAGAACAACATTCCCGGTAATATTTTCTAAAAGCTTTTTAGAAGTTAAAATGTCAATTTCAAGATATTCATTTTTAAGATTATAAGTAAGAGAATGATTAAATCCATGGCATGCAATTTCATGTCCATTAAGACTTATTTTTTTTATCAACTCAGGCAATTTTTCGGCAACCCAACCAAGCACAAAAAAAGTAGCATGAGTATTATATTTTCCTAACAGACTTAGAATTAAGTCTATATTTTTATTAATTCTCAGCTCCATATTTTCCCAGTCCGCTCTGGTTATATAGGAAGAAAAATTTTCTACCTGAAACCAGTCTTCAACATCTATAGTTAACAAATTGGGCATAAAAGTTCAGGGCTAAAATTATAAAATTAAGAAAAAATATTAGTTATTAATCTTCTAATAATTTTCTAAAATTTGTTTCAAAGCGCTTTTGCGGATATTATAAGAAAACAATGTTCTTATTCTCTCCGAACCTTCTCTACTTAGCTTACCATAAAGATCAGTATCGGATATAAGCTGCTCAATTCCTTTCGCTATTTCTTGAGGACTGTTTGGTGAAACATAAACTGCCAGTTCCCCTGCAACCTCCGGCACTGCGCCTGCTCGGCTTGTTACTGCGGGCGTACCGCATAACATGCTTTCGGCAATCGCCATTCCAAAGCCTTCAAAGTCACTAGGCTGAACGTAAACTTTTGCCCTGTGATAAAGCTTTATTTTCTCAGAATCTGATACTCTGCCGACAAACTTAATTTTATCTGTCAATTTTAAATCACTTACTAATTTTTCTATATCGGAAAAACCATCATCATTCGTATTCCCGGCAATAAATAATAAATAGTCTGGAAATTTTTCGATAAAAATTTTGAATGCCTTTATAATCTCAACAACTTTTTTCCTTTCGATGTTTACTTTAGTAAGCTGTGTTAATGTAAGAATAATATTCTCTCTGTTACTTGCTTCAACGTAATTGTATTTATTTTCATCAATGCAATGGTATACTAATCTCGGATTCGAAGCTTTTAGTTTCACAATATCATCATATTCAATCTTAGCTGTAGCCAACTGCATCTGAGAATTTCTCAGACAATATCTAACAAAAAAACGAATATGCGCAGGCCTGTTAAAATATCCCTGAGTTGAAGGATCGGAATAGTGCAGGTTTCCAATTGTAATATTTTTCTTGCCCCATAGCTTACACTTAATCAACGGAATAATTCCTGATGTCCACCACCATATATAATACAAATCACAATCTTTTGGAAGCTTTGAAGCGTCAAAACAAAAAACCACTTCATACCCAAGTTCTCTGAATATTTTTATATCATTTGAATAATAATCAAGTAATTCAAAAGGTTTCTCATCTTTGCCGCGCGCATAAAAGCATATTTTTTTAATATCTGAAGGCATGGTTATATTCTAACTTTTTTATACAAAACATCCATTTGCAAAATTTTCATGTTTTCCGATTGGAAAATTCCTACCGGTGCAACGATTTCAAATCCTAATTCTTTCGCATAAGAATTCATCTCATCAAATAAAGGCTCTGAATTATACATTGCAGTAAACGATGTTTCGAACAGCAAATAATCTATTTTTTTCATTGACTTAACTGCACCTGCCAGCACTTTTTTTTCATATCCCTGAACGTCTAGTTTAAGTAATACCGGTGAATTAAATTTTATCTCGCTGCTTATATCGTCAAGTGTTTCAGATTTGATTTTAATCTTCTTTACTCCTCCTGTTTCAGGAAATAGATCGGTCTGATTTTTATGAATTTCCAAAGCAGAGCTTGCCAGACTGTAATCATTTTGAAAGAACTCTATATCACCTTTTACATCTCCGAGCGCGAAATTAAATATTTTTATATTCTCTATTTCTTTTGTATTTTTTTCGAGAACAGTGAGTAACGAAGGAAGCGCTTCGAATGAATACAGATGAACTTTAGGATAAATTTTAGAAGCAGCTATTGCAAACTGTCCTGCATTTGCCCCTACATCGATAACTGTATTAATCGAAGAGACATAATTTTTAACGCTTAATAAAATTTTTTCAGATGCTAATGAAGCGCCCGGTTTAAAGATATCTTTTAAAAAACTTTTATCCAGCTTTACTATTTTTAATATATCTGTTAACTTCTCTAATAATCCCAGCATGATTGAATTAAAAATTTGAATTTATAACGTCGTAATATTTTTTAACCGCTATCTCTAACGTAAAATTCTCTTCAAAATATTTTCTAGCCTCTGTCCCAAGTTTTTTCTGAACTTCGGCATCGCTTCTAATCTTCATAATAGAACTGTAAAACTCTTTTACATTATTTCCCTCTATAACAAAGCCGCATTTAGCATCCCTTATAATTCTCCCTACTTCGGAATCATTGGAGCAAAGAGCGATAACCGGTATTCCTGCGGCAAGTGTAGTATATAACTTGCTTGGCATAAGTAGTCCCTCTAAATAACTTTCGTATGTGACAATTGAAACGGAAGGTCCTGTTAAAGAATATGGAAGTTCTGCTTTTGATTGATAGGGCAAGAATATAACATTCTTCAGGTTTGAGCTTTGAGCTAATTTTTCCAGCTTATTCTTTTTTACTCCATCCCCAATAAATAAAAAAACAACATCCTCTTCCTTGATAAGTTTGGCAGCTTCTATTATTACTTCAAGATCATAAGATACTCCGATATTACCCGAATACTGAACAATAAATTTATTAGATAAATTATTTTTCCTGAGGAATGTATTTAGTGATTTATCAAGCGGCTTAATAAAATCTCCGTCTGCCCAGTTGTGAATTACCGATACTTTATCTTTTACGAAAACTGCATATTTCTCCAACTTATTTTCAACCACTTTTTTCATAGCATCGCTTAATACAATAACTGAAGATGCATTTGCAAGAACCTTTTTATCAAAATATGTCCAAACCTTTATAAAAATACTTTTCTCACTAATATAGTTTAGTTTGTGCGCTTTTTCAGGAAATACATCATGTATCAAGTATATATAATCAATGTTTCTGAGCTTTTTGATAAAGTAACCTACTACCGGTAAAAAAGGGGGATTGGAAACAATAAGTAAAGGTGTTTTCGAAGATGAAAAAAGAAGATGAAAAAAAATATTGAGAAAAAAAGTAATAGAATTTAATAGCTGCCCTAATTTAGTATTCTTATTAAGCTTCGTTGTCCAAAGTCTTGATATTTTTACATTTCTGAATGTTTCACTTTTTTTTGCTTCAATTTTATAGCTATAAGAAGGCAACGCAGTTAAAGCGGAAATATTTAGACCCTTAGCTGCTAAAGAAAATGCCAACTCACCCAATAATTGCCCTGTACTGGCAACATCAGGATAAAAGTATTGTGTGAGTATTCTTATGCCCTTTTTGCTCAAAATTATAAATTCGTAAAAACATATAAATTAACGAATATAACCGATAAAATTTAGACAAAAATCGATGCAATTTATTTAATTTTAGTACAAAAAAAACCCAACTGATAACTAAACTTTGCAGGAATTAAAGGAACAAAAGGTTTAATAATTTTTTTTATAATGTGATGTTTTTTAGAGGATGATTGAGGATTTAAAAAATGATTATTATCTACAAGAATTCTCTCAATATTAAACCCATTTTCATTTAAGAACTTTATCCAACCTTTTTTACTTTTCATTTGATTTAATGGCTGCATTATCTCCACTAAATGCTCTTCTTCAGGTTTATACCCAAAGAGTTCCATTATATAGTCCTCATTCGGGACCAGGATAAAATACTTACAATTTTCATTTCCTGATCTGTGCATTTCTTTTAATGCTCTGCTCATATTCGGAACATGCTCTAATGAACCATTGCAAGTTATATAGTCAAAAAAATCTGATTCAAATTCCAGATTTTCAGCATCACCTACAGAAAATTTAACATTAGGGAATTTTTTCTTTGCTTTTTCTATCGCGGTTTCAGAGAAATCAATACCATGAACTCTTAACCCTTTAGATTCTGCGTAACCTGCAAAAGTACCATCACCACAACCAACATCTAATAATTTTTTCCCGGCAGCAGATTGAACTTTTAATAAATTAAAAATTCTCTCAAACCAGTTAATCCAAAATTTGGCAACTTTCTCTTTAGAATCAAATAAAAAATCTTTTTCTATTTCTTCTTTCTCACCGTAATAGATCTTATTGTAATACTCTTTTAAATTTTTATCCATTTTTTTTTAATTTTAAATTGTCCGATAAAATTTTATTTAGGTAATCAGTCTTTTTTTTCCATGAATTTTCCATAGCAATTTCTTTATACTTCAAGGTTTTTTCTGCAAATTTTCCGTCAAGGGCATTAGCAATATTAGTGTAAAATTCTTCCCGGTTGATTGAATAGCCCACAACATTTAAAAATTTTTCTAAATCTGGGAGCGCAGTTGTCACGACAAATATCCCCGCAGCGATATATTCAAAGAATTTGTTTGGGAAAACTCCTTCTGTAAATTTATTTATTCTAAAAGGAATTATTCCTACATCAAATATTTTTAAATAATTTACGGCTATTTCAAAAGGTTGTGGAGACACATGATAAAAATTTTCATTTTTTTTTAGTTTTTCAAATGACTCAATGCCTGTAGGATGAATTCCGCCGACAAATAAAAAATCTACATCTTTAAATCTCTCTACCAATTTTTCAACTAATTCAAAATCTACCCAGTTTCTATAAGTGCCGAGATAACCGATGGTTTTCCTTTTCTTAACAAAATTTATTTTTTTACTATCTGCATTGCTGATTTTTTCAAACGAGTTTCCGTTAGGTATATAAAAAGAATTATTATTTAAAGCTTTTGCTCTTTCATATAATTTCCTGGCAGTGCAAATTATAAAATTACTTCTTGTAATAAGTTTTTCATTGTATTCACTATCTCCGGCAATAATCTCGCCTTCATAATCATAATCATAATTATCGTAATAATCATAAACTAAATAATTATAATCAAGCACATCTGTACACGGGTATAACTGAGGGAAATAAAGCCATAATATTTTGAAATCAGAACGTCTTTTTTTTTTAATGAACGAATTTATCTGAATTTTCAGCAGGACTGAATCGATGTATGCAAAAGGCTTAAACTTCAGCCATAACAAGTAATGAAAAAGTATAACAGGTGTGAACAAAAAAACTTTCTCCTGTAATTTTACAGTTTTATAATTCCCTATAAAAAGCCCGAGGATTTTTTGTCTAAAATTTGTGAATAAGTGGACGAACAGAGAAACAGGCAGCTGAACTAAAAGTACATCACTCCAAGAACTTATCTTTTTATATAACTCTTCCGTGAACTCTTTTCTGTGGTAATCCTTCCATTCAGATGAGATAAGAATAATATTTGTAAAAGAATTTTTCATTTGAAATAGAATTCTTTTGAATGCATATAGATTTTCAGATTCTCAAATAAAATTTTCAGATCACCTGAAGAACTTTTGTTTAATGATAATTTAACCGGAAACAAAACTATGCGGGATAGAATTCTTAAGATATTAACAAGTCTGACAAGATTTCTTTTTACAAATGTTGAATGTTTATAAAAATAAATCATTTTACTTTTATTCATCATAAAATTATATGCCTTATTTCCTTCATCGCCCTGTATACTGCTTTTTGTTCCGTGTATCAGTTTTATATACGGAAGAAGATAATTTGTGTATCCTTTACTTCTGATTCTTCTCTGTAAATCCGTATCTTCATAGTACAAAAAATAATCAGAATCAAAACCGTTCACATCATTAAAGACACTCTTTCTCATGAACATGAATGCACCTATAACCCAGTCAATAGGCAAAGGATTATTACCTGTTTTTTTCAATTTTTGTTGTATAAGAATATCAGTGTTTCCAAACAATTCTGATATCTCCCAATTCATATCAGGAAAGTCATTAAAACTATACTGCGCACATCCATCAGGGTCGGTCAAAGAAACGCCAACAGTACCTGCAGAATCATTCTTATCAATAAAATCAATTACCTGCCGGAAAAAACCGTTTAAAAAAATAATGTCGGGATTAACAAAACAAACATAAGGAGCATCTGAAGCTGCCGCACCTATATTGCATGCTTCGCCGAAGCCTTCGTTCTTTTTATTATAAATAATTTTTATATTATTAAACTTTTTCTCAAAACCCGACAATGCACTCTTGTCAGGCGAGTTGTTGTCGACAACAATTACTTCATATTCAACGTCTGATTTTAATTTCAGTATCGATTCAATTGAAGTTAGAAGGTGACCTGATGTATTATAGTTTACATATATTAAGGATAAGAGCATCTGTTCTACTTAGATTCTATTCAGATAATTAACAAACTCATCAATTTTTTCATCCCATTCAAAATTCTTTTTTATTGTATCATAAGCCTTTTCAGTAATAAGTTTAAGCTGTCCGGGATTATCTTTCAAAGTACTGATAATGGGAGGTATTTCATCTAAATTATACCGGGAAATAACAAATCCTGTTTCGCCCGATACTATGAACTCAGGGATTGCTCCTACATCAGTAGAAATTACGGGACATTTACATGCTATCGCTTCTATCGGGGGAAGCCCAAATCCTTCATGCAAACTTGGGTAAAGAAAAATATCAGCTTCATTATAGAGTTCCCGGATTTTATCACCGGAAGGATTCTCAAAGAAGGTTACATATTCGGGCATTTCATTAATTTTTTTAAAACCGAAACAATTAAAATTTAAATCAGGAAAATCATTTTTCAACTTTTTAATTATTTTGATTAAAGCCGGAACATTTTTCCTTTCGTCACCATGATCAATAAATAATACAGTTTTTAACTCATCAAATTTTCTAACTTTTTCCGGATAAAACAATTTAAAATCTACACCATAATATATTACATGGGAATCGGTATTGAATTTTTCTAACAAAAATTTTCTTAAATACTGGCATGAGGTAATTCTATTCAAATTTAATGAATATGATTTATCAACAAGCTCCTCATTCGCTCTCCAGTTTTCATAGTCCTGAATGAAATAAATTTTCTTCCCCTTTTTTACATTTAATTTTTCGACAGCATATGCAGTATGCCAGGTTGTGGCTATAGTAAAATCTGCATTTCGTAAAAAAAAATTACTGATAGAAGGCACTATTTTCAATTGAAAACAGTAATTATAAAAATTTTTTTTTATAATGTTACTGAAATGATGAGCTGTCATACTATAGTATTCATGGAATTTGTTGCCTGAGAATACACCTTTATAGCTATCAAAAGGAAATATGGGGTAATAGATGCAAACTGAATGACCTCTTTTTGCCAGCAAATTTGCGTATTCAAAAATAATTCTCACACCCCCCGATTTAAAAACAGCCGGCAGCACGTAATTTATTTTATACTTCATTCTTAGTTGAAAATAAAATTTTCTTTAAATCAAAAATAAGGTTTACTTTAAAGAAGTATGTTAGTGAAAAATATATTAAATTAACAGAAATAATACCTGCTAAAAGATATACCGCAAGAGAGTAAAAATTATAATAAACACCCACGAATAAATTAATTTTGATTAAATACATTATAAAGAAAGTAAGAATCCCTGCCATTAAAAGTAAACTCAGTTTTTTATAATAGTGATTAAATCTTCCAAGGAATTTTTGCGCAAAATAAAGCAATAGTATAGATTGTAAAAGATATACTAAGAAGGAAGAAATAGAAATTCCGAAAAAATCGATATAATATGTTAGAACCAAATTCATTATAATGCCGAATGAATAAACTATAACACCTATAATTGTGAGTTTTTTATATTCTTTTTTAGCAAGGAATAAAGCAGTCGAAATTATTGAAAATATAAACGGGAATAAAGCCAGTGATTCCCATATGAATGGCTTTGATGTTAGTTCAACGCCCTCAAGGGTAAACTTCCCCCTCATATAAAGTAAGGAAAGAATTTCTTTACTGAAAATAACAAAAACCAAAATTATAGAGATATATACAAATACCAGCCCTAATATAGTATTGGCAAAATTAGTTTTTGCAACTATTTTTCTTCCAAATGAAAAATTTTGGGCAAAAGAAGAAAGTAATGGAGAAAAAACAGTATTGAAAGTAAGAGCAGAAATAAAAGTTGTAACAGATACGGCATAATTTAAAGCTGATAAATTTCCGTTAGGAAAATATGAAACAATAAAATTTTTAGAAAACAGGTAAATTTGATTTATGATCACAAAGACCAATAAAGATAAACAGTTCTTAAAAATTTTACGTGTCAGAGGATTAATTTTAAAACTAAAAAGGTCTAACCCAAACAACTTAACAATCGGAACAAACAGAAATACTAAATAAAGAAACGTACCGATCAGAATTCCATAAGACAGATTAAAAATAAACTGATTATTTATTACAGGCATAAAGATAAATACAATGATTGAAAAAGTAACCAATGCCTGTGTTATTACAGGAAAATAAAATTTATTTAACGAGTTATAATATGAGTGGAATAATGCTATAATAGATTTTAGAAAAAAAATAGGAAAGATAATATAAGTCATTTGTAGAGCAATGAACCTCTTCTCATTGGAAAAACCGGGTAAAAGCAAAGAAAGAATCTGGTCGTTAAATACAAGCAGCATGATTAAAATCAGAAAGCTGGACAGCAACAAAAAAGTAAAAATACTTTTAAACGATTGCTTAGCCTCATCTGACGTATTTATATCTTTGATACCTGAAAACTCGCTATTGATAACTCCTCTGATTGTATCAAAGCCGATTAAAACAATAAGGCTATCGGGTATTACAATCAGAGCTAAATAAATGTCTGAAACATCAGAAACCCCTATCTTAGAGGCCACATATAAATTTTTCACCACATCTATAAAACGAATAACCAGAGTGATTATAAACAGCAGAGAAAAAGTTTTTAACAGATATTTTGACAAGATACTAAATAATGATATATAGTTTGCTACAATGAAGATTGAGTGTGAATTAAACCTTCTGCTAATTTTATATTACAATAGAGATATCCCAAAAATACTAAAAAAATCGGCATTACAAAGTACTCCGGATAAACAATAATGTCTTCAAACATATTTTGTAAAAAAAGTCCAAGACAAAGGGATAGCGCTAAAATAATTTTTTTAAAGTTTTCTGTTTTCTTTAATTTTTTTATAGATAAAAATGATTTAATTATAACATAAAAATAGATAACTAAAGAAATCAGGGGAACTAACATTCCAAATTGTATCCCAAGTAATAATATTAAATTGTGAGGGTCTACTACTATTTCTAAACTACCCAAAAAAACTTTCTCAGTTTTAAATACTTCTATAGCCTCAAAAATCCCATATCCCCAAAAGAAATGAAAAGGACTTTCCAGTATCATTTGAATTGCTGCCAATATTAATAAAGCCCTGGATAATGAGCTATCAGTTTTAACTGCGTTTATATTTGCAACAACAATTGAAGCCGAAACCAGTATTAAGGCAACTGATATAAAAAAAACTTTCTTGGAATAAAAAAAAGTTACAAGCAGCACTGCAAACGCTGTTATAATCATTCCTGTTCTGCTATATGTAGTCATTAAATTATAAGCGAGCAGAAAAAGAGAAATAAGAAAAAATGATAATCTAATTTTTTTATCAAAGTATAAAAAAAATAAAACCGGCAAACTTATAGTAAATACAAAAGAATGTGTGTTTGGGTGAGAAAAAAAACCTAAGGAATGAGAAGGAAACGATGTGCTGTATCTGAATCCTGTGAATTTGCTAAAAATTGCAAATATTGCATCCGCAACAGCAAAATAAACAATTACTTTTAAAAAATTATAAAACTTTTCATCGTCTGAAAAAATTATCCTGGAAAAGTGCACAAAAAAAATATAGATACAGGTTATATATGTTAGAAATTTAAAAATGGATTCCGCATCAAAATTAACCTTCCCGTTAGCAATAAAAACCGAAACAAAAAAAATTAGGAACAACAAAACACTTAAAAAATTTAAATAATTAAACTTAGGCTTGTACATAAAGATGTTGTTCAGATTCAATTGAACAACAACAAAACACAGGAAAATAAAAAATTGAATAAAAGAAATGTATGGTAAAACTAAATCTGAGTAAGGAAAATTGGCAATAACATAGACACTACAAAATAAATACGATAGTGATATATAATATAATAATGAATCAGACTTTTTCAAATTGTTTTATTTAGAAATCGAAGCCTTATAAAATTTCCATTTTTCTAATATAACTATACTTAAAAAAGTAAGGCAAAAAGTTCCAAATACAGCAATAAGAACAAAAGTCATTCTTTTAGGTTTGGTCTTCTTTTCGGGAAGATTTGGTGTATCGATGATTAGAACAGACGGAGTATTTTTTTTCTCTTCAATTTTAGCCTGCTCGTATAAAGGAAGGAGGAAAGTTAAAATTTTCGTCTGGATTTCCACGTTTCTTTGAACTCTTAAAAAATTTATTATTATATCCGGCTTACCTTTTAAAGTTAAATTTGAACCTATGTCAGAGGAAGTATTTATTTGGTTTAATTGATTTTGAAGGGCTTTGATTTTTTCCTCTTGCGTTTTCACCTCTGCCTGATCAGGAGATAAAATTCCTCGGAGTAATTCCAGTTTAATCTCTTCAGATTTTATCTCTGCTTCGAGTTGAATTTCTGCCTGAACCGCAGCTTTTATTTGTAAATCAGGAGAAATACCAAATCTATCCTGAAAGCTCTTTAAACTATCTTCCACTGCCTTTAAATCTTTTTGAGCAGTCTCATAACGAGTCTGAATAAATTCTCTGTTGTTCTTCGCATTAAGAACATTTAAATCCGAATTTATTTGGTTCAATTGAGAAATCATAAATTCACAAATCTCTTTGGCTCTCTGAGGATTTTTATCATAAATTCCAATTTCCATTGTTCCAGCTAATTTGTCTTTTTTAACCTCAAGAACATTCTCTCTGAAATTTTTTACTGCATCCTGCATATATTTATATTCCCATTCATCATTTAATTTAAATTTTATCAAAGCCTCATCAATATTTTTTCTGCTGGTTAGTATATTTTCATACAAAGCCATTTCTTTCGCACCTGAACTTGTTCCTGCCAAATCTCCTAATTCACCAATGTCAGGAATTCCTGCACCACTCAATAAACCCCCTAAAGAATTCGATTTTAATGAAGTCTTAATTGTTCCAGTGGATAAAAATATTGGATCCATAACAAAAAAGACTATAACAGTAATAATTATTCCGACAATAATTGATAATATAGAAATTTTCTTTAAATTTTTCTTTAAAATTTCTAAATAATCAAACAACAAAAATTCTTTTTGCACTTTTTAAATTGAATTTTACAGTAACTATTTTGTACTATTTTGAATTAATATAAAAGAAGTTATTATAGTCCCTACAATTCCGACTATTACCCCAATCAGTCCCATAGTATCTTTGAATGATTCCCTTTGCTTTTTGGGAACATACACGAAATCACCGGACTCTATCTTTGTTTGATCAGGTTTATACCAACCACGGGAATTAAATTTTATTATACGAGTATCACCTTCGTCTGCTCCTAAGCCGTAACCGCCGGCTCTTTCAATAAAATACTCATAATCCTGTCCTTCAACATATTTAACATAGCCCTCACTATTTACGGCTCCATAAACGTATACAACTTTTTTATCATCGTTTATATAAATTATATCGCCGTCTTCCAATACAATATTTTGGCTCGAGTCATTAAGTATAAGTAATTTCTCAAAATCGACTATTACTCGACCTCTTCGGGATTTAATATCAATATCAAAATTTTGTTTATCTTTATCAGTCACCAATAAATCATTTGCACGTTGATTAATAAAAATTTCTGTAGAGTCTTTTGCGCCATACTCATTATCATACTTCCTAAATATTATACATAGTGGAAGATAAGCATTTTGTGTTATTCCACCTGACATTTCAATTAATTCTTTTACTGTGGTAGCTTTGAAAGAAATAGGATAATAACCGGGACGCTGTACTTCACCCAAAATCAATGCTGTAACTTTTTTCCTAAAATCAGTTTTGTATTTTACAAATATTCTGTCAAAATTTTGTATAGGATATTTTTTATCTTTAGAATAAGCAAGTTCTATTACATCAAAACCCTTGTTATTTATATATGGTCTGTAGACTATTATACTGTCTTCTTCCGCATATGTATCAAATCCTCTTGCAAGGCCTATAACTGTTTGCAAATCATCTCCCGGAGAATATTCGTATCCCCCCCCTAACTGTACTGCACCGGAAATAGTAATAAAATTTTTATCAAGCTGGTTCATTGGTATTTTCAACAAATCACCCTCCAAAAACTGAGGATTGTATTCATTCTCACCTGTAATAAAGTATTTGTATAAATCTACCTTTATTATTGAACCATCTTTTCTTGTAAGAAGAATATTTCTCATTGAAGTTTGAGTTTGGAAAAACTCAGCTTGATTAAATTTTTGATTGTAGACATTAGTTACGTTAGTGGTATCATAGAACACTCGGCTCATTAAATCACTTACCCTCATTACCGGACTAACTTCATAGATACCCTGCGATAATCCGTTAACTTTAATTAAAAAAGTTCTTGGCTGAGTTAGAGTAAAACTAACATCACTTGAATAATATCTTTTCTTTACTGCCTTAATCACTTTCTCTTTAGCTTCTTTCAAAGTAATATTAGCAACGGATATTTCTCCTACAGTAGGTATAACTACTGAACCCTCCAAAGATACATAAAGTGGAACTTGTTGATTTACAAATCCATATAGCCCCAGTGTGAAGAGATCATTCGGGCCAACAATATATTCATTGCCTTTAATTACTCCCTCAATAGGGGTTGTTTTAGAATGTACATTTGCCTCTGAAATGGAGCCAAATAACTGTGGTGCATCAGCATTTATTTTGGTTGGAGATGTAGTTGATGGAAGTGTGGTAGTTCTACCTGTGCTTTTATCTAGCGGATTTTCTTTTTGTGAATAAGTATGAGTATAGCACAATAAAAGTGCAAGAACAAATGCAATCTTTAATTTCAAAATCTAATAATATTTAATTCAAAAAATATAACCGATATTTCGGTGCTAAAAAAGTATAAATTCTAAATAAATTCTCCGGTTCGTATTTTAAAATTAAAGATTAAATTCTTTTATTGCCTTTGTTAGAATTTCTGAAGTTTCATCTTTACCGGTTGTTTCACAATAAAATCTTAATAATGGCTCTGTTCCTGAAGCGCGAACTATTAGCCAGCCATCTTCAAACATAAACTTTGTGCCATCTAATCCGTCAATTGAAATAATTTTTCTGCCTGCTATTTCATCACCGGCTTTCAATTCCTTACATTTAATAAGTGTTGCCTGCTTCTTCTCTTCTGTTGTACCAACATCGTTTCTTCTATAATAATAAGAACCGAATTCGTCTTCAAGTTCTTTTTTTAGTTGCGATATGCTTTTGCCATAAGCAGCCAGCATCTCAAGATACAGCATTCCGTTATAAACTCCGTCTCTCTCCGGCAAGTGTCCTTTTATACCAATACCGCCGCTTTCTTCAGCGCCTATCATTACATCTTCATTAATCATCAACTGAGAAATGTGCTTGAAGCCAATCTGAACTGTTCTTAGTTCAATTCCATTCTTATCGCAGAATTTTTTTATTAAATCACTTGTTGAAAAGCCTCTTACAACCATTCCTCTCAAACCTTTTTTCTCGTACAGATACTTTAATAAAAGAGCGAATGTTTTTTGTGCGTCTAAAAATTTTCCGGTTTCATCTATTATTGCTATTCTATCTGCATCGCCGTCTGTAACAATACCTATATCAAATTTCCCTTCTTTAACTCTTTCACATACTTCACCAAGATTTTTTTCTACCGGTTCAGGCGCGCTTTTGCCGAATCCGGGATTTATCTCACTGTGAATTTCAGTTACATTTATTAATCGACTGATAGTCTTTTGTCCTGCGCCGTACATGCAATCATAAATAACATTAAGATTGGCTGCATCAATAGCTTTTATATCAATCTTTTCTTTTAAATAATTTATATAGTAATCGTCGCCATCGAAGTATTCAACAATGCCTTCTGATAAAAGAGTATCCAGATTTTTTTTAATTTCAACTTCACCAATGTTTTTTAGTTCCGCTTCAATTTTTACTATTTCATCAGGACTCATGGAGCCGCCAAACTCATCTTTTAATTTATACCCGTTATACTTTGAAGGGTTGTGTGAAGCCGTAATCATAATGCCGAAAGCAAGATTGAGATCTCTTGAAAGAAGTGAAACTGTAGGAGTAGTTACAAATTTATTTACAAGTTTTGTCTTTATCCCTTCGTTACCGAATACCTCTGCAACAGCGGCGGCAAATGCATCCGATTGAAATCTTGTATCGTAGCCGATAATTATTCCATTTTTAATCTTTGGATGATTTTTAAAAACTCTTGCTGTAGCCAAAGCTGCCCTTCTTACATTTGCAAAAGTATATGTATCACCGATAACAGCTCTCCAGCCGTCGGTACCAAATTTTACTGGTTCAGACATTATTGTAAATTGTTTTAGATTTTTCTGCTTGTTAGTTCCTAGTTGGTTCTATGAGTATTAACCCATTCTTTCACATACTCAATGGTCTGGAAAGTCGGAGTTCCGGGTGTAAACAATTGCCCGACACCCATTTTTTTAAGCTCCTCAATATCCGCATCAGGAATAATTCCGCCGCCGAATAATAAAACATCATTCATCCCCTTTTCATCCATTAGTTTCTTTACTTTAGGAAAGATTGTCATATGCGCACCGCTTAAAATACTGATACCGATTGCATCGGCATCTTCCTGTAAAGCTGCTTCTACAATTGTTTCAGGTGTTTGCCTTAGCCCGGTGTAAATAACTTCAATCCCTGCATCTCTGAAAGCTGCAGCAATTACTTTGGCGCCCCTATCGTGCCCGTCAAGCCCCACTTTACCTATTACAACTCTGATTTTTTTAGACGTATTTTCCATAATTATGGAAATTATGATAATTATTGATTTACTTCAAGGTATTTCCACCGATAAGAATGCCCTTATGACAGAAAAAATGCTATAATAGCTCCTAATTTATTGGCTAAGCAGGATAATGTAAAAGGAAGTCTAGCACTAATATATTTGATTTTCTAAATCAAACACTATCTGTCAAGTTATATTTCATACAACGGATATATTTCACCCTATTAGTACTAATAGGGTAAGATTTGTTGATTTATTCTAATATTTTGTGGAAATTATAGTGGCGTTATGAGTTATGAGTTATGAGTTATGAGTTATGAGTTATGAATCGAGCATTAACACAAGGCTTCCCCCTCTTCCGCTAAAGCTGAACTAGATAATTGATAGCTTTACAAGGAGGGGGAATGAGGGGGCGGTATCATAAGTAACCTGAAAAATAAAATCCGACTTTTTTCCGACCAATTCATTCAATTAATAATTAGTAATTAATAATGAATAATAGCTCGTAATTTATAATTTTGAATTCGTAATTGAAACAAGAATCCGACCAAAATCCGACTTTTTCAATTAACATTTAGCAATTAGCAATTAACAGAAAAGCCGACTTTTTTCCGACCAAATAGGAAAATGAAAATAATAGTAACCCCATCCTTTAGGATGGGGACTAAAATTCTGCCTGATAAAACCCCCTCCTTAATAAGGAGGGGGAAGGGGGTGGTTAACATAATTTAACCCTGAAGGGTTACTTTGGAATTTCTCAAACCCCATCCTAAAGGATGGGGTTACTGTTTGACGGTGCAATTTAAGAATCAAAAAATCCATCAAAAATTCATCACTGACGAAAAATGAAAATAGTCGTTGTTGTTTTACTAATCGGGAAGAACAAATCCCGACTTTTTGCAATTATCATTCAGCAATTAATACGCCTTGGCGGAAACAGAAAATCCGACTTTTTTCCGACCAATTCATTCAATTAATAATTAGTAATTAATAATGAATAATAGCTCGTAATTTATAATTTTGAATTCGTAATTGAAACAAGAATCCGACCAAAATCCGACTTTTTCAATTAACATTTAGCAATTAGCAATTAACAGAAAAGCCGACTTTTTTCCGACCAAATAGGAAAATGAAAATAATAGTAACCCCATCCTTTAGGATGGGGACTAAAATTCTGCCTGATAAAACCCCCTCCTTAATAAGGAGGGGGAAGGGGGTGGTTAACATAATTTAACCCTGAAGGGTTACTTTGGAATTTCTCAAACCCCATCCTAAAGGATGGGGTTACTGTTTGACGGTGCAATTTAAGAATCAAAAAATCCATCAAAAATTCATCACTGACGAAAAATGAAAATAGTCGTTGTTGTTTTACTAATCGGGAAGAACAAATCCCGACTTTTTGCAATTATCATTCAGCAATTAATACGCCTTGGCGGAAACAGAAAATCCGACTTTTTTCCGACCAAAATCAGAAAAGAAAATTATCGGTATTGAAAAAACAACAACAACATTTTGAAAATCCGACCAAAACCCGACCAAAATCGAAAATAGAATTTATGCAAAGTGAAAATAATGATAATTTGTAACTTGGAATTTGAAACTTGTAACTGAAACAAAAATCCGACTTTTTTCCGACCAAATAAAATATAAATACTTATATTATATTTTGAATTTAAACCTTTTCGTGAAAAGTCTGTCTTATATTCAGACGTCTATAAAATTTACTTCTGAATAATTATTAATCTTAACCTTTTCAACATGAATAAACTAAAAAGAGCACCCCTTCTTTTTATTTTGCCTGCATTGCTGATACTACTGAATATTACAGGTTGTAATAAAAACGAAGTAACTTCTGCAAACTCAGGGACAGAAGATGAATATTTAACAAACGAAGCTGTTCAGTCAACTGACGGTTCAAATGATGATGATAACGAAATTCTCGGCAATCAAATTACGGACTTTTCTGATGACGGCGCTGTATTTAATAATACAAATGTTCCGCTTACCGGATACGATTCATTAAGATTTTATGGAAGAAGAGTTACCGGCGTAACAGTCGCGACCACCTTTACAGTTAATACCGATACATTAAAATCTTTGAATGTTAAAAGAACAATTACCGGCAATTTTATAATTAAAGGATATATTGGCGGTGTACTTGACTCGATTTCAAAACCATATACTGAAGTACAAAACAGAACTGCGACTTTTAAAAGGATTAACAGAACTGAAGTTCACAGAAGAAACTGGAGATTATATCAGGTATCTGCTGTTGACGGGCAAACAACTGCTCCGCAGCAAGGAAAATCAAATATTACTATGAACAAGGTTGAAGTTTATAAGAACGATGCATTAGTTCTGACTCTTAACGGACCTGACTTTACAACGAATGTATTTACTACAAGATATTTTTCAGGCGGAGGTGTGTTTAACTGGGGAAGGAACAATACTATCAAAGTTAAAGTATATTTAACAAGCAATCAGTCCGATACTGATTTTGTTGCCTTTCATTGGGCAAGAAACTCTTTTGGATTTCACAGAGTACCGTTTGCTATGACTTCCCAGGTTGTTAACGGGGGAAACTACGACAGAGTTTATGAAAAAACATTTGATATATACGGCTCACACAGATTTGGAGTATTTAATTCGTTTATCAGCGCTAATACAAGAAAATCCTTATGGGATAATAATCCGGGAGAATTCTCATCTACGTATATGGGAGTTCCCTATAGAATTTCATTCTAAGGATTCATTGAAAAATTTAACTGACGCTGCCTAAAACGGCAGCGTCTAATTTTTGGAGCATTTTAACATCGAAAAGAATTTAGTATTTTAGTGTAAACCTAAAAAGTGTATTGACTGGCGATTTGATAAATATAGATTCAGATGACATAGAAATAATTGATAGTTTTAAAAAGGGAAATGAGCATGCTTTTAATATTCTGGTAAATAAATATCAAAAAAAAATTTACTGGATAGTACGGAAGATGGTTCTTGACCACGATGATGCAAACGATATTACACAGGACATATTTATAAAGATTCACAGTTCTTTAAAAGACTTCCGGGGTGATTCAAAATTTTTCACTTACATATACAAAATAAGTGTTAATTTTTGCCTGAACCACATAAGCAAAAAAAAGAGAACAAGTAACAGAGAAATAGATATAGAAGACGATACATTGGATATTAAAAGCACTGACATGGGAACAGATGAGCATTACGATGAAAAAAGAAAACAAAAGCTTCTTAAAGAAGCAATTGAAAATCTTGAAGGTCAGCAGAGAGCAGTATTTAACATGAGATTTTATGATAACCTTAGCTACGAAGAAATTGCAGCAATGATGAATAAATCTGTCGGCGGTATGAAGGCAAATTATTTTCATGCTGTCAAAAAAATCGAAGCTTACATAAAAAGTAAAAAAGATATAAAAGAAATTTTTAGCTCTTAAAAGTAGTAAACAATAAACAACGATATGGAAAATAATCATTTTGACGAGCTGCTTTACAGTCTTCCGGATTATATTACGGGAGAGCTTGATGACGAAAAAATAAAGGGAGAGATAGAAGCAAAATTACTGGTCGACTCATCCTTCAGGGAAGAATACGATTCATTGAAATCAACAATGAATTTCCTGCAAGAAGCTGAACTAGAGCCGCCTTCGGAAGTATATTTTGCGAATTTGCAGGCTAATATTCTTTCTAAAGTCCGCAAAGAAAGCCCTTCAGAAAAACGAAGTATTTTAGGAAGACTTGTAGGATATTGGAAAGTAGTTGTGCCCGCTCTTACAGTGTGTGTTGTACTTGTTATTTATTCACAGAATATGAATTCCCCGCAGCTTCCTTTAACAGAAAATAAAGTGCAGACCACTTTAACTGAAAAGCAGGACAATAAAAACCATGATACTGCCGGAAAAGATGAAGTATTAGCAAAAGAAAATTCTTCTATAGATAACACTGTAACATCGGGAGAATCTGAATTCAATCCAAAATACAAAAAGCAAATTTCAATATCTTCAAATGAAATATTATCTTCTGAAGATAATTCATCATACACGGATGAACCGGATGGAAGCATTTTATTTGGAAGAGATGAGGAAACACAGGCACAGGATGAATATGACAATTTATCGGCTGATGACCAGCTGGATATATTACAAAGCCTGAAAGATAAAAAATTATAATTTAACCTTTATGAAAAATTTTATTCTCATTGTAATAATATTTATAGTTTCATTTTCAGCTGCTAATGCTCAGCCGAAAAAAATGACTGACGAGCTTAAAAAAATAAGAAAGGAAAAATATCTGGAGAATGTATCTGTAGATGATGCAACTGCAGACAGGTATTTTGAACTTTTCGATGAAAACTTTCTTGCAGTCAAAAAACTGAGCAAGCAAAAGAAAGAGAATATGGAGTATATAGAAAAAAATATTGAGGCAGCAGATGTTTCATCCAGGATAGAAGAAATTCTTGATATAGATTCAAAGATTGTGGAAAAGAAAAAAGATCTTTACACTCAATTGAAAACTTTTTTATCTCCTAAACAGATTGCTCAGTCAATAATATTTCAACTGAAATTCAATAAAGAACTAAAGAATCAAATAGACAAAAGAAAAGATAAACGCCGTAAAGAGGAAAGATAACGTCACCTGCAATACAGCTCCATCGCTTCTTTTGCTTCTTTAAGACCAAAATTCATTGCTTCCTGAAAATCCAGACAGGCTTTATCGGATTTTCCTAAACCCAGATATGCTATACCCCTGCCATAAAAAGCTTCGGAGTAATTAAACTTTTGTCTGATACAAGTAGAATAATCTTTTAATGCTTCATTAAATTTTTTGACTGCAAGATAAACTGTACCTCTTCCGTGATATGCTTTATAATAAGTTGAATCAGATTCTATCGCCATATTAAAACTGGACATAGCAGAATCCATCTGCCCTTTTTGCATAAAATAATTACCTCTGTTATAAAGCTCATTAGCTGACTGTGAGAATCCTGCATTGTAGAATAGGACAATGAAAATTGTTAATAATAATAATTTCATTTTAAAAATTTATTTTGCTAAAATCATTTTTTGAGTAAGAGTACCTTCAGGTGTTTCTAACGAATAGAAATAGATTCCTGTTCCAAAACCATCCATATTAATTTTTTCATCATAATTTCCGGCTTTGAAGAAACCTTCTTTTATAACTCTTATTAATTTTCCTGACACATCATACACCGATAATTTTATATGTGAATTTTTATCTAAAGAAAAATTTATATTTGTAGAAGGATTGAAAGGATTAGGATAATTTTGATTTAATCTGAAAGAAAGACTTACTTCACTTACATTATTTTCTATACCGACTATCTCGGTAATATTTCTTTTCCAGCCTCCGGCAAAGTCTGTTCCTGCGTAAACTTTAGTTGCGCTTACACCCATAGCAGTTATTAACTGATTTGATAATCCCTGATTGAAAGCAACCCAAACATTTCCGCCGTTAAATGTGGCAAACACTCCTGATTGTGTTGCAGCAATCACTTTATTTCCTGTTGCGGCTAAGCCATTAATTGTTGTATTAAGCAATCCATTATTTATCTGTGTCCAGCTTCCGCCGTTATCGGTTGATTTAAAAACACCGGCGCCATACGTACCGCAATAAATATCATTCCCCAGATAAGTAAAACAAGGTACATATTGATTTATTAAACCTGTATTCACAGCAGTCCAGCTTGCCCCTTGATTTGTAGAACGAAACACTCCGCCGCCATAAGTACCTGCATATACATCGGAGCCTTTTGTTAAGAGACCTATGACAGTTTGATTTGTTAATCCTGAATTTGACTGTACCCATGTAGTTGCGGGACCATCGCAAATAAAAACACCGCCGCCATAAGTACCGGTTAAAAGTTTAGTTCCTATAGTGGTAAAAGCCGATATACTGAAATTTGTTATTCCGCTATTTGTAGGAGTCCAGTCAGAGCTGATATTCAAATTATTATAGAACACTCCTGAGTTAGTACCTATCACTACGCTGGTTCCATACAAAGTCATAGCATAAACACCGTTATCAATAAGTCCTGCGCCTGAGTTTATCCACGTAAGTCCGTCGTCAGTTGTATAATTGAATTTATTATTGGCAGTACCGACAAATACTTTTCCGGTAACCGGAAGTATGCACTTCATCTGCGCTCCGGCAGGTCCGTTCATCGTTACCCATTGAGTAAAGCCCTTTGATGAAACCAATAACATAAGAATAAAGACAGAGTAGAATATTTTTTTCACTTAGGAGGATTATTTATACAATACACAAAATTAACTTTTTTATTTAACTAAATGAATTGAATTCAGAATACTTGTATCAAACTTTTTTGTTTCGGCATTTATTCATATTTTTAGTAAAATTTCCAGTATGATTGAAATCACTCACTATATAAAAACCTTTATTGCTGTATTTGTATTGGTAAATCCTCTCGAAGGAATACCTTTATTTCTTAATGAGACGCAAAACGTACCTAAGGAAAAAAGATTAGCCATTGCAAGAAAAGCATCTATAGGTGTTACGGTGATTTTATTGTTTTCACTTTTTCTGGGACGATTGATACTCGAATTATTCGGAATTGATTTAGCAGCGTTTCAGCTTTCAGGCGGAATAATAATTTTTATAATTGCTTTGAAAATGGTTTTAACCAGTGATGATAGTTCAAAAGATCCCGGCAATACAGCGCAACCGGCTAAAGATCCTTCCAGTATTGCAATTGTTCCACTGGCAATTCCGCTTTTAGCGGGACCGGGACCAATCTCAACGATAATTCTTTACGGAAATATGGGAACGGGTATAGTGCATTATAGTGTACTTGCAGGGATAATTTTCGCAGTAGGATTTGCAACCTGGCTATCTTTAAAAGCTGCTGCGCCGATGACAACTTTTCTTCATCAGTCCGGCGTAAATGTGCTTACAAAAATTTCAGGCCTTCTGGTAGCAGCTATAGCCGCTGAAATGGCATTAACGGGATTAATGAAACTTCTTCCAAAGCTTCCTCATTAATACAATTAACAGAGCACCACAATAAAAATTTTAACAACCCCGATGCAAAGAATAATTATATTTAGCCTCTTACTTTTATTTACTTCCTGTTCGAAAGAACAAAAAGAAGAAAAGACTACCCAAACACCCGAAGTAAAAAAAGACACAACTGAAACAATAACAAAAAAAACTGAAAAGGAATTAATTTCCATAATAGCCGTCGGAGATATAATGATGGGTTCAAACTATCCATCTAATGCATCTCTCCCGCCGAACGATGGCAGCGATATATTAAGCGGAGTAAGCGATGTATTGCAGGATGCAGATATTACCATAGGGAATTTGGAAGGAACATTACTGAATTCGGGCGGTAAGGCAAAGGATTGCGGAGAGCATTGCCATGCCTTCCGAATGCCTGAACACTATGCAGAATATCTGAAAGATGCAGGGTTTGATTACATGAACTTAGCAAATAATCACAGCGGTGACTTTGGAGTTGTAGGAAGAGAGTCAACTAAAAATACACTGGAGAGTTACGGAATAAAATACGGCGGATTGTTGGATGCTGAGACAAGTATAATGGAAGTGGGAAGAGTAAGAATAGGATTTGCCGGATTTGCGCCAAACTGGGGAACATGCGATATAAATAATATGAGTAAAGCAAAAGAAATTGTAAGTGAGTTAAAAAAGAACTGTGATCTAGTTATTGTCTGCTTTCACGGCGGAGCAGAAGGAACAGGCGCTCAGAGAGTGAGAAATGAAACGGAATATTATCTAGGTGAAAAAAGAGGGAATGTAGTTGAGTTTTCCCATGGAGTTATCGATGCCGGAGCGGATTTAGTGCTTGGCAGCGGTCCGCATGTACCGAGAGCTATGGAACTGTATGAAGATAAGCTTATTGCGTACAGCCTTGGAAATTTTTGTACCTATGGCAAATTTGGCTTAGCAGGAGTGTTAGGCTATGCACCTATATTAAAAGTATATTTGGATGGCACTGGAAATTTTGTAAAGGGAGAAATTATTTCTGCCATCCAAAAAGGAAGAGGAGTTCCTGTAATAGATGATGACAACAAAGCGGCTCAGATAATTTCAAAACTGACTCAGATGGATTTCACAAATTCAAAAATAAATATTGACAGCGATGGTATTATAACTAAGTAATGATGAAACAGATTTTATAAAATTACGTTTAGTCTGATATCAATAAATATTCATTTAATTTAATGGAAAGCACAAGAGATAAAATAGTAAATGCCCTCGTCAAGTTATACGAACCCATAGAAGATGTTTATGCCGTATGGCAGAACGGTTCCATTGCGTTCAATCGGGTTGATGACTATAGCGATATAGACTTAGCGGTGGAATGTGAAAAAGAAATTATTCCTTCATTGATAGAAAAGACTGAAAAAGTTTTAGAAGAAACTGTAGGTATTGATTTTCGCTATGAGATAAAGCAGAATTTCTTTGCAGGCATGGACCAGATTTTTTACAGATTTAAAAATACATCTCCGTTTTTATTACTTGATATAGGATTTATAAGACATGGAGAGAATAAAGAAAGCTTTATTCAACCTGAAATACACGGAGAAGTGAAAGTTCATTTTGATAAGATAGGAATGACGGAAATGAAAGAGCTGGAAAAAAGCGAGTGGGATAAAAAAATGGCAGCACGTATTGAAGCTCTTAGAGAGAAATATGAAGTATTCAAAGTAATGCCGTTGAAAGAGCTGCCTCGTCAGCAGTATGTTGATGCATTTGCTTTCTATTTCAGCTTTTATCTTAATACGCTTGTTGAGCTGCTAAGAATAAAACACAAACCCTTCCGTTATAATTTTGGATTAAGATATCTCAAATATGATTTGCCAGCCGATGTTTTTACAGAGTTTGAGCCTTTAGTGTTTATTAAAGACGGGGCAGATCTTAAAGAAAAAATTCAGAAAGCAGGGAGTATGATAGAAAAATTATTTGAAGAGCTTTAATATAACTGATTTACTCCTGCATAATTTTTCGTGATAGAATAAGTTCAGCGGCAACAAATATAAGAGCAAGGATTAAAAAATATTTCCAGAGTTCAATTCCAAATTTTGCTTCTTTAACAATTTCTTTTACCTGATTAATATCGTTAACAACTTTTACGTTTTGAAAATAAATTTTGAAGAAGCTCTCTATTTGTTTTGTATCTGCTTTTCCTAAATTACTTTCATTTGAATTGAAGTTCAAAGCGAAGGAATATTTTGAATTGGAGGAATCATTAAATGAATATATTCCCGGCACAGATGAAAAATTACTGTATGGCAAAGCGATATATGATGAAGATATAGAAGGTGAATAATTGATTCTAATATTCCCCGGATTTATCGCCGAACTTATACTGAATGACTGATTTATGCTGATGACATTATTTTTCGCGATTGTGTAAGAAGTATTATTAATATTTCCCTGTGAGTAGAAAATACTTCTTACTATCAAAGGCACAAAAATACTTTTCATAGGAAGATCTGACATCTTATCATTAGCGGAGACTGAACTAAGCAATACCCTTCCCTGTCCGGCATTATTTTCAATAAGAAACGGTTGATTATTTGAAAACTCTATTAAAGTTACGTCTTTTTCGCCCGTAGTAATTGAATAAAAACTTTTGAGCTCAGGTGAATCCAGTATAAACTTATCAGAGGTAAAATTCAGCTTTTCATTTTTAAAAATTCCTGATAGTAATGGATGTTCAAAATTCACTCTGCCTATCTTAACGGATTTATTTGGTTCCATATCTGAATTTATATTACCAAGATGCGCAGAATTTAATTTTGTGAATAATGCGTTGTAAGAATTTATATCAGCATTTTGTGACGGGAAGAAATAAGCAGTACCGCCGTTTGAAATATAACTTGAAAGCGCTTCAGTTTCCGAACTGCTGAATCTATCCTGACCGGAAAGAAAAACTATATTGTAATTTGATAAATTAGAAGGAAGTGTGTTCAGCTCACTCACATCAAATAAATTAAATTGCCTTTTAGATGAGTCCGTTAAAAATGAAGATGCAGACTCAACAGCTAATTTAATAAACTTAGTATCATTTCCTATCAAACCAATTTTAAACTTCTCGGGTATAAAGAATGAAAAATAAATTTTGTTGTCATATTTGATTTCATCGTCCTGAGCATTATCAATTACCAGTTCTATCATTCCGGAATTATTGCCGGACTTCTCTGCTTTAAAATTTAATTCAATTTTTTTATTCTCCGAAGATTGTAAATCCACAACTTTCTCACCTTTCAAAACAAAATTAGAATCATTCACTCTGCTATAAATATTTAGTGTTTTATTTGATAAACCATATTGCGAAAAATTATGGATGTTTACACTTAACTTAACGTCTCTTCCCTGCTCTATGATTGCAGACTCTATTTTAAAATCTTCCAGCGAAACATTATTAACTTCCCTCTTGCCGATGTTAACTCCAAATACAGAATAATCAGGCGTTGGATTTGAACTGCTTATATCTATAAAATTATTTTTCTGGAAATCTGAAAGGATATAAATGTTTTTATTCAATGCTGAAGATTTACTTATAATATCTTTAGCATTTTCTATGCACTGAGGTAAATTAAAATCTTTGTACGAAATTGCAATATTTTTAATAGAATCTTTATAATCTGGGAATGTATTTGTCCAGTATGCAGACGATGATTTTCCAAACTCTGAAGAAGCAATTATTGTAATCTCATCGGAAGGATTTAAAGTAGAAATAATATCATTGGCAGAAACTTTTGCCTGCTCGAGATAATCACCATATGCATCTTTTGCAGACATACTAAACGAATTATCAATTATAATTAACGAAGCACTTGATGTTGAACTATCCCCAGCTATACCTTTATAAACAGGATTTGCGAAAGCTAATACAAGAAACGTTATGACTAAAATTCTAAACAAAAGTAAAAGAAGCTGTTTGAGCTTAATCCTTTTCATTTTGGATTTTTGCAGCTCCTTCAAAAACATCAATGTGCTGAACTCAACCTTCTTTAATTTTCTAAGATTAAAAAAATGGATAATAATAGGGATAGATATGGCAAAAAGGGCAAATAATATTGATGGATTAAGGAATGTCATTCAGCAATAAAGGCTATAGTATTTGTATTTAAAAAGTTGTTAATAATAGCAATATTTTGTGCAATATTTACAAAAAAAATTTAATGCAGGCAGTCATATTTTTAAACGGAAGATTACCAAGTACAAAAATCATCAAAAAATTCGTTCATAAAAATACTTTAATTATTGCTGCCGATGGCGGAGCTAATCAGATTAAAGATTTGAAAATAAATGCTCATGTTATAATCGGCGACTTAGACTCTATTTCAGATGAAAACAAAAAATATTTTTTACGTAAAAAAACTGAAATAATAAAGATTGAAGAACAGGATTCAACTGATTTCGAAAAAACTTTAAAGTACTGCATTAAGAAAAAAATATCAGATGTCACTGTGTTCGGCGCAACAGGAATGAGACCTGACCATACATTAAATAATTTCAGCATCATAAAAAGATTTTATAAAAAATTAAATATTTGCCTAATCACCGATGACTTCGCCGTGTTTTATCTCCCTAAGCGTTTCTCATTTAACTACAAAAGCGGTGAAACAGTTTCATTGATACCAATGCCTCTGGCGACAGAAATAAAAACTAAGGGATTAGAATTTTCCCTTAACAAAGAAACACTTGAGTTTGGCAAACGAGAGGGAGCGCTTAATAGATCTAATTCGGATAAAGTGAGTATAAGTTTCAAAGAGGGCGATTTGCTGATTTTCAGAAAACATTTTCTTGTATAAATTTATTGAGAGTTTCATTTTCCATATACGATTACGCTGTTATCATTTTATACTTTGCAATTTCAATTATAATAGGATTACGTGTAAAATCTGCTGATAAAACTAACGAGGCTTATCTTGTAGCAAGCAGAAGAATTACTCTTCCTGCCTTTGTAGCAACTCTGGTCTCAACTTTTTATGGAGGGATATTAGGTGTAGGAGAATTTACTTACAATTACGGCTTTTCAAGCTGGATAATGAATGCATTTCCCTATTATTTTTTCATAACAATTTTTGCTTTTTTCTTAGCTAAAAAAATCAGGAAGAGTTCTTTATATACAATACCTGATAAACTTGATTTAATATATGGGAAAAAAGTAAGTCTGCTCGGTGCATTTTTAGTTTTTTTATTAGTCACGCCTGCGCCTTATTTATTAATGCTTGGAATTATTTTACAACTGATAACGGGCTGGTCGATTCAGATTTCTATTTTAGTATGCTTGCTTCTTTCAATTGTATATTTATTCAAAGGTGGATTGAAGGCAGATGTTAATGTGAACATTTTTGAGTTTGTAATGATGTATGTCGGCTTTGCTGTAATACTGCCGTTTTGTTTTTCAAAAATTGGCGGATTTGGATTTTTAGCAGATAATCTACCGGCAGAGCATCTTACAATAACAGGCGGCAATTCTTTATCATATATTCTGGTATGGTTTTTAATTGGTTCGTGGTCGCTGGTTGACCCTACTTTTCATCAGAGATGTTACGCGGCAGAAAATCCGTCAACTGCAAAAAAGGGGGTTTTAATTTCTTTGCTGTTCTGGTTCATCTTTGATTTTTTTACTATTACGGTCGGACTTTATGCAAGAGTTTTTCTTCCTGATTTAAAAGAACCTCCTATGGCATATCCCTTATTGGCAGATTCTATTTTACCAATAATTGTAAAAGGAGTTTTCTTTACAGGAATGATTGCAACTGTTATGTCAACATTACATTCTTATATTTTTGTTTCGGCAACTACATTCGGTAATGATATTGTTTCAAGAATAAAAAATCAAAAAGATGTGCTTAATAAATATTCAAAGCTGGGAATAATAGTAACAGCAGTTATCTCATTAGTGATATCGTTTTATTTTCCGTCAGTGGTACAAATTTGGTATTTAATCGGAACTTTATGCATTCCGCCGTTATTAATAAGTATAATAACTTCATATTTCGAAAAGCTGCAGGTAAAATCATTTTATATTTTCAGTTCGATGCTCGCATCATTTGTAATTTCACTGTCCTCATTTTTAACCGGACAGTTTAATCAGATAGATGGCAGCCCTGTATTTCCATTGGGATGGGAGCCTATGTATCCCGGAATGATAGCCGGGCTTGGAATTTATTTTATAGGATTGTTAGAAAAGAATTTAAACAGAGTAAAAATTTAATTGAGAAAATCATTCATCAAAATAATAGTTGTAATTTTTTATATACTCCTGCCTGTAATTTGTTTTGGGCAGGGAGCTCAGGTAACCGATACATTAAAATTAGATTACCGTACTAAAGAATCGTTAGATACAAATTTATTCAACGTATTCCCAAAGAAAGTTAACAAAACTAAAGTCGGATTAGTATTAAGCGGCGGCGGCGCCAGAGGTATATCACAGCTAGGCGTAATGAATGTGCTCGATGAAAATAATATTGAAATAGATCAGATTACAGGTACAAGCATTGGTGGAGTAACCGGAGGACTTTATGCAACAGGGTATACACCATCTAAGATAAGAGATATTTTTAAAAATGTTGACTGGGTAACAACGCTAAGTCTCACAGATAAGTACCAGCGTCAATATTTGTTTCTAGACCAGAAATTGATTCAGGATAAAAGCCTGCTTTCAATTTCAATTGATGGATTTACACCTACATTTCCTTCTTCTCTTTCTTCAGGGCAGAAACTTACCGAGCTTATAAATATTTTAATGCTTAATGCTAAATATCATCCGAGACAAAACTTTAAAGATTTAAAAATTCCATTAACTGTAGTCGCAACAGATTTTGATAAGGGAGAGAAAGTTGTTCTTACAGAAGGGAATTTAAGCGAAAGTATTAAGGCGTCATTCACATTTCCATTATTATACTCATCAATAAATATAGACGGCAAAAACTTAGTTGATGGTGGTTTAACGGCAAATATCCCGGTAAGCGTTGCCAAAGAATCAGGCTCTGACTATATTATCACAGTTAATTCTACAAGCCCGCTGAGAAAAAGAGAAGAGATTACAAATCCATTATATACCGCTGACCATATACTTTCTATAACAATGAATCAGTTGAATAATGTCCAGCTGCAGAATTCAAATGTTGTTATCACACCTGATATTGAAAGAACCTCTACTTTTGATTTTGATAAGATAGATTATCTTTACGAAAAAGGCAGATTAGCCGCACAGGAACAAATTCAAAAAATTATTGAAGGAATTGATTCAGCTGAAATTGCGTCTTCAAAGTACTTTAATAACTTTCTTATTAATGCTGCACCTAAGTTTACCATACTGGGAGAAAATCAGGCCCGGTTTAATTTTACAAAAATTACTGAGAACTTCACAGATAATAAATTTATAAGATATACTGAGATAGAACAAAAATTAAAACAACTTTATAAGACCGGCTACTTTAATAAGGTAGAAGCTCAAATAGTTGGAGAAACAAACGGCGCTACTATAAATTTTATAGCTGAATCTAATGATGTTCTCGAGAATATAGTGTCCAACAGTTCTTATCCTGAAATAACTGATTTGATAAATAGCTTCAGAACTTTAAACAGAAAAAATGTATTAAATCTTAACCAATGTTTTAAATTTTATGAAACTCTGCTTCAGACATTAAGAGATAATAATCTAAGCCTTGTTGAAATCGAGAAATTTTATTTTAACCATACTAATAAAACTCTGGAAATATATTTTTCCGACGGTAAAATCAACAATCTTGATATTGAAGGAAATGATAAATCTAACGAAAATTTAATTCTCCGTGAGCTGTCATTTGATAAAGAAGAAATTATTCGTAAAGATAATCTTGAAAATTCTTTAAAAAATATTATCGGTACAAATCTCTTCAGGCAAGTGAGTTTTGATTTTGATTTTGAAAAGAAACGATACCAGCCTGATTTATTAATCAGAGTCGTTGAAAGAAGCTCCAGAAATATTCGCATTTCAGGCAGAGTAGACAACGAAAGAAATCTTCAGGGATATTTTGACATAAGGGATGAGAATTTATTCGGCACCGGTTTAGAAGCCGGAGCATTTTTTGCTGGAGGTTTGCGTAACCAATATTTTGAATTTGAATTCAAATCAAATCAACTATTCAAATCTCCTCTAACTTATGATCTATCTTATTATACCGGATTCAGAAATATTTATGAATATAAAACCACTGTTGATAATGAAAACAATGAATACGATCGAACTCAAACCGGTGAATATAAAAATAAAAAAACGGGTTACAGCATACTTGTCGGTCTGCAAGTGGAAAAATTAGGAACGATATACGGCAAGCTTGGATTTGAATATCTTGCTGCGCAAAATCTTACTCCGGTGAATTCATTACGGGAGGAATACAATACACTTAAGTTTAAATTCGGGGGGAACTTTGATACGCGCGATATTCTCCCCTATCCAACAAACGGTTCATTAATAAATTTTTTCTACGAAACATCTCAGAACAGATTAGGAGCAGATATCAGTTATTCAAAATTGTTTTTGAATTATGAACAATATGTATCTTTAGGCAGACTTCATACAATAAGACCTAGATTTATATTTGGTTCTGCAGATAAGACCACTCCCCTACCGGAATATTTTACAATCGGTGGAGAAGATTCATTCTATGGTATGGTTGAAGATGAGGCAACAGGAAGACAAATTCTGGAATTTTCACTTGAGTACAGGTTTAAATCCCCATTTAAATTCTTCTTTGATACCTACTTCAAAGCGCGTTACGATATAGGCAGAATTTGGGACAATACCACTGATGTAAAATTTAAGGATTTGCGTCATGGAATAGGGAGTTCAATTTGTTTTGATACTCCTGTAGGTGAATCTAGCTTTTCCGTGGGTAAAACATTTTTAATTCAAAAAGGATTAACTCAGGATTCTTTTATTTTTGGACCATTTACTTATTATTTTTCAATAGGATATAAATTTTAGTTTCCCCTCTTTTCATCTAAATATTGAAGTTCTTTTTATAACTTAAATAGTTAATTTTCGTATTAACTACCAACTTCACAATTTTAATTAATGCTCTCCGGTAAAATTTCTGAAAATACCGTAAGAACTGCACTGATTTTAATAACTACTTACTTTGTATTAATATTTGGTGCAATTATTCTTAGTGTTTATACTAATCCTTTAGGAATTGATGACTCTTTAAAATCACAAATTCCTTCCGGAGAGAATGCAGGTATGTTTGCTTTTGCTCAGGTTAATGCAGGCGGAGTAACTGAGCAGGCCGGAATTAAAGTTGGCGATATTCTGGTAGCGATTAACGGAGAAAGAATAACAAACACTCTTCAGGATCAATTTATATTAAACAAACTGAAACCTAATGAGATTGTTGAGTATACAATAATCAGAGACGGTCAGCCGATAAGTATAAACGTTAAGCCAAGAAAATATTTTCACCTCCTTTTTTACATTTTTGCTCTTCAGGGATTTATATTTCTTCTCATAGGATTTTTAGTCGGCTATTCAGCACCAAAAGAAAAAGCATCTTTGCTTTTCTACTCTTTAGGGATGAGTTGCTCTTTGGGATTTTTAATCTACGGCGGCGTGCAGCTTTATTTTTCAGGCTCATCTTTTATTCTATATAATTGCTTCTTCTTTTCATTACTGTTTCTTCCAATTTTAATACATTTTTTTGCAAGTTATCCCATAGATTACAAGTCAAAGCTCAGGAAGCCTTTAATACTCTTAAATTATCTGTTCATTTTTTTATTACAAATAGCTCTTAATTTAAATGATGTTTATAACTTTGTAGAGCTGCCTATAGTTTTTTATAGATTCATACAGTTTATTAATCTGGCTTATATAATAATTGCATTATTATTCCTGATAAAAGCTTATGTCAAAATCAGATTAGAAGACCTTGCCCTGAAAAAGTCTTTAAGAATTATTTTAATTGGCTTTATAATCGGAGTTTTTGGTCTCATTTATTATTTCATACTGCTTTCATTTATTTATACAACAAGTAATGCTTATAACACGCTTTTCAGAATTCCGACAATTGCAGTGCTTGCAATTCCTCTTTCATTGGGTTATTCAATTTTCAAATACAGAATTCTTGAGACTGAATTTATTATAAAGAAGAGCCTTGTCTTCAGTATAGTTACAGCTTTTATTGTAGGATTTTATCTTTTAATAGTCTTTTTAATTGATAACTTTGTCTCTGTATATTTTAATACGAATAAGCAAATCCTCACAATTACAGTAGTCATTATCATTACTTTTACTTTTGACTTTGTAAACAAAAAAGCAAAAGATTACATAGATAAAAAGTTATATAGGGAGCGTTACAATTACAGACGTTCTCTTCTGGAATTCACAACTGAAATACAATATCTTCCCAATATAAAACAAATCATTGAAATTTTTGCGCGCATCGTAAAGAAATCGATGGGAGTGAAAAGAATGGATATTGTGATTAAAGATCTGGCATATTTTAATCTCCTTCAGGAAACAAATTACCTGCAAGACAGACAATTCAGTGATGAAGATGACGACAAAAGTATCCCTTATCTAAAATTATTTACAAAAGATAAAAAATCTAAACTGCTATATAGTCTTCAGCTTCAGGAATTAAAACTAACTGAAACTGAAAAAAAAGTTATTACAGATGCAGGTATTGTTTTATCAGTACCTCTTATTTACGATGATAATTTAATAGGCGCGCTTAACTTCGGACCTAAAGATTCAGGTAAAGCATACTCAGATGAAGATATTGATTTACTTGAGACATTATCTTCTCACTGCGCAGTGGCTTTTGAAAACTCACGGTTATTAAGGGAAGAATTGGAAAAAAAGAAGCTTGACGAAGAGTTATCTATAGCAAAAAATATTCAGGCAGGTCTGCTTCCTAAACTTACTAAAAAAATTCAAGGTCTGGATATAAATGGCATTTCAATTCCTGCAAAAGAAATAGGAGGAGATTTCTACGATTGCATCGAAATGGGTAATGAAAGATATTTGCTTGTTATAGGAGATGTTTCGGGAAAAGGAATTCCTGCTGCACTCTACATGGCTAAAATACAGGCGATGATTCAGTATGCCTCAGGCATTTATTCTACTCCTAAAGAAATTTTGCAGGCAGTAAATAATCTAATTTATGAAAGCATTGATAGAAAATCTTTTGTAACAATTGAACTGGCTATATTTGATTTAAAAAATAAGAAAGTAAAAATATGCCGTGCGGGACATAATCCGTCTATATCGGTAAAAAAGGATACAATTAACTTTATTACCAATACCGGGATCGGAATAGGATTAGATAAAGAAAAAATCTTCAATGAAAATCTTACAGAAAGTGAACTTGATATAACTCCCGGTGAAACGTTCGTATTCTACACTGACGGACTTACAGAGGCATTCGATGAAAAGAAAGAATTGTATTCACAAAAAAGATTATTTGAAATACTTGGAAAAAACAAAGACTGTGATGCAAATGACTTAACCAAGAAGTGCATTGATGACATAATTTTGTTCAGAGGAAATGCCGAACAAAACGATGATATTACACTGCTTATAGTTAAAACAACATAAGGAATTACAGCTGTAACATTTTTTAATATATTGTGTATACAAAGAATATAAATTGCTTATGAAATTCATAAACAAATATTCCGAACAGACCCTCAGATATTTTGTCATAATAATAGGATTAATTACATTCTTAATTTCATCCTATTCTTTCCTTGATAATTCTGTCTTCAACAGGATGACAAATGACGATTGTTTATGGATTGATGACTACAATGGTGTTAAAGCAAAGGAATCTTTATTCATTGTTCAGATTGTTCCTGGAGGCGTTACCGATAAAGCAGGTGTTAAAGACGGTGATATACTTGTAGAAATAAACGGCAAAAAATTTAAGGATATAAAAGAAGCTCAATGGCTTATCAATCAGGCTGAATCGGGCGAAGTACTTACATATACACTCGTAAGAGACAATGAAGTTTTAAAACTTTCATTTCAGGCATATAAATTTTTTAATCTTGTTTTAATAGTATCCTTTTTCCTTAGCTTAGGTTTTCTTATCATCGGATTTGTAGTGGGCTACTCGAAGCCGAAAGAAATTACATCCCAAATATTTTTCTTTCTTTCGATGGCATTCGCAATTTCATATTCTCCCGGTCTTGATTATTTTTCAGGTTATCCATGGACGATTGTCTATAGCTATATTGTTCTAAAAGCTATTGGTGGTGCGTTCGTAAATCCGTTATTCATACATTTCTTTATTACTTACCCCATTAAATACGAATTCAAAAGGCGTAAACTTTTCTTATGGATAATTTACGGAGTTAGTATTATTCTTATTCTGCTTACTTTCTTTATTACTGTTGATATCCCGGGTTTTGCATATTTAAGCGGTATTTATATGTCAATAGGCTTCCATTATCTCATAAAATCTTATCGTAAATCTGAAAGTGAGATAATAAAAAAATCATTCCGTGTTATCATAGGAGGTTTTATTTTAGGTTTTATAGGTCTGACATATTTATTGGTATACACTGTCTTTGTTAAAAAAGCAACTTTCCTTGTTTCACCATTATGGTTTGCTCCGTTCCTGCTTGTGCTGGCAATACCGGTTTCATTCGGATATTCAATTTTCAAATATAAAATTCTTGATACAGAATTTATTATTAAAAAAGGACTGGTGTTCGGTATTCTTACCTCTATAATTGTCCTGTTTTATCTGGGGATAGTATATACTGCAGATACTATACTTAGCGGCTATATTGGTACAGACAGAAAAGTAATTACTTTCACGGCTATAATAGTAATAACGTTCACCTTTGATTTCTTTAACAAGAGGGCAAAGGATTTTGTAGATAAACAGTTTTATAAAGACAGATATAATTACAGAAAAGCTCTGCTTGATTTTTCTCAGGAGCTTCCAAAGATGAAAAGTATAAGGCAGGTGCTGGATAAGCTCGGAATATCAGCTAAGCAGATTATGGGAATTGCAAAACTGAATGTATGGATTTATGATGACAGGTATTTGAATATTCTAAAGAAAGAGATTCAGTTAAAAGAAGAGAACAAAACGATTACATTTAAAGATATTTGGTTGGATGAACTGATGACAAAAATATTTAAAGATAATACAGAACCCGTTTTGTTATCCGATATAGAAATTGATGAATTAAATCTCAGTGAACAGGATGTAGAGGCAATACATAAGGCAAATATTTATTTAGCCGTACCAATTTATCTTAAGGATAAGCTAATCGGCGCTTTAAACTTCAGTAAAAAACCATCCGGGAAGGAATACTCAGAAGAAGATCTTGATCTTTTAAAAACAATTGCATCACAGACTGCAATTTCATTCGAAAGCGCAAGACTCCAGTTAGAGGAAGTTGATAAACAAAAAATTGATGAAGAGCTTGGTATCGCCAGAAAAATTCAGGAGAGCTTATTACCTGATAGAGCAATAGAAATTGAAGGTCTGGATTTAACCGGCTCTTCAAGTCCGGCAAAAACTATAGGCGGTGATTTTTATGACTTAATAAAAATCAGTGATAAGAAACTATTAGTGATTGTAGCTGATGTATCAGGTAAGGGTATTCCTGCAGCATTAAATTTATCTAAAGTGCAGGCGATGATTCAGTTCTCAACAAAAATATTTGATTCACCTAAGGATATATTGAAATCGGTAAACAAGCAGATTTACAATAAGATTGACAGGAAGTCATTTGTAACTATTGCCGCAGGATTATTTGATCTGGAAAATATGACGCTGAAAATCTGCAGAGCAGGACATAACCCGACACTTTATGCCAACAAGAATGAAGTAAAAGAAATAAACTCAAAAGGAATTGGTTTAGGTTTGGATAATGCAAAACTCTTCGATGCCAATTTGCAGGAAGTCGAATTGAAGTTAAATAAAGATGATATATTCTTATTTTATTCTGACGGACTGACTGAGGCAATGAATTCTTTTAAAGAAGAGTTCGGATTAAATAATGTGAAGAGAATATTAAAAGATAATGTTGACGGTAACTCTGGCGATATACAAAGAAATCTCATTGATGAAGTGAAGGCTTTCAAAGGAAGCGCTGAACAGAATGATGACATTACACTTGTAACAATAAAAATTAAATAGGCTTCCCTAAGCCACAAATCTCTCAATAATATGATTGCGCGTTACTCAAGAAAACAGGTCAGTGATATCTGGTCTGACGAAGCCCGTTTTAGGATATGGCTTGATATAGAAATACTTGCATGCGAAGCTCAGGCAAACCTTGGCATCATTCCACAATCAGCAGTAAAAAACATCAGAGCAAAAGCAAAGTTTAATACTCAGAAAATACTTCGTATAGAGGAGAAAGTTAAGCATGACGTTATTGCTTTTCTTACGAATGTAGGCGAGTATGTCGGAATGGATTCCAGATTTATTCATATGGGAATGACAAGCTCAGATGTTGTTGATACATGTTTATCAGTACAGATGAAACAGGCAGGAGAGATAATTCTCAAAGACTTAATTGATGTGAGGGAGAGCTTAAAGAAGAAGGCAAAAAGGTATAAGTACCTTACGCAAATCGGAAGAACACACGGAGTGCATGCAGAGCCTATAACTCTGGGGCTTAAGTTTGCGTTATGGTATGATGAAATGAACCGTAACACTGATAGAATGAAAAGAGCAATTGATACGATATCAGTCGGGCAGATCTCAGGCGCAGTAGGAACATACGAACACCTTTCACCAAAAGTCGAAGCTTACGTTTGTAAGAAACTGGGACTAAAAACTACAAAGATATCAACTCAGATATTGCAAAGAGACAGACATGCAGAGTACATGAATACGTTAGCTTTGATTGGTTCATCCATCGAAAAGTTCACCACAGAAATAAGACACCTTCAGAAAACAGAGACTCTTGAGCTTGAGGAGTCATTTTCCAAAGGGCAGAAGGGCTCATCCGCAATGCCGCATAAGAAGAATCCGATTACCTGTGAACGTTTATCCGGAATGGCAAGAGTGCTGAGAGGCAATGCATTAGCTTCAATGGAAAACATTGCGCTTTGGCATGAAAGAGATATAAGCCATTCATCGGTTGAAAGGATAGTGGTGCCTGATTCAACTATTCTCACAGATTACATACTTTATCAATTCAAACAAATAGTTGATAATATAGTAGTTTATGAGGAGAATATCAAAAAGAATTTAAACCTGACTAACGGGTTAATTTTTTCTCAGACTGTTTTATTAAAGCTGATTGAGAAAAAAATGAAAAGAGAAACTGCATATAAAATTGTACAGGATGTAGCAATGAAATGCTGGAGAGAAAAAATCAGTTTCTTTGATTTACTAAAGAACGATAGTGAAGTAAAAAAATATTTAACTGAAAAAGAGCTTACTGATATTTTCGATTATTCAAAATCGAAAAAGAACATAGACTTTATTTTTAAAAGAGTGGGACTTTAATCAGTTATGAATTATGAATTATGAATTATGAATTATAAATTATGATTGCTAAATGCGAATTGCCAACTGCTAATTGCTAATTGCTAAATGCGAATTGCCAACTGCTAATTGCTAATTGCTAATTGCTAATTGCTAATTGCTAATTGCTAATTGCTAATTGATAATTGCTAATTGCTAATTGCTAATTGATTTACGCTACAAATCCTCTTCTTAATTCAATTACTTTTCCGATAATACTGAACGGTCTGTTCATTATAGCTTTATATCTCGGATTAGCTGCTTCTAAGTAAGCTTTGATTTTTGTTTTCTTTAAAGTCTTGCAAGTTGCTTCATCATCCAATAAAGCAATAACAACATCGCCGTTATCTGCATCTTCCTGTTTGCGGACAATCACAATATCACCATCGTAAATACCGGCATCCTTCATACTTTCCCCTTTTATTCTTAGAGCAAAGTGAATTGTATGTCCCGCCTTATTTTTTTCCATGGTAACATATCCCTGAATATTTTCCTGCGCGAAGATCGGGTCACCTGCTGCTACGTTTCCATAAATCGGTATCATATCTGCCATATCCTGCATTTTATTATCACCCGGGCGGGTAACTTTAAATCCGCGGGCTACATCAGGGTATCTTTTTATAAAGCCTTTTTTCTCAATGGCGAAAACATGGTCCTGCACAGTACCAAGAGTGATCTTAAATTCCTCTGCAATTTCCTTAAGTGTAGGAGGAAAAGGATTATCAATAGAGAATTTCTCTATGAAGTTAAGGATCAAATCCTGCTTTTCTGTTAGTTTTTTAGCTCGTGCCATATATTATATACTTTATTTAATTAACCTTAAACAAATATGGCTTAAATCTCTTTAAATTGCAAGTGATAATTATCATAATAAATTGAAGCTTATAAAAGGTGCATTTTGGGTCAGTTAGAATTTTTTTAATAACAGATTTTTTGATGAATTTTTGACGGGTTTCTGCAAAATAAAATTGAATCATGAGTTATAAATTCTGAATTATGAATTTTTGTAATAGTCAAAAGGTCGGGAAATAGTCGGATTTTACTTTGCCACAAAAAATCTCACAAAATTTTTAATGTCACATTATTGTCACATTTTACCTGTCATCGGACCTGACAGGATTGAAAACCTGTCAGGTCAATTTAATAGAAGTCGGGAAATAGTCGGATTTTACTTTGCCACTAAAACATCAAAGCTTTAAATTTCACAAAATTTCAGTGTCACATTATTGTAACATTTTGATACCGCTCCGCCTTGGCGGACTTTCAGCCCTCAGTCCCCCTCCTTCTAAAGGAGGGGGAAGTCGAGTGTGAAATAGTCGGGAAATAGTCGGATTTTACTTTGCCACAAAAATCTTACAAAATTTTTAATGTAACATTATTGTCACATTTTGTGCAAAGCTACATCCTGCTGAAACCGGAGGGAGCTTTGCTTCACTCGGGGCGCCGCGTCCCGACGGAGTCGGGACTGCGGAGCAATAAAATAATTCGCAGCGCGAATTATTTTATTGCTCCGACCGAACCTGCGGTTCGGGCGGCGCCCCATAATAGCTTTGCAATATACAAAAGTTATTTTTCAATAAAAAACAATTTCTCCCTATTAGTAGGGAGAAATTGTTTTTTATAAGGGGCTATAATTAATACTTAAAGCCAGTGTGAAAAATTTATCCAAAGACGAAGGATATCTTGTGTATCCCGGTTCCATGCTCGCATAGTCTATTTTTAAAGTTAATGGAGCGGTGAATTTTAAAATTTTATTCAGCGGTATCTGAAATCCAAATCCAATTGTAAAATCGGATTGTGTTTTAGGCACAATATCCCAATAATAGTCGTTTCCAATTTCATCGCGGATTTTAGTGTAGTAATACCCTGCTCTCAACGCAATAATTTCGTAGAGTAAAATTTCTTCACCGATTTTATAAACTGCATCAAAATCTGAATTCAGTACTTTTTCAAACTCAACGTGAGTAAAAGAAGAAATCATTTCATTACTTTTCTTAATTCCCCCATCTTTTATTTTTAAAGAATAGCTTCCGCCTATTCTGAAAATAACCGGCAATGGCTCTTCGACCGGCACATAATTTACGTAATGAACTTTTGAGCCGGTTATATTATAAATCGAAGAACCTATTTGAAATGCCTGTAATAAATTTTTATTTGAGTTGTTTTCAAATGTAAATTTTTTAAGCACTCCGAAATCCAATGTAACTCCGTCATCGTGGACAGAATATTCATACACGGTTCCTAAACGAATTCCTATATATGCATCGGGATAATAGCTGATATGATATACACCTACATTTACTCCTGCAAAAAAATCTTTTACCACTTCTCTTGAATAGTTAATTCTGTATATGGCATTGTAAACTTTGCCGTTTACTCCACGGTCCCGGTAAGTTTTATCATCTTTACCCCAATAATATCTGCTTATTCCGAAGCTCCCGGATATTTGATTTGTATATGAAAGCCCAATAAAATTGAATGAGGACTTCCCTGTTTTCGGCTCTGAATAAGATGAATTAAAATTAATTCCATTAGTAAGACTTGTAAGTGCCGGATTGTAAAAAGAGCCAAAGTCACCGTCGGAATTTGCCACAAGTCCGTTACCCATGGCCTCAGCTTTAGGGCTGGGCTGACGGTTAAGATACAGGTCAGATAGCGCGCCATAATATATATTTTTTCCATGCCCTAATTGTGAGTAAGAAATATTTGAACAAAAAATAAAAATGCATAGCGATATGATTTTCATAGGGATATTGGGTTAATTAAGGGATATAATTGAGAGTTAATCCTAAGGTTAAATTATTATTGTTTGTGGAGAAATCTCCGCTAGCCAGATTAGAATAATAATGTTTAGGCTCTTTAGGAAGTCCGATGCTGGAAACATCTATTTTTATATTTAAAGGATTTTTAAAATTAAAAATTTTACTTACCGGGATATTCAATCCTGCGCCGGCTGTAAATTCAGAATGATAACCGCCGCCATAACTGTTATTACCTGCTTCGGAATAATAATATCCTGCTCTCAAATACAGAATATTTTTTATAATAACTTCTTCGCCGATTTTGAATACAGCATCAAAGCTTGAATTTATGATTTTTTCATACTCCGCATGAGTAAATAAAGAAAATAAATCACTTTCATTCAGCGCAGATTTATCAACAAATTTTATCTGATGACTTGCGCCAATTCTGAAAATTACGGGTAAAGAATTTACAAAATTTATATTGTAAGATCTGGATGTTCTTGACGTTTTGGAATTTGTAATATTATAAAGTGCAGTTCCTAATTGAATAATTTGTTTTTGTGCGGAAGAATGTATTTCAAATTTTTTCAAAAGACCTAAGTCAATCGTTACTCCGTCATCAATGGCAGATTCTGGAAATCCTGTTACGTTATAGATGTAATTAGAATAATGAAAAACGCCCATATTTATTCCCGCGTAAAAACCTTTAAGAACTTCTCTCGAATAATTTAAATTATAAATTGCATCATAATAACCTCCGCTGTACTTATCTTTGAACGCATAAATATTCTGCTGGTCTTTGCTGTAATGATAAGCACTTAGCCCGATACTTCCAAATTTTTTATTTGAATACGAAGCTTCATAATAATGAAGGCTTGGCTTGGCGCGACCGACTTCCGTATAAGAATAATTAAATTTTAAACCGCTTGAAAGACTTGTTAACGCTGGATTATAATAAGCTCCATAGTCACCACTATTATTTGCCACCTGACCCCTGCCCATGGCTTCTGCTTTAGCGCTGGGTGTATGGTAAACAAATAATGTGGCAAGAGTTCCGTAATACATGTTGTATTCAAATGTCTCCTGAGAATAAATAAGATTATTTGATAGAACAAATATAAATAGCAAGATGGTTTTCATACTTTTAAAAGTTAGATGAATCAAATTGTGGGAACCCAGTTTAACTTCAGTGATACAGTATTAAATCTTCCGAATCTTTCTACTCCATTCCACGAGTCTCTTTCCGGCGGCTGCTCAAGATTTACATAATCAATTGAAAGAGATAATGGAGAAGCTAATTGAAATATTAAATCAACCGGAATTTTCACACCTGCTCCGTATGAGTCACCATTTAATTTCCCACTTGTACTTCTTTCAAATGTGTTCCCGATAGTATATCCTGCTCTGAAAGAAAATATATCAAAAAAAGTAACTTCACCTCCAAGTTTAATCTTTACATATCTGCTAGAATTTGTCACAGCTTCAAATTCTACATGAGCCAATAAACCAATCAGATTTAATTTTTTAATTATATCATCTCTTTTATATTTTACTTTGTAACTTCCCCCTAATCGTAGGATTGCTGGCAAAGGATAGTATTGAGTATTGCCAAGTGTAAGACCGTTATCGTACTTTGTTCTGTTTAAATTGGTATAAGCACTTCCAATTTGGAACAATTGTGAAATATTTTTAGATGAGTTTTCTACAGGAATCTTTATTAAAATACCTATATCAATTATATAAATTGTTTTATTGGTTTCAATTGGTTCATACATTCCGGCAAAATGCGGAGTAAGTAAATTTACATTTACACCTGCATAAAAATTCTTAACAATCTCTTTTGAATAATTCAAATTATATATTGAGTGATAATTGTTTTTAAAATCATAGGTTTGATAGTTTATCTGATATCGACTGAGACTGAAACTGCCTATATTTTTTATTTTATATGATGTGCCAAAGTAATTAAACTTAGCATCATTATAATTTTTATAATTGTTTGAAAAGGAAGTATTAACAGTCAGTCCTTCACTAAGACTTGTAAGGGCAGGATTATAATATGAACCAAACTCATTTTCTGAATATGCAACAAGACCACCACCCATCGATTGACCTTTAGCACTAGGCTGCCTATCAATGTAAAGCTCTTCTAGAAAACCGTAGTAATTTTTTGAGTAGGACTGAGGAAAACATAAACCCGAAAATAGAAGAAACAGAAATAACCAGATGTTTTTCATAGGTGAATTGAATAATTTTGATAAGTTTTTACGCGGAAAAAATGCCGCTAACGTTTTTACAATTGTTCTGTTTTAGAAAAAGTAAATGTCAGCTCTTATGGGTGCATTTTTTAAGTTTGGGGCTGTGTGATGTTTAGAAAGTAACAAATTACTGTAAAACAAATATAATAAATAAAAAATTAAAATGAAGGTATGAATTTTAAATTAAGATTGATTGTATTGAAATGGTCCCATGAACTGAAATATTTTAGAAAAGAAATTATATTCATGGGAGCATATTAAATTCATTTTATAGACATAATAAATTCAGATATTAATGTTGCAATGTAACAGGGAAAGGATTAAAATTTAAATTAAAACTTATAGTATTAAATTTATCAACATTTAATGTAGTTAATGCTGTTGGTTGTTTAAGGTTTACATAGTCAATACTTAAACTCAACGGATTTCTCATCTTAAAAATAGTGCTGAGAGGAATTTTTAACCCTGCCCCATACGTAAACTGAGAAAATGAACTTTCAATATCGGGATTTCCATGATTATTAATTTTCTGACTGAAATAGCCTGCCCGCAGCGAAAAAAGATCTCCAATAGTTGTTTCCTGCCCGAATTTAATAATAAATTTAAAATCAGATGTTGCATTTACAACATTTTCATATTCTAAATGGGAAAGTAATTCAATATCATTTGTATTCGGCACAATAAGATTTCCTTTAAGTTTCATGTTATAACTACCGGCTAATCTTAATATAGATGGAAGCGGAGTAGTATAAACATCTACATCCGGTTTTATTTTTGTTCCTGTAACGTTATATATAGTTCCTCCGAGTTGAAATGTATGCAGTAAATTTTTATTGACAGGACTAGGGAATTCAAATCTTTTCAATAATCCGAAGTCTAATGAAAATGCTGTATTAGTAGTTTTTCCCAGAGTGAAATCTGATGTATAAGGAAGAACAATTTCATTCATTGTAATATTTAATCCTCCATATAAATCTTTTATTATTTCTCTCGAGTAGTTAAGAGTATAGAGTGATCGGTTATAATCATTTGTTGTTCCTATTTCCGCGCCTGTCTCATTAGTAATAATTATAGGTCCGATTGTCCAATGATATCTGCTGAGTGAAAAACTTCCAAGTTTTTTATCTGTATACGATAAGCCGAAATAATTATACTTCGCATCATCCCATATATAATATGGTCTTGAAAAAGACGTGTTAAATGTAAACCCGTTATTTAATGAAGTAAGTGCAGGATTAGAAAAGGAACCAAAGTTTCCGTCCGTATTTGCCGCAGACCCTCTTCCCATCGCCTCAGATTTAGCGCTTGGCATCCGTTCAAAATAAAGCTCAGAAAGTATACCTCCATATGTATTTTGTGTGTAAGACTGTGAATATAAACAAGATGTTAAAAACAATAAAAATACGACAACACTATTTCGCATATGTGAGAGTTTAATTAAATTAATAATTATTAAATCTAATATAATAAAATATATTAAATTTTTCTGTAATCTTACAAATACTTTTAGATTGCTAAATCTATAAAAATAAATTATTTTGGAAACTATGAGGACTAATATAGTTTCCAGCGATAAACTGACTAACACAGAAAAAGATAAAATACTTTTTTTTTTTTTAATTATTTTTTTCAAAGAAGGCTTCAAAAAAATCACTCTGAATGAAATTGCATCCGGGCTTATGATGAGCAAGAATACTATCTACAAACATTTTCATTCTAAAGATGCATTGCACAATGAAGTAATTCATAATTTTCTGAATAAAACACATGAGAACATTGCAAAGATTGTTAACTACGATGAAAACTCTGTGAAGAAATTTATTTCACTTCTGAATTTTTTAGGTAAAACACTCAGCTCAATTTCTCCTAAGTGGATGGATGATTTACGGATTCACTCGCCTGAACTTTGGGAAAAAATGGATAATTTCAGAAAAGAAAAAATGTATCTCTTCCTTTCTAAAATAATCATACAGGGGCAGAAAGAAGAACTCGTAGAAGATTATCCTCCATCGATTATTATAGAAATTTTTATCACATCAGTTCGCTCCATAATAAATCCTTATTTTTTAACCTCACATAATTTTTCCTATACAGAAGCCGTTAATAGTACTTTCGATATTTTATTAAACGGCATACTGACTACTAAAGGAAAAAAAGTTTACAAGAATTTTTCAAACCACAATTATGAAATTCACTAGCATTGCCTTACTCCTGTTTGTTATATTTTCCGGCTGCTCAAAAAAAGAAGATGAAGGAATAATATCATCTACCGGAACAATTGAAAGTGTAAATGTAACTGTAAGTTCAAAAGTCGCAGGACAGATAGATGCACTTAATTTTAAAGAAGGTGATAAGGTAAAAGAAGGCGATTTACTGCTTACCATTGACCATGATTTGCTCGACATACAGTTACGTCAGGCCCAGGCCGGAGTTGATTTAGCACAGGCTCAGTTCAATCTTGTTAAAAACGGAGCTACGAAGAATGATATAAAAATCCAAGCTGATTTAGTTGAGCAGGCACGTATAAATCTTGATGCAGCAAAAACAGACAGGGACAGAACAGAAAATCTTTATAAAGAAAATTCCATCACAAAGCAGCAATATGATAATGCGCTCTCACGTTATGATTTAGCCGCGGCTCAATATCAGACAGCAAAAGATAATCTTACCAAAATAAAAAATATAACACGACCTGAAGATATAGAATCTGCAAGAGCGAATCTGAACAAAGCAATTTCCGCTTATGATTTACTTAAGCAGAATATAAGTGATTGCAGCGTGTACGCTCCGGTAAACGGAATTATTTCAAAGAAATTTGTAGAGAAAGGCGAGATTGTAAATCCGCAGTCGTCACTATTAAAAATATCCGATCTGGAAACAGTTAATCTTATGATTTATGTATCTGAAACCGAGCTCGGAAAAGTAAAACTTAACGAAACGGCAGATGTAACTGTGGATGCATATAAAGATAAAGTTTACAAAGGAAAAGTTATTTTTATTTCACCTGAAGCTGAATTTACTCCGAAGAATATTCAGACAAAAGATGAAAGAACTAAATTAGTATTCGGAGTTAAGCTGGAAATTCCAAATCCGCAATTTGACTTAAAGCCGGGAATGCCTGCCGATGCAAAATTATTTGTGAAATAATTTTGGAAGAAATAATAAAAATATCGAATCTTAAAAAAGTATACGGCGATGTTATCGGAATCGATGATATTAGCTTCAGCATTTATAAAAATGAAATGTTCGGCTTCGTCGGCCCGGATGGCGCGGGAAAAACGACAACAATTCGATTGCTATGCGGACTTATAAATCCCACTGAAGGAACGGCGGACATTATGGGATATGACTTACGCAAAGACAAAATGAAGATAAAAGATAATATCGGCTACCTTTCACAAAAATTCAGTTTATACACTGACCTGAGCGTAGATGAGAATATAGAATTTTTTGCCGATATTCACGGAGTGAAAAACTATAAAGAACGAAGAGACGAGCTGCTGAAATTTACACGGCTTACTGAATTCAGAAAATTCTATGCAGGAAAACTTTCCGGGGGAATGAAGCAGAAGCTTGCACTTGCCTGCACATTGATACATAAACCAAAGATTATTTTTCTTGATGAGCCGACTACGGGAGTTGACCCGGTATCCCGCAGGGACTTCTGGAAAATCCTTTCCGATTTAATTAAAGAAGAAATCACAATTATTATCTCCACTCCATACTTAGATGAAGCGGAACGTTTTAACCGCATTGCCTTATTTGATAATGCAAAAATATTAAAACTTGATACACCTGCCCATATAAGGGAAGGACTTAACAAAATTGTAATTGAAATAGTCTGTTCCGATATAAGAAAATCAGATAAAGTCCTTAGAGAGAATACAAATTTTGAAATACAGACTTTCGGAGACAGGTTGAATGTAGTTGCAGATAATTTTGAAAAGGACTTCCCGCAGATAGAATCCATACTTAATAAAAACGGAATTGAAGTTCATGATAAACGGATGATTCCCGCTTCGCTGGAAAATGTTTTTATTCATCTGTTAAAAAAAGAGCATCAGAAAGAACATGAACCTAGCTGAAAAGAACAAAATTGAAAATTCAATCGAAGTAAAAAATCTGACGAAGAAGTTTGGAGATTTTACATCGGTGGATAACGTTTCGTTTGATGTTCGGAAAGGTGAGATATTCGGATTTCTCGGTGCTAACGGCGCAGGTAAATCAACTACAATAAAAATGCTATGCGGAATACTTGAGCCTACTTCAGGCGATGCCACTGTTGGAGGATATTCCATTATGGCTCAATCTGAATCCGTAAAAAGAAATATCGGATATATGTCACAAAAATTTTCTCTCTATAATGATTTAACAATAGGAGAGAATATTAACTTCTTCGGCGGAGTGTACGGACTTGAAGGTGAAGATTTACTCAAAAGGAAAAAATGGGTCTTAAAAATTGCAAATCTTGAAGGCAAGGAAAAATTACTGACAGGCTCATTGCCCACAGGAATTAAACAACGATTAGCTTTAGGTACAGCAGTTATTCATTCGCCGACAATAGTATTTTTAGATGAACCGACGGGTGGAGTAGACCCGATTGAACGCAGGAATTTCTGGAATCTTATCAACGATTTATCTGCTGAAGGGACAACTGTTTTTGTAACAACTCATTATCTTGATGAAGCGGAATTCTGTAATCGGATCTTATTGATAGATGCGGGGAAAATAATTGCCGGCGGCAGCCCGAAAGAGTTAAAAGAAAAATATATTACTACAATAATTTTAGAAATTGAATGCGATAAAACTATAGATGCTTTAACTTTACTTGAAGACTCAAACTATTTTGACAGCACAACAATTTTCGGTAATTACATTCACGTTAAGCTTAAAGAAAATACACGCGAAGATGAAGCGAAAGCAATTATTCATAAGCTTCTTTCAGAAAGCAACATAAAAGAGAAAAGAACCGACAAAATTTCACCGACACTTGAAGATGTTTTTATAACTTTGCTGGAAAAGAAAGATTAATACAAATAATGTTCACAAGAATATTTGCCATAGTGAAAAAGGAATTCAGACAGATCGTCCGCGATAAGCGCTCGCTTGTTCTAATTTTTTTCTATCCTGTATTCATGCTGATTTTATTCGGATACGCTTTGAACTTTGATGTAACTCATATCAAGATGGGAATTTATGATCTGGAAAAATCGGAATTCTCAAGAGAGTTTATAAAAACGTTCAACTCATCTGAGTATTTTGATATTGTAAAGTACATCAATAATCCTGATGATGTAAACCACTCGTTGGATGATAAAAGTGTTCAGTGTGTTGTAACAATTCCCGCAGACTTTTCTCAAAAATTTTACTCAAAAGAAAAAACAGATGTACAATTTTTAGTTGACGGAGTGAACGGCAATACGGCAACTATTATAATGAACTATGTAAATGCTGCAACTCTTGGCTTCTCGCAAAAGATATCGGCAGATATACTTGCACGTGCAGGCGGCAACATAAAAATGCCGGTGAATATTCAGGGAGTGTTCTGGTACAATCCGGATTTAAAAACTACAGAGTTCCTTATCCCCGGACTTATAGCAACAATATTAATAGTAATCTGCGTTACACTTACAGCCGTTTCAATCGTCAGAGAAAAGGAACAAGGTACAATTGAGCAGATAAATGTTTCCCCTGTTTCACCGCTGGAATTAATTCTTGGCAAAATAATTCCTTATATTTTATTAGCAATACTTATTTCGATTATAGTTCTTTTGCTTGGAGCAATTTTATTTGGAGTGCAGATAAAGGGAAGTATTTTATATATGTTTGTTGGAACGTTGCTTTATCTGATTGCTTGCTTAAGCATGGGAATTTTTGTCTCAACAATTGCAGACTCTATGCAGGTTGCATTTCAGCTAAGCACGTTAATATCGCAGCTGCCGACAAATATTTTATCAGGATTTATTTTCCCTATAGAAAGTATGCCCTGGCCGATTCAAATTATTACTAATCTCTCCCCTGCTAAATTTTTCCTTGTTATATTAAGGTCGGTTGTAATCAAAGGAACGGGCATAGAAACTTTCTGGCAGCAGTTTGTTTACCTCGCAATTTTTGCATTGGCATTTTTAACCATTGCAATGATACGCACGGCAAGACAAAGGAGAACAGTATAATGCAGCTGCTTATTCAGTTTATCAAAAAGGAGTTAATACAGTTCAGACGTGACCCTAAGATGTTTGCTGTTGTTCTTGTGCTTCCGGTCCTGCAATTAATATTGCTTGGATATGCTGCTAATTTTGATTTGAACACAGTACACACAGCTGTGCTGGATAGAGATAAATCAGAAGCTAGTAGAGATTTCATTCAGCTATTTGAAAAATCGGGTTACTTCAATATTGATTATAATGTATCGAGCTATGAAGAGCTTACTGACTTACTTGATAAAGGAAAAGTATTGACTGCCATAGTAATCCCAACTGAGTACGAGAAAAAAATTAACTCGAATCAGACGGCAAGTGTTCAGCTGATATTTGACGGCTCAGACGGAAATAAAGCTGCTATAGCAGCAGGGTATTCTGCCGGAATTGTTAGCGGCTACGCACAAAATTTATTATTGGAAAGAGCAGAGAGGACGGGAAGGAAAACCACAATCATAGGAACAATAAATCCCGAAGTGAGAATATGGTATAATCCAAACTTAACAACTCGTAATTATATGCTTCCGGGGATAGTAGGACTTATAATTTTAATAGTAACAACAAGTTTAACTTCTCTTGCTATTGTAAAAGAGCGTGAAGTCGGTACACTTGAGCAGCTAATTGTTACTCCCGTAAAGCCGTACCAGATGATACTGGGAAAATTTATTCCCTTCATCATAATTGGTTTCGTTTCGTGTACAATAGTTCTTTCCGTTATGAGATTTTGGTTCGGCATAGAGGTAAAAGGCAGCATAGCTTTTTTATTTTTATGTACATTTGTATATATGCTCTCGACCTTGGGACTAGGACTATTTGTTTCAACAATTTCAAAAACGCAGCAGCAGGCAATGATGACTTCTTCATTCGGCGTTTTGCTGCCGATGCTCTTCTTCTCCGGATTTATTTTTCCCATAGAAAATATGCCGAAGATTGTGCAATATATTACCTATGCAATTCCTTTGAAATATTATATCACAATGATTCGCGGAATTGTGCTGAAGGGAAACGGCATCGCTGATTTATGGCAGGATTTAATAATCCTTTTCGGAATAGGAGTAGCAATACTTGCATTAAGTTCTCTTCGTTTTAATAAAAAATTAGAGTAATGAAAATAGTAAGACTTACCGGGAAAGACTCCATTGAGGAATTAACATCACTGCTTCATGTCTCATATAAAAGACTTGCAGATATGGGACTGAAGTTTGTGGCAACGTATCAGACGGCAGAGTATACAAAAAATTTTATTAAGAACGGCGAGTGCTTTATTATCAAAAATGATGATGGCCAAATTATTGCAACAGTGATGTATTATAACTCGCCTTTTATGAAGGAAGAAGATACTCCTGAATGGTATCTAAAGGACGAAGTTTCATACTTTGGAAAATTTGCCGTGCATCCTGATTATCAATGCAAAGGTATTGGCGGAGAAATGATGGACTATGTAGAAGAGTACGCAAAATCAAAAGGCAAGACCGAGCTTGCATTAGATACTTCTGAAAAGGCTTTACATCTTATAAAGTATTATGAGAAGAGAGGCTACAGATTTATTCAGTATCATCAGTGGGATGTAACGAATTATAGAAGTGTTGTAATGAGTAAGAAACTGACTGCTTAGCATTATGTAATTAAACGCAAAGAGCGCAAAGTTATTCGCAGAGATAGCAAAGAAGATAATTCACAAATCGCTTCTTAATAAAACACTTTATAAATTTTAAACTCTGCTTTGCGACTTTTGAGTAAACCTTTGCGGGCTTTGCGTTTAATGAATTATTTTCTTTTACAAGAGGTTAAATTTTTTGCATACTGTAATTAGAACTTAAAACCAATTATTTCGTTATTAATTATGTGAGAAATATGCGAAAATAAATTGTTTTTCTAAACATTCTTTTGCATATTCACAGTGAGAATAGTTAATTTTTAACATTTAAAAACGGATAAAAATGAAAGTAAATTTCACTTCCAGACACTTCAAACTCCACGAAACACTCCAAAACCAAATTAAAGAAAAAGTCGAATCGTTAGATAAAAATAGTCACCCGATTATTCATGCTGACGTTATCTTATATTTTGAAAGGTCAGTCAACAGTATTAAGACATGTGAAATAAATGTGAAGGTGAAAAATAAAGTGCTGATTGCAAAAGAATCATCCGATGATTTTCTTAAATCAGCTGATAAGGCAGTTGAAAGAGTTGAATCACAATTATTCAAATACTTCGATAGAAAAAAAAACGGTAAAAAAGAATCTATTAAATACACAGAATTAGTAGAAGAAGAACAGGATTAAAATATTATAACAAATATTATAAGGCGGATTAACTCCGCCTTATGTTTTTACCACTGAATTTTTAATTAAGCTATTTTAGTTGAATTATCCCGGGTGCATTTATGCATAAATTCAAAGACATAAAGGAAATAAAAAAAGAATCCATTACCGTTGAATTCTTTTACGAACAATGCAAAGAAAGATTTAAGCTCGAAAAACTCTCACCCGGTGAAATCTCACCTGAAAAAATAATAACAGATAAAGATATTCACAGACCAGGTCTTGCGCTTGCAGGCTATGTTGATTTATTCACTAACGATAGAGTTCAGATATTCGGAAATACTGAAATGAAATATTTAAATCAGTTATCACCCGAAAAAAGAATTGAAACGCTTACAAGATTTTTTTCATTCAATATACCCTGCGTAATTATCACCAATGATAATCATGCAATACCTGAAATACAATTTTTAGCGGCAGAGACAAAGACTCCCCTTTTTTGCACTCCATATCCTACAACAAGATTCGCATATTTTATAGCAGATTTCCTTGATGACCAGTTCGCCGTTCAGGCAGCTATACACGGCTCATTCATCGATGTTTACGGCGTGGGATTGTTATTCTATGGAAAGTCGGGAATAGGAAAATCAGAAATAGCTTTGGACTTAGTCGAGCGCGGTCACAGGCTAGTTGCAGATGATATCGTAATGGTATTAAAAAAAGGAGAATCAGTATTAATGGGAGCGGGAACGTCGCTTTCAAAAAATTTTATGGAAATTCGCGGACTTGGAATAATAGATGTAAGAAGTATTTTCGGCATCCGCGCAATACGATATCAGAAAAGAGTTGAAGTAATTGTAGAACTTGAAGACTGGGAAAAAAATAAAGCTTATGAGCGAACAGGGCTTGATTCAAAAAATATTTCTTTATTAGGTATCGACGTAGAGCATGTAAATCTGCCGATATTCCCGGGAAAAAACATAACAGTTATTGCCGAAGTAATTGCATTAAATTATTTATGCAAGCATTACGGTTATAATGCTGCGGTGAAATTTCAGGAAAGCCTTGAAGCGCAGATACAAAGGAACTCTTTTAAAAAGAATAAAAACGGCCTGGATAGAAGTATAGAATACTTCGAACATGATTTTGAGTAATAAAAAGTAACAAGTAATCTCTCGATAAATAAAAATATTTTATAATAGTTTTAGTTAATCAAAATAAAAATGAGAAGAATAAATATTCTAATTGTTCTGGCTCTTCTTGGAGCAATTACCCTCTCTTCCTGCGGAAGACAGAAAACACAAACCAATGACAATACATCCTCTAAAACTCCTGTAACCAAACTTGAACCGGAAGATACAAAAGATGCAGTCCCCGGTGACTGGGTCATTAAACAGGAAATGGCTGATGCTGAAAAACTTATGCCTACTGTAACAAATGATGCTTCAGCTACAGATATTTACGAACTAATCTTTGATGCATTGTTAAGACTAAACAGAGAAACTTACGAACTTGAAGGCAACATTGCAAAAAGCCTTCCTGTAATTTCAGATGACCATTTAACTTATACATTTGATTTAAAAGAAAACGTAAAGTTTTCAGACGGACGACCTTTAACGGGTGAGGATATTATCTTCACAATGAAGACAATAAAAATTCCTTTTGTAGATGCTCAGGCATTAAGAAATTATTTTGACGATGTAAAAAATGTAGAGCTTGTTGACGGCAACAAATATAAAGTGAAATTCACAATGTCACGTCCGTATTTCAGAGCGATTTATTCACTCGGTGATATGAGAATTACACCGAAGCACATTCTTGACCCAAGAAATGAAACCGATAAATTTACATTCGAAGACCTTGCAAACGCACAGAAATCACTCGACCCGAAAAAATATCCGGAAATGCAAAAATATGCTGACTTCTTTAACTCACAGGAAGTTGCCAGAGACCCTAAATATGTAATCGGAAGCGGACCTTATAAATTAGAGAAATGGGCTACCGGTCAGGCAATAACAATTGCAAGAAATGAAAACTATTGGGACCAGGGTAAAGTGCCAAACTATGCGAATAAAATTGTATTTAAAATTATTCAGGATCAGAACGCAGCTGTTGTAGCGGCAAAAAATAAAGAGATAGATTATATGTTCGTTATTCAGCCAGCTGATTTTTTTGAAAATGTAAAAAATCCTGAGCAGTTCAATATTAAAAAAGCATTAGTGCTTGAACCGACCTACGTTTATATTGCGTGGAATAATGAAAGACCTTTATTCAAAGATAAAAAAGTAAGATGGGCATTAAGCTATGCCGTTGACAGACAAAACATTATTGATAAGCTTTTATTCAGCGCTGCTGTGCCGATTCAATCTCACATATTTTACAAGAGCAAATTCTTAAACGATAAATTGCCGTCGATAGATTACAATATGGAAAAAGCAAAACAGCTGCTTGAAGAAGCCGGCTGGAAAGATTCTGACGGAGACGGAATAAGAGATAAAGTTGTTGACGGCAAGAAGATGGATTTCAAATTTACATTTGTGAACAACAACAATCCAAAGAGAAAAAAAGTTATGCTTATAGTAATTGAATCATTGAAGCAGCTTGGAATTCAGGCAGACCTTCAGGAATATGAATGGTCAGTATTCTTAGATAAGACAAAGAAACACGATTACGATGCATGTTATGCTGCATGGCAGCTGAATGTAACTCCGGATGATCCGTATCAGATATGGCACTCTTCACAGACAATTGCAGAAGGCAGCAACTGGATAAGTTATAAAAATCCTGAAGCAGATAAACTTCTTGAAGAAAACAGAATTACATTTGATGATGTGAAAAGAAAAGAAATTCTTGATAAATGGCAGCAAATGATTTACGATGACCAGCCTGTTACTTTCTTATGGTCTGAAACATCAAGATATTTCTATAGCGATAGATTCAAAAATACAAGATGGTATTCCTATCCGAGCTCAGGCTTATTGAATGAATGGTGGACTCCAAAGAATATGCAAAGATATCAATAAATAATTTTACTCCGCTTAAAGATTTCAGATTTTAAATTTGTTATTAGAATCTGAAATCTTTTTGCTTTATATTTGTGGATTGTTGTACCCTACATCGGAATTTAATTTTAATAATAAAATAATCCTCTAATGACGCAATACGTAATAAAAAGAATACTTCTTTTTATTCCTACCCTTATAATTATTACAATTATAACATTTTGTGTATGCCGGCTTGCACCGGGTGATCCTACTGAAATGAAAATAGGAAATACAGGCGAAGCGGCAAAAACAGATTCAAAGAACCTCATAAACGAAACCACTAAGAAATACTATAAGCAGAAGTTCGGGCTTGATAAGCCGCTCTATCAGCAGTATTTCATCTGGATTGGAAATATGCTTCAGGGCGATTTCGGAAATTCATTTAAGGATAACAGGCCTGTCATAGATAAAATAGTTGAAAGAATACCTATCACGTTGGGCATGAATTTAGTCTCGTTTTTACTTATATATATGATAGCAGTCCCCGTAGGGATATACAGTGCAACTAAGCAGTATTCAGTCGGAGACCGGGTAACAACAATATTGATGTTTATTCTGTACTCCTTACCTAATTTCTGGATTGCAACGCTTGCAATTGTATTCCTGTGTAATGTTGAGTATATCAAAATATTTCCTACCTCAGGAATAAAATCACTTACATACGATTCGATGGGATTTTTCGAGCAGATGAAAGACCGCTTCATGCATTTCTTTCTTCCGATAACAATTTTATCGCTTGGAAGTTTTGCATTCATTTCGCGTCAGATGAGAAGCTCGATGCTTGAAGTAATCAGACAGGATTACATCAGAACAGCAAGAGCTAAAGGCTTATCGGAAAGAAAAGTAATTCTTAAACATGCTTTAAGAAATTCTTTGATACCTATTTTAACTTTGCTGGGAGGAATTCTGCCTGCAATGGTTGGCGGAAGCTTTATTATTGAAACAATATTTTCAATTCCGGGTGTCGGACAGTTAGCTACGCAGGCTATTTTCGACCGTGATTACCCAATTATTATGGCTGAATTATTTTTAGTATCATTTCTGACAGTTATCGGTATATTATTGGTTGATATAATGTATTCTATTGTTGACCCGAGAATTGCATTCAATCAGAAGTCTGCTTAAAATTTTCGTAAAAATTTTTATTATAATTTTATTATAAAAATGAGTTCAAAGGAAGAATATACAGAACAACAAGGATTAACTGACGACCAGATCAAATCTCAGAAAGAAGTTACTGAATCTTATTGGTCATTTGTTAAACATCAGTTCAAAAAAAACAAGCCGGCTGTAGTTTCGTTATACTTAGTAATTCTATTTGTATTCGTTGCTGTCTTTGCAGATTTTTTAGCATATCAGAAACCGATTTACACATCTTATAACGGTGAAACTTATTTCCCAATTTTTAAAGATTATGCAGTTTCAATGGGAATATCAAAATGGAACCCGCCGGAGCTGATAAACATTGACTGGAAAAAACTCGAAGACCAGGGAAAGCTTGGCTGGACTTTATGGCCATTAGTAACAGCTTACGGTCCTAATGAAATTGACCTTTCAAATACCTTGGCAAAACCAAGCGGCTCACATTATCTTGGCACAGACCCTATTGGCAGAGATTTGCTTTCAGGGCTTATACACGGCTCACGGATTTCTTTATCCGTCGGTTTTGTCGCTGCAGGTATTGCAGTTCTCATAGGAGTGTTGCTGGGAAGTCTGGCAGGATTTTACGGAGGCACAACAGATATATTAATTATGAGATTTGTTGAGATTATGACTAACATGCCGACATTCTTTTTAATTATAGTAATTGTTGCAATATACGGCTCCAGCATCTGGTATGTAATGGCTGCTATTGGTTTAACAGGCTGGACAACGGATGCAAAATTGATACGAGGAGAGATTTTAAAAGTGAGAAATATGGAATATGTTGTTGCAGCAAATTCTGTGGGCTTGCCTAATATGCGTATTTTATTCAGGCATATTCTGCCGAATGCTATTGCTCCGGTATTGGTTTCAGGCGCATTTGCAGTTGCATCGGCAATTTTAATTGAAGCTTCATTAAGCTTTTTAGGATTCGGTGTGAAAGCAACAACAGTTACCTGGGGTTCATTAATTAATCTCGCAAGAGAAGCTTCAAATGCATGGTGGCTTGCTATATTCCCGGGATTGATGATATTTATTTCAGTTGTGGCATATAACTTGATAGGAGAAGGGTTAAGAGACGCATTAGATCCAAGACTAAGAGATTAATCTCTCTTAAAATAATTTGAAACTTTTATGCGAAAATTCAGTTAATTGAATTGAAAGCAGTACTACACAAAGTTTTCTAAAAAATAACAAAATATTTGTTTGAAGTAACGAAAATTTTCGTTAAATTTGCTAAAATTTATTTATTAACATTTAAGGAGGAACACTAAATGGTTTGGACACTTGAACTCGCTTCCTATCTTGACGACGCACCATGGCCCGCTAATAAATCAGAGTTAATTGATTACGCAACCAGATCCGGCGCTCCGCAAGAGGTAGTAGAAAATCTGGAAGATCTCGAAGACCATGACGAGCCGTACGAAAGCATAGAGGAAATTTGGCTTGATTATCCTACAGACGAAGACTTTTTCTACGACGAAGAAGCTAAGGATTTTTAAAAATAATTTCGTGCTATAATTTAAAGCCCAATAATTCTGTATTATTGGGCTTTTTTTGTTATATAGAGTTGTTAATTTCAAAAAATATTTCAACCTTTCTCTCTAGAATGAGTTTTTTTAGACATTTTTTTACGTTTTGCTTGCTTTTATTGTGCCTTGGGGCATATTCGCAAGATTCAGAACAAGATATTAATGACCCGAAAAATTATCGTTTATCTCTCCAGGAAGTAAGATTCCAATTTGCCGATAAGCAAAGCTTTGATACAGAAATATTAGAAGGGATAATAAATACGACAAAAAGTACTGATTTTCTACGATCTGAATTTTACACCGATTCCAAAAGAATTCAAAAATACTATTTTGATAACGGCTACCTTGATGCCCAGATTGATACCTCTTCTCAGTACGGCGATGACAGTACAAAAGTAATTGCTACATTTATTATTAATGAAAAAGCGCGTTACAGAATTAATAAAGTAATTTATAACGGCATAGAAAACGTTTCAGCAGACGTCTATTCACTTTTAACTACGGGTACAATTATAAGTCCTGACAAACATTATAATAAATCTGAAGTACAGCTGGAGATTTCCAGAATACTTGGAATATTATTGAACAATGGTTATGCTCTTGCCCAGGCAGATATTCCGGATATTGTTAAATTCGTTACAAAAGAAGCTAAACTGACAGATAAAGTCGATATAATACTGAATTTCACACCCAGAGACAGATATAGGTTTGGTAAGACTGCAATTACACTCAGCAATAATATTTATGATATTGAAATAGATGATTTACGGCGTGAGCTTGAGTACAGTGAAGGTGAAATTTATAGTAAAGAAAAACTGGTTGCCAGTGAAAACAGAATATCGAAGATTGCAATTTTTGAAAACGGTAGAATTCAGATTGATAATATAGATTCATCTAAAAATATTATTGACTTAAAAATTAACGCAGTTGTTACAGATAAATATGAGTTAAAACCTGAAGTATTAGGTTATGAAATTGGCGGGAGATTTTACCTAGGTGCCGGTTTAACTTTTTCAAATAAATATTTCTTCGGCGGCGGCAGGGTTTTCACTGCCGGTGTAAAAGGCTTAGTACACGATCTGGATTTTTACCGATATGAAGGACTTGCAACATTATACCAACCTCACTTATTTGATAACGACAAAATAACAGGAAATAACAATTTCGGAGTTACAAGCCGTAGAGAAGAATTATTGGAAGATTCTACAGGTTCATACCAGTTAGGAATTACAAGTGTAAAAAATCTTGCAAGTATAAAATATGAGCTTAGAAGTTTTACATACTTTAATAATTTAGTTATTGACTGGAGACTGGCAAATGACAGGATTAAATTTTTCTTTGACCTTAAGGGAGTAAATGCTGCAGGGGACACTGTACTCATTCGACAGCCTACATTTAATAATTTTACTTCCGCAATCGGACTTTCATTGATTCATAATCATTTAAACAGTTTACAATACCCCACTGACGGAACCTATTCTTCTTATTCCTTTGAAGAAACAGGTTTGCTTGGGAGTGTAGTGAAAAAATTATTTAATACAGCTACTTCAAGTTATTTTAAACTTACAACACAAAATAAAATCTTTTTTGATATCTCTGATGAGAAAGATGGGAAATCAGTTCTAGGTTCAAAATTCATTGTCGGGAATATTTTTCAATATGGCAAAAATGAATACTTTGTTGATGAAATTCCGGTAGCAGATGAACTGGTTCCTAACGATGCAAACTATGTAATAGGCGGCAGCTCAAGCGTACGAGGATGGAGAGCAGGCTCATTATCTGAAGATGTTGACCCTGTTATCGGTGGCGGATTTATAATTGACGGCAGCTTTGAACACAGAACAAAACCATTTGCAAACTCTAAAAATACTCTTATAAGAGACCTGGGATTTGCAACATTCGTGGATTACGGAAACATCTGGAGCAGCTATAAGGCTTTCAGACCTGACCACATTGCAATAGCAATTGGAGGAGGTATAAGATATTATACAATTGTTGGAGCTTTCAGATTTGATGTCGGATGGAAATTATTCGATCCCGGAGCTGATGCCGATAAATGGCTTTTCCAAAACGATATATCAACAATTTTCAGAAGCGGTTATAAAATGGCAATTCAGTTTGGCATCGGAAATACTTTTTAATATTTTTTTATGTGGCAAAATTTAATAGGACAAGAACGGGTTAAAAATATTTTAAAGAATATTCTTTCAAGCGGAAGAGTCTCTCATAGTTATATTTTTTACGGTAAAAACGGAGTAGGCAAGGATGCAGCAGCAATTGAAATTGCTAAATATCTTAACTGTGAAAATCCCGATATTGAGACAGGAGCATGCGATAAATGCAAAAGCTGTAAAGATGTACAAAGCCTGAAATCAATGTTATTGAAATTCATTACAGCACTTCCTACCGGAAAAGATGATGATGAAAATTCCGTTCTTCAGTCATTAGAAAAAGCTGACTATGAAAATTACCTCAGTGAAATTGAAATTAAATCAGAAAATCCATATCATAAAATATCTCTTGAGAAAGCAAATTTTATAAGAATAAGTTCAATCAGAGAAATTAAAGATTTAATTTATCTTACCGGCTCAGATAACCGTACAAAAGTTTTTTTGATATCAGATGCAGATAACATGAATCCGCAGAGCGCAAATGCACTGCTGAAAATTCTTGAGGAGCCTCCGAAAAATTCATTGCTCGTACTTACAACTTCAAAATTAAATTCACTTCTTCCTACCATAATAGGCAGATGTCAGAAAATTCATTTTGACAGCATCAGCAAAGAGAATATTATCAAATATATAAAAACTATTCAGCCGGAATTTTCAGACTCTCAATTGAATTTTTATGCTGAGCTTGCAGACGGCAGCGTATTGAAAGCTCAAAGCATATTACACGGCAGCTATGATGAGCTTAGAAAAAAAGTGCTGGTGCTTTTAAGAAATCTGGTGACTATGAATACAATAAAAGCGGGATTCGATATAGATTTTATAACGGGCAAAAAAGATAAAGAAAGAGTTCGGCAGTTTTTAATTTTGATGCAGATTTGGATAAGAGATGTTTTGTATAAACGAAGCGGAACAGATGAGCTGGTAATAAATAAAGATGAAATGGAAAGTATTTCAAAATTTGCCCAGCGGTATAACAGCGATTATTTTGAAATAATAAATCTGCTGGAAAATGCAATCAATGATATTGACTACAATGTAAATTTAGAATTAATGCTGTTTAATTTATTTGTGAAAATAAGAGAACTTATACTTGCGGGCGAAGTAAAACCTGTGAAGGCATAAATACTAAAATACAATCTGCACATTATCTGTATTCCACATTCCTTTTGCTTTCAATTCTTTGTCAAAAACAAAAAACGGTTCGGACGGCTCATAAGGAAAATACTTTCCGTAATCATAAACTCCTGAACTGTTCACATCAATAAAGGCGAATAGAATATACTCCCCTTCCGATATATTTTCAAATTTATATGGACCCGGTGTGACTAAACTTAATGTGTAGCGGTTTAAAGGATTGTTCTTTCTTATTAACTGAATTTGAATATTGCCTTGCAAAATTTTTGTTGTATCTGTAAAAATCACAGAGCCGGATATATTACCTATCTGATTTTCCGAAGTAGTTTTGAAAATCCTTTTGAAATTTAATGATGAAGTTTTAAGATTAAACTCGTAAGTTCTCCCCTGCTTTAAATTTTCAGGTGCAAAGACCTGCAAGAGAGAATCATTAAGCCAGTTAAAAGCAATTTTTACATTTGCAGTAGCAGATGAATCAACTAGCTTTAAATTATCTGCTATATCAAGTTTATTGATTTTTGTATTCTTAAAATAAAAATAGAACCGTGAATCGGGTGGAACAGCGCTTGTATTATTTTCAATGGATGAAAAAATAATATTAAGCGAATCTGATTTCAAAGATTGAAAAAACTCTTTACTTTTTATATCTAATTCGAAATTCTGAAACAGAAAATTATTGCCTGTGTTCTTTATTGAGTCTTTCACTGTAATATCTGAAGGCAGCACTGCAATTTTTTCAAACTCTTTATTATACAAGGCGCTTCTATCGTCATCGTTAAAAGCGAATAGCCGGTAAGTAGCATTAGGAAGATTTGATAGTGTATAACTTCCTGTTTCATCGGGTTGTGTTATATAGTCAGGCTTTAAGGTATCAGGCTTAAGTGAATTTTGATTCTGAGAATTTATTATGTAACACGCTACCAGCATTCTATCGAGACCGGCTGCAAATATTTTTCCTGAAATACTACCTTTATCAATTTTATCGCCTGTTGAAAAGGCAAAGTTTATAGGAGAGGTAAGCTGGTTACTTCCGTTTATATCTTTGAAATCTTTTGTGATTACAATAGAATATGTTTTATTCCTATCAAAGCCTCCCGGAAAAATAACTTCAACATCCTTAGCTCCCCAGTCAAATTCAGGTCTTCCTTTAGGCATTGGTGAAATTTTAAAAGCCTCTTCGAAGCTTCTTCTGTTTACATACTCATCAAAGTAAAATCTGATTGAATTCCCTGTAAACATAATAGTATTATTCGCCGGTGATATCTTAACTATTTTAGGCGGAGTTTTATCGTCATCTCCTCCTGAAGGCGGCTGCTGATTAGCACATGAATTAAAAATTATCATCCATGAGATTAAGAAGAAAAACTCACTTAATATTTTTATAAAACGCTTCAATCAGTTTCCGGAAAATAGTTTTGAAAATTTAATTAGCACTTCTGTTCCCTTCCCTTTTTCGCTTTCATAGTGAATTTTCGCTTTCATGCTATCAAGGGATTTTTTTGTAATCGAAAGTCCTAAGCCCATCCCTGATGACTTTGTTGAAAAATTCGGTTCAAATAGTTTTTTCAGAGTTTCTTCATCCATACCTTCTCCGTTATCTTCTATTTTGACAGATACGAATTCAGAATCTTCAAGCGTGGTAACTTTTATTGTTCCATTTTCATTAAGTGACTGCAATGAATTTTTAACAATATTCTGAAATATTCTGTTCATCTCCTGTTTATCTGCAACAACATTACTAAGATTATCTTTTAATGAAATATCAAAAGTAATTCCGGGGAATTTCTCGTACAATGAAATTACATCATTTATTATACTATTGATATCTACTGTTTCGTATTTTCTATTCGGAAGTTTAGCAAAATTTGAGAACTCAGTTGCTATTTTATTTAGCTTATCAATTTCATTAAGCATTATACCTGTCGTTTTTGTAAGCGTAGTTTCAAACTCATCTGTATTTTTTTTCCTCAGATATAAATCATAGAGGTGCTGAACAGATAGCTTCATAGGTGTAAGAGGATTTTTAATCTCATGGGCTACTCTTCTTGCAATATCTCTCCATGCCGCTTCACGTTCCGCTTTTTTCAGTTTATCTTTTGATGCTTCCAGCTCCCGTGTCATTCTATTGAACGAGTCTACAAGGCTGCCGAATTCATCCTTCCTGTCCAGCTTAATTTCAATGTTACTTTCCCCTCTTGATAATTTATCAGTCGCAAGTTTTAAGATAGATATCGGACGGGTAATTCTCTCAACAAAAAAAGTAATAAACAAAAGAAGAATAATGATTACTATAATATAAATACCAAAAATGAATGTCAGCGATTCCGTAAGCTCTTCGTTAATTTCATTCTGGCGATAAACCGTTTGCGAGGAAATTATAGCGCGCACATTATTATTTTTATCTAATATCGGAGTATAGCCTGCGTAGAATGAGAATCCGGGTAAATCCAGATTTTTAAAATATATATCACGCTTTTCGTAGTTCAAATTAAAATATGCACCGCCGTCAATTCTGTTATCGAGCAGATCTGACTTAAACAATTCTTCGTTTGTTGTCGAAAATAATTTTAGTCCTGAGTAAAGATTAAAATTTTTATCTGAACGTGTAAGATTTTTATTTAAAGTACTTCTTTCTTTTTGTTTCAGACTGTCAGGTGCTTTACTGCTTAAATATGCTGCGTTGTTATTTTTAAAACTTTCTGCAATAAGATTTAAGTCGGACTTTATCTGGTTCTCAAAGGAGATATCGTATTTATTTTTAATATATCCTCTGGTATATATAGCTAAAAGTATAATCGGAATTACCGATACAATTATAAATGATGTAAGCAGCTTCTCTCTGAAATTAAACACTATTAAGTTTTGTGAAGCAACGTAGTAAAGGAAATAAATAAAACTTAATAAGCCGTAAATCATAACTATAAATAACACAAACTTCAGATAAAAAAACAAAATAAGATATGCATCATTTCTTTTAATGCTTATCGAATAAATTTTTTCATAAAAATCTGCAGTCGGTATTAAAGTATAAAATGTTCTGTACTTTTCATTATTAAATGTCTCATATCTCCATGCAGATTTAATATCCTTATTTTTTACAAAGTCTTTAAAACTCTCAAGTGATTTAGAGTTTCCCTTTGATATTTCGGGGTCAGTAGAACTTACGAATTCATCATCAATGTACTCTGTTATTACAGGTGTTGAAATCAGCTTATCAAATAAATTATCCTTGGTGTAATTTTTGAAGATCTGAAAGGAAGATTGAACCAGCATATTTTTAGGCTCATACTGTACAGTTACTACTGCATATCCTGTTTTCATTGCGAATTCAGTATTTCGCAGACCGATTTTTTCTAAAGTAACAATACCGGAATAATACTTATCTTCATTATTTTTATAAACGGAGAACTTATTTTTTATTTTTGATGAATCGTCTTCAGACGCGCGCACAAATTCTTCCAGTGTCGTCCCATCAAAATCCGGCTCTTCTGTAAGAACGCTATCGGAGACTAAAGTATCAATTTCAACCGGCACATCAATCATTTTAGAAAGCTTAACAGATTTTTTTACAAATGATACAATAGAGTCTACATTTAGACTGTTGTAATTTATATTGAAATCACTTACTAAATTATAGTTCGTATCAAGCAGGATAACTGATGAGTTAAAATTTTCCGAGCTGAGTTTACTATCAGCCCAAAGCGTAAAAGAAAGATTCGATGCGTAACTTTTATTACTAAGCAAATCTTCAACATTTTTATCTTCAACTATTTTATTCAGTTCATTAGTTATAAGGAACAGTATTCTGTCGTTATCATCTTCCGCAAGTTTATTGCCGATAAGCTCTACAAATTTTGTTTCCTGAATAGTGAGCTTATCAAGTAAGATATATGGAATTGAGATTAAGCTTATAAGTACCAGAAGTGAAATATTAGCATAGGAGAAAATTTTGAAATCTCTTTTTAATAGAAGATTTCTGCTGAGGAAGTAAGAAAATAAAAATATTGATGAAATAATTATCAGCCTTTGGTAGTAGTTGACTGGAAAATCAGAAAATGCCGATTCAATTATCTGACTGATGATTGCAAAAAGAATAAACAGAATTATAAGAAAATACTTCCGCGCAAATTTGTTTTTAATTAAATCCAGCTTAATAACTGTATAAAATTCATTTACTATAAATATGGTCAGGAATATAAATACGGTAATGCCGCAAAGAAAAATTGATATCAGAATCAAAATTAATCCTGCATCAGGAATCAAACTTGTCTTATCTAAAAATTTTAAATTAGAATCGAATACAACACTTTGAACAACTACACCGAGCACGTATATCACTCCAAAGAAAAGTATAATCTGAAGAAATAATTTCAGATAAATAAGAGCAATATTGTTTAAGGCTTTCCCGTTATTCTTATAATGTATAAAAAGGTTTTTAAAAGTATGCATTCCCCAGAACAATACTAGCACAGAACTAAGCAGTAAATCACCTGCCGATCTTACTATACCTTTACCGAAAGTAGATGCATAATACGAAGGGGAAAATAAATCATTATCCAATAAAACAGCAGGAAAACCTATCCCTACCCATAACAAACGAAGTCCGATTAAAACTATTAAAAGAATGGAAGACTTTAACCAAAGAGAATTTATTTTTTTTAGAAGCTCAAGGATTATAACTAAGAAAATTACAGACAATAAAAACAATGTTAATGAATTTATTTTATCTATAAGAAGAGTTAAATCCGAAAAATAATTCTCAGCATTGTATTCAGGTAAAATAATTTTTCCAATTGTGTTTCCGTCATAACCTTTGATATCGGAAACGACATTCGATTTAAGTCTTAAAGAATCGCCTGCGAAATTTCCCGTAACTTCATCTGCGGCAAGAATTGACGGGGCTACATTATATTTACTTTCAACTTCGCTGGATAGTCCTTGATAAGAAATAAACTGATTTTTGATCTGAAATTTCGTATCAAGCAGCCTGGCAGTTACAGATACACCTACAATTGAGTTTGTATCTGCCACATCTTTTACCGGCATATAAACTACCAGATATGTATAAAAACTTATCTCTTTAATTACGGAAAAACTTTTTCCTGTCAGAGCTTTTTGCAGGCTGAGGGTTTTAGGAGATAATTCTCTTCCTTCGAAAGCAATCAGCTCCAATGTCTTATTGTAAATTTCTATCTGATAAGCTGAACCGGGAAATTTCTTAAGAAACTCGTCAAAAACTTTTTTATTTTCTCCCGTTTGCAGATTTTTGCGAATCTCTTTATTTGTAGAAACTATCTGAGCTTCTTTTACAGTTTCGGATGATAGTGCATCAAAAAGATTTGTTACATAATTTATTCTCTCGCTGTTTTTTTCAGTTAGTATTTTAGGGTTTGTACCATTTGAACTGAGAATTATCTTAAAGGTGAGGTTAGATATTACATTCCAGAATAAAAGTAAAAAAGCGATTAAAATTAAAAATTTTAACCGCCTTCCAATTCTATTATTAAGAGCAGTATTTATCTGTGAGATTTTTTTAAGCATCACATAAATGTTATCAGTTTATCATTATCTGGTCAATGAACCATGCGTCATTATAAAATTTTAATGAAACCGATACTTCAAGTTCGTTTTTATTTCCGTTTATATTATACTTGTACTTTCCCATTGCAAATGCGTATGTATTGTATCGTGTAGAACGAATCAATGTAAATGAAGATACACGAAAATAATCCATAAATTCAGATAGAATCAGCTCTGCCTGAGATGAACTGTAATAACCTTTTTCATAGCTGATAAGGTTTAAGTATACCTGCTCATCAAAGTACTTACTGATACCTGAAACTTGCTGATAACTAAATCCGCTTCCTATATCTTTAAAAGTTTTTTTGCATAACGCATACTTCTGACGCGTAAAGTCATCTTTGTATTTTTTTTCTTTCCACCAGCCGTCTTGAGCAGAAGCACTCTCTAAAAGAAAAAAAGAAAAGAAGATAAGGATTAAGATAAAAAGAGGATATCGGGACATATTAACTAATTGATTAATAATAAGGTTTTTCTGATATGTTTTAAATGATTAAATTTTAACTTAAATAATCGGAAAATGTTCACCAAAAATAAAAAAAAAAGTCACCGAAAAACTTTCGATGACCTTTTTGTTAGTAAATATAAAGTAAACCTGTGCGGGGGTTTACTTACATTTTTCAACTGCAGGTATATTCCTGTATGTTGTAATATCTCTTAAATCTTCAAAGACTGTTTTCAAAAAAGTGTTTGTTACATTCTTCAAAAAATTTTTATACATTTCCACATTATCCTGTTCAAATTTAAGTCCTATTGAACATGCTTCATCTGTTGATGAAGGAATTGTAATAGTACTAAAATCTAAGTTAGTTGGAAGAGCAATCTCATACTTATTATAAACAGATTCAAGTGCGCTTATATGGTTTTGTTCTGAATTCATTATCTTAGCAAAACCTGCATCAGGAAATTTTTCCATTACTTTCTTAAAAAAATACTGGCATTTCGATTCATCTCTGTAGGCAGTATTTAAAAATTCTATTTCTTCAGGTGTGAGTGTACTTCCGGTGTAGAAATTCGATTTTGCTCCAAGTGAGTTGAAAGGAGCAAATATAGCGATAAGAAAAACAACGATTATAAAATATTTCATTAAGGTTTTCATAAAACCTCCATCAGGATTTAGAAATCAATAGTATTATTATAGGGCAATTTTACCCAATAAACATTAGCTCTGATATCAAGGCAGGAAACTGGCATGTCAGGGCTTTCAGAATTCACATCGTTTACTAAGAAGAGTGAATCTGATTTGTGGTGTATGACGCTTTTGTTCATATCTGGTTGGTTAAATTCTCTATTACAAACATATAAACAATTGGAATTTTATTGTATGATTTACATCATAATAAAAAATTTATTTATATAAATTCGGAATGAAATTTGTTTTAAGAATTTGAAGTATATGATAATTACGAAGATGCGAACTATTTGAGAATAACCAATAAAAAATCCTGCTAACTACTTATCGCTAGCAGGATATAAATAATTTTTTACATTAGATGTTTTAATTTAGTGACCATGTTCACCAAGATCTTCTTTTTTAAGTTCCGAGCGTAAATAAAAAGCACCTGAAGTTACAACTTCTTCATCACCCTGGATAGCTTCCATCGGGAAAATTTCAATATACCTGTCATCTTCAACGCCTGTTCTTACCATGACTTTTTTAAATAGCACTCCGGATTCATCCTTATGTTCCTTTTTGTTTTCGCCTTTTGTATTCTCATCTTCAGTGTGCTTATGTCCTTCATGTTCATGTTCACTTTCATCGTGATGCTTCTCATTTGTTTTTATAAAAATATATTTTTCCTCTCCGTCTTCTATCAGTGCGGATTTCGGCACAGCTCTCACATTATTTTCTTCTACTAAAATTTTTGCAGTTACAAACATATTTGGCAGAAGTTTATTCTCTTTATTTTTAATCAGCACTCTTACTTTTACTGTTCTGCTGGCATCATCAAAAATTGAATTAATATTTGCAATACTTCCCTCAAAAACTTCATCGCCATAAGTTGATGTTTCAATTTTTACTTTCTGCCCTTTAGAAATCTTTGCTAAATCCTTTTCAAATATGTTCAAATCCACATACACTGTTGATGTATTTACAATATGAAACATTTCAGTAGATGGGTCAACATATTGCCCTACTGTAACCATTCTGGATACAACATTGCCGGATATAGGTGACGTAATAGAATAATATCTCTGCACATTTACAGTCGTATCTTCTCCCACATTATCAAAACGGTTCTTACTTATTTTGTAGCTTGATAGTCTTTGTTCAAGCGAACGCATATTTGTCAACGCGCGCTTATAATTTGCTTCCAGCTCTGCAATGGTTTTCTTCGAAGTTATATCACTTATTCTTTTTTGTCTGTCCAGTTCCTGTTTAGCATATTCGACTTCATTCTTAGAAGTAATATAATCTGTCTGAATACTTACTAAATCAATATTTTCTACTGTTGCAAGAACCTGGCCTGCCCTGATAACTGAACCTTCCTTAACATTGACAGATTTTATTCTTCCGGAAATAATTCCACCGACTTTCGATTCCTGTTCCTGGTTAATTTTCACTTCACCTGTTACTTTAATATAACCCGAAATATTAACTTCGTTTATTTGAGAAGCTTGAATACCCATTAGTTTTATTTGTTCATGGCTCAATGAAACTTCACTTTTATTTTCTTCATCTTGATGCTCTTCATGCTTTCCTTCTTTAGTTTCACTTACCGGTTCTTGTTTTTTTCCGCAGGATACTAAAATGCTAATTGAAAAAAGTAATATAACTATTCTTATAAATCTCATTTTATAGATCTCCCTGTAAGCTTTTCTAAATTAATAATTGAAATTTTGTAATTGTACCAATTACCTGAATATGTTTGCTGAACTTCAGTGAAAGTTTTCAGTGCCTGCAAAAAATCAGTGTAAGATGCTGTTCCTTCTTCGTAGCTTCTCTTTGTTGCATCTAATATCTGTCGTGCTTCATTTAATACATCGGTGTTTATAAATTCCATCTGACGTTTACTGTTTATATAATCATCAAAAGCTGACTTAACCTCTGTCTTAATTTTTCGCGAGACAAAATCTTCTTCAGTCTGAGATATTCTTTTATCAATATTAGCTTCTGATATAGTTCCTGAGTTTTCAGCCCAGAACCATAGAGGGATTCCAAGTCCTACTTCGAAACCGTAATATCCGCTTTCTCCGCCAAGTTTCTGATTGTAATACTTCAGAGAAAAATTCGGCAGCAGCAGGGATTTTGCAAGAGAAATATTGTTTTCTGCTTTCTCTTTTTTTAATCTGCTTAAAACAATTTCAGGATTATTTTGCATTGCGCTGCTAACCAATTCATCAAACTTTATCTCATTAAAAGATATTATTGAATCGCTTTCAATTTTCACATCATTAATTTCGGCGTTCACTAATAATTTTAATTCTGAGCTCGATTTCCTTAATTCATTTTCAATATTTTTTAATTCATTTTCAGCCCGCGTCTTATTTACCTTAGCATTTAATACATCCAGTGATGTTACAAAGCCGGCATCGAGTTTTCTTTCTGCAGTTAAAAGAAATTCATCTGCAATCTTAAGATTCTCTTTTGCTAAACGCAGTAAAAAATTATTCAGTGCAGCAGAGTAATATGCTCTTTTTATCCCGGCAGTAACTGAATTGATTTTACTTTGAAGTTCAGCCTTTGCAATCTCTATCTGAACTGATTGAACATCAGAGCGCAGAAAATACGTTGAAGGAAATTCGAAATCCTGAGATATCCCAATTTTCCTGCTTTCAAAGTTTTCGAGTCCACCTTTCACACCTTCATACTCCAGAAACAATTGCGGCTTTGGAATATTCAATGATTTCTTTATTCCCGCTTCTTCTCTTTCAATATTCAGTCTGTACGTTTCAATCTCGCTGTTGTTCTTTATTCCCAGCTCTATATATCTTTCTATGTCATCAGTTTGCGCAAACGATATTGCCGGCAGTAAAAGGAAGAAGCAAATTATAGTTGCTTTAATATGTGAATTCATTTTAAAATTGCTTTTTTTATTAAAGATAGAATATAGAAGCGGAAGCACTATAAGAGTAAGTAGTGTTGAGGAAATAAGACCGCCGATAACAACTGTTGCAAGCGGCTTCTGAACCTCTGCTCCTGCCCCTGTGGAAATTGCCATTGGAATAAATCCCAATGATGCAACAAGGGCTGTCATCAGAATCGGTCTTAATCTTGCCGTAGTGCCTAAGATAATTCTTTCAGTAACATCTTTTACGCCTTCTTTCTCCAGCTTATTAAAGTGAGCTATCATTACAATTCCGTTCAATACAGCTACTCCGAACAACGCAATGAAACCGACTCCCGCAGAAATACTGAATGGAATATCTCTTATCACTAATGCAATTATTCCTCCTACAATAGCAAACGGAATTCCGCTGAATACAAGCAAACCTTGTTTAATAGAATTAAATGTTATGTACAATAACACAAAAATAAAAAACAGCGAAACAGGAACAGCTATGTAAAGTCTCTTCTTCGCGCTCTCTAAATTTTTAAACTGCCCTCCGTACTCTAAAGAATATCCCGGTGGCAATTTTAATCCATCTTTCATTTTTGTTTGCAGTTCATTTACAAAACTCTCTATATCTCTGCCTCTTACATTGCATTGCGCAATTATTCTTCGCTTTCCGTTATCTCTTGTAATTTCAGCAGGACCTTCATCAATATTTATATCCGCAAGTTCACTCATCGGAATTTTCAATCCACCCAAAGAATTAATCAAAATATTTTTAATACCTTCTATGTCATTTCGAAATCCCTGCTGGTACTTTATAACTAAATCAAATTTCTTATCTCCTTCGAATACTACTCCTGCGGTTTTGCCTGCTAGCCCTGTTTCAATTACTTCATTTACATCGCTTATATTAATTCCATAACGGGCAATCTTATCTCTTTTTATTTTAATCTGGAGCTGAGGCAAGCCTTCTAATTGCTGAACAGATACATCTTCAGCACCTTTTATTTCAGAAATAATTTTTGCCGCATCAGTTCCTGCTTTTGATAACTCAGATAAATCTTCTCCGAATATTTTTACGGCTATGTCGCCTTTTGCTCCTGACATCAGTTCGTTAAATCTCAATTCAATAGGCTGGGTAAACGATAAACCTATCCCCGGAACTGCTGATAATTCTTTATGCATCATTTCAACAAGCTCTTCTTTTGATATTCCTTTTCTCCATTCTTCTTTCGGTTTCAGCATCACAAGTACATCGCTGAACTCTACACCCATAGGGTCAGTGGCAATTTCAGCAGCACCTGTTTTAGTAACTACCGTTTTTACTTCAGGAAATTTTTTGACTAATATTTGCTCGCATATCGTACCGATTCTTTTGGATTCAGTAAGAGAGATCCCCGGCAGCCTTGCAATCTGATATGCAATATCACCTTCATCTAATTTCGGAATGAACTCACCGCCCAGTCTGAAAAATAAAATCAAGCTGAAAACAAGCGCAATTACAGCAGAAATAATTACCAGTGCTTTTCTTTTCAAAGCGAACTTTAATGAAGGAAGATACAGACCTTTTATAAAATTAATTATCTTGTCTGCTATTGTCTCCTTTTCCTTCATATCTCTTTTTAAAATCAGATCACTCATCATGGGTACATAAGTAAGAGAAAGCAGCAGCGCTCCTATCAATGCAAAGCCTACAGTAAATGCCATTGGCTTGAACATTTTTCCTTCTATTCCTCCTAAAGCAAATATCGGCAGATAAACAACAATGATTATAAGAATTCCAAAAATAGCCGACTTTATTATTCCCGTAGTTGATTTAAAAATAGTCTCCTGCATTTCATCTTTATGAAGCGGGCGTTTGTGCTTGTGAATTGCATGCGATATTGCCACTATAACACTTTCAACAATTATCACAGCGCCGTCTACAATTAATCCGAAATCAATTGCTCCCAGTGACATTAAATTTCCCGAGACGCCGAATAAATTCATCATTATAAGTGCAAAGAGCATAGATAAAGGAATTACAGATGCCACAATAAATCCTGCTCTCAAATTTCCAAGCAGAAGCACAAGAACGAATATTACAATGATTGCGCCTTCGATTAAATTTTTTTCAACGGTTGCAATTGCCCTGTCTACCAGATCTTCCCTGTTATAAAATTCATCAACAGTAACACCTTCAGGCAAAGTAGTTTTTATCTCTTCAATTTTTTTATGAACAGTATTTGCAACCTCTCTTGAGTTTGCCCCTTTCAGCATCATTACAATTCCCGCTACAACTTCACCTTTGCCGTCCTGCGTAACTGCGCCGTGGCGTATTCCGCCGGCTTCTACAACATCTGCCAGCTGATTTAAATAAACCGGAACTCCATGCTCACTTTTAATTACAATATTATTTATATCATCTTTGCTCTCAATAATTCCAATACCTCTTATAGCATATTGATTTGAATTATGCTCAATGAATGAACCGCCTACGTTAGCATTGTTTTTATTTACTGCTTCAAATACTTCTCTGATAGAAAGATTATATGAACGCAGCGCATCAGGATTTATTAAAATCTGATATTGTTTTTCATATCCGCCAAAGCTGTTTACTTCTGCAACACCTTCAGTTCCAAGAAGCTGGCGTTTTACAATCCAGTCCTGAATTGTTCTTAGCTCCATATCGGAAAAAGTCGTATCGCCCTTTCTTTCAGGTCTTACAACGTATTGATAAATTTCTCCGAGACCCGTACTTATTGGTGCCATCTCCGGACTTCCTAATCCTTCCGGAATATTTTCCTCTGCCTCTTTTAATTTTTGAAAAATTAAATTTCTTGCAAAATATATATCAACGTTATCATCAAAGACAGCTGTTACAACTGAAACTCCCAGTTTAGAAATTGAACGGAGCTCGATTATTTTAGGAGTATTTGATAATGAAATTTCTATTGGATAAGTGATGAAGCGTTCAATCTCAGTTGCGGAAAGAGTAGGGCTTGATGTAATTATCTGAACCTGATTATTAGTTATATCCGGAACGGCATCTATGGGTAAATTTATCGCTGAAGTTATACCGAAAATAATCAGCAGCAGCGTAAAAAAGCCTATAACTATTTTTTGCTTTATAGAAAAAGCAATAAGTTTATCAATCATAATTTATTTTAAATAATAAACAACGAAGATTTTGAAATCAAAATCTCAATTAAGTAACGCTATTAAAAAAATAAATTAAGCTTGGGGAGGACGGAACGGAGAATTTATAGTCCGGAATTCGTAATCAACCGAATGTGAGAAGTAAAATACTTCTGAATGGTTATTGAAAATTATTAAAGGTGTGTTTGTTTGAATAGTATTGTTTACAATTAAACAATGGCTGCAATCATCATTTGAAGGCTTCGATTCATTGCAATCATCTGAATGGCATTCAGTAATTACAATTCCTTTACCGTCACATTTAACTATGATGTTAAATGAAAATGCAAAAAGGCTTAGTAAGATAGTTATATGTAAAAGTGTTTTTGACAATGGATGTGAATAAACATATAAAATCCCGCCTCTCATTTCAAGGGAATTTTACCAAAGAAAAAATTAGTACCCCCAAGAGGATTCGAACCTCTAATATCTGATCCGTAGTCAGAAGGTTTATCCATTAGCCTATGGGGGCAGTTAGGAAATGACTAAAATAACGTAATTTTTTCAGCTTTTAAAGGTAAATGATTTGGACATTTTAAAATTAACATTTTCCCTTCAAAAACTTTAAATATAATCCATTTTTCAAAGTATCTGTAATTTCTGCTCTAACAATCCTCACATTTATTAAAAAAAACTTATCCTAACAATTTTATTTAATTTTACTCATAAAATAAAGATTCTGCGGCTATTCGGTTAAGAATGCTATAACATTTTCCCATTATATTATTTGTTACGCCGTAGCAATAAGTTTAATTTTGAATAACTGATTAATTCAGAAAATAAAATCCCCGTAATGAAAAAAAATATTTTTATTATACTGATAGTTTTAGTCTGGAATATTTTTTACACCGATTGTTTCTCTCAGGTAAACTCAGCTAAAAGTTCGGGATTATTTTTTGATACTCAAAACCTCAGTTCAATAACAGAGCTAAATCTGAGTTTGAAAGATATAAACACTCTGCCGGTTGAAGTTTTTGAAATGAAAAATCTGCATATTCTGGATATCAGCAATAATTATCTCAATGCTGTTCCGGTGGAAATAAAAAATTTAAAGGAATTAAAAGTACTGATGCTTTACGGAAACAATATTTATGAACTGCCTTTGGAAATTTCCCGTTTGAAATTTTTAAAAGAGATCTATCTTGATTACTATATCTGGTGCTACAGGCTGGAAGAATTGCGTACACTAACTAATGCAAGAATAATTTTAGTACAATAATTTTGGGAGACGCTTTTAACTTCCTTCCCGGAATGAAAACGGACTCGTCAAACAGAAAAGTCCGGGAAGGAAAGAAAGCTCATTTATACATTGAAGAAAAGTTTACTTAATATTTATACTAACCATATTTTCCTTATATAATTTACTAACAAAAACAATTACACATCTATTCTCCTCCAAATTCCGGTATTTCTTATTGCCAATTATAGATATACCGGAATTCCTTTCCTTATACACATTTTCAGCTACTCTATTTCCTTAAATTTGTCAATCAGCCAGATTTTATTTCTTATTACACTGCACTCTTCCAGCTCTTTTTTGGCAAAGGAAATATCCGTTTCCTTCCCTGTTTTTTTCTTAATAAGTATTAAATAAAATTTTAAAAAATTTGAGCTAAGTTCTTTTCTTCCGGTATAAGCTTCATCATTTCTGATGATCATCTGTTTAAAAGCCTCTGCATGCGCAAAACCGGATTCAATATCTCCCAGCTCATAAAAATTAATCAATTTTAAAATTTTAGAATCGGCTTTGAATGTATCATCATCCTTACTTATTTTTAATAGCTGCTCATTTGATTCAATGTACTTTTTCTCAAGTGATAATAACTTCGATTTATAGTAATTATATATATCAGCTTTGGATTTAGCGTCATCATTCACTAAATCAATCTTGGTTTTAAGAAAATTTTTTGCCCATTCAATTTCATTTGCGGTAATTGCGTCCTGCATAATATGCGAAAACATAAATGCAGGTATTTTCCCCTGCTCATCTAAAGCAATTTCCTTTTCAATTATTTCTTTTTCAAGAGCAAATTTTATTTTGCTCAAATGCCTGTCTCCGGCTTTTATATGCATATTGATAATATTTATTATCATTACATACAATCTTATCTGAGTTTGTTTTGTCATGCCATTTATTTGCTCGTTAAAAATCTTATAAGCAATATCGAAATTTTCATAAAATTTTCCGTCTTTATTCTGCGCAGCACGGGCAAGATAAAATGTTAATTTTATATCATCATAATAGGAGCTTTTATTTTTTTCCATTTTGTTGATTATTGCTTCAACGTCGGTAAATTCAAAAAAAGTATCAACTATATTATATTCTTCCGGGCTCTTATACCAATCTGTTACATTCACCTGAAAAGATTGCGCCAGTAAAAACTCATTAAGAAAAAAAGTTGCCAAAGCTTCATAAATTGAATTTCGATCCTTTTTACTAAAATCAATATTTAATCTCTGTTTGTAACGCCACATTTCTGATTCAAGAAGGCATTTATTTAAATTTTTCCTATATAATGCATCTTCCTTTATTTCATTCCTTTCATAATATTTTTTGTAATTTTTCAAAAATTCTTTGTCAAGATATCTGTTATTTGTTTCATCTATAATTTTATATCCATATTCAAAAGTATTCTCATAATTTACATACGCTAAATGTTTTTCTGCAAGGTTTCCTAAATCGGAAAATAAGTTCCTGATTGTTCCTTCATTAAATGATTTTCCCGGATATAGTTTTTTATAAAGACTTTCAAACTGCAGTTTCGCGTGTGTAAACTCGGGATAATATTTTTTTATATTATTGAAAAGCTTTATGAGGTCCTTTGACCGATTGAAGAAAGGAGAGATGACAAATTTCCCGAAACTGTCAAATTCCTCCTTATTAAGTGAAGCAAGTATTTTTAAAGACTTTATTTGAATCATTTTTAAGGGATTTTCTGCTACAACCATTACCAAGCAAACCAATGATATTTCATAAGTTTAAATCCATGATGTGCCTGAAATTTTAAAAAAATTCGATGAAAATTTGAAAAAAATGTTTTTGCATTCCAAACCTTATCGACGTAATTTTATGCAAAAATAATTAATAAAAAAACCTAATTCGGATTATGAAAAATTTTAAAAACTACATACTAACAGCAGCACTTCTAATTCTCATTAACATTGCTTCCGGTCAGACAATTGCTAAAAATGATAATCAGGTAAAATCGGAACTAAGCGTTACAAAAGTTGAAATTAATCAGTTAGAAATTAATTACAGCGGAAAAGGTTTGAATAAATTTCCGGAAGAAGTGTTTGCAATGACAACTTTAAAACAGTTGGATCTCAGCAACAATAATCTCACAGAGCTTCCAAAAGAATTAAAAAATCTAAAACATCTTTCAGTTTTAAATTTAAACGGAAACAAAATCTATGAATTGCCATCAGATATATCCAGATTAAAATTTCTTAAAGAGATTTATCTTGATAGAGAAATCTGGCAGTACAGATTAAGTGAAGTAAAAAAACTTACCTCTGCAAAAATTTATCTGGTAGGATAATAAATAAACTTTTTAAAATTAAATAAATCTAAAAGTGGGAAAATCAATCGTAGTTATAGTCTTACTATTACTCTCTGTAATTAACTCAAATTCACAGGTAACACAGGAGTGGTCACAAAGATATAATGGACCGGTAAACGAATTTGACGGTGTAAGAAAAATGGCTGTTGATAACTCGGGGAATGTGTACATAACCGGAGATAGTAAAGGTGCAGGTACAGATTATGACTTCTGCACAATAAAGTATAATTCATCAGGAGCGCAGCAGTGGGTACAAAGATATAATGGGACAGGTAACGGCGTTGATTATCCAAATTCAATTGCTGTAGATAAATCAGGCAATGTCTATGTAACAGGAATCAGTCTTGGGAATGACTCAGGAAATGATTTCTTAACTATAAAATATAATTCAACAGGTGTGCAGCAATGGGTACAAAGATATAATTACAGCAGTGGTGATGATGCAGCTTATGATATAGCTTTAGACACTTCAGGAAATGTTTATGTCACCGGGAAAAGCGGCACAACAGCCGTTTCATCTGATGATTACACCACAATAAAATATAATTCGGCAGGTATTCAACAATGGGTTAAAAGATATAACGGACCCGGAAATCTAAACGATGTCGCATTTGGTTTAGTTGTTGATGCCTCGGGTAACGTTTATGTAACAGGCTCTAGCGCAGGTAGTTCATTATCATTTGATTACCTGACTTTAAAATACAATTCAGCTGGTGTTCAACAATGGGAAAAAAGATTTAACGGTTCTTTCAGCAATTTTGATGCTGCCTATGCAATAAAACTTGATTATTCAGGAAATATATATGTCACTGGAGCAGCAACAGGGCTTGGTACATTTAAGGATTTTTTAACAATAAAATACGATGCTTTAGGAACTCAGGTTTGGGCAAGAACTTATGATGCAATATCCCACAAAGATGATTATGGAACATCATTAGCAGTAGATTCTGTGGGGAATGTTTTTGTAACCGGTATCAGTGCTGCCGAAAATGGAACCTTCGACTTCCTGACAATATGTTATAATTCAGCAGGTGAACCGGAAGTATGGACAAAAAGATATAATGGCACATCAAATAATGATGACTTTGCAAATGATATAAAAATTGATAAAAATAATAATGTATATATAACAGGACAAAGTACTGTAAACGGCTCATCTACGAATTGTGTAACTATAAAGTACAGCTCTAACGGTACGCAATTATGGATTCAGGAATACAACGGTCTAGCGAATGGTAATGATAAAGGAACTTCATTAGCTGTTGATAATTCAGGTAATGTTTATGTAGGCGCTGCAAGTGAAGGCACAGATACATACTTTGATTTTGCAACAATAAAATATTCTCAGTCTATTGGTATTCAAACACTTTCAAACGAAATACCAAATAGATTTTTCTTATCTCAAAATTACCCAAATCCTTTTAATCCAACGACAAATATAAAATTTGATGTACTGAAAAGCGGAATTGTAAGCATTAAAGTTTTCGATATAGAGGGAAAAGAAATCCAAGAACTTCTAAAAGAATTTAAACCCGCGGGAAGTTATCAAACTACATTCGATGGAAGTAAATTCGGCAGTGGAGTGTATTTTTATGAAATGCAGACAAATGATTTTATTGAAACAAAAAGAATGCTCTTAGTGAAGTAATCAATTTAAAATCATTTTTAAAAAATTAAAATCAATCAAAGTGGGAAAATTTACAATAATAATTTTTATTTTACTTATTTGCACTAATCTTTACTCTCAAACCAAACAACCCGGAATTACAAAAACAGAAATTATCAGTACCCCAGTGGATAATCCGGTTATAACTGAGATTGTTAGAAATTTAAACATAGCTCGAACAAACAATGATATGCAATCAAAATTATATTGGGAAAAAAAGTTGCAAAAAGCAGCAAACTTAAACGAAATTGAAGTAAAACCTGATACAACTTTTATATCGAAAAGAGAAACTCAAAATACAAATGCAATTACTGACGTTTTAAACGTATCAATGATTCAGGACCGTAATAGTTCAGCAAATGCTGTATCGATTGATAGATTTAATGGCAATATATATGTAGCGGCTGCCATAATTGGAGGTTCAACTGGAGATACAGTACGGATTTACAGATCAACAAATAATGGGTTTAATTTTTTTCCAATATATTCAATAATGCTTTCTTCTTGTGAAGTAACACGAAACGGACTTGATATCGAGGTAATCTCTAAGGGCGATTCATCTTATATATTCTTAGCGCTTAATTACACTAAAAGCGGAATATTCAAATCCGCTTTACTTAGAGTAAGGCAAGATGGAAGACAAGTTGTTTTCTATCCTAAAGGTTTAGAAAATACAATTCAATATAAAGGTGCAAGAATCACAAGCGACAATGCAAATTTTACAGATGCAACTTACGTTTATTTTTTATATGAAAAAGATTCAATCGTAAATGGGCAAACGTTTATCAAATCTAATTTAGAAATAATTACAGACGCTTTTAAAAGTTTCCCTTTCGAAATTTCTACCGGTTACGTTGGTAATAACGGACAGTATGGTTACAATATAAGTGGTCCTGCCCCCTCAGGTGCTGAATTTGAAACTGATATTGCCTATGTACATACTGTATCCGGGGCTAATCAACTTTACACAATTACTGTAGTTAGAGGGGTTCCGGGTTCATTCGGTGACGGCACAGGGTTGTTTTTTACTCGTAGCAATACATTCGGTGCTACACAACCAACTCTTTTCTCAACTACCGATGTATTACGTCTCAAAAAAAACCCAAGAATTGCTTCTACCGGTTTTAGAGATAACTCTCTAACTGTAGTTACAAACAGATTATATTTGAATGGTGATTGGGACCCTTTTAATTTTCATTCAGAGGATATTAGTGCTGCCGCGCCAATTTTTAATAATACATTTTTAAGTTCATCAACTGATACAACTATCTCCGTATCTGTTGCTGCAAGGTACCGCTCCAATGGTACATACATTTTTGGCTATAGTGATTACAAACAACCCGGTACTAACGTTTTTATAAAATCATTAAAAAACGGAACGTACAGCCCGTCAATTCAAGTCAACAATATTCAAAGTAGCCCAAATTTCGGACACCCTGATGTCTCATTTAGAAATGTAAATAATGATTCATGTTTTGTTGTGTGGGGAGGTTTCGGTGGAGTTGGCACCTATGCAACAGGCGGCTGCAGTGGTCCCTTTATCGGCATCAGTAATCAAAATACAGAAATAGATGATTACCTTCTTAATCAAAATTATCCGAATCCATTTAATCCAACTACAAATATTTCTTTCAGTACACAAACATCTGCCTTTGTAAAAATTTCGGTGTATGATGTTTTAGGAAATGAAATTGCTGAGATTTTAAATGAAAAGAAGAATTCAGGATATTATAATTATATATTCGATGGGAAAAATCTTCCATCCGGAGTTTACTACTATAAAATTGAACTAACAACTTCTGAATTAAAATCATTCTCACAAACACGAAAAATGATTTTATTAAAATAAATTTTTCAAGAACTACACAATTCTTTCCGGAGCCGTTTGTTCCCGCTTTCGGACTTCGGAAACAGAATTGTGCATTCGTTCAGTTCAATTCTTCAAATTTATTTAAAAGCCAGTCTTTATTTCTAATCATTGTGCAGACAATCAGTTCCTTGTAGTTAATGGAAATATCATTTTGCATACCGGATTTTTTTCTAAGCAGGACTAAATAGAATTTTAAAAAATTTAAACATTTTTCTCTTCTTCCTCCTTCGAGTGGTTCAGTTCTGTTTATGAATTGCCTGAATGTTTCTGCTTGTGAAAAAGCTGTTTCGAGGTATTCCAATTCAAAAAAATTTATCATACGAAGTACTTTAGAATCAACCTTAAATAAAATATCTTCTTTATCTATTTTCAGAAGCTGCTCATTCGATTCAATATATTTTTTCCTCCTTGATAATATTTTTGCTTTGTAGTAATTGTAAAAATCATACTTTGCATCTTCATCAATTAAATCTATTTTGTTTTCAAGAAATTTATCCGCCCACTCCAATTCCTTTACCAGAATCGCTCCATGTATAAGATTGACAAACATCCCGGTGCTCATTCTACCGGCATCATCAAGAACTAATTCCTTTTCAACCATTTCCTTCCCCAGCTGAAACAAAATCTTCATAAGTTCTTTATCATCGGATAGTATATTCAAATTTATAATATTTCTCATCCATATATACATTCTGTACTGGGCATTCTTAGTCATGCTGTTAATTCGTTCCTGAAATAAACAGTAAGATTTTTTGAAATTGTCGTAAAAATTTCCATTCTTATTTTGCGCAGTAAGAAAGAGTGAATAATAAAATTCAATATCCTTGTAATGGGTGCTTTTGTTTTTTCTCATTCCGTCAATTAACCTTTCAATATCAATTGTATCAAAAAATAATTCTACAATATCATATTTTTCAGAGCCGGATTTCGATTGATTTATACTATACTGACTTGAGCGCTCAAACAAAAACTCTGCAAGAAAAAATGTGAACAAAGGTTCATTAAGAGTATTTCGTGAATAGTTTTTAGGGATAATTTTTCTTCTGTCATTAAATGAATCCAGCTCAGTTACAAGATGAAACTGATTGAGATTTTTTTTATAAAAGTTATCTTCCATTGTTTCATTATTCTCATACACACTCTTATAATTTTTGTTAAACTCTTTATCCAGATTTCTCGCATTTGTTTCACTTAATAATTTCAATCTAAAATCAAAAGAATTTTCATATTTTATAAATCCTAAAAATCTTTCTGCAAGATTACCCAAATCTGTAAAAAGATTTCTTAATGTTCCTTCGTTAAACGATTTTCCCGGGTGAAGTTTTTTATAAATATTTTCATTAGTCAGCCTGGAACTGCTGAATAATGGATAGTATTTATTTAAAGCATAAAAAAACTTTATAAGCTCATTTGAGCGATTAAAAAAAGGAGAATTTACGAATTTTTCGAATTCCGAATATTCTTCTTTATTTAAGGTTGATAGTATTCTGAATACCTTAATTTGATGCATGAAATGTAGTGATTTATAAGGTTAAACCGATTTTCCAACAAGTTGATGTTTTACAGTTATTTAGACGATAAATTATCGACGAAAAAGTACTTTTAGAGGTTAAAACCAAAAAATAATGTTTTTGCAGATAAGACCTGTTAAGTGTATTTTAATCATAATTTTTGACTAAAAAAATCATAAAAGAATATGAAAATATTTTTAATATTGTTTACCACCTTATTAGTTTGGTTTTGTTCCTCCGTTAAATTATTTTCACAACAAAATAAGCCGGCCGGTATTTCAAAAACAGAAATATTAAACACACCTGCTGAGAATATTAAAATTTCTGAAATCACTCAGAATTTAAAAATTGCCAGAACGAACGGTGATATAACTGCAAAAGAATTTTGGGAAAATAAGCTAAATGAAATTACTACACCGCAGATAATTGAAACTCCTCAGAACATATTTGTTGGAAAGAGAGAAACCGGAAATGTAAATATATCAGGTGATGTCTTAAATGTTTCCAAAATAGGCAACTGGTGGGGTAATGCTCTGGCAATATCTTATGACAGAATTAACGGAGATATTTATGCTGCAATAGGACAAATTTCTAACGTTAATCCTGTATCGGAAGCAGATACGTTACGAATATTAAAATCTACAAATAACGGAATTAGTTTTTCTCTTATCTACACATTTACAATGCCGGGAAACTTTGGTATTCCCAATAATAGTTTAGATATGGAAGTAATTTCCAAAGGTGATACATCATTTGCTTTTATTGCAATGTCTTATACTTTGGGAGGTTTGTATAATTCTGCAGTACTTCGGGTCAGGCAGGATGGAAATCTTGCAAGCTTTGGTTTGATACAAGGCAGTATAACTAACAAATTTTATAATGCCAGAATAACCAGTGATAACGCGTATTATACAAATAGTACATATATTTATTTTTCAACTACATTGGATTCCACAGTTTCAGGAAACCGAAGAGTTAAATCAAAACTGTATCGTATAGAGGCGCCATTTTCTACACCTTTGAAAATTATCTCTGGTTATCAGGATAATTCAAATGGACATTATGGATATTACGTTAGCGGTATAGCCCCGGCAAATACAGAGTTTGAATCAGACATTGCATTTGTAAACACTGCGGGGGATTCAGACCAAGTATATACCGTAACCGTTGTACGAGGAGTTACCGGTTCCTTTAATGACGGAGCTTCACTTTTTTTTACTAAAAGTGATAACTACGGCAGAACTGCACCTGCATTATTCAGCCAATCCGAAACAGGCTCATACATAAAGAAAAACCCACGAATTGCTTCAACCGGGTATCACAATAGTTCTCTCGTTGTGTTCACCAGAAGACTGTATCAAGCCGGTGATTGGGACCCATACAATTTTTACTGCTCAGATATTAATGCACCTGTCCCTTCATTTACCGGTACTTACATCAGCACTGCCACTGATACTACGGTTGCAATTTCAGTCGCAGCAAAATACAGGTCAAATGGCACATTTATATTTGGATATTGCAATAGAACCTCTCAAGGTTATAGCGGCAATGTATTCATTAAACTTTTTGCATCAGGTGTTTATGGAGCAAGTGTTCAGGCAAATAATACTACAGCAGGAGGTGACATGGGTTTGCCTGAAGTTTCATTTAGAAACGTAAATAATGATTCCTGCCTTGTAATTTGGGGAGGATATTTTGGATACAGTACTTACGTTACCGGCGGATGCAGCGGACCATTTATAGGTATAAATAATCAAAGTACATTTGCTGCTGATTTTACTTTAGAGCAAAACTATCCTAACCCATTCAACCCTGTCACAAATATAAAGTTTAATATTCTTAAAAGCGGATTTGTAAGCATAAAAGTATTTGATATTCTCGGCAATGAAGTTGATAACCTCGTAAATGAAATAAAAGCTGCAGGGAGTTATTCTGTTACTTTTGACGGCAGCAAACTTGCAAGCGGAGTTTATTACTATAGGATGGAATCGGGAGGTTTCACCGAGACAAAAAAAATGTCACTAATTAAATAATTGTATCATTAGCAACACGATTCTTTCCGAAGCCGTTTGTTCCCGCTTTCGGACTTCGGAAACAGAATTGTGTAAAACTTAAAAAATTATTTAACTACAATCATCTTCTTCATCGAAGTGAAATTACCGGCAGAGATTTTATAAAAATAACTGCCCGATGAAAGACCGGATGCATCAAACTTAAATTGATAATATCCTGCATTCAAAGATTGATTAACAAGAGAAGATACTTCCTTTCCTGTGATATCAAAAACTTTTAAATCAACAAAAGAATTCTTAGGAAGTTCAAACTCAATATTTGTCACCGGATTAAAAGGGTTAGGATAATTTTGAGATAAAATAAATTGCTGTGGAGCTCCTATAGTAACTTCATTGGATAATGCATAATATTTGTAATTGCCGTTCAAATCAATCTGCTTTAATCTATATGAATATTTTCCTGTTCTGAGATTTACATCATTGAAAGTATATGATTGATTATTATTAGAGTTTCCAAATCCGTTCACAAATGAAATTTCTTTGAACTCTGCATCTGATTTTCTTTCAATTGAAAAACCTTTATTGTTAAGCTCATAAGACGTTGTCCAGTTCAGCTTCACAGAATTTTTATCAATTGAAGAATTAAAACTCACAAGTTCTACCGGAAGTGCAGAATCCCAATTGATAGCGACTCCCTGCGGATAAGGAATTCCTGAAAACAATTGAGTAACAGATGCGCCTGAGGTTGTTGCGCGGGAAATATCCTGCGTTGAATTGTCTGTCCAGTATATCAGCAAACCTGCTGCATTTATTGCCAAACCTCTGGGATTACCGGTTAAACCCGTTACAACATCAGCTTTTGTAACAGGTAAAGCACTGACATTTCCTTTTTGAATTTTATCAACACCTGAATCTATCCAGTAAATATTATTATCAAGAGAGTTAAATGATATACCCCAAACCTGGTTTAATGAAGTTGCGACATCTTCAAGATTTGACCCATCTACATTGCATCGCATAATTTTTTTCATACCTACTCCATTATCAGCAAAATATACTTTAGAGTTAAGAGGATCATAGGCTACATATCCGGGAGAGACTAATCCTGTTGATACAATATCCGTAACACCTGTACCTGTCAGAGTTGAGCGCTGAATTTTTTTAGTTGAGTTATCTGCCCAGAACATTCTGTTGTTGTTACCGTCAATTGCAATTCCACGGGGAGACAATAATCCGTCTGTAGATGAAAGTATAGGTGTGACTGTTAAACTGTTTATATTTATTTTCTTTATGGTAGCAGCGGAAAAGTCAGTCCAGTAAAGTTCTCCGGCATCATTATCAACTGCGAGTGCATATCCCGAAGATAAACCGGTTAGCACATCAGTGGTAATGCCTGAACCGTCAATATTATGCTTCTGGAGTTTTCCCGATGAGCCGTCAGTCCAGTAAATTTTCTGTGAGTATCCTTCAGAGCATCCCAGGAAGAGTAGCACTAAAGTTAATACAACAAAATATTTTTTCATGTTTTAAAAATTTATAAATTCTATAAATGTGTTATGAAGAAACAGGGTAAACACCTTCTGTTGCAATGACAAAACTAATTGCCATATACGGCTGTAAATTAGTATGCTCAATTCCGGAACCTCCTGTTCCGATTGAATTTGAATTCAATTGTACATCTGAAGAAGATGCATACGAAGCTATTCCGTCTGCATTCCTTGCAGGGAAATAGTTCTGAGGAGTTCCGTAATTTCCTGATGCACTGCTTGATGAAATTAAATGTGTGTGAGCAGGGATTTGGGGCAATGTGAGTGTAACATTTTCAACTCCACCTGTTTGCCCGATTGTATAATTTGATAAACCCGGACCCTGGCCAAAATGAATAGGCACTCTTCCCCGTAAGTCAGGCACAGCAAAATTTGTTGTTCCGTTTCCGCCGTAAGTCGTTCCTATTAAAGTAAACAACGAATTATATGCAGCTATTGATAAAAGCTGGCCGTCACAATACTCCCATCCTAAAGGTTCGAAGTTAAATCCGACCATCTCTATACTTCCTATATAGGCTTCGGTGCCGCCGGAGGGAATATAATTTTCTATTATATCTCCATTCTTTTTTACGTATATAAATCCGGTTTTAGATTTTGCACCAAATACATTTGTTGCACCTGCAACTAATCCTACACCTAATATAGATGCAGATATTTTTGAGAGAAAATTTCTCCTGCTGTTTTCTTTTGCAGAGATTTCATTCCCGATTTTATTTTTATTTCTTTTTCTAAAAAAATTCATGACAATTTTTTAAAATTCAAAAATTATGGAGTTGGATATATACCTTGCAATGCTATACAGTAATTTAGCGCAAGGTATGGCTGCATATTTGTATGAGCCTGACTGCCGCCTGCAGAACCAATTGCATTGGAATTCATTGAAGTATCAGATGAATTTGAAAAAGATTTTATGCCCTCTCCATACTGAGCGACATAATTTCCCGAATCGGTTGTTGTTGAACCTTCACCTGAATAAATATTTAGTGAATGATTGTGTGCCGGTAATTCCGATAGAGAAAGCACTACAGATTCTACACCTGCCATATCTCCAAGATTATAAGTGCTTAGTCCTGTGCCTGTTCCGAAACTAACTGGTGCTCTGCCGCGAAAATCAGGAACTGCAAAATTTGTCGTCCCGTTCCCCCCATAAGTTGTACCCAGTATGGTAAACAACGAGTTATAACTTGTAGTAGATAATAACTGCCCGTTGCAGAACGCGTATCCTTGGGGCGCGTAGTTAAACGCAAATATTGCTATTTCTCCGATATAAGGGTCAATACCGGCAGAGGGTTTGTAATTATTAATAATTTCCCCATTCTGCTTTATATAGATAAAACCTGTCTTAGAGGTCATCGAAAGTAAGTCTTCAGCTTTAGTAAGAACAACTGCTCCAAATAACGCTGCAGCAGATTTTCTCATAAAGTTTCTTCTATTCTCTTTGTTTTTTCCAAGCAGAGGGTTCAAAATATATTTTTTATTAAATATTCCCATATAATTTTTAATCAAAATTTAATTTAATGGTGCGATGGAAAAACGCCTGAAATTGCAACACAAAAATTTACAGCGATGATAGGCTGTATATTTGTATGAGCATTTCCGGTACCTGTATTAGCGATAGCAGAACCGTTAAGTGTGTTATCGGCAGTAGCTGAATAAGAGTTTATTCCTTCAGCATTCAGAGCAAAATAATTCCCCGAAGGTGATGACGAACTACCGACAGACGAACTTGCATTAACCTGATGAGTATGCTGCGGAATTTGAAAATTTGTCAGGGTTACAGATTCACTGCCTGCTTTATCACCTATATTAACATTTGAAAGCCCTGCACCTGCTCCGAAACTAATAGGTACCCTTCCCCTGAAATCGGGTACGCCAAAGGTAGTTGTTCCATTGCCTCCGTATTGAGTTCCGAACAAAGCAAATAAAGCACCATAGAAAGATATTGGTAAAAGCTGACCGATACATTTCTGCCAGCCGATTGGAGCAAAGTCAAATCCGAACATCACAATTTGGCCTAAGTACGGAGTGGTACTTCCCATTAGTTTAAAGTCATTCACTACGGTTCCGTCTTGATTTACATAAACGTAACCAGTCTTCGACTCTAAAGAAAATAAATCGTCGGCTTTTGCAAGGGCTGCAGCGCCAAACATTCCGGCAATAGAATTTCTGATGAATTTCCTTCTAGCCAAATCTTTATCTTCTCTATGCAATGAGTCGAGAACTTTTTTTCTCTTAAAAAGCTGCATAGGAATTATGTTATTTTATAAAAAAAGTGTATAGATACTTAGATAAACAGAATTACTTCTGTTAATTTTCTGGTGTGTTGTATTTGAACTTCCACCATGAGTTATTTTTGGGAAATACGGATGATGAAAGATTGAAGATTCTCTTATTTTTAAGAAGAGAATTCAGTAATTTTGTATAAGTTAAAAAAAGATTTACAAATAAAAAAGTGTAATTTTTGAATTCAGAATTTTTCTGCAAAATACTGAAACCTCCTAATTTGCAGAATACTTAAATGTATTTTTAGGTTCTTTCATTAATTAGTCGCATTTTAATATAGTTATATGACACAATAATTGTATGAAATTATAATATTTTTTTTATTACATTAACGTAATTCAATAAAACTCTGGATGAAAAAAATTATAACCGCCGTATTAATTTTTATCTGCACTTTGGCAAACTTGAAAGCTCAAGGTCTTTATACTTTCGCAGATAAAACAACTACAATAGGAATAAGCGGCGGAGGTTATACATTAAACAACAGCAGCAACTACGGACCCACCGGTGAAATTGTCTTATGCATCAATGGTGCATTCGATATCGGCGGAAGATTTGCTTACCGTCAGTTTTTCCCTGACCAGAATCCGGGACAAACAGGTTTTATGTCGGATAATAAATACTCTGCATTTATAAACTGGTATATGGTAAAGTGCAACCTCTCAAAAATCAAAATTATTTTTGCTATCGGCGCAGAGGGCTCCTATAATAAAGATAACTTAGTTACAAACGTAGAGGGCTTGAATGTTTATACTGCAAATGTAAACGGAACTTTCGGAATGAGATTTGATTTCGCAAAAAAGAAAATGTTCCTGTTGCCTAATATTGTTCTTGGTACAGAATTTTTCAGAAGATATACTACCGATGGTGTAAATGAAAGACAAGCTGCTTTCAATCAGACTATTTACGGAATTGCAAGAATAGGATTTGACTGGGGAATAACAATCGGGCAGTCTTCATCTATTGTTGCTTCGTTCAAAAGAAAAGATGAAGGAAGATTCGGTCAGGGATTTTCAGGTGATTTAAGAATTGTGATGGGATTTTAAAACATACAAATAAATTTTATATATAAAACAAAAGGGAGCTTATGGCTCCCTTTTTTGTTATTAATAAAAATATTCTCATTTGAATGAGGTTTTCAAATTTTGTTCTTTTTTGAACCTCTCCATAGCGAGTACAATTAATCTATCTATTAACTCACTATAAGATATACCACTTGCTTCCCAAAGTTTTGGATACATACTTATTTTTGTAAATCCCGGCATTGTATTAATTTCATTCACAAATATTTCGTTATTTTCAGTTACAAAAAAATCTACACGTGCTAACCCCTCACACTCTAAAGTCCTAAAGACATTAATGGACATATCCTGGATTTTATGTACCATTTCTTGTGATAACTTGGCGGGAATTTCTAATATAGCTCCGTTCTCATCAATATACTTTGCTTCATAAGAATAGAAATCGTGATTTGAAATTATCTCTCCGGGAACTGATGCAATAGGACTATCATTTCCTAAAACCGAGCATTCAATTTCACGCCCTGATATAAATTCTTCAAATATTATCTTTCTATCATACTTAAATGCATCTTCCACAGCATCCTCGAATTCCTCCTCAGACTTTACTTTATTAATTCCAATAGATGAACCCATATTAGTGGGTTTAACAAAAAAAGGCAGTCCGATTTTTTTAACGACTTCCATAAAAGCCGGTAAATAATTTTCTCTGCCTGATAAAAACTTTCCTATATGAATGCCCGCATCACGAAGAAGTCTTTTAGTAATTTCCTTATCCATCCCAACTGACGAGCCAAGAACCCCTGCTCCTACAAATGGAATGCCCGCAAGCTTTAATAAGCCCTGCATAGTCCCGTCTTCACCAAAAGGTCCGTGTAATATAGGGAAAGCTATATCAATTCTTCTATCAATTTTATTCGTCTTTAAATTTGTTAATGAACCTCTTCCTTCAGGCGCTAAGGTCACCTCTTCCTTTTTTTCATTATTCAGTTTAATCAGTTTAGGATCAGTTATATTTAATAAGAATTTAGATTCATCATTCAAAAACCATTTTCCAGTCTTATCTATTCCTATTAATATTGCCTCATATTTATTTTTATCAAGAGCATCAATTACATTTTTTGCCGATTGTAATGATACTTCATGCTCCGCAGATTTGCCTCCGAAAATTATTCCTACTCTGATCTTTGCAGATAAAGAATCATTCTTCATAACTTTATTTTAATTTTTTGCCTAAAGAAATTTTTCTTCAATTTACTCAAATCACTAAAACAAAAAACCCGAAATCGTTTTCACAATTTCGGGTTTTAAACTTTGCGTTTCGATGCTGGAGCACCGGAACAAGTATAGAGTATAACAAATAGAGAGCAAGTGTTCCCTTTTTGTTGGGAAATTCTTAGCAAATCGGTTTTAACTTTTTTATAATTTCTTCTTTACCTTCTAAATCTTTTTTGGTTTCCCTTTTATTACATTTAACTTTACAAGTTTTATCGCCTTCGTCAAAATAATATTTGTGAATCGGCTCTCCTACAAGTTTATTTAGTTCTCCATTTTTTGTTATCCAACTTTCAAATTCTTTAATAAATGCTTCATCCTGTATTTTTTTATGTGCTCGTCCTTTTTTTATCATACCTCTTAATGTATGAGGAATCTTTATAGCTTTATCTCCAAAATAATAAAACTGCCAAGATAAAAGAGAGTTCTTCCCATTTATATCAGCTTTGTTCTGTTTTTCATCGCCTGTGTGAACTCCCTCTCTTACTATAATTTTACCGTTTTCAAATTTGTAAATACAATCTCCAATTTTTCTTTCATATCTATTTTTCGAAAAATCGGGAATTTTGTTTTTTAGATTTACTTGACAATAAGAATCATATTTTTCTAATGACAAAACTTTATCAACTTTCATAGCATAAACTAAATATCTAGAAAGATCCTTTACTTTTCCATCTTTAAATCTATAACATTTTGAACCTGTTCCCACAATCCAATCTCCCTTTTGTGCTCCTTTCCTTATTTTCGGTTTGCAAATTGTTAACGTGCATACTTTCCAAAACGGATTTGGTGCTGCTCCGTCATCAATTCGAAGAACATAAGAAAATAAATTTGCCATAAATTTTTTCGATAAATTGCATAAAATTATTATAACAAAAAACCCGAAATCGTTTTCACAATTTCGGGTTTCCATAACTCAATTAAAATATTATTTTACTGTCCTAAGTAAGCTTTAAGACCTTTGCTTCTTGAAGCCTGTCTTAATCTTCTTATTGCTTTTTCTTTTATCTGTCTTACTCTTTCTCTGGTGAGCTTGTATTTATCACCGATTTCTTCAAGTGTAAGCGGATTTTCTTTTTCAAGTCCGTAGTATAATTTCACAACTTCTTTTTCTCTCTGTGAAAGCGTATCTAAAGCTCTTTCAATTTCAATTCTAAGTGAGTCCTTCAGCAGTTCCGTATCAGGCTGCTTCTCTTTCTTATCAGGCATTATATCGATAAGCTTTGTATCTTCGCCGTGAATAGAAGGAGCGTCCATTGAAACGTGTCCGCCGGAATTCTTCAGAGTTTCCTGTACTTCGTAAACTGACATATCAAGCTGCTCTGCAATTTCAAGAACGTTTGGCGCTCTTTCATTTTGCTGCTCAAGCTCGCTTATTGTTTTTGCAATCTTGCTTTTTTGCTGAACGATGTTAAGCGGCAATCTTACAACTCTTGACTGTTCTGCCAATGCCTGTAAAATTGACTGTCTTATCCACCATACTGCGTAGGAGATGAATTTAAATCCTCTTGTTTCATCGAATTTCTTAGCTGCCTTAATAAGTCCGAGGTTACCTTCATTGATTAAATCATTCAATGATAAGCCCTGATTCTGGTATTGTTTCGCTACTGATACTACGAACCTTAGATTCGCCTTTACAAGTAAATCGAGCGCTTTCTTATCACCTTTTTTTATTCTTTTTGCGCAGTCAATTTCCTGATCTACGGTTAAAGGTGTTGTTTTGCTGATTTCTTTTAAATAAATATCAGTGGATTGGTTTTCCCTGCTTGTATATTGTTTGCCTAATTTCATTTAAATTAAATTGGCTTTTAAAATTACTCTTACTGAAAATTACTATTGCTAAAAATTAATTGTGGTGTATTATACTGCTGTATTATATGTGGTTGTACAATTTTTATTCCGAACTTCTGTGCATATTCACTCTTCATATTTGTAAACGAAACAATCGGAAGTTTAGTTTCGATTAGAATCGCCGTCACACATGCATCGCGGTAGTTCATATTATCTTTAAGAAGCTTACCGATAGTGTGAGAGTACTTATAAGGTATTCCCAGAACTCCTGAGCCGAAGAATGATTGCTTTGCTTTTTCTTCCTGCTCTTTTGTTTCGCACTGCGCAAAAACTTCAGAAGCATTAATGACTGATGTATAACAGTCAAAAAGCGAGAGACATTTTAAAAGAACTGAATCTTCATCACCATGAAGGTGCTTCAGATAAACATCGGTATCAAGAAAAACTTCGAATTCACTTTTCATTTTATTTCATCTTTCTTAGTCTTTAAAGAACCGAAAGAATTTATCAATAAAAAAGTAGAATTTTCATCCAGATTTAATTTCTTTGATAAAAATTCTACTTGTGAACTCTTGTTATCAGCAATTTGTATTTTGCTTTGAGAATTATTTTGTTTCTTCACAGAAAGAACGATTAGCTCAACGTCTTCATCAGTTCCGGTCTTGTCATCATTAATTACATTGTAACACCCGGCAAGCTCTGTCTCGTTATAAGAAAGGCTGCCTTTGCTGTTCAGCTTTGCTCTGACTCTATTAAGCTTCAGTGCCAAAGAAGTCTATTTTATCTTCTTTATGCAGAGTAACGAATGCTTTTTTCTTATCAGAACGAAATCCTTCGAATCTTCCTTTTTTAGTGAATTGAGATTTAGCTTTACCCTTCGCAACGGAAGTAGTAACATTTAAAACTCTCACTTTGAATCTTTTTGCTACAGCAGTTGCGATTTCGATTTTATTCGAATCTTTTGCTACTTCAAAAACATATTTATTAAGATTCTCAGAAAGTGAAGTATTTTTTTCTGTGATTAACGGTTTTATTAAAATTGATTTCATATCTTAAACTTAAAATGTGTTCCTAAATTTTATGACAAACTTTTGCACAAAGTATCTACTGCTGATTTTTGCATAACAATCATTTTGTTGTCAAGCAATTCATACGTTGCAGCTAATTCAGACATAATAACACTGCACTTTGCCATGTTTCTTCCTGATTTGTAAACGTTTTCGTTTTTTGCACCGAGAAGAATCAATGTCTTTGTAGAATCAAGCTTCAAAGCTTTTAAAATATTATTCAGTTGTGATGTTTTCGGAGCGTCAAAAGAGAAATCCTCAACAATCATTATTTGATTTTCTTTTGCCTTCATGCTAAGCGCGCTTTTTCTTGCAAGTCTTGCTGCCTTCTTTGGAAGACCAAGCTTGTAGGTATGTGGCTTAGGACCGTGAATGTTACCACCGCCCGGCATTAAAGGTGAACGGTTAGTTCCTCTTCTTGCGCCGCCTGTACCTTTTTGTCTGAACGGTTTTTTACCGCCGCCGCGTACTTCTGCTCTTTGTTTTGTTTTGCTGGTTCCTTGTCTCTGGTTAGAAAGATAAGTTCTCACAGCCATATATATCAAATGCTGATTAGGCTCGACTTCAAAGATGTCTGAAGGTAAAGTTACTTTCTCAGTGGACTGAGAACCGTCGAGTTTATATACGTTAAGTTCCATAATTTTTATAAATGATTGCTATTGCGTGATAAAATTATTTGTAGATTTCAACAAATCCGGATTTTGTACCGGGAACAGCTCCTTTAACTAAGATAAGATTAGAGTCTGCAAAAATTTTAATAACTTTTAAATTTCTAACAGTAATCCTGTCTCCGCCTGTTCTTCCTGCCATTCTTTGTCCTTTAAAAACTCTTGAAGGATAAGATGATGCGCCGATGGAACCAGGTGCTCTTTGTCTATCTGACTGACCGTGTGTTCTTTGACCGCCTGAGAAGCCGTGTCTTTTCATAACACCCTGAAAACCTTTACCTTTTGAAGTACCCGTTACTTTTACAGTATCGCCTTCATTGAATATATTAACTTTGACCTGTTCCCCTGCTTTTACATCTGTAAGAGAGAAGTCTCTGATTTCTTTTGTAAATCTTAATGCCGGTACGTTTAATTTCTTAAACTTTCCCTGCATAGGTTTATTAACAGTCTTTTCTCTTCTTTCACCAAAACCCAACTGAACTGATTCGTAGCCGTCTGTCTCTTTTGTTTTTATCTGTGTAACGTAACAAGGACCAGCTTCGATGACTGTAACCGGAACAGCATTACCATTTTCCTGGTAATAAGTAGTCATTCCGATTTTTTTTCCTAAAATTCCTATCATTGGTATTATATTTAATACTTGGTAGTATCCTTAATTTGAAAATAATTGGCAGAGCGCTTTTTTAACTAATAAAAGCAAAAATAAAAAAGCTTATACTTTGATCTCGATATCTACACCGCCGGGAGGATCAAGTTTTGTAAGTGCGTCGATTGTTTTATTTGAAGAATTCAAAATGTCAATCAGTCTCTTATGCGAGCGTGTTTCAAATTGCTCTCTTGATTTTTTATCCACGTGTGGTGAACGGTTGACAGTATAAGTGTTTTTCTTGGTTGGAAGTGGAATTGGTCCGCTTACAACTGCGCCTGTTGATTTAATCGTTTTGATTATTCTTTCTGTCCATTTATCTAATAAATTATGATCGTAAGATCTTAACTTTATTCTGATTTTTTGAGCTGCCAATTTAATTGATTTAAATTTTACAAAATAAAACCGCAGACTTAAAGTCTGCGGCTGATTTTATCTGATTACTGTGTAATTTTATTCGAGAATTTTTGTAACAACACCTGCACCTACTGTACGTCCGCCTTCTCTGATAGCGAACTTCAATCCGTCTTCCATAGCGATTGGTGAAATTAACTCAATTGTTAATTTATCCATGTTATCACCGGGCATAACCATCTGTACATTTTCAGGTAAGTGAACTACACCTGTTACGTCAGTAGTTCTGAAATAGAACTGAGGTCTGTAGTTTGTTGAGAAAGGAGTGTGTCTTCCACCTTCTTCTTTCGACAATACGTAAACCTGAGCTTCGAATTTTTTGTGTGGAGTAATAGAACCTGTTTTAGCAAGAACCATTCCTCTTTCGATTTCATTCTTATCTACACCTCTTAGTAAAAGTCCGCAATTGAAACCTGCTGTAGCAACGTCCAATTCTTTATTGAACATTTCTGCTCCTGTTACAACTGTTTTTTTCTTTGCACCAAGACCGATCAATTCAACTTCTTCACCAACTTTTACTTTACCTCTTTCAATTCTACCTGTTGCTACTGTACCTCTACCTGTGATAGAGAATACGTCTTCAACCGGCATCAAGAATTCTTTATCAACGTCTCTTTGCGGCTCAGGAATGTAGCTGTCAACAGCGTCCATTAAATCGAAGATAGGTTTGTATCTTTCGTCATCTAATGGTGCATCTGATACACCGGCTTCCATAGCTTTTAAAGCAGAACCTCTGATGATTGGAACATCGTCACCAGGATATCCGTTTGCTGTCATGATGTCTCTTAATTCTGATTCAACAACTTCTAATAATAATTCAGCGTCTTCTTCTGTTTTTTCTTGTTCTCTGATTATATCAACTTTATTTAAGAATACAACAAGTGCAGGTACACCTACTTGTCTTGCAAGTAAGATATGCTCTCTTGTTTGCGGCATAGCACCGTCAGTTGCAGCAACTACTAATATAGCGCCGTCCATCTGAGCAGCACCTGTGATCATGTTCTTAATATAGTCAGCGTGACCCGGACAATCTACGTGTGCGTAGTGTCTTTTTTCTGTTTGATATTCTACGTGAGCTGTTGCAATCGTAATCCCTCTTGCTTTTTCTTCCGGAGCTTTATCAATTTCGTCAAATTTCTTAATTTTGCCACCGAATTTCTTCGAAAGCGTCATTGTTATTGCAGCGGTCAAAGTGGTCTTACCATGGTCAACGTGACCGATTGTACCTATATTGACGTGCGGCTTGGATATATCAAATTTCTCTTTAGCCATTTTATAATTTCTCCTTTAATGAGATTTTTTGTTTTAATAAATAATTTTATGTGTCCAATAGGAATATTTTCATATTCCGGAAGATTCTTTTAAAAATGTGGGTCAGGGAGGAATTGAACCTCTTGCCTTGGCGCTTTCAGCGCCA